>CALKTH010000064.1 GCA_937997485.1 uncultured Acidimicrobiales bacterium | reverse complement strand
GAGATGTGTATGCCTGGTGATAACACCGAGATGACGGTTGAGTTGATCAACCCGATCGCGATGGAAGAGGGCCTTCGGTTCGCCATTCGTGAGGGTGGTCGTACGGTCGGCGCTGGCCGAGTCACCAAGATCATCAAGTAGGGATTGTCCACATGGCAACCAAGCAGAAGATTCGCATCCGCCTCAAGGCCTATGACCACGAGGTCATCGACCAGTCGACGAAGAAGATCGTCGAGACGGTGGCTCGCACCAATGCAGAGTTCCGCGGACCGATTCCCCTCCCCACAGAGAAGCATCGCTTCTGTGTGATCCGGTCACCGCACAAGGACAAGGACTCTCGCGAACACTTCGAGATGCGTGTCCACAAGCGGCTGATCGACATCATGGAGCCCAACCCGAAGACGGTGGACTCGCTCCAGCGTCTCGAGTTGCCCGCCGGTGTCGATATCGAGATCAAGATCCAGATGGTGTAGTTAGCTCCACGCTGATCAACGCAACATCGTTTGCATCGCAGTCCGGGCTTTTGGCCCGGACTGCGGTCGTTTTCGTTTGGGGAGAGCGCCAAGTAAGTGTCAACCTTGTTGACGGTTCATCATGCGGCGCCCCGCGCGCTCGGTAACGTAGTTGCAACAACATCCTCGCGTCGGGCCCTCCGGCGCGCGGCGGCACGGTCATCGACCGTGTGAGAAATCCAGGGCAGCCGCGGCGGTTTGCTTTGGATTTGGGTCATCCCGATCCCTCACGGGGTGGCCAGGCAGCGGTCCGACTCCGGTCGGGCCGCTGTTCTCTTTTCCCCGGCAGCAGCCGGACGAAGCGGGCAAAGAGATGACCGAAACCACAGGAGGATTGTGTCTGCGGTCCCGTTAGTCTTGCCGAGTCCCAGAAACAGCGCCGTCGATCCCTCTGATCCAAGGCAACGACCATGGGAAATCGATGTCCTGAAAGGTCTGGCTCTCCAGTCAGAAACCACCGGGCACAACCGAATCTGCTCCGGCTGTCACCGAGACCTCTCCGAGGAATCGGCCAACAGCACGGAGCTTTTGCGTGAACGGCCGCCATCTGGTGGCCCGCTGACGGAAGTAGAGACATGACACACAGTTCTGCTGTGAAAAAAGCGATTGTCGGCGAGAAGGTCGGCATGACCCAGGTGTGGGATGACGACAAGATCGTCCCCGTGACCGTTGTGAAGGTCACCCCCTGCCGCGTCGTCCAGATCAAGAGCGTCGAGAATGACGGCTATGCCGCCATCCAGGTCACCGTCGGTGATCGCGACCCTTCGAAGCTGAACAAGCCCGAAGCCGGTCACTTCGCCAAGCACGGCGTGACCCCCGGCAACGAACTCGTCGAGCTCCGCCTCGCTGATGTTTCCGGCTACGAGGTCGGCCAGGAGATCACGGCCGACACCTTCGAAGCGGGCGAAGCCGTTGATGCCATCGGCACCAGCAAGGGCAAGGGCTTCGCCGGCGTCATGAAGCGCCACAACTTCGCTGGACAGCGAGCCACCCACGGTGCGCACCTCGTCCACCGCATGCCTGGCTCGATCGGCCAGTGCGCCACGCCCGCCCGAGTATTCAAGGGCATCAAGATGGCGGGCCACATGGGTAATGACCGAGTCACCACCCAGAACCTCAAGATCGTGCAGTCCGACGCGGAGAACAACTTCGTGCTCATCAAGGGCGCTGTCCCCGGAGCCAAGGGTGGCACGGTCATCATCCGCAACGCCGTCAAGGCCTCCGAGAAGGCGAGCAACTGATGTCGGTCAAGAAAGTCATCGTCGAGCTCGACGAAGCGATCTTCGGTGTGGAGCCCAACGTGGCCCTCATGCACCAGGTCGTCACCGCTCAACTGGCCGCCAAGCGTGCCGGCACCCACAGCACCAAGACCCGTTCCGAGGTTCGTGGTGGCGGCGCCAAGCCGTGGAAGCAGAAGGGCACCGGTCGTGCTCGTCAAGGCTCCACCCGTGCACCGCACTGGGTTGGTGGCGGCGTGGCCCACGGCCCGAAGCCCCGCGACTACTCCGAGCGCACCAACAAGAAGATGAAGGTCGGCGCGCTGCGCTCGGCCCTCAGCGACCGGGCAGCCGACGGCAAGGTCATCGTCGTGGAGAGCTGGGGCATTGAGACCCCGAGCACCAAGGCGGCCGTGACCGCACTGTCCGATCTCGGTGTCGAGGGCAAGGTCCTCGCCGTGTTCGCTCGTGGCGACAAGACGTGGAAGAGCATGCGCAACCTGCCCCACGTCCACACGATCGCTGCGGATCAGCTCAACACCTACGACGTGCTCGTTTCCGACTACGTCGTCTTCACCGAAGATGCGCTGCCCTCCTCAGCCGATGCTGACGACAGCGCAGATTCAGGGAGTGACTCATGAAGAATCCGCACGACATCGTGATCCGGCCCGTGGTCTCCGAGAAGACCTACCTGGCCGTCGAAGAGCGCAACACGTACACGTTCATCGTGGCGCCGAGCGCTTCCAAGCCAGAGATCAAAGACGCCATCGAGTTCATCTTCGACGGCGTGAAGGTCAGCAAGGTGAACACCCTCAACCGCAAAGGCAAGCGGGTGCGCAACCGTCGCAACAACACCTTCAGCAAGCGAACCGACACCAAGCGAGCGATCGTCACCCTCTCCGAGGGCGAGATCGAGCTCTACTCGAGCTGAGGCATCTGAACCATGGCCATTCGCAAGCGCAAGCCCACAAGCCCCGGACGTCGATTCCAGACCTCCTCGGACTTCTCTGAGATCACCACGACCTCACCGGAAAAGAGCCTGCTCACGAAGCAGTCCTCCACCGGTGGTCGTAACAACTACGGTCGCAAGACCGCTCGTCACCGTGGCGGAGGCCACAAGCAGCGGTACCGCGTGATCGACTTCCGTCGCAACAAGGACGGCGTTCCCGCCACCGTTGCGTCGATTGAGTACGACCCGAACCGCAACTGTCGCATCGCCCTCCTGCACTACCACGACGGCGAGAAGCGCTACATCCTGGCCCCGAAGGGCGTCAACGTCGGCGACGTGTTGTCGTCCGGCAGCGGCTCCGACATCCGGCCCGGCAACGCCATGCCGATGCGCTTCATCCCCGTCGGTACGGTCATCCACGCCGTCGAGCTCAAGGAAGGCGGTGGCGCCCGTATGGCTCGCTCCGCTGGAACGAGCGTGCAGCTGGTCGCCAAGGAAGGCAACACCGCCACCTTGCGTCTACCGAGCACCGAGATGCGTCGTGTCTCCATCGACTGCGTCGCCACCATCGGCGAAGTCGGCAACTCCGAGTACGAGCTCATCAAGATTGGTAAAGCCGGTCGAGCTCGCTGGAAGGGCAAACGCCCCCAGACTCGTGGCGTCGCCATGAACCCTGTCGATCACCCCCACGGTGGTGGTGAGGGCAAGACCTCGGGTGGTCGCCACCCCGTTTCCCCCTGGGGCAAGCCGGAAGGCCGAACCCGCAAGAAGGGCAAGAAGTCAGATGATCAGATCATCCGCCGCAGGCGGACACGTGGCGGACGGAGGTAGGAAATGCCGCGCAGCCTAAAGAAGGGCCCGTTCGTCGACGACCATCTCTTGAAGAAGGTCGATGCACTGAACGAGAAGAACGAGAAGAAGGTCATCAAGACCTGGTCTCGTCGTTCCACCATCATCCCCGACATGGTCGGCCACACGATCGCCGTACACGACGGTCGCAAGCACGTCCCGGTGTACATCACCGAGTCGATGGTCGGCCACAAGCTCGGCGAGTTCAGCCCGCCCCGCACGTTCCGCTATCACGCGGGTCAGGAAAAGACGGGTCGCCGATGAGCACGAAGACCAACGAGCGTCCGGGCACCCGCGCCCAGGTCCGCTATCTCCGTATGTCGGCTTCCAAGGCCCGGGTCGTTCTCGACCTGGTTCGTGGCAAGTCCGTCGTCGACGCAGCACAGATCCTGCACTTCTCCGAGCGCCTTGCGGCCAAGGAGATCCAGAAGGTCCTTCGCTCCGCTGTCGCCAACGCTGGCCACAACGACGAAGTGCCCGCAGACGAGCTGTTCATCTCTGCGTGCTACGCCGATGAGGGTCCGACCCTCAAGCGTTTCCGCCCCCGTGCCCGTGGCCGTGCCGGTCGTATCCACAAGCAGACATGTCACGTCACCGTGATCGTGAGCCGTATGGACGACGAACTGCTCGACCGCTTGCGTGACAAGGCCGCTGGCCGTAGCGACGCCGCTGGAAACAGCAGCAACCGCCGTGCCCGCGTCGCCAAGTCCCGTGGGGACGAGGTCGAAGAGGTTGAGGCCGAGACCCCCGAGGTCGAAGAGGTCGAGGCATCTGAGACCGACGCAGCTGAAGCTGTTGAGGCCGAAGCGACCGACACCGAAGCCACATCCGACACCGAGGTCGACTCGACCACGCTGGACTCGGACGAAGACGGCGAAGTCAACGCTGAGGACACCAGTCCCTACGGCGATGGCAGCCACGCACTCATCGACGGTGACCCCGACAAGATGCCTGAGGGCTTCCCGGTCAAGGGCAACGACGATTCCAAGCTGTATCACAACGAAGACAGCCCCTTCTACGGCCGGACCAAGGCCGAGGTGTGGTTCGCCGATGACGCAGCGGCCGAGGCCGCTGGGTTCTCGAAGCCCGAATCGCAGCAGAAGAAGGAAGCCGCAGCCGCCGAGGAAGAAGGGGACGCCTGATGGGCCAGAAGATCAACCCGTACGGTTTCCGTCTGGGAGTCACGACCGACTGGAAGTCGCGCTGGATTGCCGACCGCCAGGAATACCGAGACTTCCTCTTCGAGGACCACACCATCCGCAACTACCTCATGAAGCAGCTGCCGAACGCAGCGATTTCACGTATCGAGGTCGAGCGCACCGGTGACAAGCTCCAGATCGACGTGCACACCGCTCGTCCGGGCATCGTGATTGGCCGCAAGGGTTCCGAGGCCGATCGCCTCCGCCATGGTCTCACCAAGATCACCGGCAACCCTCGTGTGAAGCTGAACATCATCGAGATCAAGCAGCCCGAGCTCGACGCTGCCCTCATTGCGCAGGGTGTCGCCGACCAGCTCGTCGGTCGTATGGCGTTCCGCCGTGCGATGAAGCGGGCCGTGCAGAACGCGATGAAGGCGGGGGCCAAGGGCATCCGCATCCAGAGCTCGGGCCGCCTCGGTGGCGCCGAGATGAGCCGCACCGAGTGGTACCGCGAAGGTCGTGTGCCGCTGCACACCCTCCGTGCCGACATCGATTACGGCCTTCGTGAGGCGCACACCACTGCCGGCATCATCGGCGTGAAGGTGCACCTCTACAAGGGCGACATCCTCCCGTACAAGGCCTCGGTCGACAAGGCGAGCAAGGAAGCGGCCATGGCCGCTGGTGAGGCAGCTGGTGCTGCCGAGCCGCCCATGCCCGTGGTGTCCTCGAGTCGTCGTCCGGCCAAGCCGGCGCCCGCTGCCGAAGCTGCTGCTCCCGAAGCTGTTGCTGAGCCCGCACCGCTGGTCAAAGAAGCTGACCCCGAGTTCGAGCGCCTGCTTGCCGAAGAGGAAGCCATCGAGGCAACCCTCAAGGACAAGGCCGGCGACGACAAGTTCCGAGACGGAGACGCCGACTGATGTTGATGCCCCGAAAGGTCAAGCACCGCAAGCAGCACCGCGGTCGTCGTACCGGACAAGCCAAGGGCGCTACCTCCGTGGCGTTCGGCGAGTACGGCATTCAGGTCCTCGAGCCGGGTTGGATCACCGCCCGTCAGATCGAGGCCGCACGTATTGCCATGACCCGTCACATCAAGCGTGGCGGCAAGGTCTGGATCAACGTGTTCCCCGACAAGCCCGTCACCGAGAAGCCCGCCGAAACCCGCATGGGTTCCGGCAAGGGCAACCCGGAGCGTTGGGTTGCCGTGGTCAAGCCCGGCCGCGTGATCTTTGAGCTGTCCTACCCGGACCCTGAGATCGCCCACGCCGCCATGAACCGCGCCATCCAGAAGCTGCCCGTGAAGGCACGCGTCATCACCCGAGAGGACGGATTCGATGGCTGAGAAGACTGATCTCACGAAGCAATCCGACGACGCTCTCGCTGAGGCCCTGGCCGAAGGCAAGCGTGAACTCTTCAACCTGCGCTTCCAGCTCGCCACCGGCCAGCTCGAGAGCCCGGCCCGCATCCCGCAGGTCAAGAAGCAGGTTGCTCGGATCAACACCGAAATGCGGGCCCGTCAGCTCGCCGGCAAGGAGTCCTGATGGCGAACGAAGCCACAGAAACTGCAGCACGCAATGAGCGCAAGGTTCGCGAAGGCGTGGTCCGTTCATCCAAGATGGACAAGACCGCTGTCGTCGAGGTGACCAGCCGCTCTCGTCACCCGCAGTACAACAAGACCGTGCAGACCTCGGCTCGCTACTACGTCCACGATGAGGACAACACCCTCAACGAAGGCGACCTGGTACGCATTGCCGAGACCCGCCCGCTCTCCAAGAAGAAGCGCTGGCGTCTGCTCGAAATCGTGGAGCGTGCTCGATGATCCAACAGGAATCACGCCTTCGCATCGCCGACAACTCCGGCGCCCGCGAAGTGCTCTGCATCAAGGTGCTCGGCGGCTCAAAGCGCCGCTACGCCTCGATCGGCGACATCTTCGTCGCCACCGTCAAGGACGCCATTCCCGGCGCTCAAGTCAAGAAGGGTGACGTCGTCAAGTGCGTCGTCGTTCGAGTCAAGAAGGAGAAGCGTCGTCCAGACGGCAGCTACATCCGCTTCGACGAGAACGCGGCCGTGCTCATCAACGACGCCAAGCAGCCCCGCGGCACTCGCATCTTCGGCCCGGTCGGTCGAGAACTTCGCGACAAGAAGTTCATGCGCATCGTGTCGCTGGCACCGGAGGTGCTCTGATGAAGATTCGTAAGGGCGATTCGGTTCGCATCCTCGCTGGCAAGGACAAGGGACGCGAGTCCACAATCTCTGCTTCCTTCCCCGCTGAGGGCAAGGTCACCGTCGAGGGATACAACATCGCAAAGCGCCACACCAAGGCTCGGTCCGCCGAAGACCCCGGTGGCATCGTCGACAAGGAAATGAAGATGGACGTCAGCAACGTCGCCATCCTCAGCCCCTCCGATGGTCAGCCGACCAAGGTCGGCTACAAGATCAACGACGACGGCACCAAGATCCGGGTCTGCCGGCGCACAGGTGCAGAGATTCCGGAGGCCGAGGTATGAGCACGTCGGTGAAAGAGATGCCTCGCTTCAAAGCGAAGTACAACGACGAAGTCCGTGCCGCTCTGAAAGAGCAGCTCGAACTCCCCAACATCATGATGGTCCCTCGCTTCGAGAAGATCGTCGTGAACATGGGCGTCGGTGAAGCGCTCCAGAACTCCAAGTCTCTGGAAAAGGCCACCGATGACATGGCCACGATCACCGGCCAGAAGCCTGTGGTCACCAAGGCCAAGAACTCGATCGCGAGCTTCAAGCTCCGCGAGGGCAACGCCATCGGCGCCAAGGTCACCCTTCGGGGCGACATGATGTGGGAGTTCTTCGACCGTCTCGTGACGCTCGCCATCCCCCGCATCCGTGACTTCCGTGGCCTCAACCCCAAGTCCTTTGACGGTCGGGGCAACTACACCTTCGGTCTCACCGAGCAGCTCATGTTCCCCGAGATCGACTACGACACCGTGGACGTGCCCCGAGGCATGGACATCACGATCGTGACGACCGCGACCACCAACGAAGAAGGCCGAGCACTCCTCGATGCCTTCGCATTCCCGTTCCGACGCGATGGGCAGGCTCAGTAATGGCAAAGAAAGCGCTGAAGGAAAAGCAGCAGAAGACCCCGAAGTACAAGGTTCGGGCCTACACGCGCTGCAAGGTGTGTGGACGCCCCAAGGCCGTGTACCGCAAGTTCGGACTCTGCCGAGTTTGTCTCCGCAAGATGGCGCACGCTGGCGAACTGCCCGGCGTGACCAAGGCCAGCTGGTAGGGGAGGAGATCACATGTCAATGACCGATCCCATCGCCGACATGCTCACTCGCATCCGCAACGCGAACATCGCGATGCACGATGAAGTGACCATGCCGTCCTCCAAGCTGAAGGAAGCCCTCGCCGGCGTCCTTCTCGCCGAGGGCTACATCGCCAGCTACGACGCAGCGGACGCCGAGTCCGGTGTCGGACGCACTCTCACCATCGCCATGAAGTACTCGCCCGAGCGTGAGCGAGTCATCAGCGGCATCAAGCGTGTCTCCAAGCCCGGTCTCCGGGTGTACACGAGTTCTGATCAGATCCCCCGAGTGCTGGGCGGACTCGGCGTTGCCGTGCTGTCCACCAACAAGGGTCTCGTGACCGACCGTGAGGCCCGCAAGGGCAAGGTCGGCGGCGAAATCCTCTGCTACGTCTGGTAGGCCGGAATGTCACGAATCGGAAAATCCCCCATCAACGTGCCCGCCGGCGTCGACGTGTCCATCTCCGGACAGACCGTCACCGTCAAGGGCACCAAGGGTGAGCTCACCCACCGTCTGCACGACGGCATCACCGCCTCCATTGAGGACGGCGTGATCACCGTGGATCGTGCATCCGAGGAACGCTCGCTCAAGGCCCTTCATGGCCTCAACCGCAGCCTCGTCGACAACATGGTCACTGGCGTCAGCCAGGGGTTCGTCAAGAACCTCGAGATCGTCGGCGTTGGTTACCGAGCGGCCGTCAAGGGCAACGATCATCTCGATCTCGCCCTCGGCTTCAGCCACCCGGTGTCGGTCAAGGCCCCGGCCGGCGTCACCTTCGAGGTGCCCGAGCCCACCAAGATCTCGGTCATCGGTATCGACAAGCAGGCCGTTGGCCAGGTCGCCGCCGAGATCCGTGATCTCCGCAAGCCCGAGCCCTACAAGGGCAAGGGCGTCCGCTACGCCGGCGAACGGGTCATCCGTAAGGCCGGAAAGGCAGGCAAGTGATGGCTTCCAAGACGAACAAGCAACACGCAGCTCGCGCACGCCGTCAGTTCCGAGTCCGCAAGAAGGTCGTCGGCACCGCCGAGCGTCCCCGTCTCGCGGTCTTCCGATCCAACAAGCACATCAGCGTCCAGGTCATCAACGACGAGACGGGCACCACGCTCGCCGCGGCGTCGACCTACGAAAAGGACTTCCGAGCCAACAGTGGCAGCATCCCTGGTGCCACCGCTGTCGGAACGGCTGTGGCCGAACGGGCCAAGGCCGCTGGTGTCACCAAGGCGGTCTTCGACCGCGGTGGCAACCGCTACCACGGCCGGGTCGCTGCCCTCGCCGACGCTGCTCGTGAAGCCGGCCTGGAGTTCTAGGAGATCAACATGGCTGATAACAATCCCCGGAACGCCGGAAACAACAACAACCGCAACGATCGCAACCAGCGGGATGATGGCCGTGAGTCACGCGTCATCACCATCAACCGTGTGGCCAAGGTCGTCAAGGGCGGCCGCCGCTTCGCCTTCACCGCACTCGTCGTGCTCGGTGATGGCAACGGCAAGGTCGGTCTCGGTTACGGAAAGGCTAAGGAAGTTCCCCTGGCCATCCAAAAGGGCACCGAAGAAGCCCGCAAGCTCATGTTCGACGTCGCCATGGCCGGCGGCACCATCACCCACCCCATCATCGGTATCAACGGTGCGGGACGGGTGCTGCTCAAGCCGGCCGCTCGTGGTACCGGTGTCATCGCCGGTGGTGCTGCTCGTGCCATCCTCGAAGAGGCTGGCGTGCGCGACGTCATCTGCAAGTCGCTTGGCTCCGCCAACCAGATCAACGTGGCTCGCGCCACGATCGATGCGCTGGCCAGCCTCAAGCGACCCGACGAAGTCGCTCGTCTCCGTGGTCTCGACGCCGCAGAGTTCACGCCCAAGGGCCTGCTCGCTGCGTACAACGAGACCAAGCGCGGACCCGCACCCGACCCGGTTGAGGTGAAGTAATGGCACAGGTCAAGATCACACAGGTGCGCTCCACCATCGGCTGCAAGCCGAAGCAGCGTGGCACGCTCCGCGCCATGGGTCTCCGTGGCATCGGCAAGTCCAACGTGCTCGAAGACGGTCCCGTACTCCGGGGCATGATCTCCCGAGTGCCCCACCTCATCGAGATTGAGTCGGTAGAAAGCTCCGAGGTCGCCTGATGAAGGTTCATGATCTTCAGCCCGCAGAGGGCTCACGTAAGCGTGGCAAGCGCAAAGCACGCGGCATCGCCGGTAAGGGCGGCAAGACCGCAGGCCGCGGTACCAAGGGTCAGCGCGCACGCAACACCGTGCGTCTCGGCTTCGAAGGCGGCCAGTCGCCGCTCCAGAAGCGTCTGCCCAAGCTGCGCGGCTTCCAGAACCCGTTCCGGGTTGAATACCAGGCCATCAACCTCGACGTCATCGCCGAGTACGTGGCTGACACCGGTGCGACCGAAGTCACCCCCGAAGGCCTCTACGAGGTCAGCCTCGTTGGCAAGGGGAACCTCGTGAAGGTGCTCGGACGGGGCGAAATCAGCTCCGCCGTGACCGTCAAGGCCCACGCCTTCTCCGCCTCCGCCGAAGCAGCCATCACGGCCGCCGGTGGCAGCACCGAGAAGCTCGACCTCCCGTTCTCCGTGCGCCCGCCGTCTTCCGGCAACCAGCACATGAACAGGTAACACGTCGCACTCGTGTGCTCGCCCCTCGTTCCTCGGGGCTGCGCTCACTCCTGCGAATCTCTGTAGGAAGGCCCCGGCTCCGCCGGGGCCTTCTGTCTTTTGCTGTGCTCACGACTTCGTCGAGTCGCACAGGACCAGAGGGCGCTGCCCTCTCGTTGCTCTCCCGGCGGGGCTGCGCCCCTGCATCCCGCGAGCCACCAGCAGACCGAGACCCCCAGCGGGGACTCCGTCCCCTTCATGCCCCTGCCAGGGGCTCCGCCCCTTGGAACCCCGGCCACCAGCGAACCCTTTTGGGTGCGCTTCGCTGGTGGAAAACTGGGGTCAGACACCCATTACTCATCAGAAGCGGGCGCGTTCGTGCGATCGGTGGGCGGGGTGCGACGGGGAATGGTGATGGGGTGGCTAGCATCTAGCGGTCTGTGCGCTCGGACGCACCATTGAACTCGACACCTGAGGCCCCATGTCTACGCTTCGCAATGTGTTCCGCACGCCGGAACTCCGCAACAAGATCCTGTTCACGCTGATGATCATCGTGCTCTATCGCGTGGGTGTGCAGATCCCGGCGCCGGGCGTGAGCCTCGATGCCGTCGAGCAGCTTCGCAACCAGTTCGACCAGGAAGGCGGCGGCGGTGGCATCTTCGGCTACCTGAACCTCTTCTCCGGCGGCGGCTTCGAGTCGATGAGCCTCTTCGCTCTCGGCATCCTCCCCTACATCACCAGCTCGATCATCATCCAGATCCTCACGGTCGCCATTCCCAAGCTGGAACAGTGGCAAGCCGAAGGCGCTACCGGTCAACGCAAGATCACACAGTGGACTCGCTACATCGCCATCATCCTGGCGCTGGTCCAGAGCTCGGGCATCGTGTTCCTCGTCAACCGGAACCCGGCCGGCTTCTTCGGAGTGGCCATTGATCTGTTCCCGCAGGGTGGCTTCAACCTGATCCTTGCCGTCATGTGTATGACCACCGGTACAGCCGTCCTCATGTGGCTCGGCGAAATGATCAGCCAGAAGGGCATCGGCAACGGAATGTCGATCCTCATCTTCGCCTCCGTCGTTTCCACGCTCCCCTCTGTTGGCATCCAGATTCAGGCGCTCCGCGGCTGGATCGGCATCGTCATCGGCCTCCTGCTCCTGATCATGCTCACCGCCGGCATCGTGTTCGTCGAGCAGGGCCAGCGCCGCATCCCCGTGAACTTCGCCAAGCGGGTCGTAGGACGCCGCCAGTACGGCGGCAACAACACCTACATCCCGCTGAAGGTCAACCAGGCCGGCGTGATCCCCGTCATCTTCGCCAGCTCGCTGCTCTCGCTCCCCACACTGCTCACCGGTGTGTTGCCGACGAACTCCACTGGCCCGACCGACCCGGGCGATGCCTGGGGCGACGACATCCGCAACTTCATCAACAGCAACCTCTTCCAGCCGGACAACCTCGGCTACATCCTCATCTTCGGTCTGTTGATCGTGGGCTTCGCCTACTTCTACAACTCCATTGCGTTCGACCCGGTCAAGCGAGCCGACGAGCTCCGCAAGAGCGGCGGCTTCGTTCCCGGCATCCGCCCCGGACCGCAGACCGAACGTCACCTTGGCAAGATCCTCAACCGGATCACGTTCCCCGGTGCGCTCTTCCTTGCCGCCATCGCCCTCATCCCGTCGGCAGCTCTCGCTCGCTTCGTCGGCGGCGGCGTTGGTGGTTCCGCCAGCATCACCGCCTTCTCCGGCGTGTCGATCCTCATTGGCGTGGGCGTTTCGCTCGAGGTCATGAAGCAGATCGATTCCCAGCTGATGAGCCGCAACTACGAAGGCTTCCTGAAGAAGTAGCCCTCACCGGCCCTCGGGGGCCACGCCGACATGGGTGTTCCCGCCCAGTTGGCCGCCAACTCTTGCGTCCCTTCGGTGCGTCTGTCACCGTGTTCGCTTCCCGCCACGAGTCCATGACGAGGAGTCATCGATGTCGAACCCCATCCGCTTGGTGATCTTCGGCCGTCAAGGTGCCGGCAAGGGCACGCAGTGCGTACGTCTCGTTGAGACGTTCGGCGTGATCCATGTGTCGACTGGCGACGTGCTTCGCGGCGCCGTTGCCGCTGGAACCGAACTGGGCCTGAAGGCCAAGGCGATCATGGACGCCGGCGACCTCGTCAGCGATGACATCATGAACGGCATCGTGCGCGAGCGCCTCGCCGAGCAGGACATCGTCGAGAACGGTGTTGTGCTCGACGGCTACCCTCGCACTACGGCGCAGGCCGAGGCGCTGGCCATGGTTTTGGGCGACGACGGGCTGCACGCCGCGATCGACCTGGACGTTCCCGTCGAGGAAGTGACCGAGCGCATGAAGGCCCGAGGTCGAGCCGATGACACAGAAGAAGGCATTCGGCGTCGCCTTGAGCTCTACGAGCAAGAGACTCGTCCGGTGCTCAACTGGTTCGCAGCGCGAGACCTGCTGGTCACCGTCGACGGACTTGCCGAAGAAGCGGTGGTGACCGAGCGCCTGCTCAGCACCGTTCGCTCGCTCGTCGAGAGCTGATTGCGAGGCCGAGGAACACTCGGCCTCGCAACAACGAACCGAAAAGCAGCCGGCTGGAGACCAACAAACCCGGCGACAACTAGGTCGTTCGGCTCGTTCAGCCAGGACTCACGCCTGCCGACAGGGAAGTGTGTCTTCAGTTCGCCGCCAAGAAGCGCGCGCCGCTCGGCGTGCCGACGATGTCATCGACCTCGATGGGGTCGCCGACGAGGGACCGGAGCTTCGTGCTTCCGATCACATCCCGGCTGTGGCCGAAGAAGGACCCTTCGAAGAGCGCCGTCGGGAGACGGCTCACGTTCCCCGCCGCAGCGCCGGCCGTGATCGAGCTCTGGTCAGTCTGTTCACGCTCACGAGCTTCGTTGCCTCAACCCTCGTGTTCAGCGTGCAGCCGCTCGTCGGGCGTCTCCTTCTTCCGCTGGCGGGCGGTTCCGCTGGCCTGTGGAACACCGCGCTCGTGTTCTTCCAGGGTGTCCTCCTCGCTGGCTATCTGCTCGCCCACCTGCTCTCCACCCGTGTCGGAGGCCGCACACATCTCGCCGTGCAGCTCGGATTGCTGTGCCTGCCGCTCGCTGTCCTGCCCCTCGCCGTGCCGGCCGGATGGGATCTGACGTCGGGCAACCCGGCCCTCGCCGCCCTCGGTGTGCTGACCTTGATGGTCGGTCTGCCGTTCCTTGCCTTGTCGACCGCCAGCCCCACTCTGCAGAAGTGGTTCTCTCGCACCGGTCACCGTGATGCTGGCGATCCCTACTTCCTGTATGCCGCTGGCAACGTTGGCTCCATCGTGGCCCTGCTCGGCTATCCCTTGGTCATCGAACCGATGCTCGGTCTGGCCACGCAGACTCGTCTGTTTGCCATCACCTACATGGTGTTGATCGGACTCTTTGCCGCCTGCGCTCTCTCGGTACGAAACGCTGGAAGCGACCACGATGCAACCTCGGAGGACCCCGACGCTCAAGCCGCCGCGGGTGAACAGCGCGAACCGGCAGCATCGATCAGCTGGGCACAACGCGGTCGGTGGATCGGACTGGCTGCACTCCCCAGCGCTCTTCTCCTCGGTGTGACTCGATACCTGGCCACCGATGTGGCCTCGTTCCCGCTCCTGTGGGTCGTTCCGTTGGTCCTCTATTTGCTGACCTTCGTGATCGCCTTCGGTCGGCCCTCGCCCAAGCTCATTGGTGGTGCCAGCTCGGCCACCCGGATTCTCGGCATCGGTCTGGTGCTCACCTTCGTTGGCCAGTTGCTCATCACGCAACTCGCCATTCATCTCGGCTGGTTCTTCGCGGCCACCCTCTTCTGCCATCTGAAGCTGGCTGAGGGACGTCCACCTGTGGCCCGCCTCACCGAGTTCTACTCCTGGGTTTCCACCGGTGGTGTCATCGGTGGTGCGTCGGTCGCTCTGCTGGCCCCGCTCATCTTCGATCGAGTGTGGGAGTACCCACTGGCCATCGTGGCCGCGATTGCTCTCACGACCGGCACGTCGCGTTCATGGGGTCATCCTGTGGCATGGTTGGCCATCGGTGGAGCCATCGCCGTCGGGTTTTGGTTGCAGTCCGGGGGCTCCAGCGCCGAGGCTGGTCCGCAGCTGGCTGCTCTCGTCTACGGCGTCGCCGGGATCGTGGCCTATGCCCGGTTGGGTCGCAGCGAGGCAATGGCCGGAGCGATGGCGTTGATCCTCGCTGCAGTTGTTGTCGGCCAGTCGGGGCAAGCCATCTACCGAGATCGATCCTTCTTCGGGACCTATGCCGTGCAAGAGAACGGCGACGGAGATCGTCTTCTCATCATGGGCACGACGCTCCACGGTCGCCAGCTCGCGGACGGCCCCGATCAGCCCACGAGTTACTACCACCCGGCTGGCCCGCTGGGTGATGTCCTTGGAACACCGGCGACGGATGGCCAAGACGTTGCCGTGATCGGCCTCGGCGCCGGCGAGCTCGTCTCGTACGGCAACGCAGCCGACACCTACACGTTCATCGAGATCGATCCAAAGGTCGTCGACATTGCTCGTGACCCGTCGCTCTTCACCTACCTCAGCGATGCCGACGCAGAGGTCGAGACGATCGTCGGCGACGGTCGGATCGAGCTCGAGGCGCTCGCCGGTCCCTACGACGTCGTGATCGTGGATGCGTTCAGCTCCGACGCCATTCCCGTCCACCTGCTGACCAGAGAAGCCGTCGCTGGATACCTGGCGAAGGCCGAGGACGGCGTGGTGGCCATTCACATCACCAATCGCCACTTCGATTTGGAGCCGGTGCTTTCCGGACTGGCCTCCGAGTTAGGCGCCGATGGCTACATCCGTCGCTTCGTGCCCGATGCCGAAGCGGAGCGAACGGGTGCCTTCGCCTCCACGTGGGTTGTTCTCGATCCGTCAAACTCGTTCCAGCCAACCGACCGCTGGTCTGAGCTCGAACCAAGCAATCTCGTGTGGACGGACGACTACGCAAACTTGCTCGGCGTGCTCTCCTTGGGTTGACACATCTGCGGTTGACAGCCGTTGACTTCTCCGAAACGCGCGGACTGGCGAGAAACACAATGGATGTTGATTGTGGCTGGTTGCGGCTGACGCGACATCCCCTAACATCAGCGGATGGCTTCGCTGGCGGCACCGGAGCAATCTGCACCCTCGGGCCTGGTTACCTTCCTCTTCACTGACGTGGAAGGAAGCACCCAACTCTGGGCCGCCGATGCAGCGGCAATGGGAGCCAGCCTCGCCGTGCACGACGCGCTGGTGCGCGATGCGTGCGAGGCCCGGGGCGGCTACGTGTTCACCACGGCCGGGGACTCCTTCTCGGTCGCCTTTGGCCGTGCGACTGATGCAGTCCTCGCCGCTCGAGACGCGCAAAAGGCGCTTGCCGGCGCGACCTGGCCCGGGCCCGCCCTGCGGGTTCGCATGGGTTTGCATCTCGGAGAGACCGTGGAACGAGACGGTGACTACTTCGGCCCCGTCGTGAACCTCACCGCCCGGCTGGAGTCGGCCGGTCATGGCGGCCAAATCCTGATCAGCGAGCAAGTGCGATTGGCGGCCGAAGAAGAGATCGGCGACGCACTCGATCTCGGCGTGCACGACCTGCGCGATGTCCCGGCTCCGGTGCAGATCTACCAGTTGGGAGAAGAGAGCTTTCCGCCTCTTCGCCTGGTCATGCCGAATCGAACCAACTTGCCGATCATCCCCTCCCGCCTGATCGGTCGAGATGCTGCCGTTGGCCAAACTCGTCATGCACTCTCCGAGGAGCGACTCGTGACGCTGACCGCAGCGGGCGGAGCTGGCAAGACTCGGCTGGCGCTGGCAGTAGGCGAAGCTGAACTCACAAACTGGCGTGATGGCGTGTGGTTCATCGATCTGCGCACCGTCAGCGATGAACGCCAAGTCGCCGCGGCGGTTGCGTCGACCCTGCAGCTCAGACTCGTCCCCGGTGACCCGACGGACCAGGTGGCCTCGTTCCTCTCCGGTGTCGAGATGCTTGTGATCCTGGACAACTGCGAACACCTGACCGACGCCTGTGCCGAGTTGGCCGAAGCCGTTCTCGGTCGCCCCGGCCCTTCTCGGATCCTGGCTACGAGCCGTGAGTTTCTTGATATCGACGGGGAGCGCGTGCTCCGCCTCGACCCACTTCCCACCGAAGGCGATGACAACGCGGCGGTCCTTCTCTTTGCCCAGCGGGCGGCAGAGGTGAACCCTGACTTCCGGCTCGGACCGGACGTGCAAACCACGATTGCCCAGCTGTGTCGGCGGTTGGACGGTTCGCCTCTGGCCATCGAGCTCGCGGCCGCTCGAAGCAACGTGATGACGTCTGCTGAGCTGTTGGCCGGGATCGATGAGCGGTTCGAGTTGCTCAGCGGCGGTCGACGAGGGGGACGGCGGCGCCGGGCCCGGCGCACTCTCGAAGACACCCTGGCGTGGAGCTACGACCTGCTGGATGTTGACGAACAATCCATGTTCCGAGCGCTCGGAGCGTTCGCGGGTGACTTCGACATGGACGCTGCTGCGGTGGTTGCCGATCTGAGTCGGCGCGATGCGGCTGATCTCATGGAGTCGTTGATTGCGAAGTCGCTCGTTGTCAGCGACCGAGTCGATGATGTCAGCCGCTTTCGATTGCTGGAGACCACTCGGGCCTACGCCCGGCGAATGCTGGACATTCACGAGGAGGCTGAGTCCGCAAAGGACCGCCATCTTGCCCACTACCGGAGCCGTTGCGAGGGATTCATCGTTTCGTTCGTGACCAACGAGGGCGCCGGCGTTCTGCTCCCGGAGAGGACAAATCTCAACGCGGCGCTGGACCACGCCGTCAGCCTTGCTGATTGGGCCAGCGCGGCTCGGATCTTGCACGGGGCATGGACGGTCTGGCGTGGTCTTCCGGACGGCGTTCTGGACGTCATCGATGTTGCCCTTCCGCATCTCGATGAGCTCGATCCACTGGCCGCTGTGACGCTGCGGCACTTGTCGATCTTCAAGATCATCACTGAGCTCAACGACTTCAAGCGGGCGATGGCCGTTCTTGCTGAACTTGGGAAGTCTCCCCACCCGTACGGAGCACCACTCGCTGGCTTGTGGCAGGGGTTCGCCACGCTCCACATCAGCCCGAGCGACGGTCTCGAAGTGCTTCGCACGACCACGGCGCTCACCTCTGCGTTCGAGGATCCTGAGGCTCGGCGGCAGGCCATTGGTTTGATCAACACGTTCGAAGGCTTCGCGTTCTCGTACGCCGGATCATTCGACCGAGCGATCGATGCGCTGGGACGCGGTCTTCAGCAAGCCGACGACTCGCAAGTGCGCTCGGCTTGGGCCGTCATCGGTGAGGCCCTCTTGTGTGTCTCGTTTCTTGCGAGTGGTCGACAAGCAGAGGCCGAAGCCGTCATCGAGTCGATCGAGAATGCCGGGGATCTTTCGGGCCAGGGCGGAGCGTTGCGAACGATCATCGAAGTCCTGACCGGAGACCTCGATGCGGCCGAAATCCTGCTGAAGGCGCACGCTGGTCAAAGCATGCTTGGCCGTCTCCCCCGTGAAGCCAACGACACGCTTCTTCTGATGGCCATTCTCGCCAATCGGCGCGGGGACGCGGCTGAGGCCAGGGACCTGCTTCTCTCCGTGGGGATCGCCCAAAGCCCAGCAACGATTGCGCTTTCCTTGCATCTGTCCCGAGAACTCGACATCGAGAAGGATTTCGGGGCGCTTCGCCTGCTGGTGACCGGCGACCCGCTGGAGACGAGCCGCGCCGCTCGGCGGCGGCTTGGCGAGGAAGTGGCGAAGCGAGGCTGGTAGGCAGCTCTCAGCTGGCGAGTGCGTCGCCCTTGGGCGAGCCGGATGCCTGCCACTCATCGATGGGGAGATCGCTGGCGACGGGATTCGCTGGCAGTGAGATCACCACACAGGCCCCAGAGGGTTGGTTGTCACCGATGGTGATCTCGCCATGGTGTTGATCGACGATGCGCTTGCTGATCGCCAGGCCCAGGCCGGCGCCACCGCCGCCCGTCGGCGCCGAACCGTCGGCCTGCCAGAACCGTTCGAAGACCTTGCCCCGCTCGTTCTCCGGAATGCCAGGACCCTGATCCTTCACTGAGATGCGGACTGAGCCGTTTTGGCGGCTGGCCACGATCGTGACGGGGCAGCCGATGGGGGAGAAGCGCAGCGCGTTGCCGATGACGTTCGTGAAGACCCGCTCGAGCTGGTTCTTGTCGCCCTGGATGCGCAGACCCATCGCCGCCTTCACGTCGAACATGGCCACTGGATGGGACAAGCGGAGCTCGCCAACGAGATCGTGGAGAAGGTCGCCGACGTCGAGTTCGTGTGTGCCGAGTCGATCCGCCCCGGCTTCGAGCCGGTTGAGATCCAGCAGCTGGTTCACGAGCCGGCCGAGATGTTCACTCTGGGCCAGCATGCGGCCCAGCGTCGCCCGGTCGGGCGTGCCGACGCCGTCGACAAGGTTCTCGAGCGTGCTCTGCAAAGCCGCCACTGGGGTTCGCAACTCGTGCGAGGCGTTGGCGATGAACTCCTTCTGCTGCCGGTCGGAATCGGCGAGCTCGGCCGCCATGCCGTTGAACGCGTTCGCCAGCTGGCCGACTTCATCGTTCGTGGTCGTTTGCACCGTGCGGGAGTAGTCGCCCCGAGCCATCGCCTTCGCCGAGGTGGCCATCTGCCGGAGGGGGTAGGTCATGCCATGGGCGAGGAACTGGACGGCAAGGAGGGCGAGCGCTCCGGCGATCACCGGGCGAATCCACACCGGCCAACCCAGATGCAGCCCGATCTGGCTCATCAACGCCGTGACGGCCACGGCAGCGACGATGACGATCGACCACTTGGCCTTGATCGACGGGATGGGATCGAGTGGGCGAGGCCTGCTCATGTGGCGTCTCGGATCTGTGGAGTGAGGTGTGTGGTGTGCATGAGTGGGCGGAGGGTTCACGAGGTGACTCCGCTCGGGGCGCCGAAGGCATAGCCGACGCCGTGAACAGTGCGTATGGTCTCGTCGCCCAACTTGCGGCGAACGGATCGAACATGAGAGTCGACGGTTCGGGCGCCCGATCCGTCGCGATATCCCCACACCATCGACAGAAGTTGATCTCGACTCAAGACCGTACGCCCGGCCTCGGCCAGCACCCGGATGAGATCGAACTCGGTGGGGGTGAGGTGCACGACCGTTCCGTCGATGGTGACGACACGGGCGGCGGGGTCGATGCGGAGGCCGTCGCTCTCGAGCACGGGACCGGGTGTCGCCTCCGCCCGGCGAAGCACGGCCTTGACTCGAGCCACGAGTTCGCGGGGCGAGAAGGGCTTGGTCAGATAGTCATCGGCACCCACACCGAGGCCCACCAGCATGTCGGTCTCGTCGTCCCGGGCTGTCAGCATCACGACCGGCACACGCCGGGCGGCTTGAATGCGGCGGCAGACTTCGAGGCCATCGAAGCCGGGCAGATTCAGATCGAGCACCACGAGGTCGGGCTGTACTTCGGCGCATCGCTCTACCGCGGTGGGACCGTCTGCCGCCTTGGTGACGCCGAACCCCTCGCTCACGAGACGAGCCGCGACTGCATCAGCGATGATCGGTTCGTCTTCGACGACGAGGATGTGTTGCGTCGTATCGCCTGCGCCAGTGCCGTTTGCCACAAACATCAACAGTAGAGAACGGGCGTGCACGAGTCCCACAACGAATGTGAAGACTTTGTGCAGTGACCCGTGCGGCCCCGCCGCTCAGGAGAGGGCGCGCTGCGCCGCTCGAACGTGATCGAGGGTGAGGAGCGAAAGTTCCCGGTCTTCGACGCTCACGCAGTGGCGCCACAGATCATCTCGATCCATGCCGGCAAGGCCCTTGTAGTGATGGGTGTGAATGCTCGTGGCTCCCCGCTGATCGAGCTGGCGAATCACGCTGTCTCGACCTTCGATCGAATAGGCGAACACCGGATGCGTTCGCTGGTCGCAGGTGATGCCGTATTGCGGCGCTCGCACGGTGAGTAGCTGCTCCTGCTCGATGAGATCGGGCACCTCACGGTGAATGAGCAGGAGCAGGAGCGCCTTGGCGTGTACGCCGTCGGGATCACCGTCGGTCAACAAGATCACGCGTTCGAAGGGAACGTACGACGGATCGAAGGCGTCGCTCTTGTTGCGAGTGATGCGGCGGTAGAGCGCCTCTGCTCGCTCGTTCTTCTGGATCTGCGATGCCGAGGCCCGGGCGACGTTGATGGGCTTGCCCTGCATCGCGAAGACCTCTTGGAACGAGCGGTCAACGACGTTCCGCACTGCGTTTGATGCCGACAGACCCTCCACGATGAACAGTTCGTCGTCTCGGGCGGCTGTTGCTGGCTGTTCATCGGTTCGTGCCACCGGGCGACTCTACGTGTGGAGCCCCTACCGGTGCGCCGGTGGAGAAACGAGGGGGCATGTCTAGACTTGAACGTTGGTCTGTCGCGCGCTCGTTTTCGATCGTTTGCAGGCTGCAGTACCCCACGAACAAAGAGAGTTAGTCATCGCAAAGTCGAAGGAAGATGCAATCGTGCTGGAAGGCACCATTGTCGAGTCCCTGCCGAACGCCATGTTCAAGGTAGAGCTCGAGAATGGTCACTCCGTGCTGGGCCACATCTCGGGAAAGATGCGGCGCCACTACATCCGAATTCTCCCTGGCGACAAAGTCCAGGTTGAGCTCACCCCGTACGACCTCACTCGAGGCCGCATCACCTACCGCTACAAGTAGATCCACTCTTCTTGTTCACATCCAAGCGTCCCTGAGACCGCGAGCATCGCCAACACGGCCCAAACGCCGGGTTGGCGGTTGCAGTTTGCTGTCTCAAGCGCACCGCCCCGCATGCCTCGAATCTCGAGGTGCGCAACCACACAAAGGGAACGTATGAAAGTTCGTCCCAGCGTCAAGAAAATCTGCGAGAACTGCAAAGTGATCAGACGGCGCGGACGCGTCATGGTCATCTGCACGAACCCGCGTCACAAGCAGAGGCAAGGCTGATATGGCACGTATTGCTGGCGTGGACATTCCGCGCGAAAAGCAAGTCCAAATCTCGCTGACCTACATCTTCGGCGTGGGCAACACCACCGCCAAGAAGGTGTTGGACTCCACCGAGATCGATCCCACCACCCGCGTGAAGGACCTCACCGAAGCTGAGGTCATGAAGATCCGCGGTTGGATTGACGAGAACGTCAAGACCGAGGGTGACCTCCGCCGTGAGGTGTCTCAGGACATCAAGCGCAAGATGGAGATCGGCTGCCACCAGGGCATCCGTCACCGCAAGGGTCTTCCCGTTCGTGGTCAGCGCACCCAGACCAACGCTCGCACCCGCAAGGGCCCGAAGCGCACCGTGGCTGGCAAGAAGAAGGTGAAGAAGTAATGGCAAAGCCTGCATCCGGTGGCCGTCGGCCCCGCAAGAAGGAACGCAAGAACGTCACCTACGGGGTGGCGCACATCAAGTCGAGCTTCAACAACACGATCGTTGCCATCACCGACCAAGAGGGCCACGTGCTCTCCTGGGCCTCGGCCGGCAACGTCGGGTTCAAGGGCTCCCGCAAGAGCACCCCGTTCGCGGCGCAGATGGCTGCTGAAGCCTGCGCCCGTCGGGCCATGGAACACGGCGTCCGCAAGGTCGACGTGCAGGTGAAGGGCCCGGGTTCGGGCCGCGAAACCGCCATCCGCTCCATCCAGAACGCCGGCATCGAAGTCACCGGTATCAAGGATGTCACCCCTGTTCCCCACAACGGCTGCCGCCCTCCCAAGCGGCGTCGCGTCTGAGGAGGGTCTGACACATGTCTCGTTACACCGGCCCCCGCGCCCGCGTCTCCCGCCGTCTCGGCACCAACATCTTCGGCACCACCGGTGAAGAAAAGGCACTCGAGAAGCGCCCGTATCCTCCCGGCATGCACGGCCGCACTCGCCGCCGTGGCAACAACAACACCGAGTACCTGTTCCAGCTCCAGGAGAAGCAGAAGGCTCGCCTCTCCTACGGTCTGAACGAGCGTCAGTTCCGTAAGGTTTACGACGAGGCGACCCGTCGCCCTGGCGTCACCGGCGAGAACATGCTCCGCCTTCTCGAGCTCCGTCTCGACAACGTGCTGTACCGCGCTGGCCTCGGCGCCACCCGCCCGCAGGCCCGTCAGTTCGTGAGCCACGGCCACGTCAACGTGAACGGCAAGCGTGTGAACGTTCCCTCTTATCGAGTCCGCAAGGGCGATGTCATCGAGATCCGCGAAAAGACGCGGGACAATGCCATCATCCAGTGGAACAAGGACGTGCTTGATCGCACGCCCCCCGCATGGCTCGACAAGGCGGCTGACGGCAATGGCGTCACCGTGTACTCAGAACCGCTTCGCGAACAAATCGACGTGCCGCTGCGTGAGCAGCTCATCGTCGAGTTGTACAGCAAGTAACCGAAACCAAAGTTGGAAGGAACACCCATGCTGGTCATTCAACGACCCACGGTGGAGCAACTCGACGACGGCGAAGGCCCCCTCGGCCAGTTCGCCATCGGACCCCTCGAGCCTGGTTTCGGTCACACGATCGGTAACTCGCTTCGGCGCACCCTGCTCTCCTCCGTCCCCGGCGCGGCCATCACGTCCGTCCGGTTCGATGACGCCCTGCACGAATTCGACACCATCGCTGGCTGCATCGAAGACGTCACGGACATCATCCTCAACCTGAAGGACGTGGTGCTCACCTCGGAATCCGAGGAGCCCATCACGCTTCGTCTCGACGCCCGCGGCGCCGGGGAGATCACCGCTGGTGACATCTCCTGCCCGCCCGAGGTCGAGATCCTCACCCCCGACACACATCTGGCCACGCTGGATGCCAAGGGCCGTTTGGCCATCGACCTCACGGTCGAGCGGGGCCGAGGCTGGCTGAACTCCAAGAACGCTGTCGCCGGTGGCACCATCGGGGTCATCCCGATCGACGCCATCTTCTCGCCCGTCCGTCGGGTGAGCGTGAGCGTGGAACCCGTCCGAGTCGAGATGAGCACCGATTTCGATCGTGCCGTTCTCGAGATCGAGACGGACGGCTCGATGAGCCCCCGCGACTGCCTCGCCTCTTCCGGCGCAACGTTGCGTGCACTCATTCAGCTTGTCGAGGAAATGAGCGACGAGCCCGAGGGTCTGACCCTCGGTGAAGCTCCCGCCGCTGCCTCTGGTTCGCCCGATCTCGACCTGCCCATCGAGGACCTCGATCTTTCCGAGCGTCCCCGTAACTGCCTCAAGCGGGCGCAGGTCAACTCGGTTGGCGAACTGCTTCAGAAGACCGAAGACGATCTCCTGGCCATCACGAACTTCGGCCAGAAGTCCCTCGATGAGGTGATCGTCAAGCTTGATGAGCGTGGCCTGTCGCTGCGCGGCTCCAGGAGCTGATCACCCATGCAAGGACGTCCAAGAAAGGCCACCCGCTTCGGCGGTTCGGCCCAACACCAGAAACTGATGATGGCCAACCTCATCGCCTCGCTCGTCGC
Source organism: uncultured Acidimicrobiales bacterium (assembly GCA_937997485.1). Taxonomy (GTDB): domain Bacteria; phylum Actinomycetota; class Acidimicrobiia; order Acidimicrobiales; family SZUA-35; genus SZUA-35. The sequence goes on along the minus strand of CALKTH010000064.1, from coordinate 37,189 downwards.
GGCTGAGGGCATCGTCACCACCGAAGCGAAGGCCAAGGCCGTTCGCCCGATTGCCGAAAAGGTGATCACTAAGGCGAAGAAGGGCGGACTGCACAACTACCGCCAGGTCCTCGCCTATCTCGGTGATGTCGAGATGACCACCAAGTTGTTCGACGAGGTCGGCCCTCGTTATGCCGAGCGTCCGGGTGGCTACACCCGCATCATGAAGATGGGTCCCCGTCAGGGCGACAACGCTCCCATGGCGAAGATCGAACTGGTCTAGTTCCATCACGCTCATCCGCTTTCATGGTTGAGCGATCACTGTCTGTCGAATCGAGCGGGCCAGTTCCTTCGGGAGCGGGTCCGCTCGTTCGCGTCCGTCTCACCATCGCCTACGACGGCACCGATTTCCGAGGGCTTGCTCCCAATGCGGATGTTCGGACCGTAGTGGGAGAGCTCGTGCGGGTGCTCACACCTGTACTGGGGGCCGAGCCCGACATCGTGATGTCTGGCCGCACCGATGCCGGTGTGCATGCTCGCACGCAAGTGCTGAGTTTCGACGCGCCACGGGATCGGCTCTCGGATTCGGCGGCCTTCGACGGCATCGCCCGGGTGATCAACCGCCGGCTTGGCCCCGAGATCGTGGCGACCTCGGTGGAAGAGGCCCCCGCCGGATTCAGCGCCCGGTTCGATGCGAATGGGCGGCGCTACCGGTATCGGGTGAACAACAGCCCGACCCCGAGCCCGTTCTCGGCTCGCTTCTCGTGGTGGGTGCCCGAGCCGCTCAATCTGGCCGTGATGCAGTTGGCGTGCGATCCCTTCCTCGGCGAGCACGACTTCTCTTCATTCTGCAAACGGCCCAAGCTCTCCAAGGAGGACGTGGCAGCGGGACAGCCGCCGGCTTCGTTGACTCGGCGGATCGACGAGGCTCGCTGGTCCGATCAGGGACATGGTCAGTTCGAGTTCGAGATCGCCGGCTCGGCCTTCTGTCATCAGATGGTGCGGAGCATCGTTGGCTTCCATGTGGCGATTGGTCGCGGCAAGCGCAGCCCGGGCGAGGTGCGGAGCGTGATCGAGGCTCGAGACCGCCAAGCCGCCGAGCAACCAGCTCCGCCCCACGGCCTCACCCTCTGGGACGTCACCTACCCCTGAATTGCTAGCCCTCTCTCCCCACCCCTGCTCCCCACCACCCCAAGCCGAAATTTCGTGTCCAGCCCACCGTTCCGGTGTGCTGAGGCTGCGAGAAGAGGCTCGAGGTCGTCCAGCGCTGCAGTTTGCGCCGGGCTCGCTCGACTGACGAAGAGCGTGTAGCAACAGGGGATGGCAGGAGCACTCGACGGCATACGGGTTCTGGACTTCACGAGGGTGCTTTCCGGCCCCAGTTGTACGAAGGCGTTGGCTGATCTGGGTGCCGACGTCATCAAGGTCGAGCCGCCGGCGGGCGACATGACCCGAACGTCGGTGCCCGTTGTCGACGGCATCCCCGTCTACTTCGCTCAGCAGAACGCCGGGAAGCGCTTCATCAGCCTCGACCTTGCGACCGAGGAGGGCCGCGGCATCGCCCGCCGCCTCGCTGATGAGTGCGACGTTCTCGTCGAGAACTTCCGTCCGGGTGTGATGGCCCGCCTCGGCCTTGACGCACCGACGCTGCACAAGACCAATCCGAAGCTGATCTATTGCGCCATCACCGGCTACGGCCAGACCGGTTCCGATGCACAACGGCGAGCGTATGCACCGATGATCCATGCCGAGATCGGGATGCTCAACCTCACCGCTGAGCGCCGCAGCCTTGCATCGGGATCCGAGGTTGAGCCGACGAACGAGATTGTGTCGTGGGCCGATCTGCAATCGGGTGTGCAGGCGGCTCTCGGTATTGCTGCTGCACTGTTCCACCGCGAACGGACGGGGGAAGGGCAGGTGATCGATGTGGCGATGGCCGACGTCGTGCTGCAGATGACGGAATGGACGGCCGTCGAGGTGGCCGGCGGCGAAGGCGAAGGCCTTGCCGTGTTCGGCCCGGCCAAGTCCCCTGTCGTCACCACCGCCGATGGGACCAGGGCGTCCTGCCCGGGCGATCCCGTTGTGCTCTGGCCCCGGTGGCTCGAGGTGATCGGCTCCCAAGAGCTTCGAGACGATCCCCGCTTCGCCAGCCGTCGCCTCCGGGCCGACAATCGAATCGCACTCATGGCGACCCTGCGCACATGGGCCCAGACGGTGCCCAACTTCGATGAGCTCGAGGGCCGACTCGAAGCCGTCGGATTCGCGTGCGGGCGACTCAACAACCTGGCCGATGTCCGAAATGCGGACTGGGCGGAACATCGGGGCTCGCTGACCGACGTCGGAGATCGAGCACCGGTTCTGATCCCGACCTCGGCGTTCCGGTTTAGCGACTTGGAGGCCGGCCCTCGAACCGGCATTGGCGACCAGGGACGAGACAACGAGACGGTCCTGCGAGAGCTGCTGCATCTCTCGGAGGACGAACTCTCAAGCCTTCGTGCCGCGGGCGCAGTTGTCACCCGTCCCCGGGATCGTGCGTGAGGACGTCCTCTGCCTGGCTGAGCTGATTGGCTCAAAAGGCTCCAGCTTGGCGAGCGCTCTCCCGACAGAGCAAGGCATGAAAAGAAGGACAATGGCGGCAGTTCTCCTCGGTCTCGTGCTCACCGCGAGCGCCTGCGGAATCGAGACGTACGACGGATCTCTTCCGCCTGATGTCAGCGTGGCCAGCACGATCGCTCCTGATGTTGACGACGTCGATTCGAGGGAGTCGGAGGCCATCGACGAACCAGAACGTTCCGGGGAGGAAGGGCAGGCGCTCGCCGCCGTTCCTGCGCAGCAGCTGCCGGCGCGCCTGAGCGTTCAGAACCTTGGCGACGTGAGCGGAGCGACGATTGTCCTCGTCCCTCGTCCCGCAGTTGGCGAGACCTGGAGCGGTTCGGTCACAACCGATATTGGATTTGATGACTCCTCTGGTTTGTTCGGCGTGGCCCCGATCATCGAGTTGGGCATGGATGTCGAGGTCATCGAGTCATCCGGCGAAGGCATGACGGTGATCAGTGAGTACACCTCGATTGACGTCCTCAACGCGGATGCCATCGGCCAGGAAGCGGTGCAGCAAGTGCGGCTGTCGACCGGATCCATGATCGGACTTCGCCTTCGGATCGAGACCGGGACCTTCGGCGAAGCGGTGGCGACGACCATCGAGAACCCAGATGCAGTCGATGCCGGGCTCCTCGATCTTCTGGATGCCGCCTTTGAGCAGATGGAGGAACTGATGCCGCCGGTCCCCACCGAGGCGTTCGGTGTCGGTGCTCAGTGGTCGGACACGGTGAGCTCGGATGTCGACGGCGTCTCGACGACCGTCACCTACGAGTACACGCTCGTCGATATTGATGGTGACCGTTACACGCTTGACAGCTCGTACACCCAGCTCGTGGATACCCGGCAGTCAGTCATGGAGTTGACGGGCAACGGGACGCTCATTGGGGATGTCACCGAGCCCATGCCACTCGATTCATGGGTGGAGGCCACCGGAGAGATGAGGCTGGTGCCTGCCGGCCGAGTGGACATGCACCTCAACATCAGCATCCGAGGCGAGTGACCGACCGTTCTCGACGAAGGCTTCCGCCCGCTTGAAGATCCTCGTCGTGGCGGAAACGGCCGTGCAGGACGCCCTTGGGTCGCTTCTCGCAGCGCCAGCCCACCGAAACGGTGGGCTGGACACGAAATTTCGGCGGGGTCGTCGGGCGTGATGGGGTGCGGGGCATGGGTGTTGGGGTGGTAGGAGCATGGCTGTGGGGATGACAGAGAGTGGTCCAACCGTGACAGGTTGGAAGCTGGTAGGGCTCGCGTATCCTTACGGGTCGGCTCATGAGGACCCCCTCGCCATTGGAGCCGCCCGTCCTCTCAAGAGCAGGTTCCAGTGAAGACCTACAGCCCTAAGAAATCCGAGATCGAGCGCGAGTGGTTCGTGGTCGACGCCGAGGGTCTCACCCTCGGACGGATGTCCACCGAGATTGCTCGCATTCTCCGTGGCAAGCACAAGCCCACCTTTGCTCCGCACATGGACATGGGTGACCACGTGATCGTGGTGAACGCCGACAAGGTGCAGCTCACCTCGAACAAGGCCGATCGCAAGCTCGTGCACCACCACTCCGGCTACCCGGGTGGTCTCACCACCCGCACCTATCAGGAGTCGATGGACCGTCGTCCGGCCGACACCGTCCGCAAGTCGATCACCGGCATGCTTCCCAAGAACCGCCTGGGTAACCAGATGGCCACGAAGCTCAAGGTCTACGCCGGCCCCACCCATCCGCACGGTGCCCAGATGCCGTCCGCACTCGAGATTCCCGGCGCACGCCGTGAGGTGAAAGCATGACCGTCACTCAGACCACCGGCCGGCGCAAGCAGGCCATCGCCCGTGTCCGCATCCAAGACGGCACCGGCAAGATCACGGCCAACGGTCGCGAGTTCGCCGACTACTTCCCCTCCTCGGTTCACCGTCAGCTCATCACTGAGCCGCTCCGTGTGACCGCTCAGGAAGAGAGCTTCGACATCGACGTCACCCTCAACGGTGGCGGCCTCTCCGGTCAGGCTGGCGCGTTCCGCCTCGGCATCGCTCGTGCGCTCATCGAGCTCGATCCCGAAGCCCGCGGCGCCGTCAAGGCTGAAGGTCTCCTCACCCGAGACCCCCGTAAGAAGGAATCCAAGAAGTACGGCCTCAAGAAGGCCCGTAAGGCTCCGCAGTACTCGAAGCGCTAGTACCGCAAGGCGGCTCCACCCATGGCAACCAATCTTCCGAGGTTCGGTACCGATGGCGTCCGGGGGCTTGCCAACGAAGAGCTCACTCCCGACGTCGCATTGGCCCTTGGCCGTGCGGCGTCGGAGGTTTTGCTCGAAGGCGTTGAGCGCAGCACCCAAGAAGGCGGCTCGGGCAACTCTCGCCGCCTCGTGATCGGGCGTGACACCAGACAGTCCGGGCACATGCTCGAGGCTGGTCTGATCGCGGGGTGCGCTGCTTCCGGCGTCGACGTGGAGTTGCTCGGTGTGGTGCCCACGCCCACGGTGGCGTGGACGGCAGCCGATCAACAGATTCCTGGCGCCATGATCTCCGCGTCGCACAATCCGTTCGCCGACAACGGCATCAAGCTGTTCGCGGCCGGGGGCCGCAAGCTGACCGACGACGTCGAGGCTCGCATTCAGCAGCGCTTCCACGAGCTGCTGCAGACCCCCGGCTCAGATCAACTGGCCGGTCCCACCGGGGCCGGCGTCGGCCAGGTGGTCGCTGGTGCCGGCGCCTTTGGTTGGGTGGCTGCGGTGCAAGCCTCGATCAACGGCCGCAGCTTCGACGGCCTCTCCGTGGTGCTCGACTGCGCACACGGCTCAGCATCAGCGCTCGGGCCCCACGTGTTCGAAGAGCTCGGGGCGAAGGTGACGGTCATCGGCAACGACCCGGACGGCGTCAACATCAATGCCGGTGTCGGATCCACGCATCCGGAACTGCTGCAAGCAGCGGTTGTGGAGGCAGGGGCCCAGATCGGCCTGGCATTCGATGGTGACGCCGATCGGCTCATCGCCATCGACCATGCGGGCAACGTCGTCGACGGTGATCACATCCTCGCGATGCTGGCGACCGACTGGCGAGACCAGGGGAAGCTGGCGCACGACACCATCGTCGTCACGGTGATGAGCAATCTCGGCTTCCGTTTGGCGATGGAGGCCGCGGGCATCACCGTGGTGGAGACCAAGGTCGGAGACCGCTACGTCCTCGAAGCGCTTCAAGCAGGCTCGTTCTCCCTCGGTGGCGAACAATCCGGGCATGTGATTTGTCACGACATTGCCAGCACCGGCGATGGCGTTCTCGCCGGCGTGCAACTCCTGGATCTTCTGCAGCGAAGCGGTCGGAGCTTGGCTGACCTTGCCGCCGATGCGATGACGACCTACCCCCAGGTCTTGAAGAATGTCCGGCTGCGCCGACAGGAGCCCGATGTGGCCGACCAACTCTCCGACGTTGTTGCGTTGGCCGAAGCAGAACTTGGCACCCAGGGGCGTGTACTCGTACGTCCTTCGGGGACCGAGCCGCTGGTCCGGATCATGGTGGAGCACCTCGACCGCGACACAGCGCACCGCGTGTGCGACGAGCTCGTGGCCATTGCCGCCGAGCGTGTCGGCGTCTGACCTTCCACATCATTCGCAGCTTGCTGCAACCTGAACCATTCGTGATGCGTCTCTCATCACAGCCCGAATCGAACGCAAAGGTGATCTGAACCACATGTGCGGAATCATTGCCATCGTCAGGAAGCGGACGGAACGACCGGTGCCAAACGGCGCGGAACTCTCCGCCGCACTGGCAGCCATCGTCGCCGATCTCCCCGAGCCCAGCAACGGCGGGCTCGCCGAAGCGCTGAGCTCGGTCGGTTCTCGACTCAGCGTTGTTGATCGTGAGCTCCGGGGTGAGTCGGGCCTCCAGGCGATGCTGGGCGAACGAGATCTCGTCCCCAGCATCCAATCGCACCTGGTCGACATCAACGCTGCGCTCGTTGCCGTTGAGGACTTCCTGGATCGCGAAGGTGATGATGTTGAAAATCTCGAGGCGGTCAACGCCGCACTGATCCAGGCCAAGGACGGTGCATGGGCGATCGAGCGCGACCGTCTCCGCACGGCGGCCGAAGTCGCCAGCCTGGCCGGTCGCGATCCCTCCGCCGCTTCCATTGCGGCCTTTCTCTCCGTACAGCAGGCCCTCAGCTCGCTCGACCGGCTCGAGGTTCGCGGCCGCGACAGTGCTGGCGTCCACCTGCTTGTCCGCAACCACGGCCTCGATCTTGGGTCGCACGCCGTGGCCACGCTGATCGCCGATCGCAGCAATGACCCACTCTTCACTGATCGCTCGGTCCGCACACCAAATGGCCTTCTGAGCTTCGTCTACAAGGCCGCCGCTGAAATCGGTGAGCTCGGCGACAACACCGCAGCCATGCGAGAGGCCATCACCGAAGATCCGCTCCTTCACTTGGCCTTGGAAAACGACGAGGCGGAGATCACGGTGCTGGGCCACACCCGCTGGGCCTCCGTTGGCATCATCAGCGAGCCCAACGCCCACCCGGTGAACTCCGACGAACTCGAGCCCGCTCCCGGCGACGAGGCTGCTGGCGTTGGTGGCCAGGGTCCGTACGTCACGGCCACGCTCAATGGCGACGTCGACAACTTTGCCGACCTGATCGCCGCCGACCGCCTTCGTATTGCCGGCGAGATCACCACCGACGCGAAGGTCATCCCGACCATGGTGAGCCGAGGCCTCGCCGACGGTGCCGAGTTGGATGAAGCCGTTCGCCGCGCCGTCGCCCAGTTTGAGGGCTCCGTCGCCATCGGCGTGAGCTCCACCGAAGCTCCCGGCGATGTGCACCTCGCCCTTCGAGGCAGTGGCCAGGGCGTGTTCGTTGGTCAGAGCGAAGACGCCTTCGTCATCGCCTCCGAGCCGTACGGCGTGGTTGAAGATGCCGACTGGTACCTGCGGATGGACGGCGAGACCGCCGCCAATCCGGAGAACCCCACTGGCAGCCAGGGCCAGATCATTCGTGTGAGCGGCGGCCAGGCCGGCGAGCGTGGCGGCATCACCCGTTTCGCCTACGACGGCACCCCGCTCCCCGTTTCCGACGACGAGTGGAAGGCGCCGTCGGTCACCACTCGAGACATCGACCGCGGCGACGCTCCCCACTACCTCCTCAAGGAGATCGGTGAATCACCGGTGTCCTTCGCCAAGACGCTGCGCGGTCGTCTCATGGACGACGACGGCGTGCTGAGCGTCAAGCTCCCGCCCGAAACCCTGGACGAGCGCACCATTCAGCGTCTTCGCGACGGCGAGTTCCGTCGCATCGAAGTGATCGGCCAAGGAACGGCCGCCATTGGTGGGCAGGCCGTCGCTGCTGCGCTCGAGGTTTCACTCGTCGGCGCCGACATTCCGGTGCGGGCCATCACCGCAACCGAGCTCAGCGGGTTCCACATGCGGGACGAAATGGCCGACACGTTCGTGGTGGCCCTCAGCCAGTCCGGGACCACGACCGACACCAACCGCACAGTCGACATTCTCCGAGACCGAGGTGCCACGGTGGTCGCCATCGTGAACCGTCGAGGCAGCGACCTCGTCGACAAGGCCGACGGTGTGCTTTACACCTCCGACGGTCGCGACGTTGAGATGAGCGTCGCTTCCACCAAGGCTTTCTACGCCCAGATTGCGGCCGGCTTCCTGCTGGCCGAGGGCCTTGCTGCTCTCATCCCGGGCGTGGATCCAGTACCCGAGTCTCGCCAAGCTGTGCTCCAGGCGTTGCGGGCCCTGCCCGAAGCCATGCGCACCACCATCGCCCGCCGGCCTGCCATCGGTGCGGCGGCCGCCCGCCATGCTCCCAGCCGTCGCTATTGGGCCATGGTTGGCAACGGACCGAACCATGTGGCAGCGAAAGAACTTCGGATCAAGCTGTCCGAGCTCTGCTACAAGGCCATCGCCTGCGATGTCACCGAAGACAAGAAGCACATCGACCTCTCGTCCGAGCCGATGATTCTGATCTGCGCTGCTGGCCTCACCGGATCCACCGCCGATGACGTGGCGAAGGAAGTCGCCATCTTCCGAGCGCACAAGGCAGCGCCGATCGTGATCGCTACCGAAGGCGAGAACCGATTCAACGCCGCGCTCGATGTGATCTCGGTGCCTGAAACCCACGAGCGTCTGGCGTTCGTGCTCTCGACGGTGGTCGGTCACCTCTTTGGCTACGAGGCCGCCTTGGCCATCGACGCCTCCGCCCGCCCGCTGCGGGAAGCCCGTGCCGTCATCGAGCAGTATGTCGGCGAGACCGGCGATGCCTGGTTCGGTCAGTTCGGCCGCCAGCTCGAACCGCTCTCCGCCCGCTTCTTCGAAACGCTCCGCATGGGCACGTACAACGGCCAGCTGGAGGCGTCGACCGCGACAAAGCTCGCCTCGCTGATGCGCTTCGCCACCGGAGCCACCCGCTTCGAGAGCTACCAGATCGAGTTCGGCAAGGTCGGCACACCAGGTGTGATCGTCGAAGACCTCGCCGCGGCGCTCACGCTGGCGATCGAAGAGCTCACCCGTCCCGTCGATGCCATCAAGCATCAGGCGAAGACGGTCACCGTTGGGATTTCTCGTGCCGACGAGAGCCTTCTGCAGGCACCGCTCATCCAGGAAGTGCTGGCGACGGGCTGTCCTCGAGACCGGCTCAGCTATCGCACGCTGCGCTCGCTGGCTGCAGTCAGCCCCGCCGTCGAAGAAGTGGTGGGCTACACCCGCTACCGCATCGAAGGCGATCCGTCCGAAGACGCGGCACAGGTGTTCATCACCGATCGAGGGGGCATCGCCTCCGGCATCGCCAGTCGAACCGACAAGGACCCGACCCTGCGAGGTAACAAGCACCGAGTTGCGGTCGAGCGTTCGGTGCTGGTCAGCGTGGGCTCGGACGGCCGAGTCGTGTTGATGGTTCCCGAGGTGAAAGACGGCGAAGCCACTGGCCTCACGCTCTGCCACCTCCGGCTCGTTGAGGATCTCGACGCTGCGCTGGCCCGTTCTGTCCTGCAGGGCTACCGCAACCGGTATCGCCAGTTGGTCGATGTGGTCACCGAACGGGAGCCCAGCTTCCGTGAGGATCTGCTGGGCGGTGTGCCAACCGTTGAGCTGCTGACGTACCCGATCTCCGACGTGGCTGCCCGCTGGGCGACCTGACGCCATACGATCCCGCCATGGACATGCCATCGCTCGATCACCTCGTGGGCGAACGCGTTGTGTCCATTGGCGTGGATGCGGTCGACATCGAACGCATGGGCACGATCGTCGGGCGTCAGCCCCGATTCGTCGAGCGTGTTTTCACCGAGGCCGAGCGCACCTACAGCTTGGCTGCGGCCAATCCGGCCGAGCGGTTCGCCGCTCGCTTCGCCGCGAAAGAGGCCGGACTTAAGGCCCTTGGTGTGGGCCTTGGTGGTGCAGACTTTGTCGATCTTGGCGTGGCCAAGCACGAGAGTGGTGAGCCGCTCTTGGTCGTGACGGGGCGGGCAGCAGCTCGAGCCGAAGAGCTCGGCATTCGCCGCTTCCTGCTCACGCTGACGCACAGCGACTCCGTCGCCATCGCCGTTGTGGCGGGGCTCGCCTGATGGCCGGAGCGCTCAATGAGGCCGTCGACCGATTGTGGGAAACGTTCGGTGATCGAGACAGCTTGGTCACAGCCCTTCCCGCTGATGCCTGCCTTGCTCGGGCCTCTTCTGGTGAGCTCAAGGCGATGCTGCCCCGACTCTGCGAACTGATGGTCGACCCGAGCGATGCCGTGCCGTCGTCGAAAGCGTTCGATCTTTGCACCGAGGCTGACTGGACGAAATGGCCAGCACCGGAACGCTTCGCCCTCGAGGCCTTCGCCGACACGTGGTGGATGCACACCATCACCGGCGACACCTCGGCTCCCAGCGCCGACGACGTGCTGGCGATTCTCTCCCACCTTGACACGCCACTCGTGCGTTTTCTCGGGCCCTGGATCGACGAGTTCGACGGGCCGGCAGCGCATCACCTCGCCGAGGCCATCCTTCACCGTTTCTCCAGTCCGCACTGGGCCGGGCGCGAAGACGAGCGCTCGCAAGTTGAGGGCTGGACTCGAACGGAAGCGGTCATCCTCGGCATCACGATGGTTGGCGGCGTGCACCTCGATGACGGCGTGCTGAGCCGAGTCCTCGACCGCTTGCTCTAACGATCGTCGCTACGAGACCACGGATGCGAACGCACGCACTGTGAACGTGCCGGCATCTTCGATCTTGGGAGGAACGGCCGTGAACGTGAAGCCGGATGCCGGGAGAGCATCGAGGTTCGTCAGATGTTCGATGATCGGAACCTCTGAGCCCAGCAGCGTGGTGTGTACGGGTCGTTCCCCACCGTCGGTGCTGTCGATGTTGAGCGAGTCGATGCCGACACAGGCCACACCGGCCGCGACCAGAGCGTCGGCCGAGGCCGCCGTGAGGAACGGATGCCTTTCGAGGTACCGCTCGGTGCCGAAGTGCTGGGAGTGATCCGTGCGGATGAGCACCGCGTGGCCAGCCAAGCCTTCGAGCTCGGAAGCAGTGAGATCGATGCTCGGCTCTCCGACACGGTCGAAGCACGCCGCCGGCACTGCGGCGACGCGCTCGAGCGCCAGTCCCGTGAGGTCGTGGCCATCGGCGAAGCGGTGGAACGGCACGTCCAGATAGGTGCCGGTGTTCGTGCAGATCGTGATGAGACCGATCTGGAACGTGATGCCTGGGCCGTAGATCTCCTCCGCCGCTTCTCTGGTGAGGTGGCTGCCGATCTTGGGCGCGGGAAGGCCGGGGTAGGTCACCATGCCGTCGGTGATCACGTGGCTGAGGTCGATGTGTGAAGCCATGCCTGCAGTGTGGTGATGAAACGAGCGGGCGCGTCCCTCCGATGTAGACGAAGATCGAGGACGTGCCGACAAGCGCCCAACAAGACTCTGACCATCCTGACGCCGACCACGTGGCGGCAACCCGGGCGGTCTATGACTTTTCGGCCGACGCGTATGTGGATGCGGTGGGAACGCAGGTGAGCGAAAAGTTCGAGGCGCCGCTCGATCGAGCCACGCTCGACGCGTTCGCAGAGATGGTGATTGGAGGTCAGCATTCGGATGAGTCGCCGCTGGTCCTGGATGTCGGGTGCGGCACGGGGCGAATCACCTCGTATCTCGCCGCCCGTGGCCTCGACGTTCGCGGCGTTGATATCTCAGAGGGGATGCTCTCGGCGGCTCGAGTCGCACATCCGAACCTCACGTTTGAGGAGGGCTCGCTTGATGTGCTGCCGGTTGCGTCGGCGTCCTTCGATGCGCTGACCGCCTGGTACTCAATCATTCACACATCGCTCGAACTCCTGCTGCCTGCTTGGGCCGAGTTCGCGCGGGTCCTGCGGCCCGGTGGCCATCTCCTTCTCGCCTTTCAGGCTGGCTCCAACGAAGCGGTCGAACGACCGGATGCGCATGGTTCCTCGGCCACGTTGACCCATCACCGCCACCAACTCAGTGATGTAGCGGCCGGCCTCGAGGCCGGCGGTTTCGAGATCCGTGCCCGGGTTGAGCGGGAGCCTGAATTGGCACACGAGACCACGCCGCAAGCGTTCCTTGTGGCCCGTCACTCGAGCCCGTGAGGGCTGAAGTGGGGCTCGTGGGGGCGGAAAACTGCCGCCTGGTGCTCCAGAAGTGTTCTGGAGCGAGTGCGGAGGGTGGAACCAGCTCCGCTCGCAAGCTCGGGACAGATTCGAGCTGATCGACGGGATTGCGAGCTGAGCGAGACAGACTCAAGGACATGAGTCGCTCATGGGTCGACATCGACCTGGATGCCATTGCCCACAACATTGCCGTGTTGCGAGATCTTGCCGGCCACGCGGAGATTTGTGCGGTGGTCAAAGCCAATGCGTACGGCCACGGGGCGGTGACGATCGCCCGAGCAGCGCTGGCTGCCGGAGCGTCGCGCCTTGCGGTCGCGCAGGTGGATGAAGGTGTTCAGCTGCGGTACGCCGGGATCGAGGAGCCCATCTGGCTCTTCTCCGAACCTTCTCCCGATGAATTCATGACGGTCGAGGCGCTGGCCCTCATGCCGTCGATCTACTCCGAGGCAGCCTTGGCGGCGGCCGATGCTGCAGGCATTGCCGGCTCCGGTCCGATTGGGGTGCATCTCACGGTCGATACCGGCATGCACCGAGTGGGTTGTCGACCAGATGAGGCGGTCGACTTGGCCCGCCGGATCGAGTCGGCCCGAGGGGTCTATCTGGAATCGGTGTGGACCCACTTCGCCACCGCCGATGAACCGGGCAACCCTACGGCCGATGCGCAGATCGATCTGTTCGATCAGGTGCTGGACAACCTCGAGGAAGCGGGTGTCCGTGTGCCGCTCGTGCACTTGGCCAACTCGGCAGGGGCGATCGATCATCCCCGAGCGCGGCGAGACGTCGTGCGAACTGGCATCGCCATGTACGGGCTTCCGCCGAGCCCGCAGATGACCGAGGCGCAGAGCGCCGGGCTCGCCAGCCTGCGCCCGGTGCTGTCGTGGAAGTCGGCCGTGAGCTTCGTGAAGCGACTCGAACCGGGGGATCGGGTGAGCTACGGGCATCGCACGGAGATCGACCATCCGCTCACTGCGGCCACCGTGCCTGTTGGTTACGCCGATGGCTACCGGCGCCAGCTCTGGGCCGCCGAGCCGTCGATCCTCATTGGTGGTGTTCCGCGCCGAATTCTCGGCGTCGTGACGATGGATCAGCTGGTGGTCGACTGTGGCGACGACCCGGTGGCGGTCGGCGACGAGGTGGTGCTGCTTGGCGAGCAGGCGGGCCCGAATGGGACGGCGGTGACCACTGCCGATGACTTGGCTGAGCGCCTCGGCACCATCAACTACGAAATCGTTTGCGGTATCGCCGATCGTTCCGAGCGACGTCCCTATCGATCGGGCCAACCATGAACTGGTTGGGTCTCGGCCTCGGTCTCGCTGGCGGTGTGCTGGCCGAGCGAGTGGCCCGATCACGGGCGGGGCTCGGACAGATGCCAGCCATCGCTGAGGTGCAGCGCGACGAGCGCATGGCGGATCAATACCTCGATCTGACCGATGGCGGACGTCTTCACTACCTCGACTCGGAGCCGGATGGCAGCCGAGACGGAACCATCGTGCTGTTGCACGGGGTCACGCTCAACGCTGATATCTGGCACCACCAATTCGCTCTCTCCAGCGCTCATCGCGTGATCTCGATCGATCTTCGTGCTCACGGCCAGTCCGTGGCCGGAAGCGCGGGGATGGGAATTCCGGAGAACGCGGCCGATCTCGTCACGTTGCTCGATGCCTTGGATCTGCGGCGCAGCGTGCTGATTGGGCATTCGATGGGCGGCATGACCATTGGGAGGTTCATCGCCGATCACGAAGCCACGTGGCGCAAACGAGTCGCCGGGATTGGGTTCGTCTCTTCGGCCGGGCGTCAGCCGAAGCACGTGCCGCGGCCTGTGGTGAACCCTCTGCTCGCTCCGCTCCGAGCCTTGACCGATCGGATACCGGCGTTGGCCGACCGCATCGGAGATGTGCCAGCGAACGATCTGGGCGAAGCGATGGTTCGAGCGTCGTTCGGAAGCACACCTCGGCCCGAAGACCTGCGGCTGACGATCGATGCGTTCGAAGCGATGGAGGTCGACGCCTTCTTGGAGATCGTGCCATCGATCTTGGAGCACAACGTGCTCGATGCTCTGGTCGCATGTCCGCTGCCGGCCAGCATCATCGTGGGCTCGCGCGACAACCTCACGCCGCCGAGAGAAAGCCGAGCGCTCGAGCGGGCGCTGCCGAACGCCACGCTCGAGATCGTCCCCGGTGGAGGTCACCAACTGATGCTCGAGCGGCCGGACGAAGTCACGGCGATGATTGCTGAGCTGGCTGCCCGGTCAGTCTCCCGTGCCGTGGCCAGCTGAGGGGATGGCCCGGCGTGCCGGTCGAGGAGGAGTGGTGATGGTGGGGGTCAGGCACCCACAGGCACAGCGGGACGAGGAGAGCGTGCGGTCGTGAGGGTGCTGTTGGTGGAGCCGTGGATGGGTGGCTCGCATCGGGCGTGGGCGGAGGGGTACGCAGCGGCGAGTCGACACGACGTTTCGATCGTGAGCCTTCCGGCGCAGACGTGGCGGTGGAGGTTGCGCGGGAGCGCTCCGCAACTGGCTGCGCTCATTGCTCATGATGTCGACCGCCACGGCCCGCCCGATCTGCTCCTCGTGAGCGGGATGGTCGATCTGTCATCGCTGTTGGGCTTCACCCGGCAGACGCTCCCTCCCGAGACTCCGGTTGCCCTCTTCCTGCACGAATCACAGCTGCTCTATCCGACCTCGTCTGGCAACCCAGATCCGGACGCTTCGCTTCGCAACTGGCACTCGTTGCTGGCCGCAGATCGTGTCTTTTTCAACTCGCGCTTCCACCGGTCGGCCCTCATCGATGCGCTTCCCGCTTACATGGCTGGGCTCCCTGACGCTCCAGACGCGGCGGCGCTCGCTGAGGTGACGAACTCCTGGGGTGTCTTGCCGGTCGGCATCGATCCCGTCGATTCTGCCGACCGCCGCGGCGAGCCAGTCCCGGTCGAGGAGTCGAGCGCTCCTCCGGTTGTTCTGTGGCCTCACCGCTGGGAAGCGGACAAGGACCCGGCAGCCTTTCTCCGGGCCGTGCGCAAGCTGGCGAGCGAGGGGATCTCCTTTCAGCTGGTGCTGGCTGGCGAGGACGGGCCGGAGCCGAGCGAAGCGCGTTCGACGCTTGTCGAAGAGTTCGGGGATCGGGTGCTGGCCCTCGGCCCGTTCTCTCGGGCGGATTACCGCTCATGGGTGGCTCGGAGCGATGTCGTGGTCAGCTGTGCCCACCACGAGTTCTTCGGCATCGCAGTGGCTGAGGCGTTGAGTGCCGGGTGTGTCCCCGTCCTGCCCAATCGTTTGAGCTACCCGGAGTTGGTCGGGGAAACCGGGCAGGCGAGCCTCTACTCCGAGCGGCACTTCGCCTCCGCCCTTCGAGCGGTTCTCGTCGACCTGCCCGCGGCCAAAATGAAGGCTCCGCACATCGCCGGTCACGTGCGAACGTTCCGCTGGTCGACCGTTGCCGAGCGCTATGACGAGACCTTCGAAACCATGGGTTCCGAGATGGCGACAGAATCGCGAAAGGCCCCATGATTCCTGGGTGATCTGACCTTTTCGGCTCAAGAGACAGCCGGTGAGGGTCGATGAGACAACAAGGACAAGGTGACGGTTGCCGCCGTCGTGTCCCCGGCTCCGTGGTGGGAGCCCCCTCAGGGCGATCACGAGAGGTCTCGATCCATGCGAAGCATCGCGAAGTCTGTGCTGCGAGCCATTGCTGCCGTTGTTCTGTTGGCGGCCACCCTGTTTGGGGTGTCATCGCCTGCAAGTGCGGCGGGCAGTCCAGACGTCTCGCTCGCCGTCTCCATGCCGGCCGAGGTTCTGTTCGGTGCCCCGGTACCCGTCAGCCTCACGGCCTCTGCTCCGACCGCTGGCGCCGACGGCTTCAATCTGACATTCACCGACGTGTTGCCGGTTGGCGCATCGTTCGGCGCCTCCGATCCGGCCCCAACCCGCCAAGTCGCACTTGCCAGTGGTGAAACACTGTTGATCTGGGAGAACGTGGCCGATCTGCTGGCCGGAGCGTCGGTGACTCTCGACTACACGTTTACGGTTGGCGCGCCGTTCTCGATCGGTTCCGCCGCCAGCAACAATGCTGGCGCCTACGCAAACACGAGTGCGCGATTGACCCCCGCCGTCAGCGACACCGGCGCCGTCACCAATGCAACCGGATCTGACACCGGTTCCGCCAGCACGACATTCCTCCCGTTCCTGATCACCAAGTCCGAACCGAGTGTCGAAGGTGAACTCCTTCGCGGCGTGCAGGACCACAAGACGACCTACACCCTCACCGTCGAGAACAATCTGGTGGTGGGATCCAGTGGATTCTCGATCGTTGATTTCCTCCCCGCCGGTCTGGAGTTCCTGGGCTGCACCGCGGTCGACAACAGCACGGTTGCCACCGAGGAATACCCGAGCAGCGGTCGCATCGATTCCACCCCACATCCCCCACTGGGTAGCCCCTGCGCCGAGCCGACATCCGTCACGACGGTCACCGTCGATCCCGATGGTGCTGGACTGCTGCCGCTTGATGTGTACACCCGGGTCGAGTGGGACTCCGCAGCCCTCCCGACGTCCAGCCTGGCCGCTGGCGGATCGTTCAGCATCGACTACGCCGCCGCGATTCCGCTGCGAGAGAACGTTGCTGATGGCGTGGTCGGCGACGCCGCCGCTGCCGCCCTTGTGCCCCCGACCGACACGCCAGCCACCGCCAACTTGGACAACAACACCGGTGCGCTCACCACCGATGAGCAAGCCCTCACGAACTACGCCATCGCCTCCGGTACGACGTCCGGCACCGGCTACACGGCGGATGACGATCTCAGGGTGACGGCGGAGGATCTGTCGATCCACAAGGGGGTCAACGTCGACACCTTTGATCACACGGTCAACGCCGTGTGGAGTTTCCTTGTCGAGTCCAGTGAATACAACACTGCGACCGGCCCCATCGTCGTGACCGACATGCTCCCTGACGGTCTCGCTCACTCAAGCAGCACGGCAACGATCAGTAGCGGCCCGACGAACAACAGTGACGGCACCCAAACGGTTGAGTGGACCCTGCCGGCGTTCACTGCGCCGAGCTCGAGAACAACGTTCGCGATGACGACCGACACGCTCACGAACTATCGAAACGGCGGCACCCCCGTTTCTTCCAACGACTCATGGACGAACAACGTCGAACTGACTTCGACGGGCACGGTCATCACCGCCAACGACGGAACGACCTCCGCCCTCGCCCTTCCCGACCAATCTTCTGCCAGCCAGTCCGCTTCCGAAGTCACCATTCTCAAGCAGGTCTCCGTACCAGCGGCGGGACTCACCTGTGGCAATGGCGCCGGTGTGACCTGGAATGACCTGCTCGGCCAGTCCTACGGCGCCGGCGATCGGGTGTGCTGGCGCTTGCAGGTCAACTTCCCGGCGAACCTCGTCACGCTCGACCCCCTCGTGAAGGACTTCCTCCCCAGCGGCTTCACGTTCGAGAGCCAGCAGCGTGGTGCCAACGACAACTTCGGCGCTGGCGTTGTCTACGACAACACCGATGAAGCCGACGGTGTGCTCGTCTGGGATCTCCAAAACGCTGATCCGACTGGAGATGTCTTCGAGGTGGTCGTTTCGACGCTGATCGGTGAAGCCATTCCTGCTGCGGACGAGGACATTCTCTCCAACCTGATGAAGTTCAGCTTCGTCAACACGGACCGCAGCCTGTTCCAGCTTCGGGACAACGCCGATGCCGAGTTCATGGAGCCCATCCTTGCCATGGACAAGAGCGTCAGCCCGGAAACGGCGACCGGTGGCGATGTCGTGACTTACACCGTCGCCACGTCCAACTCCGGTGACCAGGACGCAGTCAACGCGGTCATCGTCGACCGCCTTCCGACGGGCATCGTTTGTGCCGACATCACAGCGCTCGGCGGTGCGGCATGTAGCGACCCGGCCACGGGTCGCAGCACGCTGACCTGGACGGGCCAGACCGTTCCGGCCGGCGGGTCCTTGTCTCTCAGCTACCAGATGACGGTTCCCTCGACGTTCAACCCGTTGGATCAGTTGAACAACAGCGCGTCGGTCACGTCGTATCAGATCGAGACCAATCGCGGCACCTTCATTGATCAGGGCTCGGGCCCCGATGACACCGCACGACTCACGATCGAGGGCGCAACGCTCACGAAGAGTCGTGCCACGTCGGTGTCGTCAGGCAGCGGCGGTAACAACAACTCGCAAGCGACCATCGGTGAGACCGTCACCTACCTCGTGACCGCCGTTGTTCCGGAAGGAACCACCACCACGGACATGGTGCTGTCCGACGGGATGCCCACGGGCATCGAGATCACCAACGCCGTCGCCACGTTGAACGGCGCAGCACTTCCGGTCGGGTTCACCTTCACGAACGACGCCAACGGCTTCTCCGTGACCTTCCCGACTCCTTACGTGAACGCAGCGGGTAGCGGCGACGACATCGTGGCCGTCACCGTCACCTCGGTCGTCACGAACATCGCATCGAACGTGCGAGATGTGGACACGCCGGTGGTGCGTCGCAACGCGGCGAACCTCAACTGGGACGGAACTCGCAACCGCAATCGCGGTCAGAACACGACGATCGTCGAGCCTGCGCTCAACATCGACAAGGTCTCCGACGATGCGGATGGCGATGTCGAGCCTGGCGATGAGGTCGAATACACGATCACCGTCGGCAACGACGGAGCGACGGCCTTCGATGTTGTCGTGATCGACACGCTCTCCCCCGACCTGATTCCGATCACCGGACCCGGCGGCGCAGACGTGGCCGATGGCGCCGCCGTTGCTGGTGGCACCTGGGACGATGACACCGACACGATCAGGTGGGACTTCGCTTCCATCGGGTCCACCGATCAGGTCTTGACCTACCACGTCCGCATCGCGAATCCGCTCGTGGGCGGATCGGGCATCGTCAACTCGGCAACGGTCACCGGTACCTCGCTCGCT
This sequence comes from uncultured Acidimicrobiales bacterium, assembly GCA_937997485.1. GTDB lineage: Bacteria > Actinomycetota > Acidimicrobiia > Acidimicrobiales > SZUA-35 > SZUA-35. The sequence goes on along the minus strand of CALKTH010000064.1, from coordinate 18,095 downwards.
GGCGCCGCTGCGGGTGAACGAGATGCAGCCACTGCGGATCTCCTCGGTGTTCCCGGCTACTCCGCAACCTCCGCCGTCACCTTGACCGCACCTGGCACGTCAGTCGTGAAGACCGGCACGCCCGGCTCCGCCACGATCGGTGAGGTCATCACCTACACCGTTGAAGCGACGCTGCCCGGTGGCGTCATCGGCTTCGATGCCATCGTCTTCGACACCCTTCCTGCTGGGCTCGAGTTCGGCGCCCTCACCGGCGTCACCTGCGAATCTCCCGGCTCTGCCCCCTGCACGCCCGACCTCACCGCGTCGGCGCTGAACGCCGCTGGCGACACCGGCAACCTCGGATTCTGGATTGGTGACATCACGACCGGCTCCACTTCGGACCGAACGTTGACGCTGACCTACACGGCCATCGTTCGAGACACGGCTTCGGACGGTGAGACGCTGACCAACGCTGCGTGGTTCGGTGTCAACCAGACGAACAAGACAACGGGCACGCCCACCTCGGTGCCCTCGGCAGTGACGTACGACGTGCAGTCGGATCCGGGCACGCACCCCGTTGACATCGTTGAGCCGTCGGTGACGATCAACAAGAACGTGGTCGGCCAGGTTGGCGACACCGACAACCGTCGAGCAACGCCCGAGGAGACACTGACCTTCTCGGTCACCGTCACGAACTCGGGCACCGCACCCGCCTACGACGTGGTCGTTTCTGACACGCCCGACGCTCGCCTGCTCGCCTTCAACGACACAACTCTCCCGGCCGTCGGCGCAACCAACACGGACGGCGACCCTTCGGACGGAACCTTGAGCTGGACGATCGCCGGGCCGATCGCAGCCAACGGTGGCACGGCCACCATTACCTACGAACTGACCGTGCCCGATCTGGACGAATCGGCCGAGGTCGCCGGATTCGAACTGAGTAACACCGCGGACGTTCCCTCTTACTTCGGCGTGCCAGCCGCAACTCGTAACCTGCCCGCCAACAGCGGCGTGACGTACGCCGAGTACGGGGGCACCGGCTCTGACGTGGTCGCAGACACCGTTGGAATCGAGCTCGACCTTGCCTCGCTCGGAAACCGCATTTGGTTGGACCTCAACAACGACGGCATCCAAACGCCCAACGAGCCTGGCCTCGACGGCATCGACCTCACAATCACGTGGGCCGGACCTGATGGCGACCTCACCACGACCGGCGACAACGTCACGTACCCCCGCCTCACCGCCACCGGTGGTTTCTGGGGTCTGCGCGATCTTCCCGGCGGCCTCTACGACGTGGTCGTCGACACCGCCGATCTCCCCGCTGGTCTCTCCGAGACGTACGACCTCGACGACTTGCTCGTTGGTCCTGACTCCCAGTGGACGGGCACGCTCGGCGAAGACGAGGCCAAGCGGGACGTCGACTTCGGCTACAACGGCTCTGGCTCCGTCGGCGACACCGTGTGGTTCGATCAGGATCTCGACGGCTCGCAGAACGGCACCGAGCCCGGCGTTCCTGGCGTTGTCGTGGAAGTGACCTGGGCCGGCCCCGACGGCGACCTCACCACAACCGCTGACAATGTTGTTTACGCCGACACCACCGACGCCAACGGCGCCTGGGAAGTCACGAACCTCCCTGCTGGCGATTTCTCTGTCGAGATCGATCCGGCGGGCACCACGTTGCCCACGGGCTTCGACGTCGTCTCGGATCCCGACACAGGCCCCGTCGATGGCGAATCGCTGGTCACCTTGACGACTGGTGAAACCAACGACGGCCAAGACTTCGGCATCGCTGGCACTGGCTCCATCGGCGACACGGTCTACCTCGATCGCAGCGGCGATGGAGAACAGGCCACGGTCGGACCGAACGCCGAGCCTGGCATCGAGAACGTCACCGTCACCCTCACCTATGCAGGACCCGATGGTCTGCTCGACACGCTCGACGATGTGACCTTCACGGATGTGACGGACTCGAACGGCGAGTACAGCTTCGAGAACCTGCCGCCTGCCCCGTACCGGGTGGAGATCACCGATGGTGTTCCTGCCGGAGCGGTCAACACCCAAGATCCGGATGATCCGGCGACGCCTGCAGTGGGCGACAGCCAGTCTGAGCTCACCCTGGGCGACGGCGAGATCAACGAGGTCCAGGACTTTGGCTTCGATGTCGACTCCTCCATCGGCGACCGTGTCTGGTGGGACATGAACCGTGACGGCATCCAAGATGCGAACGAGGTCGGCATCAACGGTGTGGAAATCACCGTGACCTACCTGGGCCCCGATGGCATTGCCGGCACCGACGATCAGGTCTTCACCACTACGACCGACGGTGACGGCGACTGGACGGTCACCGACGTGCCCGACGGCAACTACATCGTTGAAGTCACCGACGGTGTTCCTGCCGGCATGTCGGCGACGTTCGATTCCGAATCCGGCATCGTGGCGCCCGATGGCAGCTCCGCCGTCACGCTGACCAATTTCGATGTGAACCAAGACTTTGGTTACGCCGGCAACGGCACCATCGGCGACACGCTCTACATCGATGCCGACAACAACGGAGCCGATGACGGTGCCACCGATCCTCGCCTTGCTGGCGTCGATGTCGTGCTCACCTGGTTCGGACCTGACGGCGTCGCGGGTGGCGACGACGATCTCACGGTGCGCACGACCACGGATACCAACGGCAACTACCTGTTCGAGGGATTGCCCGAGGGTGAGTTCTCCGTCGCTGTTGATGTCTCCACACTCCCCGCCGGTCTGATCAGCTCGGTCGACCCCGACGCCGGTGCGGCCGATGGCGCCGCACTCGTCACGCTCGGCGCCGGAACCCTGGCCGACAACCTCGACCAGGACTTCGGCTTGATTGGCACTGGCTCGATCGGCGACACGGTCTGGTTCGACACCGACGGCGACGGCGTGCGCAGCACGGACCCTGAAGCGCCGCCCGAGCCCGGAATTGAAGGCGCCACTGTCACCCTGACCTTCCTTGGACCTGACGGCGTTGCCGGTGGGACCGACGATGTGGTGTACACCACGACCGTGGCCGATGACGGCTCGTACCTCTTCGAGAACTTGCCAGCCGGTGAGTTCACCGTCGAGATCTCCAATCTTCCGAACGGTGTCACCCCGACGGCCGATCCCGACAACATTGATGACTCGATGTCCGCCGTCACCCTTGGTGCCGGTGAGGACGACCTCGATCAGAACTTCGGCTACGTCGGTTCCGCTGGCGTCGGCGACTTCATCTGGCTCGACCAGAACGGCAACGGGTCGCCAGATGCTGGCGAGCCCGGCATCGGAGGCGTTTCGATGGTCGTGACGAGCGCTGGCGTCGACGGTGTTCTCGGAACGACCGATGACCTCTCGTTCCCTATCGCCACGATGGCGGATGGCACCTATCTGCTCCCCGGCCTGCCCAGCGGGCCGACCAGCGTGACGTATGACGAGGCCGATCTTTGGGCCGGTGTTGTCCCGAGTATCGACGCCGAGGGCGACAGCGGCGCCGCCGCTTCCTCCTCCGTGATTGATCTCGTCGAGGGCGAGATCAACCGAGACCAGGACTTCGGCGTGACTGGCGAGGGTGCTCTCGTTGGCACCGTCTTCACCGACGGCGATGGCGACGGAACCCGTGATGGCTCCGAGACCGGCCTGGGCGGCATCCCCGTCACGGTCACGTTCGACGGACCCGACGGCGACGTCGTGTTCACCGCGACGACCGAACCCGACGGCAGCTGGTCGATCGATGGTCTGCCCGCCGGCGACTACACGATCACGATCGACCCGGCGGATCTGCCCGGAGACCTCATTCCGAACGGTCCCATCTCACTCGATGCCACGGTTTCGTCTGGTGTCACTGATGCTGGTGACATCCCGGCGGTCGAGCCCGCCTCGATTGGTGATCGGGTGTGGATCGACACCGACCGTGACGGCGTCCAAGACGCGGGCGAAGCGGTGGTGGCCGGCGTGACCGTCCGCCTCCGTGATGAGAACGGTGTGCTCGTTGGTGTGACAGTCACGCTCAGCGATGGCTCGTACCTCTTCGACGACCTGCGCCCCGGGACCTACACCGTCGAGATCGACATGGCAACGGTGCCAGCCGATCTCAACCTCGTCAGCGATCCGGATGCACAGCTCGACGGCGCCGCCACGACGACCGTCGCCCCGGGAGACGACGTTCGCACGCTGGACTTCGGGCTGGCACCACCGCTCCAGACGGTTCCTCGCCTGCCCGTGACTGGTGGTGAGGCACAGCGGATCTTCTTCCTCGCCGTGCTGCTGCTGGGCGCCGGTACGGCGCTTCGCATGTTCGCCCTCCACACACCACTCGAGGATTGAGACCGTTCCTCGACGGTCAGCGAGCTCGAGCCCAGAGCGACGCGCCGAGCTCGATGATGTGCACGTCGGTGGTCGCGTCATTCGGACCGGCCGAGGCAGTGCCTGTGTTCAGGTCGTCGAGGCGCATCACGAAGCCTCGCATGCCCTTGCGCAGGAAGTCTCGATCGGGAGCGACCTCATCGGCGGAGTCGTCAGCGTGGCTGATCTCGAGGCCGGCGACGCGGGATCGGGCCTGCCGCATGAAACGTGAGAAGGGCACGCAGGGCGCGGCCGGCTTCGGTTGGTCGAGGAAGACCTCACCCGCAGGGATCGTGGTGTCGGCCGACGAATAGCCGGCCGTCTCCAGCCGGAGCCCACCTCCAAGATCGCCGATCGTCAGCATGCGGTCGCAGGCCACGATGATGTTCTCGCCCGCGACGCCAAGCGGCGCCTCACCGAAACGTTCCGCCATCGCCTGGTAGTGGGAGGTGAAGCCGATCGAGAGCGCCCGTCCCGGTGTGAAGGCGGATCCGTCAGGATGGATCTTGCTGTGGACGTCCATCATCCAGCCGCCGCTGTCGGGATCTCCCGGGATGGTGAGATGGCGGCCGATCACGCCCTGCGGTGTGAGGCCGAGTTGGTCAACGCCGAGCAGTCCCGATGGGTCGTATCTCTTGCCCACCCCGCCGTCGATACGCGCCACACTCAGGCGCTCACGCTGGATCTGCAGCTTGACGACAGATCCGATCTCTATCCATTCAGACATCGGGCCAGGGTGGCACACGACGAGGTTTTCGTGCGCTTCACTGTTGGAACGTTCGCAGACAGGCGAGGAGATCGGCGGGCGCCTCCTCTGCAAGAAAGTGGCCCCCTGCCAGGACCGCTCCGGTGGCGTTGTCCGCCCACTGCGACCACGCGTCTATCAAGTCGCCGCGCCCAGCGCTGGCTACAACCAGCAGCGGGCAGGCGATGGACCGGCCCGCCCGCAGACTCTCCTCGTCGTGGATGGCATCGATGGTTGCTCCAGCCCGGTAGTCAGCGCAGGTCGCTCGGATGACTTCTTCTTTCGAGAAGCACCTCACGTACTCCTCGATGGCGTGAGAATCGAGGCTGTCCGCGTTGACAGCCCAGCGTTCGAGAAGCTGCTGTACGAAGTACTCGGGGTCCGCTGAGATCATTGTCTCGGCGAGGCCGCCGGTCTGGGCGAGAAAGGGCCAGTGGAAGTTTGCGATTGACTCGTCCTTGTCGAACAGCGCCCACTCGTCGATGGTCGGGATGATGTCGATCACTGCGATCGTGGTGATTCGATCGGGGTGGTCGAGGGCCATCCGGTAGGCGACTCTGGCTCCGCGGTCATGAGCGACCACGCCGAAGGTGCCGATGCCGAGTTCGTTCATCATCGCGATGAGCGTCTCGGCCATCGAGCGCTTGGAGTAGACGACGTTGCCGTCGTCAGGTTCGACGAACGAGCTGTCGCCGTATCCGGGAAGGTCCGGGACGATGAGCCGGTGGGTCTGCGCTAGCTCGGGGGCGATCCGATGCCAACAGGAATGCGTCTGCGGGTAGCCGTGGAGAAGCAGCAGCGGGTTTCCTTCCTCGTTGCCGCCAACTCGACATCGCAGCTCGAACTGGCCAGCGGAGACACGGCGGTCGTCGAGGAACGGCATGAGATCGATCACGAATCTGATTCAACCACGCTGGATTGCGCCGGACGAGAGGTACTCACCTCTCCGTAGCGTTCGAAATCGCACTCACTACCGAGAATCCGCGATCAAACAGTTGTGTCAGGTGTCTGCTCTCGGGCGTTCGTGTGCTGGGTCGAACATCGGTCCGGTTCGCACGACGGCGGGGGAGTGTTCCCCAATGATGCGGACGGTGAGCTCTGTGCCAGCATCAGCGAAGTCGGGCTCGATGTAGCCCATGGCGATGTTGATCCCCATGGTGTGGCCGTAGGCGCCGCTCGTGACCACGCCAACGATCGTCTCGCCGGCCATGATCGGATCGCCGATGTGCGCGGCGGCCTCGTCATTGTCGATCTCGAGGGCCACCCACACTCGCCGATGCCCGGCTTCCCGCTGGGCGACAATGGCGTCCCGACCCTGGAAGTCCTTCTCCAGGTTCACGAATCGATCGAGACCGGCTTCGAGCACGGTGATCTCGGTGTGGAGATCACTCTTCCATGCCGGATAGTTCTTCTCCATCCGCATGGACTCGGTGGCCAGAAGTCCGAAGTTGATGATGCCGTGCTCGGCGCCAGCGGTATGGATCGCCTCCCACACTGGTACCGAGGCCGCCATGGGCATGTGGAGTTCCCAGCCGAGTTCGCCGGTGAAGCTGACACGCAAGGCCGTGATCTCGTGCTCTGCGATGTTGATGGTCCGGACGCCGAGCCAGGGGAAGGAAGCGTTATCGAGTGGTGCGTCGGCGATCTTCGTCAGCACAGAGCGGGCGTTGGGTCCCGCGATCATGAGCGCGTTGTGGTCGTGCGTGAGGTTTGTGACCGTGACGCTCTCAGGCGGGTTGGCGTCGGTCAGGACATCGAGATCGTGCCACTCGGCCGCGGCTGCGCTGGTGAGCCAGAAGCGGTCCTCGGCGAGTCGGGAGATCGTGAACTCGGAAAGGAATCGACCCTGTTCGTCGCTCACGTAGGCGAGGGCGCACCGACCGGCGGCAGGCATCCGACCGGCCGAAAGACCATCGAACCACTCAACGGCTCCAGGCCCCTCGACGAGGAAGCGAGTGAAGCCACTGATCTCGACCACGCCCACGTTGTCGCGGACTGCGTTGGCTTCAACACCGACTTGATCGTGGAAGGTCGAGAACCGGAAGGAAGGCACGTGCTCGAAGTCGCTCTCGTCCGGATGGAAGTAGAGGCTGCGCTCCCAGCCGTTGATGGCTCCGAACTCAGCGCCGGCGTCGCGCAGCACGTCGGTGAGCGGTGTGGTTTTGGCGTCACGGCCTGCCGGACGGTGCTCGTCGGGGTGATCGAAAACGAACTCTCGCTGGTACTCCTCGACGGCCTTCTTGGATGCGTAGGCCTCGTCGGCGTACTCGGTGAATCGCCGTGGATCGAGCACCCAGGTGTCCCACTCTGACTGACCATTCACGATGATCTCGGCCAGTACCTTTCCGAGGCCACCACCCTCGCCCACGCCGGCCCGCAAGCCGAGCATGCAATAGGCGTTGCGGCGTCCAGGCAGCCGGCCGACGAGCGGAACGCCATCGCCGGAGTAGGTGATGGGTCCGTTGACGACGGACGAGATGCCGGCCGTCTGCAGCACCGGCAGACGGTCGAAGACCCGCATCATGTTGTCTTCGAGACGGTTCAGATCTGGTGGCTCCAGCTTGTTGGCGAAGTCGACCGGGATGTGCTCCCGCCCCCACGTCTTGCATCCCTGCTCGTAGATGCCAACGAGCAGACCGTGGTGCTCCTGACGGCTGTAGAAATCGTCGCCGGGATCGCGAATCAGCGGAACTCGGTGTCCGAGCTCGGCCAGTTCGGGTAGCTCTTCGGTGAGGAAGAACTGATGCTCCATCGAAGAGACGGCGTGTTCGAGTCCATAGAAGTTGCCGACCTGATGCACTCGATAGCCACCGGCGTTGACGATGCTCTCGCATTCGATGTCGCCCCGGTTGGTGTGGACGATCCAGCCCTCGGCGGTCTGAGTGAGGCCCTCGCAATCGGTGAATCGGTGGGCCTCGCCGCCGTTCTTGCGGCCGGCATGAACGAGTCCCACGGTGAGACCGGTTGGATCGATGTCGCCGTCGACGGGATCCCACAGGCCGCAGGTCAATCCCGAGACGTCGAGGAGCGGATGACGTTCAGCCATCTCGTTCGGGCCGATGACTTCGAAGTCGACGCCCATGCCTGCGGCCATGCCGACGAAGTGTTCGTACCCGTCGCGGTCGTGCTGGCTGTAGCCGAGGCGGATACCGCCGTCGTGGCTGCGGTACGTGATGGGACGATCGGGGTCGGCGGCGAGCCTGGCGTAGAGCTCGCATGAGTACTTCTTGAGCCCGACCATGGTTTGCACCGTGCCGAACTGCGTGACCTGCCCGGCTGAGTGCCAGGTTGTCCCCGAGGCCCACTCGTCCCGCTCGATGAGGACGACGTCGCTCCATCCATGCGTCGTGAGGTGGTAGAAGGTGCTTGCACCGCCCACGCCTCCTCCGATCACAACAACACGCGCTCGGGTCGGGAGGCTCTTCTGGTTTGGGGCGTTCATGGCGCCATTCTGTGGGGGCCGGGGGTCTGCCACAAGGCGCAATGCTGCACGCCATTCATAACGCGTGGTTATGCATAAGGTATGGACATGCGACCGCTCGTCCAGCGTGTTCCCCAGCTCCACCGTCTTGCCGTCTTCGATGCCGTGGTCTCAGCCGGCGACTTCACCTCGGCAGCGCGTGCGTTGGGGATCAGCCAGCCCGCCGTGTCACGTCACATGGCCGCCCTTGCCCGAGAGCTCGAGGTGCCGCTGTTCGAGCGCTCAGGTCGCTCCTTCGTCCTCACGAGACAAGGGCGAAGCCTCGCCGATGCGGTTGATGCGTCGTTCTGTTCGATCGAGCGGACGCTCGCCGAGTTCGAAGCCCAGTCGCAGGTGTTCGTCTTCGCGGTGCAGCCGGCGATGGCGACCACGTGGGTGGTGCCGCTTCTCGACCAGCTCGAGACCGCGGCGGGCACCGAGATCCAACTTCGGATCTTCGAGCGAAGTGACGAGCTCGACGCAAGCGACTGGCATCTGGCCATCGTGCCCGGCACCGGCCGTTGGGATGGCTGGGAGTCAACGATGCTGTTCGGGGAAGCCGTTCGACCCTTCGCCGCACCGAGCCTCGCGGCCGAGCTCGGACTCACGAGCGAGACTGCGCCAGCAGAACTGGCCGGCCACAACCTGCTGCACATCGACGACGTCGGCCGTCCGAACATGACGTGGGCAGAGTGGTTCTCCGAAGCGAGTGACGAGCCGATCACGCCGGCTCCACCACGACTGCTCTACAACGCCTACCCGACCGTGATCCAAGAGGCACTTGCCGGCAACGGCATTGCGTTGGGTTGGCAACACCTCTTGAGCGACATGGTGGAACGAGGGCTCCTGATCCCGGTCGGTCCGATCGTGCAGCGACGCCACGGTGGCCATCACGTGTGCTGGCGGGCGGGACAGGCGGACGAACGTCACCGGGCGATCGTCGACCGACTGCAGGAAGAGATCTTGGGATCGTCCGCCTCGTTTACCGCAATGGGCTGAGCGTTCCTAGATCGCGTAGATGTCGTATTCCACGCCCTCAGGTGTGGTCTTTCCGACGGCGACGCAGAACAGATCGTTCAGCCAGGCGTAGCGCTCATCCCCGGTCTCGAAACGGGGTGCGGTGCGAATGTCGGCGCCGCCCTCTTCGTTGCGCTTGCCGAATCCGGTGTAGGTCACGTAGAGGTCGGCGCCGTCGTCGGTTTGGAGCGAGAAGCGCACGTCCAGAGAGAAGCTGCCGTCGGCCATGATGGTGAGCCAGTCGCCGGCTGCGACTCCCTCCGCCGCACTGGCGTTGATCTTCGGGCCAACGAAGGATCCGCCGGTGACCGTGGCGACCACCTTGGTGCCGAAGGGTCCGCCCTTGATCATCGGACGAGCAACGTCGTTCGTCCGAGCCGAGAGCGTGCCGATGAATTCTGCGGGGAGTGCGTCAAGAGCCATGTGCTCAACTTAGATGAGCGCCATGGGGAGCGTTCAAACGATCAGCGGCTGCCACGCGTGATGAGATGGCAGGGCGGAGGCCAACCACTCCGCCCGCTCCGGTTCGAGCAGCGGGATGATGCGCTCTGCATCGACTTGATCCTTGGATCGAATGGTCTTGCTTTTGAACAGGAGCTGGATCTCCGGGGCGAGGTACGGAAGGTGTTGCCCACTGTCTGAGCGGGCGACCAGCACCGCCTCGTCCCACGGCCGGCGCAGGCGATGGTCTCGGCGGAAGATCCAGTGCGTGTCGTCGCCGTCGCTGAGGGTGGCGTCGATCGCCCAGGCAGCCTGCGGTCCGGGCCTGCACCACACGTTGTTCTGATTGCGGGTGACGTCGGGAACGCCAGCCGCCCACCGAGTGAGGATGCCATCCGCTCCGATGTGGAGCTCCCAGCTCGGCAGATGGGTCGAGAGCGCAGGAACATGTTGACGCAGAAGCCCGAGGTCCGTGTCCTCGTGCACTCGCATGGGCATCGTCAGATTCGGATCGCGGTGGAGCTCGAGCGCCCAGCCGCCCGACACCCACCAGCGGAACGGAGCGCCATGCAGCAACGCCGCCATCGATCGGAGCTCGATCGGCTCCCACGGTCCCAAGTGTTCGTGGCCAGCCATGGGCCAAGCCTATGTTGGACATCATGAGTGGAACCGATTCACCGTCGCATGAACACAGCGTGCTCAGCGGAGATCAGGTCATCTTGCGCCTGGCGACGGAGGCCGATGCCGGTGCTCTTGTCCGGATCCGGGCCACGCCGGAGGTGCATGAGCGTTGGGGCGGGGATGACCTCCAGGCCGACGTGGCCGAGAGTTTGGCTGACGAGGAGACGGACGTTTTCGTGATTCTCAATCCGCCGGACACGGTCGTCGGGATGATTCAGTCCTACGAAGAACCCGACCCGCAGTACCGCCATGCCGGGATCGACATCTTCGTTGATCCGGCTCGACATGGGGAAGGGCTGGGGACGGATGCGGTCCGCACACTGGTTCGGCATCTCATCGAGGACCGGAAACATCACCGTCTCACGATCGACCCGGCAGCCGACAACGCAGCAGCCATTCACGTGTATCGACGTGTCGGGTTTCAGGTCGTCGGAACGATGCGGCAGTACGAGCGGAGCCCGGACGGCACCTGGAACGACGGACTGCTCATGGAGTTGCTGGCCGACGACTGGCGAGCCAGCTGATTGCTGCGCACACGGCGATGATCACGGTCGCATGGATGAGACCATTGCTCAGCGAACCTTGTGACGGACCGTCAACGGCGTAGGTCGCCAGCTCTCGTGAACTCCAGAACGGGAGGAGCGTGGCAATGCGATCAGCGGGGTTGACCACCGCTTGCAGGCCGGCGAAGAGGAACAGTACAAGCGTGCCCTCCAGCTCCTTGCGCAGCAGGCTTCCGACAGCGGTTCCAAGCGAAACGGCGACGAGGGCGGACACGCCGAAGTCGAGCGCAACACCGCCGACGCTTCGCACATCCTGGTCAAAGACGACGATCAGCCAGAACGCGAGCGCCAGGGCCAGTGCGGCTGCGGCGAGGGCGGTCACTCGGGCTCGCGTCAGCGTCGAAGCCGGGACACCGGCCACCTGAAGGCGGGGCTCGACGTCCCGGGCGTTGCTGGTCACAAAGAAGGCGACAGTGCTGACCGCCCACGTGATGCCGAAGACCAGCGAGCGAACCGACCGCCCGACGGCATCGTTTGTTGCGAGGTAGAACGCAAGCGGCAACAACACAAGGATCACCACCGTGAGCCGCCGTCGCACGAGGGAGCGCAGTGTCATCTCGGCGTGGACCGCAGCGATGGAGCGAGGCGCCTCGGTGACGGCGGTTGCCGACGCGGGTGCGGCGGTCATGCGGCGCTCCGGAGGTTCGCTTCGAGTTCGAGCACTTCGTGAGCTCGTGAGAGCACGCCCGGATCGTGGGAGGAGATGACAGCCGCCCCACCCCGCTCAACCCAATCGGAAACGAGATCCCAGAAGCGAGCCGCGCCGGAGGCATCCATGCCTTGGTAGGGCTCATCGAGGAGCAGCACGTCCGGCTCGCCGATCATGGCGGTCACGACTCGGAGCTTTTGCTGGGTGCCGCCGGAGAGGTCGCCAGCGATTCCCGCGCCTTCACACTTCCACACCAGCTGCTCGGCCAGTCTTCGGCCATCGGCTTCGGCCTGGCTTCCACTGAGGCCGCGAGCCGCGCCGAACAGGCGGAAGTGCTGCTCGGCCTCGAGGTGATCATCGAGCCCGCCCGACTGCGGCGAGTAGCCAACGGATCCATGGCGCTCGACACGACCCTGGTCGGGGCGTTGCACGCCGGCAAGCACTCGCAGCAGCGTTGACTTGCCCGCGCCGTTCGGTCCTATGAGCGCGGTGAGGGTGCCTGCTCGCACGGTCACGCTGACGTCGCGGAGCACCTCGTTCCGGCGATAGGCAACGTCAACCTGGCGGGCGTCCAACACAACCCGGGCGTCGAGCGGCACCTCGGGTCGTTGGTTGCAGCCGAGAGCGGCCGCCAGCTCAGTGGCATACGCCGCTGGTGTGCCGAAGTGTTCAAACGCGTTCTCGGCGGTGTCGGTGATGAAGCTCTCGGTCTCGACGATGGCGGCAGCCCGATCGCCGGTGGCCACACCCCGAGCGGACAGCTCGGCATCGAGCGCAGCGAGCCAGGTCGTATTGGTCATCATGAGGAAGCTCCGCCAGTGCTGGCAGTTGGTGTCGTGGCGTGAGGCCGGAGAACTCCACCGACCGTCTCGGCAAAGACCAGCCACTCGTGGGCCTGCTCACCGACGACCCGACGTCCGGCGTCGGTCAGGGCGTAGTACTTGCGTCCGGGGCCGCCGTCACCGGCCCGCCAGTCGGCTCGCACGAGGGCTTGCTTCTCCATTCGAAGAAGCGCTGGATAGAGCGAGCCGCCTGGCACCTTGCCCAGTCCTGCGGCCTCGAGGCGTACCCCGAGTTCGTAGCCATAGGTTTCGCCTTCGACGAGCAAGGCGAGGAGGCAGGGCTCGAGCACGCCTCGGAGCCATGGCTTCGGTGTATCGACGCTCTTCATAGTCAGGCAGACTAACTAGCTCGAAGCGATGATGGGTGTCGGGCTGAAATCGCCGTGATCTCGAACCCCGGTTGGAGCAGACTCTCCGTGTGCATGCCCACGCCAATGAGCTCTCGACCACGCTGGGTGCGGAGATCCGTCGGCGCGTGCCGGCGCTGGACCGACCCTTGATCGTGGGCCTCGACGGTCAGAGTGGGGCTGGCAAGTCCACCCTTGCTGCCGCGGTCGCCGCGGCACTTGCAGCCGGTGAGCCGGCAGTTGGTTGCACCGTGATCGAAGGTGACGACTTCTACGGCGGGGGCTCGAAGGCTGAATGGGACGAGCGATCGGCCGCCGAGAAGGTGGCGTACGTCATCGACTGGCGGCGGCAGGGCCCGGTCCTCGCCGCGCTGCGGGGCGGCATCGATGCCGCATTCCACGCGTTCGACTGGCAGGCATTCGATGGGCGCCTCGCCGAGCAGCCAACCGTTTGCCCGGCCGCTGACGTCGTCATTCTCGAAGGCGCCTATAGCTGTCGACCCGAGTTGCACGAGCACCTCGATCTTCGGGTGCTACTCGCCGCCACCGACGCCCAGCGTTTCGACCGCCTGGGCCAGCGTGAGGGAGACGCGTACCGAGACTCGTGGTTTGCCCGCTGGTCTGAGGCAGAGACGTTGTACTTCGGCAGCGTGATGCCGCCCGCTGCGTTCGACATGGTTCTCGTCTCGTGAAGTCGAACTAGGTTCTGACCGTGCTCACTGATGTCCCTGGAGTCCGAGTCGGTCATTGGACCGACCTCGATGCGAAGACGGGGTGCACCGCCATCCTTCTGCCGCCGGGAACCGTTGCGTCCGGAGAGGTTCGTGGGGGAGCGCCAGCCACTCGAGAGTTCGCGCTGCTCGACCCCAGTCGGCTCGTCCAACACGTTGATGCCGTGTGCTTGAGCGGCGGCTCCGCCTTCGGCCTGGCCGCTGGTCACGGCGTGATGGAGTTCCTGGCCGAGCAGGGGCGAGGGTTCCCGACAGCGGGCGGCAACGTGCCGATCGTGGTTGGCATGAGCCTGTACGACCTGGCGGTGGGCGACGGGGCTGTGCGTCCGGGGGAAGCGCAGGGGCGAGCGGCGGCAGCCGGTGCCACCGAGGGACCTCACGAGGTTGGGCCGGTCGGTGCTGGGACCGGTGCCACGATCGGCAAGTGGTCTGGACGCCCGTGGACTCCCGGTGGCATCGGAACGGCGACCATCAGGTTCCGCAACGACAGTCCGAATGCGGACGATAACTCCGAGGAGATCGTCGTGAGCGCTCTCGTGGCGGTCAACGCCTACGGCTCGATCGACAATGGCACGACAACCTCCGATCCCGGCGCACGGCAGCAGCTGTTCGAGGCCGACGGAGCGGACAAGAGCAACGATGACGCACGAGTCAACACCACGATCGGCGTCATCGTCACCAACGCGGCCGTCGACAAGATTCGCTGTCAGCTCCTCGCCCAGTCTGGGCACGACGGCTTGGCTCGAGCGTTGCATCCCGCCCACACCGCCGTGGATGGCGACGCGCTCGTCGCCGCTGCGACGGGAGCGGTCGAGGTGCTCGATGTCGAGCGACTCCGTGTCGTGGCCCAACATGCCGTCACCCTTGCCGTCCGCTCCCTGGTGCCTGCCGCCTGAGCTGAGCCCTCAGCCAACTCGGCGCTCTGCCGATGGAAGGAGACCATGAGCGAAACGTTTGCCGGCGACAAGAAGAAGGGTCAGTCACTGCTCGGACCCCTCGAACGCAAGTTCATCGATTGGGGTGTTCCGAAGATCCCCAAGCCGATCATGAGCCACCACCTGACCTACGTGACGGTCGGCTGGTCCATCGGCATGATCGTCTTCGGCTGGCTCGCCGCTGACAACTTGGCCTGGATGCACGGCATGTCGGTCATGGTCTTCGGGCAGTGGCTGACGGATTCCTTCGACGGCTCGCTCGGCAAGTACCGCAAGCAGGGGCTCGTGAAGTGGGGCTTCTTCATGGACCACATCCTCGACCTCATGTTCGCCGGCTCGGTTGTGATCGGGTACTCGCTCGTCGCCGACGAGGGCCCGTGGTTGGCGCTGATGTTCAACATTCTCCTGCTCGTGACCTGCGCCATGATGGCAACGTCGTTCCTGAGCTTCGCTGCGACGAACCAGTTCCAGATCGCGTACTACGGCATCGGGCCGACAGAAATCCGCATCGGCTACATCGCGCTGAATACGTTTGTGGCCATCGTCGGAACCAGCATCTTCTCGTGGGGCGTGCCGCTGGTGCTCGCACTGAACTGCATCGCTCTGGTGATCCTGCTGGCGCAGACGAGCAAGAACCTTTGGCAGATCGACTACGAGGCCAATGTCGACGGTCAACCTCGCCCCTGAGGGGATGGAGGACCGGCCGCTCCCGGCTTGAAGTGGGGTGGCCAGCGGCGGTTTTCCGCTTCCAGCGACTCCAGAATGGTTGTGGAGCGAGTTCTGGACTGCTCGACGTTCAGGCTGACGGCGGTGTTTGAGCCAGGCCTTCGACGACCTCGGCACCGATGGCAGTGAGGATCTCCGGACTGGCGAGGACCTTGCGGTCACGACTTCCACCGCCGAGCACGAGCCGCTCGCGCTCCATCACTCGAGCGTCGACCCAGATCGGCAGTCCTTCCGGCAGCCCGAACGGCGTCACGCCACCGATGATCATGCCCGTCATGCGCTCGGTGTCTTCGCCGTTGGCGAACGAGGCTTTGCGGGTGCCGAGCTTCTTGCGCACGGTCTTGTTCACGTCGAGCCGAGTGTGGGCGAGGACGATGCACGCGGCGAACACGGGTGGCTCACTCTTGCCCATCACGACGATCGTGTTGGCCGAATCCTCCATGGCGAATCCGTACGCCTCACAGAACTCGGCCGTGTCGGCCAGCGCCGGGTCGCACTCGAAGATCTCGTAGGCCACGCCGGAGCCGCTGAGGATGTCGAGGAGGCCGTCTACTTCGAGGTTTGGGTCAGACACGCCCCGAATCGTAGACGGGGCGGGGCCGTAGCCTGACGGCGTGATTCACCATCTTGCGACCAACGCCGACTGGGCTCTCAACACCGACGAGGGCTACGTGCCCGCCGGCTACGAAGCTGAGGGATTCATCCATTGCTCGAGCCCGGAGCAACTCGCAGGTGTCGTCGAGCGCTACTACCAGGGCCGCTCTGATCTTCACCTGCTCACGATTGATCCCGAGCGTCTGTCGGCGGAGCTGGTCTGGGAAAACACCAGTGGCGGTACCGAGCTGTTTCCCCACCTTTACGGCCGTTTGAACCTCGATGCCATCGTCGAACGCGTGCCCTTCGATGCCAACGGCGGAGAACCCATCGATCTCTGACTTGGTCTTGATCAGGCCTTGATCGACCCCATCGCACCATGTCGTTGTTCCGTTCGATCGTCGAACGGCAGCTCCCCCGGATCTGTGAAAGGACCCACGACATGAAGTTCAACCGCAAGGCCGCCGCACTGCTCATGGCACTCACCGTTGGCGGTGGTGCGCTCCTCGTTCCTGGCATCGTCAGCGCTCAGGAAGGTGAGACCCCGGTTGCCGTGGCTCCCAGCGCTCCCGACGCAGCGGTCGACGAGGCTCCCATCGAGGTCGACGGCGATCTCGACGTCGACGAGCGTGACGAGTTCGAGGATGACTGGCAGCCCACCCCTGAGGAACTGGCGGAGTTCAACGCCGAGACCGACGAACTCATCGCCGCTCTCACCGACGCTGGTATCGCCGTCGAGCGCATGGTCGACGAGGACGGTTTCGTCTACCCCGAGTTCGACGAAAACATGTCGGAGGCAGACATCGACAAGCTCGACGCAATTCTTGGTGAGTTGTACGGCGAAGAGCTGGAAGTCCTCGAGGGTGAGTTCGATGGTGAATTCGCTGAGTTCGCAGAGGAAATCGATGTCGCTGATCTCACCGAAGAGGAGATCGCTGCGTTGAACGCCGAAACTGACAAGCTGGCCGAGGAGCTGCGAAGTGCGGGCATCGATGTGGAGATCCACGCCGAGGAGAACGGCCTCAACTGCATCGACTTCGAGGAAGAGGAACTGACCGAAGAGCAGATCGCGGCACTCGACGAGTTCTTCAACGACCTCGATGGAGAGGGGATCGAGTTCGAGCTCCTCGAAGACGAGATGGACCTCGACGAGGACGAGGATGAGGACGCCGGCACCGAAGACGCCGACGCCGACGCCGACGCCGACGCCGAGGACGTGGTCGTCGGCTGATCCATCATCCCTCCCCACACGTCAGGCTGGGTTCCGCTCAGCTTGACGCAGACGCCGAGCGTCGGTTCCCTCCCCGACGCTCGGCGTTCTCCCCCTTTTTCGCTCGGCACGCCCGAGTCGTTCGCTCACTCCGACAGACTGGTTTCTCTCTATGGCTCGCATCCTCGTGGCAGAAGACGATGAACGACAGGCGCGTGTCCTGCAGGCGTACCTCGAGCGCGAGGGTCACCATGTGGTCACCGTCGGCGATGGCCGAGCAGCACTTGATGAGGCCCGTCGCCTGACCCCGGATCTCGTGGTGCTCGATGTGATGATGCCTCGGGTTGATGGGCTCGATGTGTGCCGTGTGCTCCGAACCGATTCGGACCTACCGATCATCATGGTCACGGCCCGTTCGACTGAGGACGACATGCTCCTCGGGCTCGACCTCGGCGCTGACGACTACATCACCAAGCCCTACTCACCCCGAGAGCTGACCACCCGC
This sequence comes from uncultured Acidimicrobiales bacterium, assembly GCA_937997485.1. Taxonomy (GTDB): domain Bacteria; phylum Actinomycetota; class Acidimicrobiia; order Acidimicrobiales; family SZUA-35; genus SZUA-35. Next base: position 323 of record CALKTH010000064.1, on the reverse strand, counting down.
ATCCGCGCTGTGCTTCGTCGCACCGGAGTCAGCAATGCGAACGAAGTGGCCGGCGTCGGCGAACTGACCATCGACTCCGTTCGCCATGAGGTTCGAGTGGGCGGCAGCGAAATCGAGCTCACCCCGCGAGAGTTCGGCTTGCTTGCCGCTCTCGCCGCCGAGCCCGGCCGGGCGTTCACTCGTCGAGAGCTGTTGGACAACGCCGTTGGGTTCGACCACTACGCCCTCGAACGCACGGTGGACATGCACTTGCTCAACCTTCGGAAGAAGATCGAGGCGGATCCCAAGAACCCTCGATACGTGCTCACGGTCAAGGGTCGGGG
>CALKTH010000063.1 GCA_937997485.1 uncultured Acidimicrobiales bacterium | reverse complement strand
GCGAGGGGCCGACGTCGGCGGCACGTGGTACTGGAATCGATATCCGGGTGTGGCCTGCGATGTCGTTTCGTACGACTACCTCCCGCTGCTCGACGAGATGGAGTACGTGCCGACCAAGCACTACGCCGAAGGGCCGGAGATCTTCGCTCACTGCCAGGCAATTGCCAGGCGCTATGACCTCTACGACCTCGCCGTCTTCCAAACCACGGTCACCTCCACGCTCTGGAATGAAGACGACCAGATGTGGCACATCACAACGAACCGGGGCGATCAGATGCGGGCCCGCTTCGTCATCTGCGCCAATGGCACACTGGCGAAGCCCAAGCTGGCCAGGATCGATGGCATGGAGCGCTTCCAGGGCACGGCGTTCCACACCTCACGTTGGGACTACAACTTCACCGGGGCTGACTTGGAGAACCTGTCCGATGTGCGAGTCGGCATCATCGGCACGGGGGCCAGTGCTGTTCAGATCATTCCCAACCTGGGGGCGACGGCCAAGTCGGTTCATGTGTTCCAGCGCACACCGTCCTCCATCGACATCCGAGATGACTGGGAGACCGATCCGGAGTGGGCTGCGAAGCTCGAGCCAGGTTGGCAACAGAAGCGCAGAGACAAGATCATTTCCAAGTTCCGGGCCCAGGCGGAGAAGCGGGCCAACCTCGTCGGCATCACGCAAGAGGAGAAGGTGCGGCGGCAGGAGAACGCCAACATCGATGCGATGATGCGCATCCACCGCCGGATCGACGAAGTCGTGGATGACCCAGAGACCGCTGACGCGCTGAAGCCTTGGTACATGATCATGTGCAAGCGGCCGTGCTTCCACAACGACTACCTGCCGACGTTCAACCGTCCGAACGTGCATCTCGTCGACACCAAGGGGGCAGGCATCACCGAGATCGGTGAGAACGGGCCGATCTTCGACGGGGTCGAATACGAGGTCGATCTACTGATCTATGCCACAGGCTTCGAGGTGCAGCAGACCGGCATCTACAACCGGATTGTTGGCGAGAACGGTCTCGACCTGAACGACAAATACGCGCACGGCATTCGAACGCTGCTTGGCATTCATTCGCAGGGCTTCCCGAATCTGTTCGTGATGGGCGGCTATCAGGCCTCGTTCCAGTTCAACCTCACGGACCTGTTGCAGGTGCAGGGCGATCACATCGCGAACTGCATCGACTTCGCCCGCCAGAATGAACTCTCCACGGTGGATGTCACGACCGAGGCAGAACAGTGGTGGGTGGACGAGGTCATCTCTCACCGGGGCAAGACCAATCGAAACGCAGAGTGCACGCCGGGCTACTACAACTTCGAAGGCCAGCAGAACCGCAGGCAAGACGGCAACTACAACGGCGGCTTCCACCGCTACACCGATCACATCGCGGAGATCGAGGCCGAGATGGAAAAGTCGTTCGTCTTCACGCGGGCCTGACCCGCTGGCCGACGGACTCACCCCGACTGGCTCCGGCTGGCGGGGCCGGTCAGGCGATATCGCGCTGGCGGAACAACACACCAGACACGATCGTGCTGCCAATCGTGTAGGCGGCGAGGATCACGCCCGCTGTGAGATAGCCGTGGCTCACGATGAGTTCCACGTTCTCGTCGAACGCGCTTCCCTCGATTCGCTGTACGTCGATGCCCGCAGCGAACGCTGAGGTGTTGGTCACCGGGAGGAACGTCGAGATCTTCGGAAGGAAGACTTGGAACAGATTCTCGATGATGAAGAAGTAGATGACGAAGCCCACGATTGAGGCCACCGAGCTGTTCACGAGCACGGTGATGCCGATACCGAAGATGGCGAACAAGCCGGAAGCTGCCCCGGAGCGAACGACGGCAACGGCGATGTTGCCCCACAGCTCGCCGGTCGTTCCCGACGTCGTTCCCGTAACGGCGGCGAGGACGAAGGTTCCGGCCACGTAGACGACGGACACGAAGATGGCGGCCAGCGCCGCACCGATGAATCCGGCGACGCAGCGAGCGGCCAGGAACCGGAGACGTCGTGGTTCCCACGTCAGAATCTGTTCGACCATGCCCGACTTCAGATCGGCGCCGATCGACGACGCGCCGATCACGAAGGCCATCACGGGAATGAGAAAGGCAATGGGGGAGAGCAAGTCCGTGGCTTCGACCCCGCCGGCGATGTCCCCGACGAAGTCAGGGCCGTCTCCGTCATCATTCGAGATGACGAAGTAGGCGATGACAAGGCCGCCGATGATCAGCAGCGAGAGCACGGCAGGAAAGAAGCGCGTCATTCGCCGGGCCAGGAATCGTTTGCATTCTGCGCTGATGAGCCGGATCACGACGCGACCCCCGTGCCGGTCTGACCGCTGGCTGTGTCGTCAGCGATGTAGTCAGCGTCGTTTTGGGCGGAATCGCCGGGCGGCGCGGTGGGCGGTGGGGGAGCTGCGCCGGTGAGGTTGAGGAACGCCGCTTCGAGCGTGGCTCGCTCTGCGTAGAGGCCTTGCAGGTACATGCCGCCTTCAGCCAGGATCCGGGTGACGTCGCTCGAGCGGTCGGCATCGACGTCAACGACGAGCTCTCGCTCGGCTGGTCGAGGTCTGGCCTGCACACCCGCCGCGGCGAGCACGGTGATGGCAGCGTCTCGATTCTCGATCTCGACCACCACATTGTCCGCACCCGCATGGCGGCGGATCTGGTCCAGGGTTCCAGACTCGATCAGATTGCCCTGGTGGATGATCGTCACGTCGTCACAGACTTGCTCGATCTCGGCCAACTGGTGGCTCGAGACAAGCACCGCCTTGCCCTCTTCTGCGATGGAGCGAATCAAGATTCGCATCTCCGCGATGCCAGCCGGGTCGAGGCCGTTCGCAGGCTCATCGAGAATGAGGAGTTCTGGGTTCTTCAACAGCGCCGCCGCAATGGCCAGCCGCTGCTTCATGCCCAAGGAATAGGACTCGAAGGAGTCGCCGTCGCGTTCGCTCAGACCGACAATCGAAAGCACACGGTCGACCTCTGACTTGGCGATGCCAGCCATATCGGCGAGCAGCGACAGGTTCCGGCGGCCGGAGAAGTTGGGGAACATCTTCGGGTTCTCGACCATGGCGCCTACTCGGGGCGCCGCGAGATGAAACGAGGTGGTGGAGTCCACGCCGAAGACCCGGACGGCTCCTGAGGTCGGGCGGATGAGGCCAAGGAGGCAGCGGATCGTGGTGGTCTTGCCAGATCCATTGGGACCGAGGAAGCCATGCACGGTGCCCGGGGTGCCGAGCGTGAGATCCAGCCGTTCGACCGCAACGACATCGTCCTTTCGCATTCGGCTGTAGACCTTGCGAAGGTCACGAATCTCAACGATCGGGGCGGCAGTCACCGTTGTGACACTAGTGCGCTGGCCCTCAGCGGCGAGGCGGGCCGCAGATAGTCTCCTTCGTCGATGAGCACTCTTCGACCAGCTGGCTCGGGCCGTGACGGCACCGCAACCACCTTCATGCGCACGATCGCCTCACCCCGTGCGGCGCTCGTGATCTCGGTCGACACCGATGCGCCTGGCGACTGGCCAACGTCTGATGGTGCACCGGAGGGCAACCTTGGGCACGCCCTGGGCTGGACGGTCGAAGTCCGACGGAACGACATCGTGCTTCTCAACCCACTCGGCGAGGGCCTCGTGAAGGTGGCGGTCCCCGAGTTGGACACCGCATGGCTCGAGAACGTGCGCCACGACGGTAGCTGTGCAGTCTTCCTTGCTCCTGCCAACGCCGAGTCAGGTTTCGCCGAACTGACCCTGTCGAGCGCTGCAAGCGTTGGCGACATTCCCGCGGCCACCGTTCGAGCGGCCATCACCGACGACTTCGGCGCGAAACCCCAGGTCGGGCGCAATCAGCCGTGTCCTTGTGGTTCGGGCAAAAAGTTCAAGCACTGCCACGGTTGACGCCCCGTCGGCACACTTGTCCCCGAGGGCGAGGGGGATCAGCCGGATCTTCGGCCTATGGTGAACCCTTAACAGGGAGCGCCACGTGGGTTCTCCCGAATTGAAAGAAGTGACATCAATGCAAGGCACCGTGAAGTTTTTCAACGCCGAAAAGGGCTTCGGCTTCATCTCTCGTGAGGGGCAGGACGACGTGTTCGTTCA
>CALKTH010000062.1 GCA_937997485.1 uncultured Acidimicrobiales bacterium | reverse complement strand
ACGAACTCCGGCTCGCCGACGTGTTCGAACGTGATGTTGCGACGCAGCATCTCCTCGATCAGCACACAGAGCTCGAGGCGAGCGAGCGAGGCGCCAAGGCAGAAGTGTGCACCGCCACCACCAAAACCGACGTGGCTGGGTGTCGACGGCCGATCTGGCCGGAAGGCCAGCGGCTCATCGATAGCGGCTTCATCGAAGTTCGCTGCGGCGTACCACATCACCACCTTCTCTCCCGCTGCCAGCTCCGTGCCGGCAAGCACGGTGGGCGCTGTGGTGGTTCGACGGAAGTACAGGATCGGCGAAGAATACCTGACGACTTCGTCGGCCACCGAGCTGATCAACTCGGGGTTGGCGCGCACCGCGTCGAACGCTTCGGGGAACTGGCGCATGTGCAGCACCAGGTGGGCAATCGACGATCGCGTCGTCTCGTTGCCGGCGAAGATCATGAGCCGGAAGAAGTTGGCGAACTCTTCCTCGGTCAACTTCTCGCCATCGATCTCGGCGTGCACCAGCTTCGAGACGAGGTCGTCTTCGGGCTGTGCGCTCCGGCGCTTGCCCAACGCCGTTGCGTACTCGCTCATGGCAAACGCCGCCGGGCTGTTGAACGGGAGCAGACGGAGATCGGTCGTGTTGCCGTAGGCGGTGGGTTCGAGCGGTTCGGCGCCGGTTCCGGCGACGAGGTGATCGGAGAGGGAGACCATGAAGTCCTCGTCCTCGGCCGGCACGCCCATGATGTCGCAGATCACCCCGATCGGAATCGGGGCGGCGACCTTCTTCACCCATTCGCCGCCACCACCGGCGACCACGTCATCCAACGCCATCGTCACTCGTGATTGCACCGCATCGCGATAGCTCTCCACATGACGTGGTGTGAAGGCTGAACTCACAACCCGGCGGAGCCGAGTGTGCACCGGCGGGTCCATATCGATCATGGAGGCCCGCGCCTCGAGCGCGTCCTTGTCAATGTCGTAGATCTGAATGTGCCCCTCAGCAGAGGAGTACGTGGTCGTGTCACGAGAGACCTTGATGAGGTCTTCGCACCGGGTCACTGACCAGAAGCCGGATGCACCAGGAGCACCGTCAGACCACGTCAGACCAGGCTGAGCCCGCATGACCGCGAACGCTTCCTGCGGGATGCCTCTTGCGAAGCTGGCCGGGTCATGCAGATCAATGGGTGCGGTGGGGCGGTTCATGAGTGGTCTTCCATCGGTGAGCCGCCGTCGGGCGAGCTGTTGGGAGAGAGAAAGGACCGAACGGCTGCGTTGAACCGCTCGGGGTCTTCCAACGAGCTGAGATGGCCAACGCCAGGAATCACATCGAGCGCTGCGTTTGGAATGGCCGCCACGAGATCGTGTGAGTACTCGAGTGGCGTCTCGCCATCGTGCTCGCCTACAACCACCAGGCACGGATGCTGGATCTGGCCGAGGCGGTCCGCCAGGTTGTGGCCGGCGATGACACGAGAGGCCTGCTCGAAGGCACGGCGGGGAATCGCTGCCGCGCTTTCCGTCAGAGCCAACCTGGTTTCAGGCGAGAGCGGTTGGTGGACGATGGCGTCGGCCGCTGAGCCAACCACGTCTGCAACCGAGCCACCTTCGTCGAGCGGGGAAAGCCAGCCGGCGAGCCACTCATCGGGGTCGGCGCCGAAGGCAGCACTCGTGTCGGCCAACACCACGCGATCGAAGCGAGTGGGATGATGGAGCGCGGCGTGCTGCGCTTGCATGCCCCCGAGCGAGAGACCAACGACGTGGGCACGCTCGATCTCGAGATGGTCGAGCAGCGCGATGAGTTGCTCGGTCGCCGCTTCGACCATGGGTTCCTCGGCAATCGAGGAGTCTCGGTATCCCGGGCTGTCGACCGCGATGCAACGGAACTGATCGGACAACGCACGGAGTTGAGGCGCCCAGTAGTCGCTCGTCCCAATGATGGGATGCAGGAAGAGGATGGCCTCGCCCCTCCCCCGTTCCTGCCACCCGACACCCTCGAATTCGGGGGCGTCTTCGCCTGTGTTCTCCACGTCCTCAGCCCTCACGGTCGGCAACGACGACACCCCACCGCAGCGCGGCATTGCGTGTTTCGTATACGAAATACCGAAGATAGCGGTGGAGGACACCGAAGGCAAGATCGTGTGATCCAAAACGCGCAGCGCCCCGCCGGAACGAATCCGGCGGGGCACTGTCAGTCCTTACGGGATGGTCAGGCCGTCACAAGCGACGACCTGGCCGAAGACGATCACGCCAGGTCGAAACGATCGTTGTCCATCACCTTGGCGAACGCAGCGGCGAAGTCGTTGGCGAACTTCTCGCCCGCGTCATCGGCGGCGTACACATCAGCGACAGCACGAAGGATCGAATTCGAGCCGAACACGAGGTCGTTGCGGGTGCCGGTGAACAGCACGTCGTCGCCACCTCGTGCCTTGCACTCGAACACGTCTTCGGCGCCGGTGGAGGCGGACCACACGGTGTCTGGATCCATGAGGTTCACGAAGAAGTCGTTGCTGAGCGTGCCGACGTTGCTGGTGAGCACACCGTGTCCGTCGTTGCTGACGCCGAGGACGCGGAGGCCGCCAACGAGAGCGGTCATTTCGGGCGCACCGAGGTCGAGCAGGTGAGCCCGATCAACCAGGATGTGCTCGGCGACGTGGCTGCTGCCCTTGCCAACGACGTTGCGGAAACCGTCGTTCTTCGGCTCGAGCCAAGCGAAGGACTCCTCGTCGGTCTGCTCCTGCGTGGCATCACCACGACCGGTGCTGACGTTGACACTGACGTCGTAGCCGCCAGCCTTGGCCGCAGCTTCCACGGCGGCGGCGCCACCGAGAACGATGAGGTCGGCCATGGAGACCGACACACCGGCGCTGGACTGCACACCCTCGAGGGCTTCGAGCACACGAGCGAGCTGAGCGGGCTTGTTGGCTTCCCAGCTGTTCATCGGCGACAGGCGAATGCGGCCACCGTTGGCGCCACCACGCATGTCGGTCTGACGGTAGGTGGAGGCGGAGGCCCAGGCGGTCTCGACGAGCTCGGTGATGGTGAGGTCGGTGGCCATGATGGCTTCCTTGACCTTGGCCACATCAGCGTCGCTCAGTGCGGTACCGGCGGGGACCGGATCCTGCCAGAGCTGCTCGGGGGCAACCTCGGGACCAACGAGACGGACGATGGGACCCATGTCGCGGTGGCACAGCTTGTACCAAGCCTTGGCGAAGGCCTCGTCGAGCTGCTCGGGGTTATCACGGAAGCGCTGGGAGATGGGCCCGTAGATGGGATCCATCTTCATGGCCATATCGGCCGTGCTCATCATGGGAGCGTGGAAGACGTCGTCGCGCTGGGCATCGGGGACGGTGCCGGCGAGGGCCGGAGCGGTCCACTGCTTGTGACCGGCCGGGCTCTCGGTGAGCTCCCAGTCGTTGTCCATCAGCGTCTCGAGGTAGTTGTTGTCCCACACGGTGGGCGTGGAGTTCCATGCACCCTCGAACCCGGACGTGGTGGTGTGGAGGCCCACACCGCTCTCGAAGTCGTTCTTCCAGCCGAGGAGCTGCTGCTCCATGGGCGCACCCTCGGGCTCGGCCATGACCGAGTCCTCGGGGCCGGCTCCGTGCATCTTGCCGAAGGCGTGACCACCGACGACGAGAGCGACGGTTTCCTCGTCGTTCATCGCCATGCGGCCGAAGGTCTCGCGAATGTCGGCGCCGGAGGCGACGGGGTCGGGGTTGCCGTTCGGGCCCTCGGGGTTGACGTAGATCAGACCCATCTGGACC
>CALKTH010000061.1 GCA_937997485.1 uncultured Acidimicrobiales bacterium | reverse complement strand
GGATGCCACGGGTATTCAGTTCGAGGACAACAACGAAGGCATCGTGCATACCCCGCACGTGTCCATTGCTGCTGGTGATCGCAATGATGCGATGTTGGCGAGCTATGAAGCTGCGAAGGGTGAGGCGCTCGAGAGCCGTGGTTTCATGCCGCTGTATGTGGATTCCATGTTCCTCGGCATTCAGGGCATCTTGGACTGCGGTTGCACCGACCCTGAGGGCATTGGTGCTGCGGTTGCTCAGATCTCTGGTTTCCAGGGTCTGTCTGGTGAGATCACTTACGCCGGAACGAACGGTATTCCGGACAAGGCGGTGCCCATCAACCAGATCGTGGACGGCGCCGACGTCCTCGTGGACACTCGGAACTAGACCTCACATCTGCATCGGCTGAGCGGCGTCGCTTTCTTTCTCCATGCTCCAGATCACGGGACTCACCACTCGATACGGATCGATCTCTGCCCTGCGCAGTGCCTCGCTCGAGGTGCGCAGCGGCGAGGTCGTCGGGCTCATTGGCCCGAATGGTGCGGGAAAGACGACGCTGCTCGGCTCGATCGCTGGCCTGCTCAGTCCGGCCGAGGGCACCGTCAGCTTCGAAGGAACCGACATCACCGGCGCTGCGCCCGAGAAGCTCCTTCGGGCTGGCATCGCCCTCGTGCCGGAGCATCGGCGGATCTTCGTCGATCTCACGTGTGAGGAAAATCTCAAGATCGGTGGCATCACCGTCTCCAAGAGCGAACGCGCCGTTCTGCTCGAGGAGATGGCGGACACCTTCCCGGTCTTGCGTGACAAATGGACAACTCCGGCCGGGTTCCTTTCCGGCGGCGAGGCCCAGCAGCTCGCCATCGCCCGGGCGCTCATGTCGAAGCCTCGGCTGCTGATGATGGACGAACCATCACTCGGCCTGGCTCCCGTCCTCGTGGACGTCGTCTTCGATCTGATCGCCACCCTGAAGGAACAGGGGCGCACGCTTCTCGTCGTGGAACAGAACGCCACCCGCATGCTTGAAGTCTCCGACCGGGCCTACGTGTTGCGGTCCGGAGAGGTGGCAGCGGAAGGCACCGGTGCGGAGTTGCTCGAACGCTCTGACCTCTTTGACACCTTCGTGGGAGGCTGACCCGTGCTCTCGCTCTTGCAGAACCTGATCGATGGCCTGGGTCGGGGCTCGATCTACGCCCTCCTGGCCTTGGGTGTGGCCGTCATCTTCGGCGTGATGCATCTACTGAACTTCGCTCACGGTGAACTCATCACTGTCTCGGGCTATGTGGCGTTTTGGGCCCTGGGTGCTGGTTGGTCGTGGTGGGTGATGGTGCCCCTGATCATCGTTACGTCGGTCGCGACCTCTCTCGTCATCGAACGCGTGGCGTTCAGCAGAGTGAGAGGAGCGAGCGACTTCACTCTCTTGCTCACATCGTTTGGCGTGCACTTCGTGGTGTCCGCCATCTTCCTGCTCTACGTGTCGGCCTCAGTGAAGAACTTCTCCCGACCGGGCTGGGTCGCCGACACCTTCTCTATCGGCTCGCTGAACGTCGAGATCTTCGACATGGTGGTCATCGTCGTCACCATCGTGACGCTCATCGGGACCACCCTCTTGCTTCAGCGAACCATGTTCGGCTTGGCCCTGCGAGCCGCTGCCGCCGACTTCGACACCGCTCGACTCATGGGCGTGAAGTCCGACTCCGTCATCCGAGGCGCCTTCGCCCTCTCCGGCTTCCTGGCTGGAATCGCCGCCATCTTCTGGCTGATGCGAGCAGGCAGCGTCCAGCCTTCCGCCGGCATCGACCCGATGTTGAAGGGCGTCCTCGCCGCACTCATCGGTGGCCTCGCCAGCCTGCGAGGCGCAGTGCTCGGCGGGTTCGCCCTTGGACTCGCCGAAGTGTTCTTGCGTAGCTGGCTCCCCGACAGCATCGCCAGCCTCACCGAGGGCGTGGTCTTCGTTCTGATCGCTCTGCTGTTCATCTTCCGGCCCCAGGGTCTGATCGCCACCGCAACGGCGGAGCGCGTGTGATGGCGGAGCGAAGCTGATGTTTCCCGATCTTCGCCGAGACGTGATCTTTCCGTTTGGTGGCGCCGTTGCGCTTTTCGCTCTGTTCGCAGGGATCGCGCTGTCCTACCAGGCCCTTCTCGGTACCGGCTCTGCCGAACGCTTGGTCACGGTCATGCTCATCGACGCCATCGTGGTCGTTGGCATCCAGATCTACGTCGGCAACACCGGCATCCTGTCATTTGGCCACATAGGTTTCGGAGCCATCGCCGGCTACGCCTTCGCCGTCCTTGCCATCTCGCCGACAGAAAAGGCGAAACGCATTGCCGACGCCCCGTTCGGACTCGACCTGGTCGACATGGGACCGTGGCTCGCCCTTGCCATTGCCGTCGCTGTCACGCTGGTAGCGGCCACCATCATTGGTATCGGTCTGGCTCGCTCCGGTGCAGAGTCCGGTGCCGTCGCCGCCACCGTCATCACGTTGGCTCTGCTCTTCGTCACCCACGAAGTCGCTCGCAACTGGCCCGAGGTCACTGGCGGTGATCGAGCCGGCCTTGCATTCCGGATCGGTGGCGCGCTCGACAGCCGCATCCCCATCTTCATCGCTCTGTTTGTTGGCATCGTGACCGCCCGACTCTTTGCCCAGAGTCGGATGGGTCGGCTCGCGGTGGCCGCACGCGAAGACAACCTCGCCGCTCGAGCGATGGGCGTGAATCCCCTCGTGCAGCAGATGGTGGCCCTTCTGCTCTCCGTCGCCATCGTGAGCGTGGGGGCGGCGCTCAAGGTCTACGAAGACGGCTCCATCCTTCCCGACGACTTCTTCTTCGACTTCACGTTGCTCACGCTCGTGATGCTCATCGTCGGCGGGCGCAACAGCGTGACTGGCGCCTTGCTCGGTGTCACGTTGATGACCGCCGGGCGTGAGCTCGCCCGCCGTCTCGGCCAGGACGGTTTCGAGATTTTCGGGATCGGACTCGACGAAGCTCCGCTCGACTGGATCTTCCGAGAAAACCTGCAGACGGTCTTCCTCGGCCTGTCGATGCTCGGTTTCATGATCTGGCGGCCCAAGGGTCTGCTGGATGATTGGGAGCTCGACGAGTGGTTCCATCGGCGGATTGAACGTTCCGACGCCCCAGCTCCGGAACGCCTCAGCGAGCTGGACAGCGCGGCCGACGCAACGCTCACGGTCTCGGACATCGACGTCCGCTTCGGCGGGTTCAATGCGCTGACCGGGGCTGGCATCACGGCGAAGCAGGGCGAGATCGTCGGCATCATCGGGCCGAACGGAGCTGGCAAGACCACCTTCGTGAATGTGATCACCGGCATGGTGCCCGCAACTGCGGGCGAGTTCTCGATCAGTGATGGCGACGGCACCTCGGTATTGACCAAAGAGCCGAGTTTCCGGCTCTCCCGCCGAGGGCTTGTTCGAACGTTCCAGAATCTCCGGCTGTTTGGTGCTTTGACCGTTCGGGAGAACGTGGAGATCGGTTCCTTGGTCGCCCGCCAGGGCGGTGCCAAGGCGGCGTTGCGAGACCCCGACGCCTTGATCGCTGAGGCCGGCTTGTGGGAGCACCGGAATCGGCGAGCAAACGAGCTCGACTACGGCAACTCCCGCCGGCTGGAACTCGCCCGAGCCGCTGCCACGGCTCCTACCTTCCTGCTCCTCGATGAGCCAACCAGCGGCATGAGCGACAGCGAGTCCGTGGCCATGATCGAGCAGGTGCGCCACATGGCGGCGACGGTGGGCGCTGGCGTGATCGTGATCGATCACGATCTGGCATTCATCACCGGCATCTCCGATCGGATCTACGTTTTCGATCAGGGAACGGTGATCGCCGAGGGCACGCCCGACGAGGTGCAGAACGATCCCCACGTCCAGGCCGTGTACTTGGGCAGTGCTGCCGGGTAACCCGTGCGCACGATCCGACGCCACACCCGCACAATCGAATCAGGAGTTTCAACATGACCGAGATCACCCGTTCCATCGAAGAGTTTCGAACACTGTGTGAGAGCAATGACGTGCACACGGTTGAGCTCGCAGCGCCCGACACCCAGGGCCATCTGCGAGGCAAGCGGATCCCGGTCCGACGCTTTCTGGACGGCGTGCATCTGAGCGGAGCGAACATCGCGGACGCCATGTTCGTGTTCGACATGCAGAACGACCTTCCGGACAACGAGTTCGTGAACATGGACACCGGCTACCTCGATGCTCACCTTGTGCCGGACAACTCGACGGGCCGACTCCTGACCCATCGCCCGGGCTACGCGCTGGTGTTCGCCGATGCGACGAACCCGGAAGGTGAGCCGCACCCGTTGGCCCCCCGCTCGATCCTCGCGGCCCAGATCGAGCGCTGCCGGGCCGCTGGTCTGGATCCTGTGGTCGCCACCGAACTCGAGTTCTTCCTCTGCACCCCCGATTGGGAGCCGGTGCAGCAACACATTCAGTACAGCTCGTTGACCGATGCGCTCGAACTCGAACCAGTTCTCCACGCCATGCGCGAAGCGCTGATGGGCGCTGGCATCGACGTGGAGTCGTCGAACGCCGAATACGGGCCAGGGCAGATTGAGATCAACGCCGGCCCGACCGATGCGATGACGGCCGCAGACAACGCCGTGCTCTTCAAGTCGATCGTGAAGCAAGTTGCGGTGGCCCACGGACTTCGAGCCACGTTCATGCCGAAGCCGTGGGCAGAGCAATCAGGCTCGGGAATGCACGTGCACACGAGCCTCACAAGTGAGGGCAACAACGCCTTTGCGGCCTGTTCCGACGGTGAGCCGAATCCGCTCATGCGCCAGTGGCTGGGTGGTTTGCTGGAACACGCCCAGGAGCTGACGCTGCTGGCCGCGCCCACCAGCAACGGGCCGAAGCGCATCCGTCCCTACACCTTCGCTCCCACTCATGTGACCTGGGGACTCGACAATCGGACGGTGCTCGCACGCTGCATCGCCGAGGCCGGTTCGGGTGGCAACCGTGTCGAGTTCCGCTCCGCCGGTGCGGATGCCAATCCCTATCTCCTCGTCGCTGGCATCTTGGCCGCAGGGGCCGACGGCATCGAGCGGGATCTCGATCCCGGCATGCTCTGCGAGGGCGACATGTACACGAACCCCGGCGATCACGATCCGCTGCCCACCGACCTGCCCGGGGCCATCGCCGCCTTTGCCGGGAGTTCGCTCGCCTCACAGCTCGGCGACACGTTCGCCCGCAGCTACGTGAGCATCGCCGAGGCCGAGGTTGCGCTCGCCGCCGAGAACAACCCGGATTCCGACGACGTCAACGACTGGGAGCGTGCTCGATTCATCGAGCACTGCTGACGGAAAGCAGAATCTTGATGGCCACGACCGCTGCGTCTCCAAACGTCACTGATGCAGACCTCTACCTCGACGGGATCCCGCACGAGCGCTTCGCCGAGTTGCGGGCCACGCCAGGGATCGCGTGGCATCCCTATGGAGACGCGTCCGAGCGAGGCGGGGGTTTCTGGGCCGTCACTCGACATGCGGATGTGAAGGAGGTGTCGAAGAACGCAGCCGTGTTCTCCTCGGCGCTCGGTCACACGAACCTCTGGGATCTGGAGGCAGACGCACTCGAAGCGCGCCGGTCGCTCATCGACACCGACGGCGCCGATCACGTCCGCCTTCGCCGGCTGATTGCGGCGTCCTTCACACCGCGAAACATCCGCCGCTGGGAAGACACGGTTCGTGCCATCACATGCGAGCTTCTCGACGAGTTCGTTGCTGCCGGTTCCGGTGACTGGGTTGAGATGGTCGCTGCTCCGCTACCGATCCGGGTGATTCTCACGATGCTGGGAGTTCCACTCGAAGACGCTGATCACCTGGTGGAGCTCTCGAACTACTTGGTGGAGGGCACGGGGGAAGCGCAGTCCATTCCTGCCGACGCGTTCGGGAACACGACCGAGCTTCGGCTCCTCCCGTTCAATAGTCCGGCCAGTCACGCACTGTTTCAGTACGGCGAGAAGCTCGGGGATCTTCGTCGGCAAGATCCGCAGAACGACCTGGTCACCACACTCGTGCAAGCCGAGGAGGAAGGCGAGCGACTCTCGGCCTCGGAGTATCGAAACCTGTTTCACCTGCTGGTGTTTGCTGGCAACGAAACCACGCGCACCGCTCTCAGCCACGGAGCTGTCGCTCTGGCCGATCACCCCGGTCAGTGGCGGCGCGTGCTCGACGCCGAGGGTGAGGAGCGAGACCAATTCATCGAGCGGGCCGCCGAAGAAGTCATTCGGTGGGCCACTCCCGTCCTCCACATGCGCCGGACGGCCACGCAAGACACGGTGCTGGCCGGAACTCAGATCAAGGCTGGCCAGAAAGTCGTGATGTGGTACGCCTCGGCCAACCGAGACGACGCTGCCTTCGATGATCCGTTCACCTTCGATCTCGGTCGAGAGACGAACCCTCACTTCGCCTTCGGCGGCGGTGGCCCCCACCTCTGCTTGGGCGCCTTCCTGGCCAGGCTCGAAGTCGTGGTTCTTCTGCAAGAGATGGCACGCCGCAACCTCACGCTGAGGCGAACGTCCGAGCCAGTGCGAACGCCGTCGAACTTCGTGCACGGAATCCTCTCGGTCGACATGGCGGCGAACGCATGAGTCGCGCCCTTTCGCCTCACGTTGGGTGCACCCGAGGCCCGGCCTGATGTCTGTTGCACTTTCGCCGATCGATTTGAACGATCCAGCGGCGTTCGCCCACGGGGTACCCCACGAAGCGTTCGCGCAGATGCGGCGAACCTCAGGTCTCACGTGGACGCCGGACCACGCCACCGCCGGCCGAGGCTTCTGGTCTGTCACCCGCCACGAGGATCTCGTCACGGTCTCACGGGACACCAGTACCTATTCCAGCGAAGTGGGCCACATCCAGATCTACGACATCGACCCTGATGCCCTCGACGCTCGGGCATCGATGATCGACCTCGACCCTCCAATGCACACCCGACTCCGGCGGATCGTCAGCTCCGCATTCACCCCCCGCCACGTCGAGGGCTACCGAGCTGCGGTCCGAGCACGGGTGCGCGCCGCGCTCGACAATGTGGAGCGTCGCCTCGACGGGCCTGACGGGACGGTGGACTGGGTTGCCACCGTGGCTGCGCCCATCCCCATCGGCGTGATTTGCGACCTTATGGGTGTGCCGGAAGAGGATCACGGCTCTCTGGTCGAACTCTCCGACCATCTTGTTGCCGGAACGTCGAGTGCGCCCCTTCCTCCTGACGCGTATGGAAATACGACCGACCTCCGCCTCCTGCCGTTCAACAGCCCCGCCGCCTCGGCGATGTCCACCTATGCCTCGGCCCTTGCCGCTCGCCGCCGAAGCGAGCCGGGTGGAGACGATCTTGTGGCCAAGCTGCTCGAAGCGGAGATCGACGGTGAGCGGCTGAGCGAGGAGGAGTTCGCGAACTTCTTCCGCCTCATGATCTTCGCCGGAAACGAGACCACACGATCGTCGATGGCCCACCTCGTCCTCCATCTCCGCGACTTCCCCGATGTCTTCGCCGCTGTCCGTGAGGATCGAACGCTGCTGCCCGCCCTTGCCGATGAGGTCATTCGGTACTCGTCTCCGATTCTGTACTTCCGTCGCACCGTCACGGAAGACACAGAACTCGCCGGCACACGCTTGGCTGCGGGCGACAAGATCGTGATGTGGTACTCGGCCGCCAACTTCGATGAGGCCGCACACGCTGCCCCGCTGGAGTTCCGGGTCGATCGGCCTGCGTCCCAGCCGCACGTGGCCTTCGGCGGGGGAGGGGCACACTTCTGCCTCGGCGCTTCGCTGGCACGCCTGGAACTCGTGGAGCTGATTGACGAGATTCTCGATCGCGACCTCACGCTCGACATCGAAGGCGACGCCGTCTTCGTCGACTCGAACTTCGTCAACGGCATTGAGCTGTTGACGGTTGCCAGAGGAGCCGGTCCGGAGAAGAAGCTGTGACCTCCTTCGACGCTTGGTCCGAGCCCGTGTCGTGCGCCGACCCCACCTCGGTGGATCGTTGGAACGAAGCGTGGGAACAAACGTTGCACTTCAACGGCGACCCGTTCGTCACGCTCGAGCAGGTCAACGCCGAGGACTCGTCGTTCGCCATGGGGTCGGTGCTCTGCGCGGCGTACCGCATGCTCGGCGCCCAACCACTGGATGCGCCCGAGGTGCGCGCCGACCTCGACCGAGTGCGGCAACGGGCGCAACAGCCCCGGGAGATGGCCCATCTCGCCGCACTCGAGCGAATGGCCGTCGGCGACTTCACGTTGGCTGGTGAGCAGTGGGAAGCCGCCGCCGCAGACACAAAGGATTTGGCTGCCTACCGCCTCGCCCACGATGTGTGGCTCCACGTCGGTGACGCAACGAGCCGCCTCCGTACCGCACAGGCGGCGAGGAACACGTGGGGGCCGACGTCTGCCGACGTCGCCGGTTCTGGCTTCATTGCCAGCCAGTACTCCTTCGCTCTCGAAGAAGTCGGGAGGCTGGAGGAAGCTGAGGCCGTTGGTTGGGAGGCGCTCGAAGCTGATCCGCTTGACCTCTGGGCGCTCCACGCCCTTGCCCATGTCTACGAGACAGCGGAGGCTCAGGCTGAGGCACTCGATCTGCTCCGAAGCAGACAGGCAACGTGGAGCCAACAATTGAATCTCTCCGTCCACGTCTGGTGGCATCTGGCCCTCCGGCTCATCGCTGCCCGTCAGCTCGATGAGGCCATCGCCATCCACGATCGCATCGCCCCCGACGCAAGCACACCATTCCGCCTGAGTGACCTCGCCAGCCTGCTCTGGCGAGTTGAGCTGGCCGGCGGCGAGGTTGGCGACCGATGGGAGCTCTTGGCCGACCGCTATGCCATCCGTCCCGAAGTGCACACGAGCGCTTTCATCGATCTCCATCAGGCCTTCGCATTCACCCGGTGTCCGGACCATCAGGGAAGCGAAGCGTTCTTCGACTCCGTCCTGGATTCGCATGCAGGCGGGACGAGCGAGAACAGTCGAACCTTTGTCGAGATTGTTCAACCGCTCGTCTCCGCTGTCCGGCAGACAACCTCTGAACGGGCTGCCGCCGGTGACGCGCTGGAACAACTTGATCCGGACCTGCACCGCATCGGCGGTTCCAACGCCCAGCGCGACATCGTTGCGCTCACCACCACCGCTTGTCGGCAGGCATGACACCCCGATGCCCCTCAACCAAACGGAGCGACCCATGAGCTGGTCCCTGTCTTCTGAACAGCGATCCCTGCAAGCCGCAGCCCGCACACTGGCTCGCGAAGTCATCGCCCCACGAGCGGTCGAGGTCGACGAGTCCGAGCAGTATCCGTGGGAAAACGTGCAGGCCCTCGCCGATTCGGGCTTCACCGGGATGACGATCCCCACTGAGTACGGCGGGCAGGGGCGATCGTTCCTGGACGCTGTGCTGGTGGTAGAGGAGATGGCACAGGTGTGCGGCGTCACCGGCCGCATCGCCGTTGAGTGCAACATGGGCGCCATCTCGGCCGTCATGGAATACGGCACCGAAGCCCAGAAGCAGATGGCCGCCGAACTCGTGCTCGCCGGTGACAAACCTGCCATCTGCATTACCGAGCCTGGCGCTGGTAGCTCCGCCTCGATGATGACGACACGCGCCGATCGCAAGGGCGATCGTTTCGTACTCAACGGCACGAAGCATTGGATCACCGGTGGCACGGTGTCCAAGCTCCACCTCATCTTTGCCCGAGTGTTCGACGAGAACGGTGTGGACGAAGGCATTGGTGGCTTCCTCGCCATCCGTGACGAGACGCCAGGCCTGAGTTTCGGTCGTCGCGAGCCCACGATGGGCTTGCGCGGGATTCCCGAGCTGGAAGTGCACTTCACCGACATGGAAGTCGGACCGGAGATGGTCGTCACGCCACCGTCCGGGCTGCGCCGTGGATTCGGCGACTTGATGAATGCGTACAACGCGCAACGCGTGGGAGCCGGGACGGTTGGGCTCGGCATCGCACAAGGTGCTCATGAGCTCGCGCTTGACTTCGTAAAGAAGCGAGAGCAGTTCGATCGCCCGATCGCTGAGTTCCAGGGCCTCCAGTGGATGCTGGCGGACATGAGCGTCAAGCTCGAAGCAGCTCGAAGCCTCACGTATCGCGCTGCTGAGTCCCGTGGTCCGAACGGATCGCCCTTCCCCGATCCGACCCTCGCTGCTCAAGCCAAGATCTTCACCGCCGAGGCCGCGATCAGCGTGGTGAACGATGCGCTCCAGATGTTCGGCGCGGCGGGCTATAGCCGACGCAATCCACTGGAGCGCATGTACCGAGACGTCCGGATGTTCACCATCGGGGGTGGCACCGCTCAGATTCTGCGGACCGTGGTCGCGTCTCGCGTGTTGGACATGAAGCTTCCCCAGACCCGCGAGGGTTTCGTACCGAAGGGTGATGAACATGGGTGAGATCGTTGGCGTTGGGCTCGTTTCTCACGTCCCGACCATCGTGTTGCCGGAAGAGATCCGGCTCGAACTCAATGACGGCCGGGAGATCAGCCTGGTGCCGGGCCTGCACCGGCTCAAGGCGGAGGTCCTGGATCGACTCCGACCCGACACCATCGTGGTGCTCGACACCCATTGGGCTTCGACGGTCGAGTTCCTTGTTGCATCGCACGAGACTCGGTCCGGGCACTACACGTCGGACGAACTCCCTCGAGGAATGTCGGCGATGCCGTACGACATCACGGGAGACCCCGAACTCGCCGCCGCACTGAGTACCGAGGTGACGGCTGCCGGCTCGTGGTGCACACCAAGCGACGATCCGTATCTGCCCATTCACTATCCGACGGTGAACCTTCTCCAGTTTCTGCAGGGAGACGAGCGTTGGGTGTCGATTTCCACCCCACAGACTGGTGAGACGCCGGACTTTTTGCTGCTGGGTGAGGCGTTGGCCCGGGCAGTGGCGTCCCTTGACCGGCGAGTCGTTGTTCTCGCCTCTGGCGGCATGTCGCACCGATTCTGGCCGCTACGGACGATTCGCGACCACGAGTCCTCAGATCTGATGCACCTGCACACGCCGGAAGCCCGAGCCGCTGATGAGCAGCGGCTCGAGTGGATGGCCGCCGGCGATCACGCCCGCATCATCGATGGCATGGATGCGTACCGGCCGTTTGCCCCAGAGGGGCGCTTCGGCCACTACCTCGCCATGGTTGCTTCCATCGGTGGGCGAGCGTCGACCGCCAAGGGTGTGCAGTTCAGCGAGTACGAGAACGCCGTCGGGACGGGGCAGGTGCACGTCTGGTTCGAGCGCCCTGAGGCAGGATGGCCCCGGGCCTGAGATCTGGCCAGCGGCGGACTACATGAGCGACGGATCAATCTCGGTTTGCCGGCGTTCGACGAACTCGTCGAGTGCCTGCTTGCGAGACTCATCGAAGGCCGGGGCCTCGTAACTCGCCAGCAGCGCCTTCGCCTTCTGCACCGAACGCGCAGTCATGTCTCGTGAGCCGGCGATCTCCCAGTTCTCGAACGCCTCGTAGTCGAGCACTTCGGGTGAGAAGAACGCGTCTTCGAAGTGGGCGAGCGTGAACTCATCACCCAAATAGTGGCCACCGGGGCCAATACGGGCGACCGCTTCGAGCGCCTCATCGAGGCGGTCGAAGCTGACCCCCTTAGCGTAGGCAGCCATCATGAGGTTCTGTTCGCTGTCGGCCGCGAGCTTGGCCATGCAGTGAACCATGCCCGCTTCGTCCCAGCCCCCGGCATGCATCATGAAGTTGCAGTTGGCCGTGATCCCCGCCATGTACGAAGTGGCGGACTCGTACCCGGACTGAGCATCGAACTCCTTCGCTGAGGCCTGCGACGCCGTTGTGCGCCAGGGGACGCCGTATCGCCGGGCGAGCTGGCCGACGATGCCGTTGATGAGGTTGACCTCCGGCATACCGGACATGGGAGCGCCTGATCGCATCGAGACGGCGACCGAGTACTGGCCGTAGATCACCGGCGCGCCGGGGCGAACGAGTTGGGTGTAGGCGATCGCAGCGATTGCTTCGGCGTTCAGCTGAGCGACCGTGGCAACGACATCGGCGGGAGTGTTTGCTGCCCCGAGCACGAACGGAGACACCAACACACCCTGACCGGCCTCGATCATGACTCGCAGGCCTTCCAACATCGTGGAGTCCCACACAAGAGGGGAGTTGCCAGAGATGTGGCCCATCATCACGACGTTGTCCTGCAGGAAGTCTTGGCCGTAGACGATCTCTGCCATTGCCACGCTGTCGAGGGAGCGCTCCTCTCCCGTCACCATCGCGAACACCGGCAGGTCGGTTTCGACGAACGCCGAGTGGTTGATGTGCAAGTGACGCCACGGAATAGGAACGTCCATTGGTTCGCACGCGAAGCCCGAGGCCATGTGGAATCCGGGGCTGGCTTGAACGATTCGGTTGATGTTGCGTAGGTCCTCGATGGTGGAGTTACGACGGACACCATCGAGATCTCGAACGTTCGGCGCCCCATGCATCGGACAGAACGCCACCGTGTCGACGCCGAGTTCGAACCGCGTGTTTTCTCCTCGGCCCGTGAGCTCGAATCGGTCGGGCGCCGTGGACATGAGCGACGCGATCAAGTCGCCATCGAGGTGGATCCGTTCGCCGCGAACGTCGGCTCCTGCTTCCGTCCACTGCCGCAAGGCGATCTCGTCACGAAAGTCGATGCCCACCTCAGTGAGGATGCGCAGCGATGCCTGATGGATCGCCTCGAGCTGGTCTTCGCTGACGATCGTGACGGGCTTGATGCCATAGCGAACTGTGGAGAGCCGAGGAGTGACGGCTGCTTGGCGAGCTCGACGTCTCGATCCACGCCCCCGGCGCTTTGGGGCTGCTGCATCGGTCATTGGTTACAGGTCCTTCATCAGTCGCAGTGCGTCATACACCGCTGCGTGAATGTTGCGACTCGTGACAGCATCACCGATCCGGAAGAGCTGGAACGAGCCGGCCGTGTTTCTGACCGTCGTCTGTGCTCGACCCTCAACGAGGGCTTCGTAGTCCACCGCTCCACCGTTCGAGGAGTCGGACCGTAGGTCGAAGTAGAGATCGCTCAGAGGACTCGTGCCGTTGTCGACGATGACGTAGTCGACCAGACGTTCGCGGCGGGTGGTTGAGTGATCGGAGCCGATCTCGACACGCAGTTCGTCTCCGCTCCGGTGTACCGCAAGTACCCGCTGATGCAGCGTGATGCGGGCGTCGGCGTCGTTGAGCGCCCTCGCGTAGGCCACGGCATTCATGCCGCCGACGTCGACCCCGTACAGGCGCTCGGGGGTCACGATCTCGAGGTCCACACCAGAGCGAGCGAGCTGCTCTGCTGCTGACAGGGCGGAGTGCGTCCCGTTGTCATCGAACATCAGCACCCGACCGGTGGGTCGAACGTGACCGCCGATGACGTCCCAGGAGGTGTGGACCAGATCGCCGCCACTCTCTAGTGGGGGTAGTTGCGCCATGCCGCCCGTCGCCACAACCACAACATCAGGATCGAGGGCTCGGACCATCTGAGCGTCGGCCATAGCGTCGTACCGGACGTCGACGCCGAGGCGATCGAGCTCCGCCACCCTCCAGTCGACGATGCCGATCAGGTCAACGCGGCGAGGGTTGCGGGTGAGCAGCTTGATCTGCCCGCCCGCCCACGGCATTGCTTCGAGAACGATGACGCGGTGACCTCGCTCACCAGCGATGCGAGCGGCCTCGAGGCCAGCGGGTCCAGCACCGACGACGACGACCGTCCTCTGCTTCGTGCCTCGAAGAACGACGTGCGGCATCGAGGCCTCTCGGCCGGTGGCTGCGTTGTGGACACAGAGCGCCTCGCCGCCCTCGTAGATGCGGTCAAGACAGTACGTCGCTCCGACGCACGGTCGGATCTCTGCTTCGCGCCCAGCGACGATCTTGTTCACCAGGTGTGGATCCGCCATTTGCGCCCGGGTCATACCGACCATGTCGACAAGTCCTTCGGCAATCGCGTGCCTGGCGGTCGCCACGTTGTCGATCTTGGCTGCGTGCAGCACGGGAAGGTTCGTTGCCTTCCGAACTTCGCCGGCAAAGTCGAGAGCTGGCGCGGCGGGCATCCCCTGCACTGGGATGACTTCGGACAAGCGTGCGTCGGCGTCGATCCGCCCCCGGATCACGTTGATGAAGTCGATCAGACCCGTATCTTCGACGTGGCGGAGGAGCGAGAGACCCATCGTCGGATCAATGCCGCCCGGCGTCACCTCGTCGAGCGACATGCGAAGACCGACAATGAACTCATCACCGACCTGGGCTCGAATGTTCTTGAGAATCAAGAGCGGCACGGCCAGCCTGGCCTCGAGAGAACCCCCGTATTCGTCGTCGCGCTGGTTCGTCAGCGGCGACCACCACTGATCGAAAAAGTGCCCGTAGGACTCGATCTCG
>CALKTH010000060.1 GCA_937997485.1 uncultured Acidimicrobiales bacterium | reverse complement strand
AAACGAGGTTTTGGTCGGGCGGATCTGTGACGCGAAAGCTCGCTGCAACTTGGAGCGTTTCGACGGTGCGAGTTGGATTCCGACCTCGCTCGGGCTCGAACCGTGGCCGCTTGCTCACGTGCAGGTCGATCCCACAGATAGCTGGATCGCGGTCTTGTCACCGGAGCGAGCCCAGCTCGAGATCGTGGAAGTGCAGGGCCCGACACAATTCGTGCTCGGCTGGGACCGCACTCTCGGGCCAGCGTCAGCCCTCTTCAGTACGGACGGAACCTCTCTCTTCTTGCTCCAGAACGATCGAGTTCGCGTCGTCGAACTCCGCACCATCGTTCCCGAATCGATCCGTCTCCCGGCGGGTCTCACTGATGGCACGCTCCACTGGACCGCCGTTCCTGCGCCCTTCGCGACGAATTGATTCCACAGAGCGAGGACCTTGTGCCAAACTGTCGCCACCAACGAAGGGAGGTGGTCCACACAGTGAATGACAAAATTCTCGGGACCTTGGAGGTGGCTGGCCGCTAGCGGCGAGCTGGACTGCTTGTGAATACTCGCCAGTCCACCCCTGTGATCTTCGTGCGAGCGTGGTCCCACTCGCTCGCCTGCATCGGCTGATGGTCTTCGATCATCAGCGGGCACAGGAGCGAAGTCTCAGGTTCCAGCAGTAAGGGAAGAGGAAGCGCCTCGGCGCTTCCTCTTCTCGTTTTCTCCTGCCCTAGACTCTGCGTCGATGGAACGGCCAAAGCAGTTCGAAGAACACCGGTGGGTTGGCGACAAGCGGACCCAGATCGTCTACGACATCGACAACCTCGGAGCAGAGCATCAGGACCGCATCGATGAACTGATGCAGGCCCAGACGTTCCTCTGTTTCGGCCCGGACACACTCGCCGAAGCCCGTAACCGCGGCTATCGGGCGTTCCAACCTCCGGCGCCATCCGCCGGTCGCTGAGTCCCTGGTGCCAGACACACCCCGCATCCCGTCGTCAGACGGAGCGGAGCTCGAATTCCATCTGTCCCGATCTCAGCAGACGGGCACCTCCGTCGGTGTGGTGTTCCTTCACGGTTTTCCCTCCGGCTCGGTGACCGCAGCCCACATCGGCAAAGATCTCCCTGAGCTGGCGGATCGAGTGGCGTTGGAGATGGGGTGGAGCGCGCTCACCATCCGCTTCCGAGGCTGCGGTCACTCGACGGGCGACTTCTCGCTCGCTGGCTGGGTGGAAGACGCCAAGCACGCGGTTGCTCATCTCCGAGCCGAAGCGGCGCCTGATCGCGTCTGGATCGTCGGTTTCGGGACTGGTGGCGCCGTCGGTCTAGTTGCCGCAGCTGACGATCCTTCGATCGTCGGAGCGGCCATCGTCGGATCACCAGCCGATTTCGACGATTGGGCCCGAGCGCCGGAGCGCTTGCTGGCACATGCGCACAACGTCGGGGCCATCACGACACCTTCGTTTCCGCACGACCTCGACGACTGGAAGTCCCAGTTGCGCACGGTCGGGGCCACATCAGCTGCCGAACGATTCTCACCCCGGCCGTTGCTCGTGCTCCACGGGTCCGACGACAACGTCGTGCCCCAGTTCGATGCCCGCATCGTGGCCGATGCGCACGGCGATGCCGAACTCCGCATCATCGCTGGTGCCGGGCACCAATTGCGCCATGACCCGCGAGGCATCGCCGTGCTGCTCGGTTGGCTCGAGCGAACCCGAAATGAGTTGCCGATGGGCGCTTCCACGCCCTCGTAGTGGTCTCGCGGCCGAGGGTCAGCGCTTGGCGAGGTCGCGGCGACGCAGCTTGCGTTTGCCACCCTCGAGCGCTGCCAGGTGCATGAGATGATCGAACAGCGCGATCAGCGCATCCTTCACATCGGCCTGCCGAGTTGCGTCCGTGTGCATCACCGGAGTGGATGGCGAGAGTGCCAACGCATCACGGATGTCTTCGGCATTGGCAACTGGTGAGTCCGGGAAGTCGTTGATTGCAACGATGAACGGGATCTGGCGCTCCTCGAAGTAGTCGATAACGGGGAACGAGTCATCGAAACGACGCGTGTCGATCAAGACCACTGCACCGAGGGCGCCGAGGCAGATCTTGTCCCACATGAACGCGAACCGGCTCTGGCCTGGCGTCCCGAACAGGTACAGGACGAGCTCGTCGGTCACGGTGATGCGCCCGAAGTCCATCGCCACCGTCGTCGACTGCTTGGTCGTGACTTTGGAGGTGTCATCGCTCGATGCCGCCGCCTCGGTCATCTTCTCTTCGGTACGCAGCGGCGGAATCTCCGAGACGGCTCCCACAAAGGTGGTCTTGCCGACGCCGAAGCCTCCGGCCACAACGAGCTTGGCGGAAGCGGGGGTGGTGCGTGTGGTTTCCATTACAGGTTCCTGATCGCGTCGCGGATGAGCATGAGCGAGGCCATGTCGATTTCGTCTACGGCTTCCTCGGCGTCGAGAAGCTCGTCGTTCACGAGGCCCGTCACGAGGACGATGGTCGAGAGGGTGGGCAGTTGCAGGTGGGCAGAGATCTCAGCGATCGAAAGCGGCTCGGTGAGCAAGCCGAGAATCGCTCGTCGTTCGAACTGTTCTCGGGGGAGCTGTTCGAGACCGAGCGCGGTGCGATCCACACGGGTCTCGAGGGCGAGCTCCTCGATGGAGTCCACAGTGGCCTTCCCGCTCGTCACCATGAACGAACGGACCACTTCCGCCCCGCGGAGTTGTTCGTCCTCGAATCGCATGATCAGGCGATCACGGAGTTCTTGAGGTGGGCAACGACTTCGGGGGAGAGGACCTCGCCTGCGCCCTCGGCCAGTCGAGTCATCTCGTAGCCAATGAGCCCCAAGTCAGCGTCGTGTGCAGCCACGACGGCCAAACTCGCGGACTCCGAAACTCGAGTGATCAGAATCCACCCGGCTGCGGTCTCGATGACCTGGCGAGTGACCGGCAGGATGTCGAATGTCTCGGCCGCAGACTCGGTGAGCGAGGCCAGACCGCTGGTGATGGCGGCGAATTGGTCGGCCTGGATGGACGTCATCCCGTCCGAGGCGGCCAGATGCATGCCGTCGGCGGAGACGGTCTGGGCATGGCTCACGCCCGGCGTCTCGTTGACGAAAGTGTTGAGCATCCAGCTGATGTTGTTCGGGCTCATGCGTCTTCTCCGGTGTTGGGTGAGCTCTTTTGCGTAGCTTCGCGATCCGCCCGACCAACGCCCTGCTGGAAACCAGCGAGCCCGGAGACGAAGCGGTTGCGGAGGTCCTCGGCGTCGGCGGGGGAAATCGACGGCGTCGGGGTGGGCTGCTCCGAAGCGGTGGGCTTGGGAGTCGCAGCGGCTGCTGCGGGCAAGTTGGCGCCGGGGGTGCGACGGGTGGTCGGGCGGAACACCGTCGGCTCCGTCACAGGCGGTGTGACCGCCGCCGCCGGCTCGTCGGTCTTGCGACGGCTGGGAAGCGATGCAGACGAGGTGTGTGCATCGGTGGGCGTCGCATCGGCGGCCGGGGCGGCCGGGGCGGGCTGTGCGACCGGAGCTTCCTCGGTCTGGCGACGAGGTCGACGACGCAGCGTGGACGGGTCCATCGTCGGCCGGTCCTGACGGGTTGCCTGAATCTCCGGTTGGGTGGCGTCGGCGACCGGAGCCGGTGCCTGCATCGCAGACGGTGCAGGTGCGTGTGCTTCTACGCCGGCAACGGGCACTTCGTCATGCTGGTGAGCACCATTCTGCTGATCTCCATTCGTCACAGCGTTGGCGGCGCGTTCGGCTGTGGCGGACTCGCTGGGAAGGTCGTCCAGGGCGGCGGGCGAATCGGGCGCGGTGAGTGCTGCGAAGTCAGCTGTCGAGATCTCGGTGGCGTCGTCCTCGTCGGTGTCGACAGCCGGGGCCGCCGGTTCCTCGGTGGAAGCAAACTTCTCGTCCGGGATGGTGATGCGAGCAATCACGCCGCCGGCGAAACCTTCGCTCAGCTCAACAGAGAGTCCGTGGTTGCCAGCGAGACGGCCCACCACATGGTGGCCCAGGAACTTCGACGGTGTTTCTTCCAACGTTGCCGCCTCAGTAATGCGGAGGTTGGCGGCATCGATCTCCTCGGCGGTCATGCCCTTGCCCTGGTCGGCGACTGCGACGACAAAGCCGCGTGCGCTCTCCGACGCCACCACGAGGATCGGGCGATCCGGCGGAGAGAACGAAACGGCGTTCTCGATGAGCTCAGCGAGCAGGTGGGCCATGTCGGCGACGAGTGAGCCGTCGACGAGGTTGTTGTCTCGGAGATCGAGGTCCACTCGTTCGTAGCCTTCGACTTCGGCCAGGGCTGAGCGAACAACGTCGCCGATCGGCACGGGGTTCGTGAAGACTCGGCTGGACTTGGCGCCAGCGAGCACGAGCAGCGACTCTGCGTTTCGGCGCATGCGAGTGGCGAGGTGGTCAACCTTGAAGAGTGCTTCCAAGGTGGCCGGATCCTTCTGCTCCTTCTCGAGAGTGTCGAGGTAGGACAGGATTCGCATGAGCAGTTTCTGGTTGCGGCGACCGAGGTTGACGAACATGTCAGCCACGACACGGCGGGAGGCTGCCTGCTCACCGGCGAGGTTCACGGCGGTGCTGGACATTTCGTTGAAGGCGGCAACCAGCTCGCCGATCTCGTCCTTGCTGTCGGCCTTGATCGGTTCGATCTCGGGGATCTCGTTGGTATCGCCGAGCGTTCGCATGCTCGCCACCGTGGCGGGCAGTTCGACGTTGGCGACCTGGCGGCTGCGCTCGGTGAGCTGCGTGATCGGGCGGCGGATGGAGCGGTACAGGGCGAACATGAGGAGCAGCAAGCCGAGCGTGAGGACTCCAGCGAGCACCATCGTCGAGATCGCTGCACCACGTGCATCGTCTCGGAGGGCGATGGCATCGCCTCGGACCTGATCGATGATCTCGCCGCGGAGGGTGCCCAACTTGGCGTTGAAGATGGACGACTGGACGTTCGAGTCGAGCGGCGAAACCGTGTAGGCATCACCGACCAAGAGGTTTCCGGTGAAGTCCCGGGAAGCATTGAGACGGGCATAGCTGTCGTCGGCGAACAGCGCGTCGACCTTGCCACTCCAGCGGGAGCCCGAGAGGGCGTTGAGAGCGGACTCAGCCGACTCGGACTGGGCGATCTGCACTTCGCTGAAGGTCAGAATGGGGAGGCTGATGGCCTCCGGCGGAAGCTGACTCAGCTGAATGTAGGTGAGGAGCTCGTTCTGCACTGCGGCGCTCATGCGGTCGACGAGCACGAGGGTCGTCAGGTTCTGAGCGGTGCCGGCGTCGATGAGGCGCTGCGGCTCGTATCGAATGAGGTCAGACAGCCGCCGAATGTTCGGTCCGTACTGCGAGAGGGCAAAGCCGGTCGAACCTTCGGCAACGTCGCCCGCCACGAGTTCCTCGGCCATCTGGCTCCGCATTTCGCCTGGGTCCATCGGCAGGACTTCACGGTTGGCGACGATGAGGTCTCGGACCTCGACAACCGTGTCGATCGTGGATTGGGGCGTCTGGCCAGGGTTCGTCAGGAAGGTGGCAACGGCGTTGTCGAAGGCGTTGCGTGCCCGCTCGACTCGTTGCGGTGTGCTGTCCAGCGACGCTGCTGCGTCTCGCTCGGCCGAGAGTGCGTCGGGGATCGCGTTCAGGGTCAGCGTTCGCTCGACCTCATCCAGCTGCTCCGTTGCAATCTCGACCTCGGCAAACCGCTCGTTGACTCGCAAGGCGGTCAGGCCGAGCAGCGCAACAAGCGGGAGTCCGAGGGCGATGAGGAGCTTGGTACTCAGCGCAATCGTCCGAAACATGGCACAGGTCTCTTTCGTCATTGCAGCGGTGGCTGCAGAACCCGGCGGCAACCGAGCAAGGGGCGAACGGCGTCCGACGTTTCCGTCAAACGACGACGTCGAGTTCAACCACTCTTGCGAGGCTTGCAACCCTGCGGCGTCAATGACAGCTTCGGCTCATTTGCCTATTCCTTAAGGGCTTCACCCGATTTCGACACTGATTTGTCTGCTGTATCGACAAATTGACGAAGATCAACCAGGTGCAAGCATCAGGAAGACAACGCTGAGCCATCCTTGTCGAGGCCTCGTGCTTTCTGTTGCTTCTTCCACGCCTTGACCGCGGCGAAGTCATCGGGTCCGCCGATGTCGGCAACCGAACGCGGTTGCGCATCATCGAATGGAGCTGCGACGGCTTCCCATCCCGGGAGGACGCAGTCGAATCGTTTCACGAGTGTGGCGATGGTGATCTTGACCTTCTCCGGTCCGAAGCCCGGAAGCTCGGCGAGTCTGCCAGCAACCTCTGAGGCACTTCGCGCTCCCAGCCAGATGGCCGCGGCGTCCCCGCCATAGTCGGCAGCGATGGCGGCGCAGAGCGCTTGGATGCGCCCTGCCATCGCTTTCGGAAAACGATGAATACCGGGTTTGGCAGATGCCAAGGCAACGAAGGCCTCCGGCTCGATCGCAGCGATCATTCCGGGATCAAGGCGGTCGCTGGCCTGATTCGGTTCCCTCAAACGCTGGATGAGTTTGTTCGGCCCCTGGAACGCAGCGGCGATGGGGAATTGCTGGTCGAGCAGCATGGCGACGAGGAAGCTGAGGGGATCCTCGTTGACGAGCCGCATGTCATCGGGATCGTCGGTGAAGTGAATCGGCATTACACGGGGCGCTCGGCAGCCAACGACTGCTCGTAGTCCGCTTCGAGCCCGGCTCTCACCTCAGACACCGGGATCTGACCCGCGGCACCAACATGCTCCAGGAGGAGCTCGCACGCGTCGGTGACCTCGCTCGGCCAGGTGGCAGGGTTCCACAGCTCGCTCCGTCGAAACGCCTTCGCACAGTGGATGAAGACATTGTCCACCTCAACGACGACGGCGAGCTTCGGTCGCCGGACCTCCGCATCCCAGAGCGAGAGCACGTCTGGATCGGTGCTCAGATGTGCGCGGCCGTCGATCCGCACCGTTTCGTCGGTGCCAGGTGTGACAACGAGCAGGCCGGCCTGGCCGTTCAGCACGATGTTCCGCAGCGAGTCGATCAAGTTGTTGCCTCCGAGGTCCGGAAGCGCAACGGTGTGCTCGTCCAGCACCTTCAACTGACCAGGCGCGCCGCCGCGAGGCGAGACATCGCAGCGACCTTGCTCATCGGCGGTCGCGAGGAGTGCGAACGGGGACAGAGCGAGCAGGGATTGGGTCGATGGTCCGACGTGGTTCGTCTTCTTCGCCTGGACGCGAGCCGACGGCGCCCGGTAGAGCGTCGTCAGTTCGTCGAGCGTGTTGATTCGGTGTGAGCTCACCACTCGAGTCTTGCATGGATGACTCGAGGACTCGAAGGGCTCAACTCTCGAGTGCGAAGTCGGCGTACTCTTCGTCGGTCGACTCCATGTGCTCGAACTCAATCACGTTGATCTCTTCGAACTTCGTTCGCAACCAGCCCTCGCCTGCATCGAGCAGCCCCAGCTTTTTGCAGTTCGGCACAATCTTGCTGAAAAGGAGGCGCTGGAACTCCTTCTCCTCTGGCGGTGCCTCCAACTGAGCACGAAGCAACGGCTTGGCGTCATCGATTCCCATGCGATGCCAGACCTCCTGTCGAAGGAAGCGGTCACGCATTCGCACGGCGGCCTCGAAAGCGAACTCCTGACGCTCCCGAATCTCGGCCAGACTGAGGTTCTCGTAGTACTCCTGCAGGCTCAGGACGCCGAAGGCGACGTGGCGGGCCTCATCGCTCATCACGTAGCGGAGCAGCTTCTTGAGCAGCGGCTCCTCGGTCATCATGTGGAGGAAGCCGAACGCTGCGAGGGCAAGGCCCTCGATCATGATCTGCATGCCGAGGTAGGTCATGTCCCAGCGGCTGTCCTCGATCACATCGTCGAGCAGGTGCTGGAGGTGCACGTTGATGGGGTAGTGGTCGTCGAGCTTGGTGTCGAGGTACTTGGCGAAGACCTCAACGTGGCGGGCCTCGTCCATGACCTGGGTTGATGCGTAGTACTTGGCATCGATCCACGGAACGGTCTCGACGATCTTCGCCGTCGCCACGAGCGCGCCCTGCTCGCCGTGAAGGAATTGACTCATCTGCCAGACGAGGGATTCTCGGCTGAGATCGGTCCACTCCTTCTCACCCCAGTTTCGCAGCGGACTCCCCGGCACTTCGGCGAGCTTGTAGAGCGATGTGTTCTGCAGCTGAGATGCCACCTTCATCTGTTCGACCATCAGATCGATGTCGACCTCAGTCGACCAGTCCAGGTCCTTCTCACCGTCCCACATCGCGCCCTTCGCCTTTTCGTAGAGCTTGTTCAGGCGGGGCCGCTCACCCTTTTCATAGTTCCAGGTGAAGATGCTGTCAGCGTTGTTCTGGACCGTGGTGATCGCCGACTGCACGTCGGTATTGGTCAGAGCGAGAATGCCATCGAGATCGTTGGCTTCGTCTCTTCCCAGGATCTCGGCGTCGGTGGGGTTGTGGTGGGTGGCGACCATGACGGCTCCTTCGTCGAACCAACCGTCGACCACTCAGCCTGACGGCGTAAGGCTGAAGCTAGCACAGCCCAAACGTACGACGCCAGGGTCAGTTTCTTGGGCGCCAGCCTGTGATCGTCAATCGTTCGTCGTCCAGGGCACGTCGCCCTCGGTGGAAATGCCGTACGTATTGATGGCATCAGCCACCACTTGGCGCTCGACAACGCCGTCGGCTGCCAGCTGTTCCAGCACGCCAACCACGATGTTCGGCATGTCGGTTTCGAAGTGCGAACGAAGTGCTTCGCGCGTGTCGGAAAGGCCCATGCCATCGGTTCCCAACACGTTGAAGCGACGGGGGACGAAGCGAGCGACTTGCTCGGGCACGGCACGCATGTAGTCCGACACGGCCATGACCGGACCGGTGGATCCATCCAACTGCTGGGTCACGAACGGCACTCGGGGCTCGTCGGTGGGATGGAGCCGGTTCCACCGTTCTGCTTCGAGGGCGTCCTCGCGCAACCGCTTGTAGTTCGTGGCGCTCCACAGCTCCACACCAATTCCCCAACGCTCGGCCAGTTCGCGTTGCGCTTCTCGAGCTGCGCCCTGGGCGGTCCCTGAGAAGATCAGCGTGGCCCGGGTTTCGATGTCGCCCCACCCTTCGCTCCAGCGATAGATGCCGCGAAGAATGCCCTCCTCGGCGCCCTCGGGCATCGCTGGCTGCTCGTAGTTCTCGTTGTAAATCGTGATGTAGTAGAAGATGTCTTCGTTGTCGACGTACATCCGCTTGATGCCGTCCTGCACGATGACCGCCAGCTCGTAGGCAAAGGCGGGGTCGTAGGTTTGGCAGGCGGGAATCGTCGAGGCCAGGAGCGGGCTGTGTCCGTCCTGGTGCTGGAGACCCTCACCCATCAGGGTGGTGCGCCCAGCCGTAGCGCCCATCAGGAAGCCTCGGGCTCGTGAGTCGGCCGCGCTCCAGGCGAGATCCCCGATGCGCTGGAAGCCGAACATCGAATAGAAGGTGTAGAAGGGCACCATGGGGATGCCCTGGTGTGCGTAGCTCGTTGACGCGGCAATCCAGCTCGCCATCGAGCCCGCCTCGGTGATGCCTTCTTCCAGAATCTGACCGTCGGTGTCTTCGGCATAGCTGAGGAGCAGTTCGTGATCGACCGGCCGGTACTTCTGTCCGAACGGTGCGTAGATCTCGAATTCTTTGAACATGGAGTCCATGCCGAAGGTGCGTGCCTCATCGGGGATGATCGGTACGACCCGAGGGCCGAAGCCGTCTTCTCGCATCATCTCTCGGAGCATGGACGTGAACGCCATTGTGGTGCTCACCGGGCGGCCGCCGGATCCCGCATGGAAGGTCTCGAACGGCGCGTTCGTGGGCATGGTCAGAGGGCGCCGGACAGTGGTGGTGCGCCGGGGGAGGTGGCCGTCGAGCGCTCGTCGGCGATCCACCATGTACTGATACTCAGGCGAGTCCTCTGCCGGCCGGAAGTACGGCGGGACGCCGTCGGCGAGGGACTCCTCACTGATCTCATCGTGCAGATGAAGGCGATCTCGGAGCTCCAGCATCTGCGCTTTGGACATCTTCTTGATCGAGTGGGTGGAGTTCCGACCTTCGAAGCCAGGGCCGAGGGTCCAACCCTTCACGGTCTTGGCCAGGATCACCGTCGGCTGACCCTTGTGTTCGGTTGCCGCACGGTAGGCAGCGAACACCTTCTGATAGTCGTGACCGCCGCGAGGGAGGCTGCGCAGCTCGTCGTCGGACAGATGCTCGACGAGCTTGCGGAGGCGGGGGTCTGGGCCGAAGAAGTGTTCGCGGATGTAGGCACCGGTCTCGACGGCGTAGGTCTGGAATTCACCGTCGACCGTGGTGTTCATCTTGTTGAGAAGAACGCCGTCGACATCACGCAACAACAGTTCGTCCCAGCGCGAGCCCCAGACGACCTTGATGACGTTCCAGCCGGCGCCGCGGAAGACCCCTTCCAGCTCCTGGATGATCTTCTCGTTTCCTCGGACTGGACCATCCAGGCGCTGCAGGTTGCAGTTCACGACCCAAGTCAGGTTGTCGAGCTGGTGGCGGCCAGCGAGAGAAATGGATCCGAGCGTTTCGGGCTCATCGCACTCACCGTCGCCGAGGTAGGCCCAGACACGGGACTGGCTGGTGTCATCGATACGTCGGTTCTCGAGGTAGCGCAGGAACCGAGCGTGGTAGATCGAGTTGATGGGGCCGAGCCCCATCGAAACGGTGGGGTACTCCCAGAACTCGGGCATGAGACGTGGGTGCGGATAGCTGGAGAGACCATTACCGCCGCCTTCCATACGGAAGTGGTCCAGGTTGTCCTCGTCGAGGCGGCCTTCGAGGAAGGCCCGGGCGTACACACCGGGGGCGGCGTGGCCTTGGAAGTAGACCGCATCGCCGGGGAGCCCGTCGTCCTTGCCTCGGAAGAAGTGGTTGAAGCCGACCTCGTACAGCGCTGCGGAAGAAGCGAACGTGGAGAGATGACCACCGATGCCGTCGGCGATCTTGTTCGCCCGAACGACCATGGCGGCTGCGTTCCAGCGAATGAAGGCGCGGATCCGACGCTCGACGTGCTCGTCGCCGGGGAAGAACGGCTGCTGCTCAGTGGGGATCGTGTTGACATAGTCGGTCGAGATCGCGGCGGACGTTCCCAGCTGCAGTTCCCTGGCCCGTTCGTTGAGCCGGCTGAGGATGTACCGGGCGCGTGTCTTCCCTTGAGCGGAGTTCACCGTGTCGAGTGACTCCAGCCACTCGGCGGTTTCTTCGGGGTCGATGTCGGGAAGCTGGCTCAAGAAACCATCGATCGTCATGCCGGACATTGTGCCGCGAGAAAGCGATCGCGACTGGTTCTACTCACGAGTAGGTTCGGCTCGCGCGTCACACTCGAACTTGACTCGGCGCATCAGCTGCTCGGTCCAATCGAACGTTGCCAAGGTTGCCGCATACGCCACTAGGTTGCCGATCGTGCAGGTCTTCACTGATGGTGCGTGCTCGGGCAACCCCGGCCCGGGAGGTTGGGGTTGGGTGACCCTCGACGGCCGAACAGGCAAGGGTGGTGCGGCGCAGACCACGAATCAGCGCATGGAGCTGCAGGCGGTGCTCGAAGCGGTGACGTCGCTGACCGGCCCGCTGGAGATTCACTCTGACTCGACCTACGTCGTCAAGTGTTTCAACGATCGCTGGTACGAGGGATGGAAGAAGCGAGGTTGGAAGAACAGCGCAAAGAAGCCGGTCGCCAACCGTGACCTGTGGGAGCCACTGATCGACGCCTATCTCGCTCGGGCCGATGAGATCACCTTCACCTGGGTGAAGGGCCACGCCGGCAACGAGTACAACGAAATCGCCGACCAGCTCGCGGTCGCCGCACGCGACGAGCAGATGGCCGCTGTGGGGACTGACGCGGCCTCAAGAACAGGAGCCAGCGCCGGCAAGGATCGATCATCGACCGATGCCCAGGCCGACGTCACGGCGATGCGGGCCGCTCGCGAGACCGCTCCGTGGCCGGTCGAACGAGGCGTGTGGATCGTCGGCAGCACGCAGCTCGATGCTGACGGACACGCCGCAGTCGCTCGAGCGGTGGATGCCCTCCGTCCGGGGCACGACATCCTCATTTCTGGGTTGCGTCGAGGCGCCGAGCTGGTGGGAGCCGAACGCGCAATGGAACGCAGGGTTGCGTTGGCTGTCGTCTTGCCTTTCGCGAATCCCGCAGATCGATGGCCGTCTGGCGATCGTCAGCGGTTCGATCGCGCCCTCCAGTACGCATCGAACGTCATCACGCTCGAGGGTTCGCCCGACCGGCCGGGCGATGCGGTCGCGACTCGAAACTCATGGATTCGTGAGACTGTGCTCGGCGCGATCGTGGTCGAAGACTCTGCGCTCGCCACCGAACTCGACGAACAGGGCCTCTCCGTGCGTGTGGTGATCGGGGAGTCGTAGCTGTCCCGATCAGCGGTCCTCTGACGTCTGCCGGAGGGCGGAACGGTCAGGCTGCGAGCGTCAGCCGGTACGAGGCGTAGGCCGTGTTCACCTGGCGGCGTAGGAGCCGCTTGCGAGACTGCTCGTCCGCGGTGTCGGTGTCGAGCGCTTGGTGCGCCAAAATGTAGTTCTCGTGGGCCGTGCTCACGGCCTCAGGTGCCGCATCCGTAGGCAGACCGAGGAAGGCCAGCAGGCCCATCTCCGCCACGGTTGCCGGTGGCCTGCTCGCCGTTTCTTCGACGTAGGCGGTCGCCGCATTGTCGGTCTCACCGGCGCTCAACGACGTCAATCCGGACTCGCTGACCGCGAGGTGAGCGTCGTGGTCAGCAGCGGGACCGGGGGTGAAGACCTCGGGCGTCGCCAGGTCCGGACTCAGCGAGTGTTCTTGTGCGATGGCGTCCAACGCAGCAAAGGGGTTCGAGCGGGCTGCGGTACTCGAACCCTCGTCCGCACGGGCTGCCCGGCGAGAGGGGAGCGCTCCGCCCATCTCTGGGGAGGCATCCAGGAACGAAGGAGCCGGCGGTGTTGGTGTTGGTGTTGGTGGAGGAGACGGTTCCGTGGTCTGGGCGAAGAACGACTCCGCCGTCGTCTCCAGCGCCGCGGTTTCGAGTCCTGCGGTTTCGAGGTTTGCGGTTTCGAGGTTTGCGGAGTGGGGGTCGGACGCTGGTTCGGCCAACGGCGCCGGTGGTGCTGTCGGCTCGACGGGAACGTCCGTCGCCCGTTGATTGGGCAGCGGTGGTGGCTCGAAGGCGCGGGCGGGGTGGTCGAACATGCCGGAGGTCGACGTGTCAGTCAGGGCGCTGAGTTTGTCACTCGCTGAGGCCTCAGCCGAGTCCTCACTTCGTCGGGTCGGCTCGGGAGTGCCGAGATCGAACAGTGAGGCAGCGGTTCGCTCGACGGGATTGAGCTCGTCGGCCGCCCCGTCCATCGGCGCGCTGTCCATGGCCAAGGCCTCCGGAACGGCAGCGGTCAAGGTCGTGCCCGCGTCGGCAGCGGGCGGCTCGTCGAAGAGCGACGTCAAGGTCGCTGCGTGCTCCGGTGACGTTGCCTCCGGCTCTGTGGATTGCTTGTTCTTGCGGAGGTTGTCGAACAGACCCATGCCCTCACCCGTTCCGTGCGTGTGCGTTTGGCGGACACCCATGTGGCCCGCGTCCCGCTCCATCGGCCGGTGGAGCTTCGAGTTGAACGCACGGAATGGCGGAGGGCGGCCGGTGGTTGATCTTGGTCATGACCACCGCAACTGTCACCACGCCATCCGGCGCTTCTGTTGTCCTCGCTGAATCGGCGACGACCGTCATCGTGGAGGGAAACCACTACTTCCCAAGCGCCGATGTGAAGTGGGAGTACTTCACCGAGACCGAACGCACGACGGGCTGCCCTTGGAAGGGCACCGCGAACTACTACTCAGTCGAGGTCGAGGGTGAGCGACTGGACAACGTCGCTTGGACCTACCACCAGCCCAAGGACGCGGCGGAAGAAATTCGCGATCACGTCGCTTTTTACCCTGCAGTCTCGGTGAGCTGAGGGGTCGGTGATCCCGGCGGCCGCGTCAGTTGTCGGCGAAGACGGCGGCGAGCCGCTCCAGTGTCTTGGCGATATTGGCCTTGTGCTTGGCCGGATAGCCCACGATTTCGTAGAAGCGCGGCACCCGAGCAACTCCCCAGTCGAACGATTCCGTCACTTTCGTGGTGTCAGCATCGACCGGCTCGAGTTCGTAGCGCCACACGTGGTGGCCGAAGTGGCGCCACGCAATCCTGCGCCCCTCCTCGAATTCCACGACCTCGTTGCTGATCTTGTACGGCACGACGATGCGCATATCCATACCGAAGCGATCGCCGAGCGAGACGCGCTCGGGGCCCTTGGTGGCGGCCACGACCGACCCTGAACCGTCGATCTCAGCATGGCGAGACGGACGGGCCAGCAGCTCGAAGATGTCGGCCGCCGGTGCGTTCACGACGACGGAATCGGAAACGACTCGTTCCTTGCTCATGATGTGGCCTTTCAGCGTCCGAGCACGGCGCGAAGGCCGGTCTCGATGTCGGGGTGAGCAAACGTATAGCCCGATGCTTCGAGCACCGTGGGAGCGATGCGCTGGCTCTCGAACAGCAAGCTCTCCGCCATTTCCTTGCCCAACAGCAGCTTCGGTGCGAACGCTGGCACCGGCAGCAAGGTGGGCCGTTTGAGCACCTTGCCGAGCGCCTTGGTGAACTCCCGGTTGGTCGCTGCACCGGGGGCGGTGAGGTTCACCGGTCCTCGGTCGTCGCTTGTGAGAAGGTGGACGACGGCACCGACCTCGTCGTCGAGGGTGATCCACGGGAAGTACTGAGAGCCATTGCCGAACGAACCACCGAGTCCGAGTTTGAACAGCGGCAGCATCTTCTTGAGCGGTCCGCCCTCCGGAGTCTGCACCACTCCAGTGCGAAGGAAGACCGTCCGAATCCCAGCATCGACGGCTGGGGTCGCCGATGCTTCCCATTGCACGCAGACGTCGGCGAGGAAGGTGTCCCCCGCGGGTGTGGCCTCGGTGATGACCTCGTCGCCTCGCGGGCCGTAGAAGCCGACGGCTGAACCTGAGAGCAGGACTCCCGGCTTGGAGGACAGCCCGGCGAGCGTTCGGGCCAGCAGCGAGGTGCTCTTGGTGCGGCTCTCCAAAACCAGTTGTTTGTAGGCGTCGTTCCAGCGCTTGTCGCCGATACCGGCGCCAGCAAGATGGATCACAGCGTCGATGCCTTCCAGCGATGCGCTGTCGATCGTGCCAGCAGCCGGATCCCATTGGATTTCGTCGGCGCCCGATGCGGGGGAGCGTCGAACCAATCGGATGGGACGATGCCCGGCGGCGGTGAGTGCGGGGAGAAGAGCGGTCCCGATGAGGCCGCTGGATCCGGTGATGACGACGTCCATTCGGGTGACACTACGACGGACAGGCGTCAACGCGCTGGGTCGGGAGCGGCGCATTCGAAGATGTCTCCGGGAACGCCAGGTTCACGGATTCTCTTCGGTGAGGAGCGCTAGCCTCTCTGTCGTGAGTACCCGACTGCTTCTGACACTCTCACTCGTGACCGGAGTGTTGATTCTCGCCGCATTCGGCGTTCAGTTGTTGCTCCTGACCTGACGGGCGGATAGGTAAGATCGTCCGAACCGTCACACCGCCGGAGGTGGCCTGGTGTCCACGCAACAATTCGATGTCGTCGTCATTGGTGGAGGCCCCGGCGGTTATGCCGCTGCGCTCTACGGGGCGTCCGCAGGTCTCAACATCGCTCTCGTCGAGATGAACAAGCTCGGAGGAACGTGCCTCAACGTCGGCTGCATTCCGGCGAAGGAACTGCTCGAAACCGCCGCTGTGAAGCGCACGATCGACCATGCCGGGGTGTTCGGCATTCAAGCTGAGGCGACCGGCCTGGACTGGTCCACGACACTTGCTCGCAAGCAGGGAGTCATCGATCAGCTCGTTGGCGGCGTCACGCACCTCCTCAAGAATCGAAAGGTCACCGTCTTCAACGGCATCGGCACGCTCGGCGCCGACCACCGCACGGTGTCGATCAGCGGCGGTGCGTCCGGCGACGAAACCATCGTTGGCGACGCGGTGATCCTCGCCGCTGGCTCGGTGCCTCGCACGATCCCCGGGTTCCCCATCGACGCTCGTCACATCGTGACCTCAGATGAGTTGCTGTCGATCGCCGAGCTGCCGTCATCGGCGATCGTGATCGGTGGCGGCGCCATCGGTTGCGAGTTCGCATCAATGATGTCGGACCTCGGAACCGAGGTCACGATTCTCGAAGCCGCACCCAGCATTCTCGTCAACTGCGACGTTGACTGCGTCAAGGTCGTTGAGCGCAGCTTCAAGAAGCGTGGCATCAACGTGCGGGCCGGCGTCATGGTCACCGGTCAAACCACTGGCCCAGAGGGCGTCACCGTGACCTTCGGCGAGGGAGAGCAGGTGACGGCCGAGACCGTCGTCGTCTCGATCGGTCGTCGGCCGTTGTCTGACTCGTTGGGTCTGGAGGCCACCAGCGTTGCTGTCGATCAGCGGGGCTTCGTTGTCGCCGACGAGTTCTGTCGCACCAACGTTGATGGCGTCTGGGCGGTTGGCGACCTCATCGACACGGCCCAGCTCGCCCATGTGGGCTTCGCCGAGGCCATCGTGGCCATCTCCGACATTCTCGGGGAGTCCGCCATCCCCGTCGACTACGCCAACGTGCCGTGGTGCATCTACTGCCAGCCCGAGGTTGCCTTCGCCGGCATGACCGAGGCCGAGGCGAAGGAGCGGGGCATCGACATCCTCGTTTCCAAGCACCGGTTCACGGGGAACGGGCGAGCCATCATCGTCGGCGAGACCGACGGTCTGGTGAAGATCATCGCCGAGAAGCAAGCCGATGGCACAGGTGGGAAGATCCTTGGTGTGCACATGGTTGGACCGTGGGTGACCGAGCAGTTGGGCCAGGCGTACCTGGCCGTCAACTGGGAAGCCACAGTCGACGAGGTCGCACACTTCATCCAGCCCCATCCCACCATGAGCGAACTGTTCGGTGAGAGCGTCATGGCCATGACCGGCCGCTCGCTCCACGGCTGATCACTCAGCGGATCGCTCGGTGACTCACCGCTGCAATCCACCCTTTCGTACTACGTGAAACGCATCCAACCATCCAGGAGTCTGAGCCACCGTGGCTGACATCGAAATGCCCCAGCTGGGCGAGACCGTGACCGAGGGAACCATCACCCGATGGTTCAAGCAGGTCGGCGAGGCCGTCGCACAGGACGAAGTCTTGTTCGAGGTCTCCACCGACAAGGTCGACACCGAAGTGCCCTCGCCGGTGGCCGGCACTCTCGCAGAGATCCGTGTCCCCGAAGGTGACACGGTCGATGTTGGCACCGTGCTGGCGGTCATCGGCGACGGAGCTGCGGCCCCGGCTCCCGAGGCAGCGGCTCCCGCGCCGGAGCCCGCACCTGCTCCTGAGCCGGCCCCGGCCCCGGCTCCTGAGGCGGCATCCGCTCCTGCTGCCGCCGCTCCGGCCCCCACCCCAGCCCCCGCGCCGGCGGCTGCCCCGGCTCCTGCTGCCCCCGCTGGCGATGCTCGGGGCAAGGTGCTGTCGCCGGTCGTGCGTCGCCTCGTGAACGAGTACGGCATTGATGTGGCAGCGATTGACGGCACCGGCCTCGGCGGTCGCATCAGTCGTGATGATGTGCAGCGCTACATCGAAGCCAACCAGCTCGCTCCGGCGGCTGCGGCCGCTCCCGCTGCTGCGGCGCCAGCTGCCCCCGCTGCGCCGGCTCCTGCTCCCGCCGCTCCTGCTCCCGCTGCGCCAGCGTCGGCTGCCCCCGTGGCTACTGCCCCGGCGACCCCGGTCGCAGCTGCTCCGGTGATGGCCGCCCCGGTTCCCGCTGCTGGCGCTCGCGACACGGTGGTGCCACTCTCCAACATTCGGCTGCGCACCGGCGAGCACATGGTCATGTCCAAGACCGTGGCGCCTCACACGCTCACTGCCATCGAGATCGACTACGAAGGCGTCGACCAGGTTCGCAAGGCTCACGGCGCTGGTTTCAAGGAGACCGAGGGCTTCAGTCTCACCTACCTCCCCTTCATCACTCGTGCCGTGATCGATGCGCTGCGGGAGTACCCGCATCTGAACGCATCCGTCGGCGATGGCGAGCTTGTGGTCCACAACTACGTCAACATGGCCGTTGCCGTTGATCTCGACTTCCAGGGGCTTCTTGCTCCGGTCGTCAAGGACGCCGACGGCAAGCGACTCCGCTCCATCGCCCGAGACATCTCTGACGTGGCCCGTCGGGCTCGCTCCAAGCAGCTCTCGCCCGACGATCTGCAGGGCGGCACGTTCACGCTGACCAACGCTGGCAGCTACGGCACGATGATGCAGTTCCCGATCATCAACCAGCCGCAGGTGGCGATCCTGTCGACCGATGCGGTGAAGCGCAAGCCGGTGGTCATCGAAGACTCCTATGGCAACGAGAGCATTGTCGTGCACTCCGTTGGTGTGCTGGCGATGGCCTGGGATCACCGTGCCATCGATGGCGCCTACGCCGCTGCCTTCCTGGCCCGGGTTCGAGAGATCATCGAAACCCGCGACTGGGCCGCCGAACTGGCCTAGGTCACATTCCTTTCATGGCATTGGCCGAGTCGACGATCGAGCATGAGGGTGCCCCGGCACCGCTGCACGTCCGTTGGCTCGGCCGAGTCGCGTACGACGAGGCGTGGGATCTCCAGCAGGCGCTCTTCACCGGCACGAGCCAGCATCTCCTCCTCGTGGAGCACCCACCGGTGTACACACTCGGTCGGCGAACCGACGTGGCGAACCTGCTGATTGACCCCGCCAGCGTCGGTGCCGAACGTGTGGAGGTGAACCGCGGCGGCGACGTCACGTTCCACGGACCCGGCCAGCTCGTCGGCTACCCCATCGTCTCCGTCCCCGGCAAGCGGGGTGGTGGTATGGCCGACACGGTGGCCTATGTCGCCAGCATCGAATCGTTGCTGATCGAGGCGCTCGCCGGTCTGGGTCTCGACACCGGCCGCTTCCCAGGGGAACCCGGCGTCTGGGTCGGGCCCGAAAGTGATCGGCCCCGCAAGATCGCCGCAGTTGGCGTGCGCCTCACCCGTGGCCGCAGCATGCACGGCTTCGCGTTGAACGTTGATGTCGACCATGCCTGGTTCGAGCACATCGTGCCGTGCGGCATCTCCGACAAGGGCGTCACGTCGCTGCGGGCCGAAGGCATCGACGTCACGATGAGCGACGTGGTCGAGGCTGTCGCAAGCCGAGCCGCCGAGCACTTGACTCCCGGCCGACCTACGGACCGAGCCGATCAAGTCTTTGTTGTCCGCGACTCGGATCTGTCGGCGTTCACCCGCGGTGAGGGCGCGGGCGAGGCCATCAAGCCCGAGCGCGCGGTTGCTGAACGTCCCGAGCGGGCGGGGGTGCCGGTCACCCTGGGTCGTCGACTCGACCAAGCGGGCGTCGACGGTGGCTTGGACGTATCGGCTCGCAAGCCGGAGTGGATGCGGGTCAAGCTCAGGACCGATCCCGAGTACCTGCGACTGAAGAAGGTGTCTCGATCGCTCGATCTGGTCACGGTGTGTGAAGAGGCGGGTTGCCCGAACATCTTCGACTGCTGGAATGAAGGCACCGCCACGTTCATGCTGCTCGGCGAACGCTGCACCCGGGCTTGCGGATTCTGCTTGGTGGACACCCAAAAGCCCCAGCCCGTCGATCAGCAGGAGCCCGACCGCATCGCTGACGCCGTCCAACGTTTGGACTTGAACTTTGCCGTGCTCACGATGGTCGCCCGCGACGACCTCGAAGACGGCGGGGCCGAGATCGTCGCTCGATCGATCGGCGCGATTCGCGCTCGCACGCCACAGACCGGCGTCGAAGTGCTGATCTCGGATCTCAAGGGCAAGTCCAGCTCGCTCGCGACGGTGCTCGCGGCTCGACCGGACGTGCTCAACCACAACATAGAGACCGTGGCTCGCCTGCAGAAGGCAGTCCGGCCCTCAGCGAGCTACGCCCGAAGCCTGACGGTGCTGGCCCGGGCAAAAGCGGCGGGCCTCACGACGAAGTCCGGGATGATCGTCGGGATGGGAGAGACCATGGATGAGGTCCGGTCGACCCTCGCTGATCTCGCCGCCGTCGGTGTCGACATCGTCACGATTGGCCAGTATCTGCGGCCAACCACGCACCACCTTCCGGTCCACCGCTGGTGGACACCGGAAGAGTTCGATGAGCTGAAGCGCATCGGTGAGCGAGAGCTGGGAATTCCCCACCTTGAAAGCAGTCCGCTCACCCGCTCGAGTCATCACGCAGGCAGTGCGGCCGCCGCGATTACACCGCACTGACGGAGCGAGCTCGGCGGCTCTCGATCTGGAACCAGAGTCGCAAGCCGATCATCCATGCCAGATGGAGTGCCGCCGCTGCGACGCTTCCCTTGAAGAGCCAGCCGAGCAAGGCAAGGCTCATGCCGATCTGGTGGCCGGTCAGGCGGACGCGCTGCTGTCGATGCACCACGTCAAGCACACGGAAGAGGATGGGAAGGCTGAGCGCGTAGCCAAGAATCATGAGGAGCGTGCTCGCAGGTTGCACCGCTGCATCATCGCAGCAAGGCTGGCCGCCATGCAGGACACCCCGGGTCAGGAACCAGATCGACGCACCTCGACGTCGTTTCCGCCTCACGACCTCGGCGGTCGCCCGGGTTTCGGGCCGGTGCCCGTCGACGATGACGCGATCTTCACCAACCGAGCCGAGGCCAGAGTGTTCGGCTTGACCCAGATGGCACAGTCGGCAAGCGGGTTCAACACCGACGGCTTCCGGCATGGCATCGAGCGAGAAGACCCGGATCGCTATCTAGCGCTCGGCTACTGGGGCCGGTGGCTCTCCAACGCTGAGCGCATGCTGACCGAAGGAGGTGTGCTGCCCGCCGCCGCCGTGGATGCCGCGCTGGCCGGCGAGCCAGTGCGAGGCACGGTCGAGCGATCGACCGAATGTCGACCGGCAACCGCGCGCGGTGCGCGACGGACCGCTCCCGCCGACGCGGTGTTCACACTGGGGGAGCGTGTGCGCGTGCACACAACGATGGGCCTCGAACCACGCTTTGAGCACTGTCGTATTCCGGGCTATGTGCGAGGCCGCATCGGCACGGTCGAGGCAATCCATGACAGCTGGATCCTCCCCGACGACCATGCGCACGGGAGAGGCGACGGGACCCAAGGGTCTTGGGTCTACAACGTTTCGTTCCCGGCCGCCGAGCTGTTTGCCGCCGGTGGCGACCACACCCTTCGCATCGATCTGTTTGAGCCCTACCTGACTTCGGAGAGTGCCGCATGAGCCACGATCACGATCACGATCACGACGACCATCACCATGAGCAGGATCCGCTGGCGTTGCGGGTGGAGGCACTCGAGCAGTTGCTCGTCGAGCGAGGCTTGGTTGACCCGCAGCGGGTCGATGCGCTCATCCAGCACTACGAAGAAGACCTCGGGCCCTTGAATGGTGCGACGGTTGTGGCCAAGGCGTGGACCGATCCGGCGTATCGAGCCCGCTTGCTCGCCGACGGCACAGCCGCCATCGCTGAGCTTGGGTTTGGCGGGGCTCAAGGAGAAATGATGGTTGTGGTGGAGAACACCGACGACGTGCACAACGTCGTCGTGTGCACACTGTGCTCGTGTTACCCGTGGCCGGTGCTCGGTCTGCCGCCGTCGTGGTACAAGTCGCCGGAGTATCGAGCCCGCGCCGTCTCTGAGCCGAGAGAGGTGCTGCGTGAATTCGGCACCGAGCTCGACGAGAGCGTCGACGTCCGAGTGTGGGACTCCTCGGCTGAGATTCGGTATCTGGTGTTACCTGCCCAGCCCGCAGGCACCGAGCATTTGGGTATGGAAGAGCTAGCGGCGTTGGTCACCCGAGACTCCATGATCGGCGTTCGGCAACCGCTGAGCAGTGAACCTGAGAAGGCGGGGTCAGCAGCGTGACGTCGAACGAGTCGGTCGTTCGCCCTGAACCGTTCGTCGTTGACGTGCCGCCACCGAGGGCGAACGGCGAAATCGTCTTCGATGCTCCCTGGCAGAGCCGCCTTTTCGGCCTGACCGCAGCACTTGCCGAACGCGAAGCTCTGTCGTGGGCAGACGTTCAATCGGCCTTGATCGCAGAGGTGCAGGTCGGAGATCACGACACGGGCACGCCGTCGGGCTATTGGCAGTGCTGGCTGCGGGCGGTTGGCCGTCTTGAGGTCGTCGAGACGGAGGTGTGGTCAGACCTCGTCGACGAGTTGTCGAGACGCGAGGTCGGCCACGACCATCGGCACTGACCGCACTCGTTCCCTGAGCTCTCGTCGTACCTCGCCGTGGGCGATCTCGAACGCCGAGAGCAAGCGGTCGCCGTGAAGCCACGGTGGCTGATCGAGGAGTGCAAGCTCGGCTCGTTCGACGATGGCTTCGAGGCCATTGGTGTCGGCGACCAGCAACTCTTGGGCTGCGGACTTCACTGCTGCTCGGCGAAGACGGCGTTG
The DNA here is from genome assembly GCA_937997485.1 of uncultured Acidimicrobiales bacterium. Classification (GTDB taxonomy): domain Bacteria; phylum Actinomycetota; class Acidimicrobiia; order Acidimicrobiales; family SZUA-35; genus SZUA-35. The sequence continues at coordinate 67,158 of CALKTH010000060.1, read as the reverse complement.
CCATGAGGCACCAAGTTCATCGATGGGGCGCGTGGTCATGCTGATATCAGCCAGGGGCAGCACGAGGAGCGTGACGGCGTCGGCGATGTCGGCGGTGGAAAGGCTGCTCTCGGGCAGCTGCACGAACTCGGTCGCCGCCATGCGGAACCGGCGGACGGCCGTGACCAGTTCCTCGACTTCTTCGTCAATCACGGCAAACGCTGCGGAGCGGAGTGGCTGAGCGTGCGGCTCGGCAATGGTCTCCCAGTAACGCGCGGAGGTCGGCGCCGCGCCTCGGCGAACGGCTCGCACGACGTCCCGCTGGCTGGTGAGGAGCAGACGAGACGTGAGATCGTGGCGTCGACGGACGTCCTCGAGGCGAGAGGCCAAGCGGTGCTCGATCGCAGCCGTGCGATGCGCAAGCCGCTCGCGAGCGGTCTCGAAGCGCTCATGGGGGAGCGCAGCGTCGGTCGCGATCGTTTCATTGAGGCTGTTGGGAGGTGTGCGCACTCGGGCTCCGGATGCTTGCGAGGGTGGAAGAGATGGCCGCTGCAAAACCATCGGTAGGTGCCCGAGAACGCACAGGGGCCGTCCGACCCAATCGGCCTGAGTAGTCGGGAGACGGATACGCTTCCGAGCGTGTCTGTCCCTGGTGCGCCCACATCGACTTCCCCCTCTGCTGAAGCCGTTTTCGGCGCCCGACTCGACCGCGTCCGAGCCAAGATGCTCAACACGGGTGTTGATGCAGCGCTGCTGTCTGTCGGACCGGATCTTCCCTGGCTCATTGGGTACGCCGCGATGCCACTCGAGCGTTTGACGATGCTTGTGGTGCCCGCAGCCGGCCAGCCCACTTTGGTGCTCCCGAACTTCGAGGTCCCTCGTGTTGTGCCGCGGGGCGATCTCTTCGCGATCGATGGATGGGACGAAACTGACGATCCCGTCGAACGAGTTGCAGGGTTGGTGAATCCGAAGGGCACGCTCGCCATCGGCGACCACACATGGAGCCGATTCTTGGTCGCCCTGCAGCAGCGAATGCCTGCCAGCGATTGGGTGGATGCCGGCACCGTGACCGGAGCGCTTCGTCAGATCAAGGACGAGGCCGAAATCGACGCACTCCAGCGGGCGGCCGACGGGGTTGATCGCATCGCGGCTGAGCTCCAGGGCGGCCAGATCCCGCTCATTGGGCAAACCGAGGCTCAGGTCGCCGCCCATCTTTCGCGTCGGATCAAGGAAGAGGGGCACGCACGGGTGAACTTCGCCCTCGTGGCCTCAGGCCCAAACGCGGCGAGCCCTCACCATGAAGCAGGCCAGCGCGTGATCCAGCCGAATGAGGTGGTCTTGTGCGACTTCGGGGGCACAACGGCGGAACCCGAGGGCATGCCCGGGTACTGCTCAGATCTCACACGCTGCGTCTACACGGGTGAGCCTCCGGCTGAATTCGCCGAGGCGTACGAGGCGCTGTACGACGCTCAGAAGCGGGCGGTAGGCGCCGCAACGGTGGGGACACCGTGCGAAGACATCGATCGCGCCGCTCGAGACCGCCTTGCTGAGGCCGATCTCGACCAGTGGTTCATTCACCGCACCGGTCACGGCATCGGTGTCGAGGGTCACGAAGACCCCTACCTCGTGGCCGGAAACGCCTCGCCGCTCCAGGCCGGCAATGCGTTCTCGATCGAACCGGGCTTCTATGTCGACGGAAAGTGGGGCGCTCGCATCGAAGACATCGTGGTCGCTACGCCCGACGGCGCCCGCCCCCTCAACCGGGTGGATCATCGCCTGGCCATCGTCGAGGCCTGAGACACGCTCGTGCTCGAACTCCATGCCGCATCCGTCCTTCTGCAATGGGCTACCGGCGGTCTGTTCTTTCTCTGGCTGACGACGCGCCGCCGCGAAGTCGGCATCGGCTACGGCTGGACGATGCGCATCACCTACGGGCTGATGGCGTTGGGCTCGTTGATCATCGGCCTGCGCTACGGCACACAGCCCGTGCGAGAACTCGGCTCGGCTGGTGTTGTCCTCGGTTCCGCCATTTCGCTCGGCCAGTCCTGGCAGCGACGAGCGGCAGGTGTGGCCGGGCAGCGATCGCTCTCTGAGTCTCGAACCGCCCGAGTGGCGGCAATGACCGGCATCGATCGAACGGAGCGGGAGAAGGACGAAGGACCGGAATTCGACCCCCGTCTCGACCTCATTGCGCCTGCGTTCGGTCTCATTGGGTTGCTGGCCGCAGGACTCAACGCGGGTGACCCTGCGTGGCTCCAGGTGGCCCGCATGTTGGTCGGCGCTGCGTTCCTCGGCGCCGTGAGCGATGCGATGCTGCTTGGCCACTGGTATCTGGTGCAGCCCGGCATGAGTCGTGCACCGCTGCTCGAACTCGTCAAGTGGACAGGCGCACTCTGGCTTCCGGAAGTGCTCCTGCTGCTGGTTCCAACCGGGATGATCTCGTCGCTCAACGGCTCGATTCCCGATGGCTACGACGGTCTGCTGGGGTGGTTCTGGGTTGCCTGTGTCCTCGCCACCATCGTGCTGGTGTACGTCACGTGGCTCGCGCTCAAGGAGCCGCAGTACTCGGCGGTGATGGCTGCCACCGGGCTGCTGTATCTGGCGATTCTCACTGCCTTCGGCGTGGACATCGTGGCCCGAGCGATTCTGTCGCTCGAGATCGGTTAACCGATCTCGGGAGTCGTACGCCGTCTCGCATAGGCTCCACGCATGTCGACACTGACGCTTGCTGCATCCGTTCCCAAGAGCGCAACCGCGCATGATGAGCCGGTCGCTTCCGACCAACTCGAAAGCTTGGGGGCAGACCTCCAACGGGCCTGCGACATTCAGGGGTTCGAAGGCAAAGTTGGTCAGACCATGCTGGTTCCCGGCGCTGCCGGTGAGCCGCTTCGGGTTCTCGTGGGCGTCGGGCCTGCAGCCGATGTCGACGAAGCAGCACTTCGCTCTGCCGGCGCCGCCTTCGTTCGTGCTGTCAAGGGCCAGCAGGCAGTGGCCACCACGCTCGTGGAAGCGGCGGGTGAACTCGACCCCGCTCTTGCGCTGCGAGCAGTCGCCGAAGGTGTCGGCCTGGCGAGTCACCGCTATCGGGCTTTCAAGACCGGACCGAACGAAGACCTCCGCAAGATCAGCATCGTCGCCCGGTTCAAGGGTGCCCGAGCTGCGTTCACGGCCGCCTCGGCCGTGGTTGAGGCCGTCCGGCTCGCTCGCGATCTTGGCAACGAGCCTGGAGGCTCGCTCACACCGAACGTGTTCGCGGCAAAGGCGAAGGAGGCGGGAACGACTGCGGGGCTCAAGGTCACCGTGTGGGACGAGAAGCGCATTGCCAAGGAACGCATGGGAGGCGTGCAGTTCGTGAATCAGGGATCGACTCACCCCGCTCGGTTCGTGACGATGCAGTACACGCCGAAGGGCAAGCCGACCGCGAACCTCATGCTGGTCGGGAAGGGCATCACCTTCGACAGTGGGGGACTGTCCATCAAGACCGGCGCCGGAATGATGACGATGAAGATCGACATGGCCGGTGGCGCTGCTGTCGTTGCGGCGATGACGCTGCTTCCCGTGCTTGGCGCCAAGGCAGCGGTCACGGCCTACATTCCTATGACCGACAACATGATCAACGGCGACGCCTCTCGGCCCGGCGACGTGTTCACCGCTCGCAACGGCAAGACCGTCGAGGTGCTCAACACCGACGCTGAGGGTCGGCTGATTCTGGCCGACGCCCTTTCGATGGCGGCGGAGAAGAAGCCAGACGCGATCATTGACATCGCCACCCTCACCGGTTCGGTCACCGCCGCGCTGGGCACTGCGTATGCCGGTGTGATGGGTAGCGATCAAGACGTCGTTGACCGTCTCATGGCCTCATCGGCCGCGACGGGTGAGCAGCTGTGGCAGCTGCCACTGCCTCCGGAGTACCGCAAGCAGCTCGACTCTGTCGTGGCCGACATGAAGAACATCGGCGCCGGCCCACTCGGCGGCGCACTGACCGCCGGACTGTTCCTCAAGGAATTCACCGACGACGTCCCGTGGGCCCACATTGACCTCGGTATGTCGGCCATGAGCGATGGAGAAGACGGCATTGTGACGAAGGGCGCGACCGGCGCTTGCGTTCGTTTGCTCGCCCACGTCGCGTCCAACTGGTAGCCGAATCGAACTCTGCCGACAGCTGCCACTCCATCCTTGATGGTCGAGGCGTGGGCTGAATTCCCTTCTCACCGCGAAACATCTCAGGGCGTCCCTCGATCGTGCCGACAGCAAGTGTGAAAGCTCTTGTCTCGTCACCTGCCCGAAGGACCGCTCACTGTGGCGCTCACCGAAGAAGATGTGACTGCTCTGGCGCAACCCGCTCGCCGCACCGCATCGAAGAAAACATTCCAGATCAAGACCACGAACGTGGTCATCGATCTCATCGTCGCGTCCGCCGGCATCGGCGCTGCGACGGCCCTCGTCGACGGCGGGCGCGACTGGCGCCCAGCGGCCGTGGCGATGCTGTTGGCCTGGGCCTTTTGGTTCGGACGGGCTCGCATGTACTCGGCCCGATTCATCACGCGCCGAGCCGACGAGGTTCGCCGAATCTTTGACGCCGGCATGCTGGTTGCGGCGTCGATTGCCGTTTCGAGCTTCGTGTTCGACTGGTCGATCCGCCGTTGGTGGCTGGTGCTGGCTGTCGCCTTCGCTGCCGTGGCGCTCACCCTCGAGCGCGAGGTGATGCGTCGTCGTTACGACCGGATGCGAGTGTCCGGAAAGTTCCGGCGCGACGTCCTCATGATCGGCGACAACCACGAGAGCGAACAGCTCGAGCGCATGTTCGCCGAGGAGCCGAAGCTTGGCTACAACATCGTCGAAACCATCGACCCCAAACAGGCCGAGAATCCGCAGCAGTTGGTCACGACGGTGCTTGCCGCTGCTCGTGCCGCCAACGCCACCGGTGTCATCGTTGCCGCCACCGGGATCGAGACCAAGGCCAGCAACCGACTCATCCGAGATCTCATTGATGCGGGTATCCACGTCGAGCTGAGTTCAACCCTGGCTGACATCGCCCCCAAGCGCCTCACCGTCCGGCCGCTTGGCCGATTCCCCGTGGTCTACGTCGAGCCGGTCCAGCGTCATGGCTGGCGTGCCGTCGCCAAGCGGACCTTCGATGTCGTGGTCGCATCGCTCGCCCTGCTCGCTGCCTCGCCCGTGCTCGCCGTGCTCGCCTTGCTGATCAAGCGAGGGAGCGAAGGCCCGATCGTGTTCCGCCAATCGCGAGTGGGCAAGGATGGCATTCCGTTCGAGGTCCTCAAGTTCCGGACGATGGTCGTGAATGCCGAGGAGATCCTCGCCGACCTCATGGAGCACAATGAAGGAGCCGGACCGCTCTTCAAGATGAAGGACGATCCTCGCATCACCAAGACCGGCGCCTTCCTCCGCAAGACATCGCTCGATGAGCTGCCACAGCTGTGGAACGTGGTTCGCGGTGAGATGAGCCTGGTCGGTCCCCGGCCGGCGCTGGCCTCGGAAATGGCGGAGTGGGACGCCGATCTCTACGGCCGCCTGCGGGTCAAGCCTGGCATCACTGGCATGTGGCAGGTCTCCGGTCGGAGCAGCACCACGTTCGAGGAGTACACCCGCCTCGACCTCTACTACGTCGATAACTGGTCGCTCGTTGTCGACCTTGCGATCCTGGCCAAGACCATCCCCGCCGTCCTCAAGAGCGACGGTGCTTACTAGCGACGGTGCTTACTAGCGACTGTGCTTACTAGCGACTGTGCCTACGGACGACTGTGCTCAGCTCGGCGAGGCGACGAAGTAGAAGTTCGCCCCGCGATGGAACTGATCACCCAGCTGCTCCCTCGACAGCGGGGGCCCGTGTTCGAGCCAGGTGGCTGGGAGCGACACGTCCATGTCGTGGGCGGCAAAGAAGTCGTGCACAGCTTCGGGGGTCGTGCCGTACCGGTCTGAGGCTCCCAGTCCGTGCTCAAACACGATGACTGGGCGGGCACGACCGATGGTGGACGTTGCCCCTTCCAAGACGCCAAGCTCGGCGCCTTCGACGTCGAGTTTGATCAGCTCCGGTGCCGACTTGGAGTCGACGATGTCGTCGAGCCGGGCGGTGTCGACCGTGATCTTCTCGATCGTCTCGTCGGGTCGGTCATATCGCCGCTCGCGTAGACCGCTGTAGCCGGGATTGCTGGCCACGTGATGAAACTCCACCGCTCCACGCGGGTTGGCGACGAGTGCAACTTGGTGCACGTCGACGCTTGGAAAGTGCTGTCGGAGCCCGGCGGCGAGGTGAGGGAGCGGTTCGAACGCAAGATGACGTACGTCGGGAGCGACGTCGACCATGCGCCGGAGAATGTCGCCCACATGAGCTCCGATGTCGATGCCGAGCGACGTCGGGCCCATGACTCGGGTGATGATGGCCGAGGTTTGCAGGTCGTATCGGCGATTCTTGCTCGTGTCGGTCAGCAGCTCGATCACGGCGTCATCGATCGCGGCGCGAGGTGGACGCAATGCCGCCGTGGCCCAGAGTCGGGAGCGGACGCTTCTGGCCAGCGGGGCCAGGGCTTGGCGTGCGTTGGGGACCTGGCTCATCGAGGTCGGACCCTACCAGTGGCCAGCTCAACGGATCGTTGCTGCGCTTCACGCGGCGCGTTCGTGCCGGCTCAACTCATCGGTGGCCCAGGCCTCGTGTGCCACTTGCAAGTGAGGGGGCAACCGCTTGATCTGTCGGAGCGAGAGTGTTGGGAGCATGGTGCGAGGCTGCAGCATGTCACCGCTGCGCTGGGCGACACCGAAACGGCAGATGCGATCCAGTGCTCGCCAAAACGGGCTGTGCTTGCCGCCCTTGGTGCCGAGACCGAGCTCCCGAGCGCACGCCTCGGTGTCGAGATCGAATCCATCCGGATGCTCAGCCAGACCGTGAGCGAGCCGGCGGACGAGCAGGGTTGCCGACGGGCCCAGAATGGAGAGCCAGAACTGTTCGACATAGCGGGAACGAGGATCGTGCCCGACGAGGTCGATGACCGGATCTCGAAGCGGACGAACCACGAGCACGGGTTCGGGGAAGGTCATGGCCTCCGTGCGTGGCCGTCGATCTTCGGACTTCTCAGAACCATTGTTGTTCGTAAGCATCTGTTGAGCGTAAATGAACGTAAACAAAAGCACAAGAGGTTGACCGGTACGCTCGGGCCATGGTTCCCGGACTCTCCGATGCAGTGACCATGCTCGACGCAGCGGACCGTGTTGTGGTCTTGACTGGCGCTGGCATCTCGACCGACTCTGCCATCCCCGACTTTCGCGGCCCGAAGGGTGTGTGGACGAAGAATCCGGGAGCCGAGAAACAAGCGACGCTGCAGCACTACGTCGAGGACGTCGAGGTGCGGAAGCGAGCATGGCAGAACCGTCTGACGTCACCGATTTGGGAAGCGGAGCCGAACGCTGGCCATCGGGCGCTCGTGCAGCTCGAGGAGCGCGGTGTGTTGCACACGTTGATCACACAGAACATCGACGGGCTTCACCATCGAGCGGGCTCGGACCCCGATCGAATCATCGAGGTGCACGGTTCGGTTCGGGAGGTTGTGTGCCTCTCCTGCGACTATCGGGATCCCATGGAGGTTGCGCTCGACCGCGTCCGCTCGGGCGAGGAGGACCCGGCCTGTGAAGACTGCGGGGGCATGTTGAAGTCGGCCACCATTAGCTTCGGGCAGAGCCTGGTTGCGGCCGATCTTCAGCGAGCCGAAGTGGCCGCTCGTTCGTGCGATGTCTTGATAGCCATCGGCTCGACTCTCGCCGTGTACCCGATCGCCAACGTCGTGCCGATCGCAAAATCGCTGGGCGCGACGATCATCATCATCAACGGCAGCCCAACCGAAATGGACGATCTCGGCGACGTCGTGCTGCGCGGTTCGATCAGCGAGATCCTCCCGCCACTGTTCGGTCGTGCATCGACCGACTGAGCCTGCGGGCGTGACCCGCCCGTTGTGGTGACAGACTGGCCAGATGTCGTCGTTCCGAGAGCTTCTGGCCGCCACGAAGGCGTCGATCACCGAGATCGATACGGAGGCCGCAGCCTCGCTGCGGGCCGGGGGTTCAATCGTCCTCGATGTTCGTGAGCCCGACGAAGTTGCGCAGGGGGTCATCCCCGGAGCGGTCACCATCGTGCGAGGCAATCTCGAGGCGCAGGTCGAGGCACAGTTGCCGGACAAAGCGGCGACGATCGTTGTGCACTGTGCTGGTGGCGTGCGATCCGCCTTCGCCGCCGCCTCGATGATGGAGCTTGGATACGCCGACGTTCGGTCCATGGACGGTGGGTTCGAGAAATGGAAGACCGAAGGTCGACCGTGGGAAGTGCCGGCGCTGCTCGATGCCGATCAACGTCTGCGATACAGCAGGCACCTGCTCTTGCCCGAGGTCGGGGAAGCCGGTCAGCAGCGGTTGCTGGGCGCCAAGGTACTGCTGCTTGGGGCTGGCGGGCTTGGATCACCAGCGGCTCTTTACCTCGCCGCGGCGGGCGTGGGAACGCTTGGCATCGTCGACATGGACGTTGTCGATGCGTCCAACCTGCAGCGACAGATTCTTCACGGGACCGACCGCATCGGACAGGCCAAGGTGGCGTCGGCGCGACAGACCATCGAAGGTATGAATCCCGACATCACCGTGACCGCCCACGACGTTCGCCTGTCGGCGGACAACGTGCTCGACATCATCACCGGGTACGACGTGATCGTCGACGGCGCAGACAACTTCCCAAGCCGTTACCTCTTGAACGACGCATCGGTGAAGGCAGGCATCCCGGTGGTGCACGGCTCCATCTTCCGGTTCGAAGGGCAGGTCACGGTCTTCGATCCGCTCGACGGCCCGACGTATCGTGATCTTCAGCCCCAAGCGCCGCCGGCGGAGCTGGCCCCCAACTGCTCCGAGGCCGGAGTGCTCGGGGTGCTACCTGGCATCATCGGTTGCCTCCAGGCGCTCGAAGCAATCAAGTTGCTGCTTGGCATCGGCGACAGCCTTCGGGGTCGGTTGGTGACCTTCGACGCGCTCGAGCTGGCGTTCCGCGAGTACGAGGTCCCCGTCGATCCGGCCAACGAGGTCACGTACGACAATCGGGATCGCATCGAGATCGTCGATCTTGCCGGGAGCTGCCAGGCCGTGTTCGCCGGCGCCTGACACCACGAAGAGTGTCGGTCCGACTACCGTTCGTTGGTCGTGCTTTCGCTACCCCGAAAACTCGCAACGCTCGCTCTCAGTGTCGCCGCCGCTGGGCTGTCACTGGCCGTGATTCCCGCCGAAGCGTCGCCTCAGCGCGCCCGAGTTACCGCTCGAAACGTCGTTGACGAGGGGTCGTTCGTCGTCGAGACGATTGAGCTCGCCCTGCCTGCGGCCCCGACCGGAGCGGATGGACGGGTGGCCTTCTCGACCGCCGAGGGCGGGAGCGAGATCGCGTTGGCGAATGCACCAGAGATGTTGGTCGTCGAGACCGATGCCACCGATGCGGTCCTTGCGCTTCGCAGTAAGAACGCTGGGGAGTGGAGTGAGTGGGTCGACGTAGCGATCGAGACCGAGGACGCGCCAGACGGCCTGCCGGGGGAAGAGGGAAGTGGACCGGCGAACGCCGTGGCCGGACCGATATGGATTGGGGATGACGCGGAATCCGTTGAGGTGCGAGTGGTGGCAGGTGCGCCAACGGCCCTGCGATTGGAAGCCCTGACCTCGAACGATCAACGTCCGGCGGATCCAGCCCGAGCGGTCACCGATGGTCGCCCCACAATGAACCTCCGAGAGGCGTGGACCACCGGCGGATGGGCGTTCGACAACGAGGGTTGCGAGGACGGCCCGCAAACGGCGGAGAACATTCGGGCGGTCGTCGTGCACCACACCGTCAACACGAACTCCTATGCCGCCTCCCAGGTCGACGATCTCTTGCGCGGTATCTATCGCTTCCACACCGTCAATCGGGGCTGGTGCGACATCGCCTACAACTTCGTGGTCGATCGTTTCGGCGGGATCTGGGAAGCACGGACCGATAGTGCTGATGATCCGGTCATCGGTGGTCACGTCAAGGGATTCAACACATGGACCGTCGGTGTGGCCCTGCTTGGCCAGCATCAGCGCGGAGCGAGTCCTGCCGCGGTCTCGCCGTCTCGAGAGTCCTTGACCGCCGTGCAGGCTGTTGCTCGTTGGAAGCTGGCGCTGCACGGGGTAGATCCGGCAGGTCTGGCCTGGCTCAAGAACCGGTCAACAACCGGGCCGCAACGCCACGCCCCAGGCGCATGGGTGCAGGTTCCAGCCATTGTCAGCCACCATGAGCTCGGTGTGACATCTTGTCCTGGCACGCTGACCACCCCGTCTGTTGCTCCCATGCTCGCCCCGTTGTTGGATGCGCACCGAGCGAGTCCGCCACCCGTTCCTGGTGATCGTCGACCCGAGCACGGACCAGCGCTCGTCACGCTCGACACCGCCGGTGGCCTGCGTTTCGGCGGATCCGCCAGCCCGGTTCGCAGCATTTCACTGCCCCAAGGAGCTGAGGTGACAGCGATCGACGGCCGCAATGGCGCCGGTCAAGTCTTGCTTTCCAACGGCTCCCTCGTCGCCTTCGGAGGTGCTCCCAGTACGTCTGCCCGCCCGGCGGGTTCTCGACAGGTCGTCGACTGGTCGGCCGGCACCGATGGTGGTCGGGGCTGGGTTCTGGAGGAGGACGGCCGGATCTACCACTTCGGTGGAGCAACGGACCGGACAGCGCCGGTGAAACCCGTTGTGGGGCAGGCGTTGCGTTTGGCCATGACCCCCGACGGCCGGGGCTACGTGATGGACCGAGCCGGTGGGTTGTTCCCGATCCGGGGTACCCCCGCTGCGTCGATCGGCCAATCCGTCGACGCGATCGACGTCGCCCTTCGGACTCCCTCGAGCGGATGGGTGCTCGATCGCTCCGGTCGTCTTCACTCCTTCGGGGGAGCACCGCCATGGCAGCCAGAAACTGCCGTCGCCTCGCCTCGGGCCATCGTCACCGGCGGGGAATACGGCGGCTGGATACTCGATGCGGAAGGTCGTTACATCCGCTTCGGCCAAGAACGCCGTGCCGGTGCGCTCAGCACGACCGTCGGCGTCCCAACGGCCTTCGACGCCGCGGTGATCGGCTGGGACTACGGCGCTGATGTCGATGACGTGAAGTATGCGGATGCGCTGCTGACGAACTTCCTAGGCCGCGATGCCCTGGCGGTGGAGGCGGACCACTATGGCGCACGGCTCGACGAGGAATCGACGGCAATCATCGTCGAAGAGCTGGCTACCTCCGACGCCTGGGCGGGCGCCATTCTTCGTGAGATGTATCGAGATGTGCTCGGCCGTGATCCCGATCCCGATGGCAGTCGTTTCTGGCTCGCGCAGCTGCGCAACGGATTCCGCACCCAGGATCTTGGTGCGGCCTTCTACGGATCTCCGGAGTACTTCGAGTCGTCCGGCTCAACTCGGGGCTACGTGCGACGTCTGTATCGCGAACTGCTGGGACGCGAGCCTGATGCTCAGGGTCTCGCCAGTTGGGTCGAGGCCATCGAGAGCGGACGCCTCAGTTTGACCGGTGTCACGCTGGGCTTCTACCAGTCGCCAGAATCCAAGGAGCGCCGCGTGCGAGGTCTCTACCAAGAGTTCCTCGGCCGAGCGCCCGACCCGGAGGGACTCGTCTTCTGGTCCGACCAGTTGGACCGTATTGACGACATCCGCCTCGCGATGGAGCTGGCGGGGTCCGAGGAGTACTACGACCGAGTCACCGAGTGACGGCTCGATGCTCGCTGCTGCTTGGCCTGGCTTGAGCATGAGTCAAGGTGCCTGTTGAATCCGCGGGCGACGGTGCCAGCTCTCATCTGGTGGCTAGCTTGGCCGATGCGGAAATCGATCAGAGGAGCTCCGATGTCCGTCTCGCCCTTCCCCCATCAGACAATCGCTCGGAGGTCTCGCGCCGCGCTCGTCTCGCTTGTCATGCTCGCGGTTCTGTCGCTGATGGCTTCCTCGCCAGTCGCAGCACAGGACACGCCCGCCGACGAGACGCTGATTCGTTTCGACGGGCACGGCTGGGGCCACGGTCGAGGCCTCGGCCAATACGGGGCCCTCGGCTATGCCCGCCAGGGCTGGACCTCGGTCCAGATCCTCAACCACTACTACGGCGGTACCACGGCTGGCATCCTTGCTGACGCGGCGCCTCCTCTCGATGAGCGCATTGCCCCAATCGACCCGGCGGCCCTCCGAGTCGAGATCCGCGGCAATCGGGATCGCTCGGCCTGTGTCTCGATCGGCGACGGAATCATGGGTGTGAAGGACGCAGCGGGTACCGAACTCGACCCGGTGCCACCCGGCACATTCATCCGGCTCGTCCTTCGAGGAGAGGGCGTCGCCCTCCAAGTCGGGACGTCCTGCAGCTCGGACCCGGATGACTGGACTGACGCCTACGAAACGCTCACCGCCAGCCTTTCCATCCGCCCGGTCACTACTGCGGGTGGCATCGCCGGCGACTTGCGGCTGGGTTCAACAGACGGTTCGGGTACGTGGTTCCCCGGCACGCTGACATTCGAAAACGTCGGCGGAAGTGAACGCACCGTCAATGTCGTTTCCGTTGAGCAATACCTGCAGGGCGTCGTTCCGAATGAGGTGCCCGCTTCGTGGGATGCGGCAGCGCTCGAAGCCCAGTCCGTGGCGGCCCGTTCCTACGTGCTTGCCGGAGATGTTCGTCAGCAGCCGTACGCCGACACCTGTGACACCACGCTCTGTCAGGTCTACCGAGGCACGTTCCGCCAGTCCAGCAATGGTCAAATCACGCCCAGCACGCATGGGTCGACGAACGCCGCCCTCGCCGCAACCGAGGGAGTGCTCCGCATCCGCGACGACAACGGGACAGTCGCCCGCACCGAGTTCTCCTCCAGCACCGGCGGTTGGACGGTCGAATTCGACTTTCCTGCGGTCGAAGACCTCGGTGATGCGGTGGAAGACAACCCCAACCACAACTGGACCACGGTCTACGACGCCACCGACTGGGTCGCCAGCCGTGAGCTCGGCGCACTACTCGACGTTCAGGAGATCGAACGCGACGGCAACGGGGCCGACGGCGGTCGAGTCATCATGGCCCGTTTCGTGTTCGAAGAGGGCAACCTCGACTTCACCGGCGACGAGGTGCGACGAGCCTTTGGCCTGAAGTCGAGCTGGTTCTCGGCCAGCCTGACGAGCGGCCTCTCGCCGGAGAACGAAGCGTATGTGGAGGCACTCCATCAGCTGTTCCTCGGCCGGACAGCGGAACCCGCTGAGCTTCGCCAGGCCGTCGGCACCCTCGCCCGTGATGGGCGATACGGAGTCGCGAACGAACTCTCCGTCTCCGATGAGTGGGCCGGCCGTCAGATTGATCTCCTCTACCAAACGGCGCTGGGCCGGGCGAGCGACGTGGGAGGCCGTGCGTTTTGGCTGAGCCGAGTTGCGGCTGGGCTACGGATCAGCGAGGTCGGCGTCGATCTCTACGGCTCGCCGGAGTACTACGAGCGCAGTGGTGGCACGGATGCCTCCTTCATCGATGCGTTGTACCGAGATCTGCTCGGTCGCCCCGCCGATCAAGGTGGTGTCGACTTCTGGTTGGCCAGGATGGATGACGAGGGACTCGCGGCCTGGCAGGTGACCCAGAACTTCTATGCCTCGCCGGAGTCTCGGGGCGATCGAGTCACCCAGATCTACGACCAGGTGCTCGGTCGTCAGCCCGATGCCGGTGGTCTTGCCTTCTGGAGCGAGCAGCTGCTCACGATCGACGACGTCCGCCTCGCCGCTGACTTGGCAATCTCGGACGAGTACTTCACACGAACACAGGACGCGGCAACACAGGACCCCACAACACAGGGCGCATCGGACTGAGGACTCAAGCGATCAAACGGTCGGAAGGACCATCCGGGCTCGGCATGCCCAGAAGTGGGTAGCATGCCTCCGCTGTGCGTTCGCCGCTGTCCTGTTGTTTCGCTCGTCGCGAGACACCGTTCGTACGGCGGTCGAGCGGGCCCCTCGAGCAACGTGTGACTCCATGAAACTCATCATCCAAATTCCGTGCCTCAACGAAGAGGAGCAGCTTCCGGTTGCGCTCGCTGATCTCCCGACTGTGGTCGACGGATTCGACGTCGTCGAGTGGCTGGTGATCGATGATGGGTCGACGGATCGCACGATCGATGTCGCACGCGCCAACGGTGTTCACCACATCGTGAAGATGCCGCAAAACCGGGGCCTCGCAGCCGCTTTTCAAGCTGGTCTCGACGCGGCGCTGAAGCTCGGTGCCGACGTGGTGGTGAACACCGACGCCGACAACCAGTACGACGCCAGCGCTATCCCGTCGTTGGTGCAACCGATTCTCGCCGGCACAGCAGACCTCGTGGTGGGGGACCGAGACGTTCGTTCTCATGACGAGTTCTCCTCGCTGAAGATTCGGATGCAGCTGCTCGGGAGCTGGGTCGTGCGCAAGGCATCCGACACTCCCGTGCCCGACGTGACCTCGGGCTTCCGGGCCTACAGCCGAGAAGCGGCCATCCAACTCACGGTCGTCAACCGCTACACCTACACGCTCGAGTCGTTGATCCAGGCTGGCAAAATGAATGCCGCTGTCGCCTCGGTCCCGGTCGGAGTCAACCCGAAGATGCGGGAGTCCCGTCTGTTCGGTTCGATGTGGGGTTACATGCGGCGCAACGCCTTCGTGATCACCAGATCCTTCGCCGCCAACGAACCCCTGCGCTTCTTCGGGTTCCTGGGCGCCGTGCTCATGACCGCTGCGCTCCTGGCATTCACTCCGTTTCTGCTGGGCTGGATTCGCGACGGCGAAACCACGGGCAACGTGCAGTCGATCATCTTGGGGTCGATCCTCTCACTCGCCGGTGTGCAGATGTTTGCGCTCGGCTTCGTTGCTGACCTGATCGCCAGCCACCGGCTCGTGAGCCAGCGTGTGCACGAGCGGGTCCGACGCCTTGAGCTCGAGGCGGGTATCCCACCTTCGCACTACCTTCCTGCGCCCACCGAGGTCGAAGACGTGGCGTTGCCCTCATTCCCGGAGGATGCGGTCGAGCGAGTCCCGGCTCAGGTTCGTGAGCGGCGAGCTGTCTGATCTCGGGGCGTTGCCCGACGTCGTTGATGTTGCCGCCCCGCGCTCAATCAGTCAGCGAGCGCGAGATGTCGTCGCTCATCGTTCGCTCTTGGCGAACCTGGTGCGGCGAGATCTGCGAGTTCGGTACAAGGGTTCGGTGCTCGGCTTCTTCTGGTCGCTGCTCAACCCGGCGATGTACCTCGTGGTGTTCTCGTTCGTGTTCACCGTTTTTCTCCCGGCGCGGGTGCCGCTCTTCGGCATCTTCATGCTGTCGGGCCTCCTGATCTGGAACTTCTTCAACGGTTCACTGGCTGCGGCGTCCAACTCGATCGTCGAGAACCGAGCCCTTGTGCAGAAGGTGTGGTTCCCGCGTGAGATCCTGCCGCTCGCTGCCCTTGGCTCGGCCCTCATCAACATGTTTCTGCAGGCCGTCGTTCTTGTGATCGGCTCGCTGGCGTTCCGAAACGCGCCAGACGTCCGGGCGTTGCCGTTGGTGATCTATGCCGTGATTGCTACCGCGGTGCTGGCCGCCGGGCTTGGCATTCTGCTGTCGGCGCTGACCGTGGAATACCGTGATGTCTCCCACCTGCTCGATGTGGGCATGACCGCCTGGTTCTGGATGTCTGCCGTTGTATTCCCGTTTGGGGCAGTCGCCGTCAAACTCGGTGAGAATCAATGGCTCGCCTTCCTCAATCCGATGTTGGCGCCGATTCTGGCCTTCCAACGAGCGCTGTATGATCCGGCCCCTTCCCTTCCCGGGGAGACGCCGATCATTCCCGAGGAGAGCCTGGCCTGGTACTACGGCCGCGTCTCGATCACCCTGGCGATTGGTGTTGTGATCCTCTTCATCGCCTTGCGGGTGTTCGCCCGCCGCGAAGACTCCTTCGGGGATCAGCTGTGACTTCCAACGCGATCGAGGTGGTGGACGTTTCGAAGCGATTCGTCCTCAGTCATGCGGGCCCCAGCTCGCTGAAGGAGCGCTTCGTGAGCCGGTCTGCGTCTCCCAGGGGCGAAGACACTGACTTGTGGGCGTTGAAGGGTGTGTCGCTCGAGATCGAGCGGGGCGAGACGTTTGGACTCCTCGGTCACAACGGATCTGGCAAGTCAACGCTGCTGAAGTGCATCGCTCGCACCCTGCGCCCGACCACGGGCACGATACGCACGGTCGGGCGAGTCGCTGCGTTGCTCGAACTGGGGGCTGGGTTTCACCCTGAGCTCACCGGGCGAGAGAACGTCAGCCTCAACGCTTCGATTCTCGGACTCGACGAAGCCGAAGCGGAGAGTCGCCTGCCGGATGTCTTCGGGTTCGCCGAGCTCGCTGGCTTCGAAGACACGCCCGTCAAGCACTACTCGTCTGGGATGTTCGCCCGCCTTGGCTTCTCGGTCGCCATGCACCTCGAACCCGACACGCTGCTGGTCGACGAGGTGTTGTCCGTGGGAGACGAGAGCTTCCAGCGGAAGTGCCTCGGCGAGGTGCGGCGCTTTCAGCGCGAGGGGCGGACCATCGTGGTGGTGACGCACTCAGCCGACATGGTTCGCCACGTCTGCGATCGTGCAGCCGTGCTGGACCACGGAGAGCTCCAGATGGTCGGCCCGCCACCGGCCGCGATCCGGACGCTGCGAGAGCTTCTGAACAAGCGAGGGCTCGAGATTCCTCGTGAGATGGGTTCGGCGGCAAATCTCGAGCAGGCACAGGCCATCGTGTTCACCGACGTGCAGCTCCGCTACAACGATCCCCAGCGCCCCTGGCTCAACCCTGGCGACCCGCTCGAGATCGTTGTGAGCTACGACGCCTCCCAGCCGATGGACGACGTCGCCGTGGCGATGGAGATCCACGACAGCGGCGGCAATCGGTTGCTCGGCGTCAACTCCGATCTGCTCGATTCAGCCCCGAACTCCGTCGATGGAACCGGCACGGTCGTGATCCGCCTCGAGTCGGTCCCGCTTCTTGGCGGTAGCTATTCGATCGCCCTCGGGCTGCACAACCACGATGTCAGCGTCAGCTATGACCACCGAGAAGAGGCGGCGTCGTTCCGGGTGGAGAACTCAACACCTCTCGACGGTCGGGTGCAGATCCCCGTCTCGATCCGCTGGTAACGGCCGGGCGTGCCCTCGTGGAGACTCAGGCGTCGAGCGTGGCCGCGACAGCGTCGTCGAGCTGTTGGTGACATCGTTCCCAGGTAAAGGTCGACGGCACTGCCTTCGAGCGTTCGATGAGTTCGTTGGCAAACGCATGATCGCCCACGATCCGCTTCACGCCGTCGGCCACCGCCTGCGGCGTCGGCTCCACGATGAGGCCGGCGCCGGTCTCGCGGACCAGATCGACCAAGCCCCCGCCGTCCTCACAGACGATCAAGGGCCGTTGCCAGAGCATCGCCTCGAGCGCCGTGAGGCCGTAGTCCTCGCGATGAGCGGGAGCGACCACCACGGAGGCAGAGGCGTAGCGAGCGTCTCGCTCGGCATCGGACACGGCGCCAAGAAAACGATTTGGAGAGCCGGGCGCCTCGAACACCGTGTTGGGATTGACACCGAGCGCGCTCTGCATCCAGGCATCCCTGGCCTGGATCCCACCGGGGTCGATCTTCCGATCGGCGAGTTGGGCGTCGAGTTGCTTCACGAACGGCAAGCGGCCACCGCTGCCAACGAAAACGGTCTGTCGGTCAGGAATGAGGTGGGCTGCTGCACTCAGGAGCTCGGTGCGTTTGGGCCATTCGTGCCGCGACACACAGAGAACATCGCCCGCTGCGTTCCACGGCGGGGGATCGGGAGGCGCTGCGGTGAGCGCCGGCGCGTGGATGAGTGACACGTTGTCCGTGACACCCCAGAAGTCATCCAGCCGCTGACGGCACTCGGGGGAGCCGGCGAGCCAGTGCTTCACATTGCTGACGAGGCCAGCATCGATCGAACGCACCGACGCGGTGGCATGGGCGTGGTGTTCCCGATCGACCTCATCGAGCAGACCGTAGGGCTCGGCGAGGTCATAGAAGACGCGAGGCTGATGGTAAAAGAGCGACAGTACCTTGGGGTGGGGCGCAAAGTACGTCGGTGGTTGCGTCGACAAGACGAGATCGAATCGTCGGAGGTCAAGCCGGCGAACGTCTTCGAGGAGCGAGCAGTAGCGGAAGAATTCTGGATGCGCCTTCCATTGCAGCTCGGCCGCTGGCACTCCCCAGACTGGGCGAGCTCCGATCAGTGCCGGTACGGGTACCTCTCGCACGGTGTGGCCGACGTCGGAGAGATGGGATGTCAGTCGCTCCAGAAGGCGCTCGAACCCGCCAGCAGCGCGCCAGTCGGGTTTCACCACTCCGATGCGGAGATTCCTCGTCACGTGTTCCCTCGGCGGGCCAGGATGGCCACGTCTCGGGAACCAAACAGCAGCCGGTGCACTTCGGTCAGCACGCCGTTGCGCTCGGGATCGGGGTCGAGGCTGGTGGGATGTTCGACATCTGATGGGTGGAGCCCATGCATCTCGATGCCCTCGAATCCAGCAAAGGTCAGCATCGCCGCGAACTGCTCGGGCGGCACGGGACGCTCGTGAGTCGGATCGAGCCAGAAGCCGGTCGCCCCAACCTGGAGATTTCGAGGGTCTGGCGTTTCCACGAGCAGGAAGCCACCAGGTGCGAGGGCTCGATGGGCGAGCTCGGCGAAGGTCAAACGGCTCTGCGCCGGGAGATGCTCGATGACGTGGAAACTCGTGATGGCTGCCAGCGATCGAGGCTCGAGACCGGCGAGGTAGTCCATCCCGTCGGCGAGCACGACATCAACGCCCCGTTCGTGAGCTTCGGCCACGGCCGCTGCGTTCGTATCGATGCCGCGGGCCGCCACACCGTGCGAAGCCAAGAGCTCGAGCCAGTCACCCCGACCAGCCCCGACGTCGAGCACCGGGAGGGCGTCAGCTGTCCATCCCGCGAAGTGCGCGAGATGCGGTTGCAGGTGGGCTTCCACGAGCTCGGAGGAGCGAAGTTGATCCTCGAAGATCTGGTAGAAGGCGTCGAAATTGGGTGATGTCGTCGACGCGCTCACTGTCGACGTTCGCTCGTTCTCGCCAGGCGGAGCGAGTGGTGGGCGAGCATCGGCGATGAGGCGACCCTGCGCTCGCAGTCGCTCGATCTCGCCGTTTGCCTGGCGCAGTTGCTCCTCGGTGGTGCCGACTCGCTCGCTGAGCTGCTGCAGTTCTTCCCGAAGCTCGGAGACGAGATCGCCCAAGCGAGCGACAGCATCGAGACTGGCCCGGTTGTAGACGACCTGTTCGTTCGTGATCGCCTGACCAATACGGATCAGGGCCTTCTTCGGTGCAACGAGACGAGCGCCCTCAGGGAGCTCCCGGCCGGCGTGCCGGTTCTCGGTGGCGAGGCGCAAGTGCTCTCGCAGCGTGGCGTCCACGGTGATCTCCTGTGGGGGTGGCGTTCCGTTGTGTGCTGCTCGGGTGATGTCGTCGATGCAGGCGATGACAGGATCGAGCGATGGTGGCGTGTCGAGGGGAATGAGCGGTTCGAGCGGGAGCGAAGGAGGATGCTCGAGCGGGGTGAACGATTGAAGCTCTTCCGGGGCGACGGACAGGATGGCGTGCGCCCACTGCTCCGCCAAGACCGGCCATGAGAACGTGCGCTCGACGACCTCCCGGCCGACTCGACTGCGCTCGGTGACGCGATCGGCGTTGGAGGGCGAGAGCACGCGTTCAATGCCCGCCATGATTGACGGTCTGTCGGGTGCAACGACCTCGGCGAGACGAGTGGGGGCATCGATACCTCGGACTCCGACGTCCGTCGAGACGACCGGTGTCCCGACGGACAGGTAATCGAAGATCTTGAGATTGCTGCCGCTGCCGCTCAGCATTGGGTTCACGACGACGTCAGATCCGGCGATCAGGGGCCAGAGGAGACCTTCGTCAAAGGTCGGAATGAGGGAGACATTCGACGGCAGCGTTTCCCCACCGGCGCGCCCCTCGGCGAACTCGCTCGAGTGGCTGCCGGCGAGAAGAATCAACCAATCCGGCCTGCTTCGAGCGATGTCCACGAGCACGGTCGCCGCTTCGATATTCGGCTGATGCCATGAACCGATGAAGGTGAGCAGGGGTCGGTGATCATCACGAAGTTGCCCCGCGTGTCGAAGGACCTCCGCTCGCAGAGCCTTGACGTCCTCGCGTCGGCGAAACGGCAGAGCCGTAGTGTCAACACCGTTGGGGACGACAACGCCCCGCCGTGTGTCATCCGGTGCCAGCGCAGAAACGGCGTGGAGGTCGGCGATCGTGCACGCGGTGACGGCGGCCGCTCGCTCGACCAGCTGTCGTTCGTGCGCGGCGGCTTCCTCGGCCAGTTCTCGACCGAGCTCGGACGACGGCAGCGCTGCCCGTTTCATGGACGTTTCATCGTTGTGGCAGTCGTAGACGACGGGCACCGTTGAGTCCGGAAGCGTGGCCGCAAGGTAAGGGTGTGAACTCACGATCACATCGGCGGCTGCGGCGTGCTGACGAAGCGCGGCGCCCCAGTCCGGGGTGAGTTGAGAGAGCCGAGCCGCTGTGATGTCGTCGGTCGGCATCTGTAAGGTGTCGGCAATGGCGTCTTCTGCTGCGAGCTGTTCGGCCGATCGCGGAATGGACAACTGGGTCAAGCCCGGGGCGAGCGCCACTCGTCGAGGGACCGAGGCATGTCGATGCAGAACAGCGAGCGTGACGTCGGCGTGACGGGCCAGGCCGGTCGCGAGCTGCCGAAGCCTTCGCTGGCCACCGTTGATCGGTGTATCGACGCTGTACGTGCTGAGGATCAGCACCCGGGGACGCGGCGTCGTGTCGGCGAGACGAAGGAGGAGCCGGGCCACTTCGGCCGGGTCGTGTTGCCTCGTTCGGCGAATCCCCATTTGGGCGTATGACCATCGATCCCACGGTTGGGTGGCGAGGTGATCCATGGCCCAACGGAGGCGAGACTCGCTTGGTTCGACGACGAGTCCTGTGACGCCGTGGGTGACCAAATCGATCGCTGCGCCCGCATCGTCCGCAACGATCAACGGAACGCCGATACGTCGGGCGTGTTCCGCTGCATCATCGAACCAGGGCTCGGGGCCGACAACCACGAGAGCGCTTGGGCCTGCTGAGCCTGACGCCACCTCGGCCAAGAGGTTGGCATTGTTGTCGATGCGATCGTCGTCGAGGCCAAGAACGTCGGGTCCGAGCAAGGTGAGACGAGCGTCGTTCAGCGGAATCGACGTAAATGCGTCGATCACTGGCTGGAGCCGTCGTGGCTCGCTTGTCGGCGCGACCGCAATGCTCCAAGGATTCGGGTACGCCGCTGGTCGGTCGATTCCAGTACTGGCGCCTGACGGAGCGATGACAACGGTTGCCTCGGGGCGCAGATCACTGACCGCCCGGGCCAGGCTGGCGCTCGGGCACACGACGAGATCCGGCGGTGGCCCACCAGCGTGCAGATCCGATGGCCGATCGAGCACTCGCGCCAGCGGACCGGTGACGTCGGTGGCGTCGCGTGATCCGAACACCACCGTGACGACGGCGGCGCCCATCGAAGGGTCGCCGGTCTCGGCCCCAAGAGCGACAAGTCCGTTGCCAAGCACGGTCGTTGCATTGGTAAGCCACGGCGAACCGTGGTCGGTGGGAAGGAAGACGACGTGCGGCGCGGCCACGGTTGGAGGGTAGCTCTCCGCCGGTCTCAGAAGATGTCCTTGACGGGGAAGACCAGTGGGTCCGGCGTACAATCGGGCCGAATGTCCCAGCCCCGTCATGGTCACCGTGAAGCAAGCTGAACCGGCGTCCGCCGTGTCCAGTTCGACCGACGGTCACACCGACGGCTCGGTCGAGGCGAGCGGAGGATCGTCCACCCCGTGGCCGGAGGCGCTGGCCATGGTGGTGCTGCTCTGGCTCCTCCTCCGGGTCGTTGAGTCAGCCAACGTCACCCGCCGGGCGCTGTTCACCTCGTCGACGGTTGCGTCCGGGACTTCGCTCGTGCTGGCCATTGCATTCTTGACCGGTCTGATCATGACCTTTCGACGCATCACCGGAAACCGTCCGAGCGATGTGGGGGAGAAGACGAGACCGTGGTGGCTTGAAGGGGTGTTGCTCCTTGCGCCTGTCGTGGCCGTGGGTGTCCTCGGAGTCGACATCGGGAGCGCAGACACGAGCGTTCTTGTCTCGAGTCTGAACTACATCCTCGATGGGAATGCCGACTGGCTGCTGGAGTCACAAGAAGCGCCTGTTCCTCACGCGATCTACGGTCCATTGGTTTTGGCCGGAGCAACCGTCGATCGACTGGTTGCGGTGCCGGTGTTGGCCAGCGTCGCTCTTGCCCTTTGGGTGATGAAAGAGGTCCGGAACCGGACCGAGTCGGACACGCTTGCCGCGCTCAGTGGGCTCTCCCTGATGGCGCTGCCAGCGGTGTACACGCAGGCCTCGCGCCTTCCGCTCTATCCGCTCTTCACGCTGGCGGGGACCGTCGGTGTTGTCACCCTCGCTCGCTATGTGGCCCACGGCGGACCTTGGTGGCGACCGCTGCTGGGAAGCATGGGGGTCGCCGTCGCTGTTGCGACCCACGGGGCCGGTCTGTACTACTTCCCGCTCTCGCTACTGACGCTGGTCTTCATCAGCCAACGTGCTCAAGCGGTCCGTTGGTTCATGGCCATGGCTGCCCTCGGACTCGCCAACACACCATGGTTGATCGCTCATCTCTGGGTGTCTGGGCTGGAGCGAGTATCGACTCCGCGTGACGCATGGTTCCTCACCGAGGGACACTTGCTCAACGTCAACCGCGACTTCTGGCAGCTTCCGGTCGGCACACCTTGGGAGACGCTGGCGAATCTGCCCTCATTGTTCAGCCGGGCCACCGGGTCGCTCACAGTGATGTTGGTCGTCCTTGCTGGCTTCGGGCTCACCTCGGTCTCTCATCGGACCCGGCTGTTCGTGGTGTGCGGAGCGCTCACCCTCTGGGTCCCGCTGGTCATCAGTCGTTCCGCAGGATTCGAGCGCTACTACTACCCGGTGCTGCCAGCGGTCGTCCTGCTCGCCGCCATCGGGGCCTCTGTCGTCGTGAAGCGGACACCACCAGCGGTCTCAGCTGGCTTCCTCTTGCTCCTCACCTGCCTGATTGTCAGCCAGGCCAGCCAATCGTTCCTCACAACGGTCGATGCGCGTGCTCGAGGCGAAGAGCGGCTGGAAGAGGTCACGAAGGTTGCGACCTTCATTGCATCGGAAGGACGTGAGTCCGGCGTGATCGGAGCGCGCAGCTTCTTGCTGAACAACGTCGACCCCCGCATTCGCACCTTCCACATCGACCTGTTGAGCGAAGACGACTACGCCAGCTTCTACGCCTGGGATGAGGTGAAGCTCAGGGAGCTGGTCGCTCGAGAGAACATCCGCTGGGTGGTGCTGTCGAAGCCTTTCGAGCGTTGGGAAGAGGGCTACAACAATGCGTGGCTGGCTCCTCTCGGTCGGCGCACGCAGCATGTGAGGGCCCTCGAAGAAGGAGAGTGCATCATCCACGATGCGGACGTGTTCGCTGTCTTCGACCTCGAGCGATGCCTGCAGCCGTGACGACCCTCGTCGAGCGGGCCGTCGAGTTTCTTCAGCGAGTTCGCCGCGGCCCTCAGTCTCTTGCCGGCCAACGGTTGCTCTTGATTCTCGCTGCGCTGGTGTTTATCGGACTGAGTGTGATCGGCTACCGCTCGCTTCCAGCGGATCGTGAGCCGATCGATGTCTGGCTTCTCGCCGCCCTCATCGTGATTGGCGGGCCAGCGATGTTGGCCGCCACGGCCAACGAACACCGAGTGCTTGGTGGCCTTTGCGACGTCGAGATCCCCGCAACCGACGCCGTCCGCGTGACGGTGGTGGGAGCAATGGCCAATCTTCTACCGCTTCCTGGTGCCGTGCTCGTACGGTCCGGCGACCTGCTGTCCCGTGGCGTCGCGGCCCGGCGGGTCGCCGCATCGGTCACGGCCCTCGGTCTCGTGTTCGTTGCGGTCGCAGCAATCGCTGCCGCTGGTGCCTTTGCCCTTGCAGGGAGCGGATTGGCGGCCGCCGTGGCCGGCCTCACCGGAAGCGTGCTTCTCTCGATCGTTGCTGGCCTCCGACGGCGATCAGCTCCTCAAACCTGGGTCGGTGAGTTGGGGCGAATGGTTGCTGTCGAGTGCGTCATCATGGGCGTTGTCGTCATCAGGCTCATGGTGGTTCTCGCCGCCATCGGCGTGCCGACTGGCTTGATTGAAGCGGTCACATTGGGCGCAGCCAGTGTCCTGTCGACGGCAGTGGCGATCTTCCCGGGTGGGCTCGGACTCAGAGAAGCAATGAGCGGTTTACTTGGATCGCTCGTCGGGATCGATGTTGCGACCGGCATCGTGGCCTCGGCGGTGGACCGACTCACGTATCTCGTCAGCCTCGGCGTTGTCAGTCTGCTTGCGCTCGTCCGCCCGGACTTGCGGCCGACTCGTCAGGCGGCGGCAGATGACTTGCGCAACAACCAGATGTAGCCGGGACTGGCCCAGTAGGCGTGCTGCACCAGTAGCGAGCCGATGCGAGCTTTTGCCGAGCCGGGCGGCACCAAGTACTCGGTGCCGAAGCGCTCGGGCTCGGTCACGGTGGCGACGGTGTAGTCGATGAGCTCGAACCGGTCAGTGAGCGTTCGAAGCTCACGGTGCCAGAGGTGCTTTTCGTAGTATTCGTCGCCCTTGCCGGTCCAGCGCATCACCCGGTCAGCCAACGCCTTCGGCATGACAGAAAGCAGAGGAATTCGGTAGTGCGGCTCGATGGGCATGAGGCGGTTGTTCGCTGCGAAATAGCAGACGCCGCCGGGCTTCAGCACTCGTTCGATCTCGTTCATGAGCTGCTCTTGACCGGGAACGTGTTCATAGACCTGTGAACAGATGACGACATCAACGGATGCATCGGCGGCCTCCAGGTTCATGGCGTCGCCCACGGCGTAGGTGAGGTTGTCCCGCTGAAAGTTCGCTCGAGCGTGTTCGATTGCCCGCTCGTCGATGTCCACCCCGTGCACGGTGCCGAAGTGCTGGGAGAGATAGTTGTCGATGATGCCGGTTGAGGCTCCGATCGTGAGCAGGTCGAGTTCGGCCAACGGCTGATCGAAGAAGTCACTGAGGACGGCGACCATCGTGGCCGCCTTTTGCTCACGACCCACGCGGTCGTACATCATCCGCTCCGCGACTTCGCCGCCAGCGAAGTCGAACTGGTACCCACGGTCAAGGTCGGTCATCTGGACGAGCCTAGTTGCTGGATTCGAGATGTTTGATGGAGCGGTCGAGCCCAAGATGAGCGGCCAGCTGCGCTCGGCCAGCGGTCGATCCGGGTGCCCCGCTTCGCACTGCCTCCTCAATGGCATCGCGTAATGCAACCGCTTCGCCAGCAGCGACGACGGCGCCTGCCTCATAGTTGCTTACCAGCCTGCCCATGTCGCCGGTGTCGGTCACGATGAGCGGCGTTTGCGTTGAGGCGTAGTCGTGCAAGATGAGCGGAATGCTCTCGAGACGAGAGGGAATCACTGCCACGTCGGTGATGGCCAGTTGGTCGCTGAGTTCTTGCGGGCCAATGAACCCGTGGAGGCGAACAACATCGTGCAGGCCCTGTTCATCGAGGAGCGAACGCAATGCTGCTTCATCGGGACCGCCGCCGAAGATGTCCACGGTGAGCCGAGCTCGAACATCGGCCGGGAGCAGCGCCACGGCCTGCATCAAAACGTCAATCCCCTTGTGTTCGTGAAAGCGCCCAACGGCGAGAATGCGAAATGGCCCGTTGACGGGAGCCGCTGCGGGTGGAGCTTGATCTGACGCCGGTGGAAGAAGGCGGCTGGACGGAGCGAACGCGCACGATCGCTTCGCGATGCGTTCGACGTCCTCCGCGAGCTCAACACCATCCGCCATCAATCGATCGGCGCTCGCCAGGACATGGGCGAGAATCTTTGGGCCCATCGGGTAGTCGTCGATTCGCCAGATGTCGCTTCCGAGAGCCCAGACGTCAAACGGCGTCTTCGTGCCAACGGTCGCAATCCTGGCCAGCAGACCGGATGGCACGGCCCACAGTGCGATGACACGGTCGGGTCGAGCTCGCCGCCGCGACCACCTTGCTCGGGCCGCCCCTGCGACCACGACCGACCCCAAGCGCGCCGCATCGAGGGGGCGTTTCGGATTGAGATGTGTGAGGCTTGATTCGCCACCAATCCAGGGAATGGTTTCGACCGCATAGGGGGCGTCACCAGGTTCGACAGACTGGGGCGTGAGCACCGTGACCTGGTGGCCTCGCTGGCAAAGGCGTTCGGCGAGATCCCGAACGAAGACGCCCGCGTTCTTCGCGTCGGTCGGGCCCGTCGGAAACGAGCTGGTGATGATGAGCAGCTTCACGCCTGGAAGCTTCGCGTGACCTTGACGATCGTGGAGATGACGTCGGCCACGTCGTCGTCGGAGAGGCGAGCAGAGAAGGGCAGCGAGATCGTGCGGTCCGACAACCACTTGGCGTTCGGATAGTCGGCGGAGCTGACACCGAGTTCTTCCTGGTAGAAGCTGTGCTCGCTCAGGGCCCGGTAGTGAATGCCGATGCCGACGTTCTCAGCTTGGATCGCTTCCACGATCTCGTCTCGCGTTGCCGAGAGCTCTTCGAGCCGAGGGAAGATCTGGTAGAGATGCAGCGCATGGGTGTCGCCGTTGGTGGGTAGCGCCAGCAGATCGATGGGGAGGTCAGCGAACGCCTCGTGGTACCGCTCCCAGATCTGCTTTCGGCGGGCCGACATGTCGTCGATACGGGCGAGCTGGTGAATGCCCATCGCCGACTGGATGTCGGTGAGGTTGTACTTGAACCCCGCACTGACCACGTCGTAGTGCTTGAAGCCCGACTGTGAGTAGCGAGCCCACGCATCCTTGGACATGCCGTGAAGCGCTCGCACCCGGAGCTCATCGGCGATGTCGCCATTGTTGGTGGTGATCATGCCGCCTTCAACGGTGGCGAGATTCTTCGTGACGTAGAAACTGAACGCCGTGGCCTCGGAGATCGAACCGACGTGCTGGCCATCGTGGACCCCCTCAATGCAGTGCGCCGCGTCCTCGATGGTGACGAGGCCATGCTGGGCGGCGATGGCGTTGATGCTGGTCATGTCGCACGGATGACCGGCGAAGTGAACCGGAAGGACTGCCTTGGTCTTTGGTGTAATCGCCGATTCGATCAGTGCTGAATCAAGGTTCTGTGAGGTCTTGTCGACGTCGACAAAGACGGGCGTCGCTCCGGTGTGGATGATGGCGTTCGCCGTGGCGGCGAAGGTCATGGGTGTTGTAATGACCTCGTCTCCAGCGCCGATGCCGAGAGCCAACAGCGAGAGGTGGAGAGCCGCCGTGCACGAGCTGACGCCAATGGCGTGTTCGGCCCCGACGTACTCCGCGAACATCGATTGGAAGCGTTGCGTTTTCGGACCGGTGCCGACCCAACCACTTCGAAGGCAATCCACGACTTCGGCAATCTCGTCCTCCCCGATGAGAGGGGCGCCGTACACGAGGAAATCGTCGCGTACCTTGGTTCCACCGTTGATTGCGAGCGTGCTGGGATTCATTGCGGGCTGGCCTCCAGGGAACGGATGGGTTTCGCCGGGGCACCGGCGAGGAGTGTGTGTCCTGGCGAATCGGACCGGATGAGTGAACCGGCGGCCGCCGCTGTCATCTCCCCGAGCGTCACGCCAGCGAGAATGGTGCTCCGAGCACCGATCCACGAATGTGATCCGATGTCGACCGGGCCGTGGCTCGTTGGAAAGTGCCGCACCATCGGTGAATCGTGATGCTCACCCACGTCGAGGTGCGTCAGAACCAGGCATTCCGGGGCGAGAACCGAGCCCCGCCGCAGCACGATCTGATCCGTCAGATCGAGGCGACAACCGGGACCAACATGGACGTCGTCTTCGATGATCAGGTGCTGAAAGCCGGCTTCGAGATTAAAGAGGTCGATGTCGCCGATCCGCACGTTTCGACCCACCGTGGCGCCGAACAGCGCCAGGAGACGGGCTCGGAGTTGGGGCACGACGACCCAGTGCAGCGCCTGGGCCAGAAGCAGAAAGAGGGCGTGTCGTGCTCGGCGCATCGGTCGATGCTACTCGTCGCCCGGGAGCTCTCGGACCACCGAAATGACGGTGGCATCGGCGAGACCGGTCCACGCGATCGCCTCTTGGACGACTTCGGCCCGAAGCAGATGCTTGCCGGGGCCGAGCCGGCCATTTTGGTCGAGCGCCCGCAGGATGAACGGTAGCTCGACCTGCTCCCCCGGCGCGAGGAGCACCGGAAGGCGCAGTCGTTCCGGTTCCTGACGACGGAGGTTCTCGATGGGGTCGCGCCATTCCAGCCCAATGTTGATGCTGAACTCTGAACTGGGCAGCGCCCGCTCTGGATAGAGCGGGAACGGACCGTCGTTGAAGACGGTGACGCTGCCCCGAACCTTCCCGCCAGGAAGAGCGAAGGGATCCTCGACATTGATCTCGAGCCGAATGACTTGGTTCTCGGGTAGCGGGCGATCCGGGTCGTCGTAGAGCTGTCGGCCAGCTTGTTCGAGCAGGAGCGCTGAGGGGCCAGGAAGCGCCCAGAGCAACTGGCGGCCGTTGGGCTCCACGGCAACGACTCGGGCGCCGGGAACACGATCGTCAAGATCGATGCGGCGGCTCAACACGATGTCTGAGCATGGAGCTGCGTCACTATCGCTGTCCCAGTGGCGGAACGGGAACGGAGCGAGGCGGAGCCGATAGTTCTCCTGATGCCACCGCTCGGTCAGCGTTGCCTGATCAAGCGCAACGCAGGCGACGCCGGTCTCGGCGATCACCTCATCGATGTCGGCGACCAACTCGTCCTGTCCGTCCAGGGTCTCGATGGCTCCGGCCATGATCTGAAGGTCCCAGACAACAACGACGAGGAACAACGCTCCCAGGCCGCCGAGGGCCATTGACGGCGATCGCCGAACAGCGAGAGCGACCGCGGCAGTGAGGAGCGCACCCGCCAGTGCGATCGTGGAGAGCCGAATCGTTCCGCCGAGATCGACAAGCGGGAAGACCCCGGTGATATTCAGAATCTGTTGACGCCCGTCGAACACCTCCGGACCTCGCCCGAGAAGCAGGATCAGCGCCAGTGCTGGTAGGGCAATCACGGCCCGACGGAGCGCCGTGTCGACGCCGTGGTCTCGACCCTGCAACGCAACGGCGCCATAGACGAGCAACGGGGCGAGAACACCCTCGTTGTACCGGCCGTAGATGGCCTGGTCGCCAGATTGACCGTTGAGGAACATGGCGGAGATGACGAGCGTGAGCAACGACATCGGAAGGACGAACGCAGCGAGGGTGCGGGCCGGAGAACTGCTGGGGTCTCCGGTTGTTTCGCCATGGCGGGCTTGGGAAGCGAGCACGCTGACCCCAACGACCACCAGACCAGCCGTCGCAGCGACGAGGTAGAAGATCTGACCGGCCGCTGTCAGGACGAGCTCGTACAGCTCTTTGGCTCCGAGCGTGGACCGAATCAGACCCGAGAGGGTGTCTCGGCTGTCCGAATCAACGGTCACGATGCCGCTGAACGAGAGTGTGTTCTCAACGAAGGCGAACGCCACGACGACGCCGATGAGCAACGCCCCGATGCCGCCGACGAGCGCCTGGCGTTGACGACGAAAGAGAAACACGATCGCCAGAGCAGCAGCCATGGGAACAACCACGGCGCGGGCGTGTACGGCGTAGGTGAGTCCGGCCACGAGGGCAAAGAGGGCAGTGTCGACCCGTGAGGTGCTCACAACAGCTCGAAGGAGCAACAGACACAACAGAAGCGAGAGCGGGACCAGCAGGTTCTCCGAGAGTGCGAACGCCCCGAAGACGCGGAAGGCGGGGTAGAGCGATACCAACAGTCCGACGAGGCCGGCGGCCGCGCGTGGGATGGTCGGCCGTACCGCACGACCGAGGCGCGTCGCCAACAGCGCCGTGACGCCAGCCAAGACAGCGTTCACGATCTGCACCCCAACCATCAAGCTGGCGAGGTCAACCGTGCCAGCCGCAATCGGGGCGATGAGCAGGCTGTAGCCGGGGTAGTAGCCGAGCCCTGATGGGACTCCGCCCGCGCCGAGCTGGATGGCGTTGAGCAGGAATCCGGCTTCGTCCGGCAGAATCAGCGGCCGGCGAATGGGAAGAACGACGACGTGCAGAAGCACCGCAATAACAACGACGTTGCGGTCAGACGTCAGAAGGTCGGCGAGCCGCTGGAGCGTGCGTCTCACAGGCCTCGGGCCACAGTGAGCAGGTACTCGCCGTAGCCGCTCTTGGCCAGAGGCTCGGCCAACGTCTCGAGCTGGGACGCCGTGATGTGGCCCATGCGGAAAGCCACTTCTTCGGGCGACCCAATCCGCTGACCTTGGCGCTGCTCGATGACGCGAACGAAGTCAGAGGCTTCCATCATCGACTCGAACGTGCCGGTGTCCAGCCACGCGAATCCTCGACCGAACTGATGGACGTTGAGGTCGCCCTGGTTGAGATACGCCTCGAGGACAGCGGTGATCTCGAGCTCGCCTCGTGGGGAAGGCTCGACCGATCGGGCGATCTCCGGCGCATGTTCATCAACGAAGTAGAGCCCAGTCACAGCCCAATTCGAGCGCGGCTCCGCTGGCTTTTCGGCCAGCGCAACCGCTTTGCCGTCATCAATCTCAACGACGCCATAGCGCTCGGGATCGTGCACTCGCTGGGCGAAGACCGTGGCTCCAGGCTCGGCCGCCGCGCCTTGCAAGACTGAGGAAAAGCCACTCCCGTAGAACAAATTGTCGCCGAGAATGAGACACGCAGGCTGGCCGTCCAGGAACGCCTCGCCCAGGATGAACGCTTCGGCAAGCCCATTCGGCGCCGCCTGCACCGCGTACTCGATCGTGATACCCCAGCGACTTCCATCGCCGAGCAGTTGTTCGAAGAGCGGTCGGTCGTGCGGAGTGGTGATGATCAGGATCTCGGTGATGCCTGCCAGCAGCAGGGTCGAGATCGGGTAGTAGATCATCGGCTTGTCGTAGATCGGAAGCAGTTGCTTGGAGACGGCCAGTGTCACGGGATGAAGACGGCTGCCGGTTCCGCCGGCGAGAATGATTCCACGGCGTCCGGCCGTTGAAGGCCGAGGAGCGGAGGAGGAGAGAGACGTGGGGTCGGACATCTCAGCCGGCCCGCCCCCGACGGACGTTCGCTTCGCGTTCCTCGATCAACGGCTTCCACCAGGCCTCGTTGGCCACGTACCAGTCAACGGTGCTGGCAAGTCCTTCCTCGAAGCCGAGTGAGGGGCGCCACCCAAGCTCGCTCTCCGCTTTGCTGGAGTCGATGGCGTAACGAAGGTCGTGACCTGGTCGGTCTTCGACGTGCGTGATGAGCTCCCGGCGCGGTGTATCGCCCGTGCCGAGCCGGTCATCAACGAGATCGCAGATGGTCGAAACAACGTCGATGTTCGTTCGCTCCGCAGATCCGCCAAAGAGGTACGTCTCTCCCGGTTTTCCCGTTTCCAGCGCGGTGATGAGACCTGCAGCGTGATCATCGACGTGGATCCAGTCCCGGACATTGAGGCCAGCGCCGTACACCGGAAGCTGTTTGCCTGCGCTGGCGTTGAGGATCATCAGAGGAATGAGCTTCTCCGGAAACTGAAAGTGTCCGTAGTTGTTGCTGCAATTGGTGACGATGGTGGGAAGTCCATACGTCTCAAACCAGGCTCGGGCGAGGTGATCCGACGCAGCCTTCGACGCTGAGTACGGAGAGCGGGGGGAATACGGCGTTGACTCGTTGAACGGTGGGCTCTCCGGGCCGAGGGCGCCAAAAACCTCATCGGTCGAGACGTGAATGAACCGGAAGGAATCTTCGGTCCCGGATCGGCGCTGCTGCTCAACTGCGGCGTTCAAGAGGTTGCATGTGCCCACGACGTTGGTCTGCACGAATTGGTCTGGTCCGTCGATCGATCGATCGACGTGCGATTCCGCTGCCAGATGGAGCACCGCGTCGGGTGCGTAGGAGTCGAACGTGCGGCGGACAGCATCGGCGTCGGTGATGTCGATGCCGACGAAGTCGTAGCGGTCGTTCTCCGCGACGGACTCGACCGAGCCGCGAGTTGCGGCGTAGGTCTCGACATCGACATTGAGTACCTCATGCTCGCTTTGCTCGATCAGCATGCGTACGACTGCCGATCCGATGAAGCCGAGTCCCCCGGTCACGATCACGCGCATCGTTGTCTCCGATCCATGCGCCGAGCGTAGGTGCGGGCTCGCCCTGAGCGTTGGAATTGGGGCGGAATCCTCCGTACGACCGCAGCGTCAGCTACGACTGGGAATCAGCCCCACGACTTCGAGCGCTGCTTGCGGGATCTTGGTACCCGGGCCGAAGATGGCACCGACACCGGCGTCTCGCAGCATGTCGTAGTCCTGAGGCGGAATCACACCACCGCAGACCACGATGACGTCGTCGGCATCCAGCTTCACCAGCTCAGCAATGAGGGCCGGCACGAGGGTCTTGTGTCCAGCTGCCTGTGAGGAAACGCCAACAACGTGCACGTCGTTGTCGACTGCGTCACGGGCCACCTCTTCGGGCGTCTGGAAGAGCGGACCCACGTCGACGTCGAAGCCAATGTCGGCAAAGGCGGTGGCGATGACCTTCGCTCCGCGGTCATGGCCGTCCTGGCCCATCTTGGCCACGAGCATGCGCGGTCGCCGACCCTCGCGTTCAGCGAACGATTCGATCGCCGACATGATCGCTGCGAAGTCTTCGTCACCTTCGTAGGCGGCTCCGTACACCCCGGAGATCGTACGGGTCTCGGCCTTGTGCCGGCCGAACACCGTCTCCATGGCATCCGACATTTCGCCGACGGTGGCTCGGGCTCGAGCTGCGTCGACGCAGGCTTGAAGGAGATTTCCGTCGCCGGCGGCCGCGTCACGGAGGGCCTGGATAGCTGTCTCCCATGCGGCGGAATCGCGCTCATCGCGGACCCGCTGGAGACGTTCGATCTGTGCCTCGCGCACGGCGGTGTTGTCGATGTCGAGAACGTCGACCATCTCCGGGTTCTCGACGGTGTACTTGTTCACACCAACCACGGCCTCGTCGCCACGATCGATGCGGGCCTGCTTCTTCGCCGCTGCCTCCTCGATGCGAAGCTTTGGCATGCCGCTCTCGATGGCTCGTGTCATGCCGCCGAGTTCTTCGACCTCGGCAAGAATGGTTCGAGCCCGGTCGGCAAGATCAGCGGTGAGCTTCTCCACGAAGTAGCTGCCGGCGAGCGGATCGACCGAGCGTGTGATGCCGGTCTCCTCCGCCAGGATCAACTGGGTGTTGCGGGCGATCCGGGCGCTGAACTCCGTCGGTAGACCAAGCGCCTCGTCAAAGCTGTTCGTGTGCAGGCTCTGCGTACCACCAAGAACCGCAGCCATTGCCTCAACGGCCGTGCGGACGACGTTGTTGTACGGGTCCTGCTCGGTGAGCGACACGCCGGACGTCTGGCAGTGCGTGCGCAGCATTGAAGATTTGGGGTTCTTCGGTTCGAACTGCTCCATGAGCTCGTGCCACAGCAGGCGGGCGGCTCGGAGCTTGGCCACTTCCATGAAAAAGTCCATGCCGATGGCGAAGAAGAACGAGAGGCGCCCGGCAAATGCGTCGACATCCAGGCCCTTGGCGAGGGCGGAACGGACGTATTCGAGGCCGTCGGCGAGGGTGAATGCCAGCTCGAGATCCGCCGTCGCTCCTGCTTCCTGCATGTGGTAGCCGGAGATCGAGATCGAGTTGTACTTGGGCATCTTCTGAGCGGTGAACTCGATGATGTCGGCCACGATCCGCATGCTCGGCTCGGGCGGGTAGATGTAGGTGTTGCGCACCATGAACTCTTTGAGGATGTCGTTCTGGATGGTGCCAGCAAGCTGCTCGGGTCCAACGCCCTGTTCCTCGCCAGCCACGATGTAGCAGGCGATGATCGGCAGGACGGCACCATTCATGGTCATGCTGACCGACATCTTGTCCAGCGGAATCTGGTCGAAGAGAATCTTCATGTCCTCGACCGAGTCGATCGCCACGCCTGCTTTGCCGACGTCGCCCAGCACGCGGGGATGATCGGAGTCGTAGCCGCGGTGCGTGGCGAGATCGAACGCGACGGAGAGGCCCATCTGGCCGGCGGCCAGGTTGCGGCGATAGAAGGCGTTTGACTCCTCGGCCGTGGAGAATCCGGCGTACTGGCGAATCGTCCAGGGACGGTTCGTGTACATGGTCGCTCTCGGACCCCGTACGTAGGGCGCCTGGCCGGGCAGCCCGTCGAGATGTTCGATGCCATCGAGGTCATCCGCCGTGTAGAGCGGCTTGATATCGATGCCTTCCGGCGTGGTGACCGTCAACTCATCGAGGGGGCGCCCCCGGAGTTCCTTCTCGGCGGCTGCGTTCCATGATGTGAGATCCTCAGGCACAGGCGAGAGGGTAGAGGGACTTCCCCTCGCGCTACGAGTTCGCGGTGGTGGTCATCCTGGAGTGGGCCGACGTGCGATGACCACGTCGAGCCACCGAGCCAGGGGATGCACCGCTTGTTCTTGTGCCCGCGTTGCGGCGAGGGCATGTCCAGCTTCGACCTGCGCCGCTGTTGCGGCCGGGTCGGCCAGCACCGCGTCGATACCGGCGCCGAGGTCAGTAGCCACTCGAACAGCAGCGGAGTCGATTCCGCGGGCACCGGCCGGGGTTGAAACGATCGGTACGCCGACCGCGCAGGCGTCGATGACCTTGAGGCTGGTCCCCGACCCTGACGTGACTGGGTTGATCACCACATCGCTCATCGCCAGGAGCCGACGATGGTCCCGGCCTGGGAAACGGCCGGCTGCGGTCAGATGCGCTTGGTCGGCCGCAGAAAGTGCGATGCTGCCGGCCACGACGATGTGCAGGTCAGGGCGGCCCGCAGCCAGTTCGAGCAACCCGGAAAGCGCCGCACGGTTCGGTTCGTGATTGGAACCGATGAAGAGCACCAGGGGCCGGCCGTCGTCTGTCATCGAATGGTCGCTGAGGAAGCGAGCTCGGGCGACCAAGCGCTCGTGCTCGGTTCGCCTGGCCACCAGCGACGGATCGACCGGATTCGGGACAACGGCGCTCGACCTGATCTCGATGTTGTGCGCCGCAGCAAGTCGATCGAGATCATCGCTCGAGCATCCGGTGACGAGATCGGCACATCGGAGTGCGTCATGCTCAGCGTGCACCACCCGTTGGAGGAACCAGTCCCTGCCGAGCCGGCCGTTGAGCATTGTGCGCTTGAGATCTGCTTCGACGTTGTGGGCGTCGTAGACCAAAGGCAATTCGAGCTCGGGAGGCAGTGCGTCGACGAGGAAGGGGTGCGACAGCACCACGGCCGAGGCCCGCTGGAGCTGATCGGTCAGCTCAGAGCCAAAGTCGGGCGAGGCCAGATGGAGCTCGACGCAACCAATGTCGTCAACGGCGACCTCGGCCAGGCTGTGCATCTGGAAGTCGGCCCGGAGATGAGCGGCCGAGCGGGGGACCGCTACGTGTTCAACGCCATCGGCGAGGAAACGCCGGTGGGTGAGCGACTCGGGAGGCCGCGTGTTCGTGAGCGTCATGACCACCGGATCGAACCCGTGGCCAGCCAGGCCGGCCGCCAGCCCTCGGAGTCGGCGGTGGCCACCGGAGCTCACTGGCTGGGCAGGAAACGTCGAGAGAAACAGAATGCGGGATCGAGTCTCGCCGTGGCGAACCCGATCGACGAGGTGCAGCAATGGATCTGGACTGATCTGCGCCACGGCGTCGGCCGCGCTCGTACCCATTCGCCGTGCGAGGTCTTCATCATCGGCCAGTTCGGCGATGAAGGGAGCGATCGCGCGGGCACGAGGTGGCGCGATGAAGCCGGTGATGCCGTGCTCAATCTGTTCAGCGACGCCGCCGCTGTCAGATGTGGTGATGACCGGCGTCTGCGCCGCCATGGATTCGGCTGCAACGAGGCCGTAGTCCTCGTCGATCGGCGCCACGATCACGGCTCGGGCCGATCGGACGGCCGCTGCGAGATCATCGTCGGACAGCCGGCCAACCATGCGAACTCCAGGCGTTCCTTCCGCCAGTTGCCGAATGTGGGTTTCCATTGGTCCTGAGCCAGCGACGAGCAGTTGCGCTCGGTCGCTGACGTTCGCTGCGGCAAACGCCTCCAGGGCTAGATCGAAGCGTTTCACATGATCCATCCGGCCGAACGTGACGAACGACGCTGGTGGGTTGGACGTCGCGGTCGGATTCGACGGTGCTGATGTTGAGTCTTGAGTTCGGAGTCCGGCCAGGTCGGTGAACGCGGGGATCACTGCGATCGCGCGGTCTGGATCGACGTAGCCCTCTCGTTCAGCGACGCGCTCAGAAAGGGTCGCTTCAAACGTCAGTCCATTTCGACCGATGCGATCGAGCGTGTGAACGAGCAACCGGGCAAAGGGGCCCGGGAACGCGTTCCGAGGATGATCGGGTTCGGTATCGACGAGCTCGCGGCTCCACTCGAGCAGTGCGAGCGCATCCTCTGATCGAGCGGCGACGCCTTGGACCAGAACCGGCTCGATGGTGGTGTTGAGATGAGCGGGGTACGTGTCGTACAGGCCGCGCAACGTGTGGGTGAGATGGCGGATGTGGCGCCGATGTCGGACCATGTGCGACGGGTACTTGCCGGAGATCAACACGTCGAAGTCGTCGAGACTGAGGCGAACGAAACGCTCGTAGGACTCGAGAACTTCGGACAGCGTTGACTCAGGCGAGTCGATCTCTATCAGTTCGGCCTGGTAGCCGCCCGCTTGCAGCGCGGCAACGACGGCCCGCCAGTGGCGCTCGTTGCCACCCTCCACCCACGGAACAGGTCGAGGCGTCAACACGCCGACCTTGGTTGCTGACCGCTCGGTCATCCGCTGGATCTCCCGGACCTGGCGCTCGACAGTGCTTCCGCGACGATCTCGTCCAGCACGATGGCGGCGTCGCCAGCGCGGTGCACCCGAAGTCTCATCCTCGTGCGTTCCGCTGCTTGTCGGAGTTGCACCGCCCGTGGATGGCGACGGGCGTCCGCCACGATCGCCTGGCGTTGGACGAACTCGCGCTTGGCCCGCGCCGTCACCTGCTGTGCCGTGACCGGGCCGAGCTTGGGGTCTCGCCAGTTCATGGGTCCGTGGTGAGCGCGGTGTACTTGCGCAGCTTCTTCGCGGCGCGCAGAGCTGCAACAGCGCTGCGACGGTGCTTCTGTCCCTTCGTCCAGGGATCAGACCACGCTGCGTCGAAACGGAGGTCGCCGATGGCGACTTCGGCTTCTCGCCAGCGGACGATGCGTTCCAACGCAGCCCCCGGTTCCGTGACAGCGGGGAGCCCTTCGAACAGACCGCCCTCTGCTTCGTGCTCGGGGTGGTGGTTCTCGAAGCGAATGGACTCGGGCCGAACCCAGTGGGGCCACTGGTGCGGCCACTGCGGCCAGGCGAGGGTGGTGAACGGACGCGGCTCGGCGAACCGATCGGGCGCCACGAGTGGACCCAGCCCGAAGTACAGCGTCCACTCATCGACCAGATTCCCCGCACTGACCGAATCGCTTCGTTCGAAAACCTGAAGCCACACGTCTCGCTCCATCAGCTGGGGCATGTGGGATCCGTAGCCGAGGGTGGGGGCCCCACACAGGCGGAGGACACCAAGAGTGCGGATCTGCGCCCGGTCGTAGGCAGTGATATCGCCCGGCCACTCGGCCAGGTCGTAGAAGAATCGTCCGATCGGTCGACCCGCCTCATCGGCCATGTCGCTGAGCTGAATCGAGGTGAGCGGGCGGTAATCGTCGTCGCTGAGGACGAAGCGCTCGGCTGTGTGACCGCCCGAAACGAGCGCTCTGCGGAGCGTGACGTTCCGAGTCGCGTGATCCATCGCCACGAGGTCTGATGTGGACCTGTCTGTGATCTCTTCGTCGGCGACGAGACGCAGCGAGCTCGACCATGCGACGGCGGCTGCGACCTCGATGTCCTGGTGGCTGGCCTTGGGGGCGCAGACGAGCACGTCGTCGATCCACGGCATATGCGCAGCGACGGCCCGGAGCGTGCCGGCGAGGACGGCGGGACGATTCGAGAGGTAGACGATCTGCACCGGCGCAGACCCTACTCGCCAGCCGGCCGGCTGATCGCTTGCAGCAGCTGGCGGGCAGCGTCTTCCCATGTGGGGGTGAGGGCGGTGGGCCGTGGCCATTCGCTCGGCGCTCGTCGCCAGCGATCGACGTGCGTTGCCCAGGACGCAATGTCGTCCACGTCGACGAACGTCGCGTCGCCCAGTGAGGCTTCCCGGAGGACCGGAAGGTCTGAGCACAGCACGGGGATCCCTCGTTGCACTGCCTCGGCCACCGGGATGCCGAAGCCCTCGCCTCGGCTTGGCGCCAGGAAGAGGCCGGTTCTGGCCCAGAGCTCATCGAGTTCACGATCTGACGCGTTCTCGTGCCAGCGCACACGAGAGTGCGTCCGGAGTCTCTGAGCTACATCGGTGCCGGTACTCCCGATGTTGGTGGTTTCGCCGCTGGTGTTCTGGGGCGGCACATTGGGGGACGTCCAGCCGTCCTTCCCGACAACGTCGACGATCGGAGCGACGTCACCCAATTGATCGAGGGCCGCCAGCAGGGTGTCATGCCCTTTGCGAGGTTCGACGGTGCCGACCATGAGTACGAGCCGGCCGAGTTCGCCCGGTTGTGCGGGCACGGCGTCTGATGGTGCAGAGAAGGTGCCAGGACGGATGACCGGGATCGGGTCTCGTACGCCTGTGGCGCTCTCAAGCGCGTCGGCTGACGCCTGAGAGATCGTCAGCAGCTGGGAACCTCCATCAACGTGGGCGTCGAGCCAGGTTCTGAACTTCGCCACGGAGGCCGGGGGGAACCACTGCGGTGACTCGAGTGGCAGGGCATCAAAAACCAACGCTGCGGAGCGAGCTCCGGCTGCGCGGACCTGAGCGAGCAGTTCTGGTCGAGGTGCGGGGGAATGCCAGGCAGCGT
This sequence comes from uncultured Acidimicrobiales bacterium, assembly GCA_937997485.1. GTDB lineage: Bacteria > Actinomycetota > Acidimicrobiia > Acidimicrobiales > SZUA-35 > SZUA-35. The sequence continues at coordinate 28,160 of CALKTH010000060.1, read as the reverse complement.
CGATGTCCAAGAACAGGTCGTTGGGCAAGGGGTGCCAATCAGCTCGACCCGGCCGCCCTTCGGCCACCCGCGTTTCGATCCGGCCGGCGATGCTCCGCCCCGTGACCCGACCGTCTCGGCGCCGCTCGAGCCTACGCATTGCCGGGTGTCCGATCGGTCGGAGCCGCCCGTTCCGGCCGTCCAGGAGGCAGACGTCCGGTACGAGATTCGCAAGTGGGGACTCACCACGAGCGAAGGCATCCAACATGGCCAGAAGTTCGAGCGCCATCCGCTGCACGCCCGTGGTGCGCGGGCTCTCGATCGTGTTCGAGATGTCGATGACGATGCGGGCCGGCAGGCCGTCAGCTCGGAGTTCAGTCACGGATTCGGCGGTTCGTAACGGCTGCGCAGCACGGTTTGCTTGGCGCCGTGCGCACAAGGTACTCGGTCCGCGAGAGGCGTTCGCGGGTGCCGCTACCCTCTCGCCCATGCCAGGTGAGAAGAAGCACTTCGTGATCATCGGTGGCGGACCGGCCGGAACGGCCTGCGCTACCCACGCCGCTCGTATGGGTGCGCGCGTCACGCTCATCGAGAAGGACCTGATCGGCGGTGCAGCTCACCTGCTGGACTGCATCCCCTCGAAGGCAATGATCGCCACCGGCGGGGCCATGTCCCAGATGAATGCCGCGGTGGACATGGGCCTGGCCCGCGTCGACGTTGAGCTGGACTTCGAGGCGTTGCGTGAGCGGATCGTCAGCATCGAAGATCGGCTCGAGAGCTCGGTCTCTCGCCTGCTGGAGAGCCAGGGCGTGAACATCATCGAGGGGACGGGTCGATTGACCGGCACCCACACGGTTGCGGTGGATCGCAATGATGGAGGCACCGAAGAACTGACGGCTGATGTCATCCTGCTGTCCACCGGCAGCCGACCGCGGATTCCGGAGTGGGCACCGATCGACGGTGAGCGCGTGCTCACCACTCGACACGCCTACCCGCCGCCCGAACTGCCGACCAAACTGATCGTCATCGGCTCCGGCGTCACCGGCGTGGAGTTCGTGAACATGTTCAACTCGTTCGGCTCCGAAGTGGCGCTGATCGTGAGCCGTCAGCAGGTGTTGCCCGGGAAAGACCCCGAGGTTGCCGCTGCGCTCGAGCAGAGCTTCATCGATCGAGGCGTCAAGCTCGTGATGGGGGCTCGGGCCGAAAAGATCGAGGTCTCTCCCGACGCGGAGAACAACAACGAACGGGTCTGTGTGTTCTGCGATGACGGCCGCATCGTCAAGGGTTCCCACGTTTTGATGGCGATTGGTTCGATGCCGAACTCCGAAGGGCTCGGCCTCGATGAGATCGGTGTCGAGAACGAGTGGGGCTACGTCTCGATCGACCACAACTGCGCCACAAACCTCAAGCACATCTACGCCGCAGGTGATCTGTCGGGCAAGCTCCCGCTGTCGTCGGTGGCATCGATGCAGGGCCGCAAGATCGCCGAGCACGCGATGGGCATGCACGCTGGACCGCATCGCCACATCGACTACGAGAAGGCGGCGTCGGCCATCTTCACCGATCCCGAGATTGCCGACGTCGGACTGGCCGAGGCAGATGCCTTCGCCGAGGGTCGCAAGATCAGGGTGACCAAGGTGCCGTTCTCGGTCTCGGCAAAGGCCCTAATCAACAACGACAGTCGCGGCTTCGTGAAGATCGTGTCGGACCCCGCCACCGGTGTGGTGCTCGGGGGTTCCATCGTCGGTCGCCACGCCGCCGAGTTGATCTCGGTGCTTGCACTTGCCGTCACCGCCGGACTCACCGTGACCGACCTCGTCGAGTCGCTCTTCGTCCACCCCGCTCTGGCCGAAGTCCTCGGCGAAGCCGCCGAGTAGCGTTCCACCGCCCCACCTCCGCCCGCCCGCATCTCTGCCGCACCCCACCCAAGCGCTCGAGTCCTTCGTGGCACCGTTAAGTGACGCCAGAGCGACAAGTAACGGTGCCACCGGCTCCACTTGATTCCCGCGGCACCGTTGAGTGACGCCGGAGCGACAAGTAACGGTGCCACCGGCGCAGTAGCGCATGCGGTCGAAAGAGCGATGTCTTCCTGGGTCGTTGTGCTCATCAGTCGCGTAAACGAAAGTAAATAAGCGTAATCATGGGGCATGGACTCTTGGTTGGAAGCGTTGGCACAACGGGCCGCACAACAGCACGGTGTGATCACGATGCACGATGCGGTCGGGCTCGGAGCCACGGCGTCGCGGGCCAGAAACGAGTTGAGTCGCCCCGAGTGGGAGCGGGTCGGCCGTTCGGTCTGGAGGGTCGCAGGCTCGCCCAACACGGTCGAACAACGCCTGATGATTGCTCTGCTCTCAGCGGGTGCAGGTGCGGTGCTGAGCAACGAGACAGCGGCCGCCCGGTATGGCGTTCCTGGATTCGAGGCCGAGCGACCCATTCATGTCGTACGGGGGCGATCGAACTCGACAACACCACCCGGAGTTCGGGTGCATCGCGTGCGCCGTATGTGGACCGACGAAGTCACGGTCTTGGACGGCTTTCCGATCGTTCGGCCGTTTCGAATTCCGTTTGAGCTTGCGGACGCGGGAATGGCGGAGGGCCGCGTTGCGAGACTGACGGATCGCCTCTGGGCGGACCGATTGCTCACTGGTGCACAGCTACACCGACACTTTGACGAGCGATTCAACGCCGGGCATCCCGGCCGCTCGACGATGAAGCGGATTCTCGCCGCTCGCGGGACGGATTGGGTTCCTCCTGCCAGCGGCCTCGAGAACCGGACATTGACGACGCTCGAGCGATACGAGCTGTTCGGGTTCGAGCGTCAGGTCGATCTCGGTGACGACCTTCGTTGGATCGGTCGCGTCGACTTCTTTCATCGGAGCCTGAAGGTCGTGATCGAGGTCCAGAGTGATCGCCACCACTTGGCCCTGAGCGACGTCGTCGCCGACACTGCCCGTCGTCAGGCTCTCGAGGCTGCGGGCTTCGAAGTGGTGGAGGTCTGGGAGTCCGAGATCTGGTACAAGCCGGAGATCTGGACCGGTCGAGTCCGAGCCGCCATCGCCCGTGCCCGACGACGCAACGCCGCATAGGCACCTCGTCTGACCGTGTGGGTGGCACCGTGAAGTGACGCCAGAGCGACAAGTAACGGTGCCACGGGCGGTTTGAGCGCGTGGGTGTGTGAGAGCTGGGGAGCCTCTGGGGAGGGGTGAGGCGGGGTGGGCCCGGGTGACTACTCGATGATGGCCACGATGTCGCCGCCGCCGACGCTCTGACCGGCCTCGACTCGCAGTTCCTTGATGGTGCCCGCCTTTTCGGCGTTGACGTTGTTCTCCATTTTCATGGCCTCGAGCACGACGATGGTGTCGCCCACGGCGACCTCCTGACCGACCTCGGCCAAGATCTTGACGATCGTGCCCTGCATCGGCACGGTGACTTCGCCCGAGCCGCTGCCGCCACTTCCACCGCTGCCAGACGAGCGACGCTTGGCCTTTTTCTTGCCGCCAGCGGGGGCGGCGGCCATGGCGGATTCGGGCACCCACATCGCGACCTGGAAACGCTTGCCGTTGACCTCGACGGTGACGTCGCGCTTGACGGTGGGCTCGGCCGCTTCGCCATCCGCTGACGGGGCCGGAGCGGCGGTACTCGAGAGGTCCAGCACTTCTTCGACCCACTTGGTGGAGTGCTCCACGGCGGCAAAGTCGGGGTGTTCGAGGATGGCGATGTCGGCGGGAATCGTGGTGGCCACGCCCTCGATGATCATCTCCTTGAGCGCACGAATCGTGCGGGCGATGGCGATGTCTCGGTCGGCGCCCCAACAGATGAGCTTGCCTGCCAGGTTGTCGTAGTACTGACTGATCTCGTCGCCCTCGTCGTAGCCACCGTCGTAGCGCACGCCGTAACCGCCAGGGATGCGCAGTTTCGTGATCGGGCCGGGGGAGGGAAGGAACGCCCCGCCAGCGGGATCCTCAGCGTTGATGCGGATCTCGATCGCGTGACCGTCGACCTCGATGTCGTCCTGGGTGAAGGGCAGCGTGCCGCCGGCAGCCACGTGCAGCTGCATGGCGACGAGATCGACGCCGGTCACCATCTCGGTCACCGGGTGCTCGACCTGGAGTCGGGTGTTCATCTCGAGGTAGTGGAAGCCCCCGTCCTCGTAGAGGAACTCGACCGTGCCCGCGTTGGTGTAGCCGCAGCCATGGGCAACTTTGAGGGCGGCCTCACCCATTGCCGTCTCGATCTCGGCGGGCATGGCGGGCGCGGGTGCCTCTTCGACCAGCTTCTGATGGCGGCGCTGAGCCGAGCAGTCGCGGGTGGTCAGATACACGCCGTTGCCGTGGTTGTCGCACAACACCTGGATCTCGATGTGACGGGGCTTGGTGAGGTATCGCTCGACGTAGCACTCGTCGCGACCGAAATAGTTGAGTGCTTCTCGCTGAGCTGAAGCGAGTGCGTCTTCGACCTCGTCGGCAGAATGCACGACCTTCATGCCTCGGCCGCCGCCGCCGAACGCCGCCTTGATCGCCACGGGCCAACCGTGCTCGGAGCCGAACGCTGTCACGGCATCGGGTCCGGTCAAGAACTCGGTGACGCCCGGAACGCCATGAACGCCAACCTTCTCAGCTGCTTCACGGGCGCTGATCTTGTCGCCCATGACCTCGATGGCTTCTGGGGGCGGTCCGATGAAGGTCACGCCACGATCCGTGATGGCACGTGCGAAGTCCGCGTTCTCGGAGAAGAATCCGTAGCCGGGATGGACAGCGTCGGCGCCGCTCCGCTCGATGGCGTCCAAGATCGCCTCGGTGTTGAGGTAGGACTCCGCCGCGGTCTGCCCACCGAGGGCGTAGGCCTCGTCGGCGAGACGAACGTGGAGGGCCGTCCGATCGAGCTCGGAATACACCGCAACAGTGGCGATGCCCTGCTCCTGGCAGGCCCTGATAACTCGGACGGCGATCTCGCCACGATTGGCGATCAGGACCTTGCGAAACGGCGTGGGGGCAGAAGATGCGTCAGACACGTCCGTATGGTTAGCCGAGATGGCCTCCAAACGGAAACATACAGGACCCTCGAACACGCTTTTTTCCTTCATTGAGCATGTGAGCGAGACGAGTTCGACGAACCGGGACCTGCTCGCAGCAGCGGAAGCAGGTGCAGAGCAGGGCCGTGTGCTGTTGACGGACCATCAAACGGCTGGACGAGGGCGGCAAGGGCGCACCTGGGTCGATGAGCCTGGACGTTCGATGCTGGCATCGTGGCTTGTGCGTCCGACCGCTGAAACGGCGGGCTTGCTCCCGTTGCTGACGGGCCTCGCGGTGGCAGCTGCCATCCGCCAGGCGACCGGCGCTCAGATAGGGCTCAAGTGGCCGAATGACGTGCTCGCTGTCGGTCACGAGGAACGCAAGTTGGCAGGGATTCTGGCCGAGGCGACCACGACGCCGAATTTTGCAGTGGTGATCGGCTGTGGCGTCAACGTTGCGTTCGGTTCTGAGCGGCCAGAGGGCGAGGGTGTCTGGGCCATCGATGTGGCGTCGCTGACTGACCGAGGAACGGCACCCGAGCCGCTCGATCTCCTCCGTGCCGTCCTTGCGGAGTTCCATGTTCTCTACACCGCACACGAGGCGGGGGACCTTGGCTGGATCGAGCGCTACCGAGACGAGTGCGTGAGCCTCGGGCGCACGGTGAGGATGGACACAGCGTCCGGCGTGGTTGAGGGCCGAACCGTCGATATCGACTCCGGTGGCGGCCTCATCATCGATCGCAAGGACGGCACGGGAACCGTGGTGGTGACAGCTGGCGACGCTCATCACATCGGTCCGCCGGCCGGCTGATCTCTGTCGTTGCCTTTCGTCGCACGCTGTTGGCGTTTCTGGGCGCTCGACAGCTCGGAACTGCGTAGGTCATCTGACCCAAGAAACCGCTCCAGCACTCAGGTTTCGGCGGTTTCTGCCGAAGGAATCCGAGATGGCTGTCCCCGGTTCCCCCACCACGCGCGAGCGCTCCAAGGCGATGTCTGCTCCCGCGCCGGAGCGATCCCGACGCCATGTCATGTTCGCTGCGAGTCTGGCGATGGCCATGGCGAGCGCTCTCTTCTCGCCTCTGTCGACTCAGCCCGCGCTCGCTCAGGACGAAGCACCACCATCCACGTGGTCGCCTGCGGGCGACACGACGGTGCCACCAACGACGGTGCCACCAACGACGCAGGCACCGACAACGGAGGCGCCGACCACCGAAGCACCAACGACCGAGGTACCGACCACCGAAGCACCAACGACGACGGCAGGATCCAGCGACACGACCGCATCCTCCGAGCCCACAACGGCTCCCACGACCGAGGCTGGAGCAGACACGACGCAGGCCGGTGCGGAGGGCAGCGACACAACCGCCACCGATGACTCCACCACGTCGACTCTCGACGAGTCCACCACCAGCCTCCCTGACGGATGCGCTCCAGCGGACGCCGCGGGTGGCGACGGTTCGACGACGGGTGGCGCGGACGGTTCGACGCCGGCTCCCACGCCGACCGATCCAACAACGACCTCGAGCGAGGGCGACGGCGAGATCACCTTCACCACGAACGAGAACGGCGAGACCATCATCATCGACGGGTGCACCGTCACCACGATCGATCCCGATGATCCCGGCGCCTTTGAAGAGCAGGCGGAAGACGTCCCGGACGTCGATCTCACTGTCCCGCCCCGGCGTGGTGCCTACGCGAACCAGCCTGATTTCGTGCCGAACCAGGTCGTGTTCAGCAACGTCCAATCTGCTCAGGCGAAGTTGGAGGGTGTGCGAGCGGAGTACGTCGAATCGGTCGCCACGGTGAAGACACTGCGTCTTCGGCTCAAGGAACTCCGTCAGCGCCAAGACGAACTCGACGAAGACACTCGAGAGCTTCTTCTTCGACTTGAAGCGGCGCAGGTCCGCATGGAGACCCGCGCCCTGCAGGCGTTCGTGCGGGGCGACTCGTTTTCGCTCAACTCCGGTCTTGATCAGGAGGCACTGCTCGAAGCCCAAGTGCAGCAGACAATGATGCAGGCCGTTCTCGACCAGGACCAAGCGGCCATCGAGGAGTTCGCGAACATTCGAGCGCAACTCTCCACCGATGATCTCTTGCTGTACGACCGCATCAAGATCGTCGAACGCTCCATCATTGCCGCTACCGACCGGGCCGAGAACCGGGCTGGTGCGATCGAACAGGCCGAGGTCGAACTCGAGGCGTTCGAGGCAGGCAGCGATGTCTTCATCCAAGATCTGCACTACCCGATTCAGTGGCCGTACGACGTGCCACTCATTGACTCGTACGGCTATCCCCGAGCGACCGGTACCGCTGACGAGCACTGGCACGAAGGCATTGATCTCTTCGCTCCGTATGGCACGCCGCTCCTCGCCGTCGAGCGCGGCGTGATTAGCCGAATCGGCAATGGTCGCCTGGGCGGCCTGACCTTCTGGCTTCGCGGCGAGTCTGGCACCGACTGGTACTACGCCCACCTGAGCTCGTTCGCTCCCGGTCTTGCGGTTGGACAGGTTGTTGAGGCCGGAGATGTCGTTGGCGCTGTCGGCACCAGTGGCAACGCCCGTGGCACGCCCCCTCATCTGCACATGCAGATGCACCCTGACGGTGGGCGCCCTCTCAACCCGTATCCCATCCTGTACGTGCGGGTGCAAAAGGATGCCGAGTTGCGCGAGCAAGCGGCGCAGCTCGAAGCAGCAGGTATCGACGTGGCGGAAAGCAACGACGATCGTGCAGCGAGCGGCTACTCGCCGCCAACGACGACTCGCGCTGAGTAGCGCCCGCTGTCCTACCTCGTGACGTCGTACGCCGTGACGTCGTCGCCGTGAGTCTGTCCGGCAAACGGAAGACCTCACTCCTCATCGAAGGATCCCTGGAGGCTTCTGCTGGCATGCGAGCGGACAGCATCCAGGCGTCGTCTACGATCTGAGCCTCCCATGGAACTCGCACTCGGGCTCGTCCTCGTCATCGTCCTTGTCGCCGCCAACGGGTTCTTCGTTGCCGTTGAGTTCGCATTGGTCGCCGCAGATCGGCAGAAGATCGACGCCAGAGCTGCTGATGGCCAGTGGGCTGCGAAATCCGCCCTGGCGGCGTTTCGTCGGTTGTCGTTCCATCTCTCCGGGGCGCAACTGGGAATCACGCTGACGAGCATCGTCCTCGGCTTCTTGACCGAGCCGCTCGTTGGCTCGCTCATTGATCCAGTCATCGAGCCGCTCGTTGGGTCGCCCGGCTCGGGTCTGACGATCGCCCTCTCGATCGCGATCGCCACAATGCTGCAGACCGTTGTCGGCGAGCTGATTCCGAAGAACATTGCCATCGCTCGGGCTGAAGCGGTCTCGCTGGCATTGCTTCCCGCCGCCCGGGTGGTTCACGGTGTCTTCTCGCCGATGATTGTGCTGTTCAACGGCGCCGCCAATTGGATTGTTCGGCGCCTCGGGATCGAGCCGAAGGAAGAGCTGACGAGTGTTCGGTCGCTGGAGGAGATCGACTATCTGATTCGGTCGTCCGGAGCGACCGGCGAAATCACCGCCGACGCGCTGGACCTCCTGAGCCGCACCATTCGCTTCAGCGAAAAGGACGCAGCCGACGCGCTGACGCCCCGAGTGCACGTCACGGGCTTGGTGGAGACGGCGACGGTCGCTGATCTGCTTCTGCAGGCCAGGGAGAGCGGCCACAGTCGATATCCGGTCTATGGCGAGGATCTCGATGACATCAAGGGCGTGGTTGACATCATCTCCGTGTTCGACCTGTCGCACCGTGAGCGCGAGCGGACGTCGGTGACCGACATCATGATCGAAGCCGTTGTGGTTCCCGAGACCAGGGATCTCTCGGATGTGCTGGACGACATCCGCCGGACGGGAAGCCAACTGCTCGTTGTTGTCGATGAGCATGGCGGAACCGCTGGTGTGCTCACGCTCGAGGACGTCTTGGAAGAGATCACGGGCGACATCGATGACGAGTACGACGATGCCGATGTCGTGACCACGCCGCTCAACAGCGGCGTGGCCATCGTTGCCGGCACGCTGCATGGCGACGAGGTCGAGCAGGCCTCGGGCTTTGTTTTCCCGGAAGGCGAATACGAGACCATCGCCGGCTTCATTCTCGATCAGCTGGGACGCATACCCGACGAGGGTGACGTGGTGGTGTTCGAAGACACGACGCTCGAGATCGTCGCCATGGACGGCCGGCGCATCGCTTCGATTCAGATCACCGACAACCAAGCCATGAGGAGCGGGCATGTTGGAGAGACCCTCGAGCGTCGAAGCGCCGGGTCCCTCCGATGAGCACGTCAGGGCTGTTCGCGTCGGGTGGACTTGCCGGGTTGTCGGTCACGTGGTCGCTGATCATCGCCGTGGCGCTGATCCTGGTGAACGGTGTGTTCGTTGCGTACGAGTTCGCGCTGCTCGCGGCCAAGCGGTCGTCCTTTGAAGCCGGAGCGGAGCAGGGCAAGCGTGTAGATCGTGCCGCCGAGCGGTCGATCTCGGACCTGTCGTTGCAGCTGGCTGGTGCTCAATTCGGCATCACGCTGGCCACCCTCGGCTTGGGTTCGGTCGGCGAGCCGGCACTCGCTGTGCTCTTCGAAGATCTCTTGGCCAGTTCGCTGTCGGAGGACGGCGTCCGGGTGGTGAGTTTCGTCGTCGCCCTCGGCATCGTCTCCTTCCTCCACCTCGTGATCGGCGAGATGGTTCCGAAGAACATCGCAATCTCCACACCCGAGCCAACGGTTCGCTGGCTGGTGTTGCCATACCGGGCGTACCTGGTGATTGCCGGCCCGCTCGTCCGAACGCTGTCCTTCCTCGCGAACGGCGGCACTCGCTTGGTCGGCGTCGAGCCAACCGACGAGATCGCGACCTCACACTCCACCGCGGAGTTGGCAGCCATCGTCCGAGAGTCGTTCGCCGGCGGTGGCATTGACGATGACAGCGCCGAGATGCTGCAAGGGGCACTGGACTTTGCGGAACGTCCGGTGCGAGACATCGTCCGCCCGCTCAGCGAAACGCCGCAGCTTCGATTGGGATCGACGCCAGCGCAGGCCGAACGGCTCGTTCGATCCAGCCAGGAAACCCGCATCCCCGTGCTGACCTCTGGTCGGACCCAAGTCGGGGGCGCGTCCTCGCATGGGTCGGGCTCGATACCGGGAAGTATCGTGGGGTATCTGCACGCCAAGGATCTGCTCATGCTGGATGGCGGCGGCAACCATCAACCACTTCCGGGTTCGATGACTCGACCGTTGGCACGCATCCATGCCGATCGATCGCTGGTGCAGGCGCTTCGTGTCATGCGACAGCAGAAGCGACAGTTGGCCGTTGTCTTCGATGAGCGAGGTGCGATCGGCGTTGTCTCACTCGAGGAACTGGTCGCCGCACTCGTGGCCGACGAGTCAGGAGCACGCACCAACAACTAGCCTTGGCCGCCGTGTCCGAGAGCCTCCGAGATCGTCGCCATCCCGGCCGCGCTGGTCTCGCGCTCCTTCTCGCCGTTCTGCTCGCTGGGTTCATCGGCGGGTCGATCCCCGTTGGCGCTCAAGAAACGCCGGGGCTTGCGGAAGCCCGCGAACGAGCCACCGAGCTCACGCAGGAGATCTCCGACGCCGAGACCCGCTTGGGTGAACTCGAACAAGCCGTCGAGATGGCTCACGCCCGAACCGTCGAGCTCGAGGAGGCGGCACAAGGCGTACGACAGCGAGCGATTGCTGCCGCCATCGTCGATTTCAGTCGGGGCGATCCACCGCTTGACGTGTTCGGCAACCCAGATCTCACCACGGCCCTCCGGGAAGACGTGTTCACCGACTTGGTCGTGGGGATCGACGTCGACGCGCTCGAGACGTTCAAGGCCGTGGCTGAGGACCTCGCCGTCACCAATGCCGAGCTTGCGGCTGCACAAACGGCGCTCGACGCTGAATGGGAGAAGCTTCTGGCAATCAGAGCGGATCTCGAAGAAGAGCTGATCAAGCTCGAAGAACTGGAGCGAGCTCGCCTCGCCGAGATCGAACGTCTTCGTCGCGAAGAAGAAGCGCGCCGCCGAGCGGAAGAAGAAGCCCGACGTCAGGCAGCCGCAGAAGCGAGAGCCCAGGCGGCCGCTCAAGCCGCACTGGAAGCCGAGGCGGCTGCGGCCGATGCAGAGGCCGAGGGCGAAGACGGCGAAGAGACTCCGACAGACGCCGAAGATTCAACAGACGACGCCGTCGATGAGCCGGAACAGGCGCCGGAACCGGAGCCCGAGCCCACTGTTCCGATCTCCAGCGGCACGTTCCTCGCGACCTGTCCGGTTGCCGGCGGTGTGTCCTTCATTGATTCGTGGGGTGCTCCTCGGTCCGGCGGACGACGACACAAAGGCGTGGACATGATGGCCTCGATCGGCACGCCGGTCGCTGCTCCCGTTTCCGGCACCGTCACGCATCGAGGCAACCGCGTCGGCGGACGTTCGTTCCATCTGGATGGCGACGACGGCAACTACTACTACGGCACCCACCTCTCCGGCTACGCGGCGTCGGGCTACGTGAGTGCGGGAACCATCATCGGTTATGTGGGCGACGACGGAAACGCTCGCGGCATTCCGCACCTTCACTTCGAGATCCACCCGGGCGGTGGCTCAGCAGTGAATCCCTACCCGATGGTGCGCGAAGTCTGCTGACCGGAAGAGCGGTCCAGCACCTCGGCTGCCGCTGAGCCGGGGGAGCGATGACCCTGCCGGACGGCCAGCTCCAATTCGCCCAGGCGATCGGCGACGTCCGGATCTCGCAACAACCGCGCCCGCAACTCGTAGAGGAGGTCGGCATGGAGCGCCGTGACCGCCTGCTCCTGGCGAAGCGCGGCACGGTGCCCGGAGTCGGCGAGCGCTCTCGCCCGAGCATCGATCAGTTGCAACAGCTCCTCGATGCCGTCTCCGGTCAGAGCGGAGCATGCGACGACTTCGGTCTCCATGTTTGGGTACTTCGGTCGCACAAGGTGGAGTGCCGCTCGGTGGTCGGCGACGGTGTGTCGAGCGAGATCGACGAGGGCGCCATCGGCCTTGTTGATTGCCACGATGTCCGCGAGTTCCATGATTCCTCGTTTGATGCCCTGGAGATCGTCGCCGCCTCCGGGAGCGAGAAGCAGGAGGAACAGATCGGTGAGGTCGGCGGCCGTGGTCTCCGACTGGCCAACGCCAACGGTCTCCACGATCACGAGGTCGAAGCCCGCAGCCTCGCAGATCAGGAGGGCTTCCCTGGTCCGCTGGCCGACACCGCCAAGCACGCCGCCTGAGGGCGAGGGCCGAATGAAGGCATCGTCGCGACGGGTGAGCTCGGGCATCCGCGTCTTGTCGCCCAGAATCGAACCTCCGGTTCGGGCCGAGGACGGATCAACCGAGAGCACGGCAACGCGGCGACCCTGACGGCAGGCGGCGAGCCCAACGGTCTCGATGAAGGTCGACTTCCCGACACCGGGTGTGCCGGAGATGGCGAGGCGGGTGGCATCGCCGGTATGAGGGAGCAGTGCGTCGATCAGCTCGATCGCCCGTTCTCGGTCGCCCCTTCGTGTGGATTCCACGAGCGTGATTGACCTGGCCAGTGACCGTCGTTCGCCAGCCAGCACCCCGCGGTAGAGCGAGGTGAGACGTTCATCAGAGAGAGTGGGCTTGTCGCCCGGCGGCTGGTTGAGATTCACCGGCGACCAACGTATCTGGTAGCAAAGGCGCCATGGAGGAGCCGACGTGTCCGATCTGAACGCCGAGCATGCGGCGATCGTGGCCGCGCTCGGGCCGCACATGGGAGCGGCCGGCGTGGGCGGTGAGGTCAGCTCGTTTGAGCGGTTGACCGGAGGGGCGAGCCGAGAGACGTTTCGATTCAACGTCTCCTCCGGCCTCGGTGCCGGCCGAAAGGCGTTCATCTTGCAGCGAGAACGAGGTGGCACACAGCGGCAAGAAGGCGGGATGGCCCGCGAGGCCGAGGTCATCTCGGCCGCGGCGGCCGCGGGGGTGCCGGTCCCGAGCGTGGTTGTTGCCAACGACCCGGCGGCAACAGAGGCTGCCGACGAACTCGGCCCGAGCTGGTTCGTGACCGAGGCGGTGGCGGGGGAGACGATTGCTCGCAAGCTGCTCCGAGACGATGACTATGACCGCGCACGGTCGGTGCTGGCACGTCAGCTCGGTGCAGCACTCGGTGCCGTGCATGCCATACCTGCCGAGGAGCTCCCATGGCTGGACCGAGTCGATGAGGTTCAGAAATACCGGGAGATCGCCGACGAGTTGGGCCTCACGAGCCCCGCGTTCGAGATTGCATTCCGATGGCTCGACCAGCATCGTCCTGACGGCGCCGAGGTCGCCGTCGTGCATGGTGACTTTCGCATGGGCAACCTCATCGTCGACCAGGACGGGCTGGCCGCGGTCATCGACTGGGAACTCGCCCATCTTGGGGACCCGATGGAAGACCTCGGCTGGCTCTGCGTTCGAGCCTGGCGTTTCGGAGGGAACCAGCCGGTTGCCGGAGTGGGCTCCTACGACGACTTGTTCGCCGGGTACGAGGAGGTCACCGGCGTGAGCCCGGACCTCGGCATTGTTCGCTGGTGGCAAATTCTCGGCTCGCTCAAGTGGGGTGTGATGTGTGCCATCCAGGCCGAAGCGCACCGATCGGGTGTGTATCGGTCGGTTGAGCTTGCGGCGATTGGCCGCCGGATCTCCGAGCAAGAACATGACCTGGTCGAACTGATTGGTCAGGAGCTTCGGTGATGGATCCCGTGCAACGAGCGAACGAACCAACCATGGCGGAGTTGGTAGAGGCGGTTCGGGAGCGGGTGGAGCGCACCAGCGACGCTCCGCTCGGGTCGTTCGAGGCCCGAGTGGTCCGCAACGTCTTGCTCATCGTCGAGCGAGAGCTGGATCTCGGTCCGGCCGCCGCGTTCGCTCACCGCCAGCGCTTGGCGGGTTTCGGCGCAACCGATGATCGCGAACTCGCGGCCGCCATTCGGTCCGGAGAACACGATGCTCGATTCGCAGAATTATGCGATGTGCTGTTGAAGTCCGCCGAGGACCGGTTGCGCATCAACAATCCACGCTGGCTGGCCTGACCAAGCGACGTCAGGCGCCGACGATCGAGTAGCCGCCGTCGACGTGGATGATCTGCCCAGTCACCTGGTCGAACAGGTCTGAGAGCAGCGCCACGCACGCCTTCGACACACCCGAAGAGTCGGTCACGTCCCATCCCAGCGGTGCCCGCTTGGTCCATTCGTCTTCAAACTGGGCGAAGCCAGGGATGGACTTGGCGGCGATCGTCTTCATCGGTCCGGCGGCGATCAGATTTGAGCGGATCCCCTGGGGGCCCAACTCGCGGGCGAGATAGCGGTTCAGCGACTCCATGGCTGCCTTCGCCACGCCCATCCAGTTGTAGGCCGGCCACGCCTGGGTGGCATCGAAGGTGAGACCAAGCAAGGACCCGCCCTCGGTCATCAGCGGCGAGACAATGTCGGCGAGTGACCGCAGGGAGTAAGCGGAGATCTCCACGGCCGTGGAGACGTCCTCCCACGTTGCACCGAAGAAGTCATCGCCGAGACACGCCTCTGGGGCGAAGCCGATGGCGTGAAGTGCTCCGTCGACCCGGCCCCATCGCTCCTTGAGCTCGGCTTGAAGGGCATCTCGATGGGCGGCGTCGCTGATGTCGAGTTCCAGCACATCAGCGGCGACGGGCAGCTTGCGCGCGGTGCGCTCGGTGAGCCGCATGGCTCGCCCAAAGCTCGTGAGCACGATCTCCGCCCCCTCCTCCTGAGCCTTCTCTGCCACGCCAAAGGCGAGGGAGTCGGCGGTGAGAACACCGGTGATCAACAGCTTCTTGTCATCGAGCAGACCCATGGTCCCCTCAGACTGCCGCGCGCCGCGGACGGTTACGCCCCTTCGGAAATTCGGGTCCCGGTCGGGGCCTCGCTAGCCTGCGGCCCGTGACCAGTGCTTCCACCGAAAAGACGCTCCCTGAGTCCTCCAGCCCCCTTCGTCTTTTCGACACCAAGCAAGGCGAGATCGTTCCCTTCGAGCCCGGCCCGATGGTCACGATGTACACGTGCGGCATCACGCCCTACGACGCCACGCATCTCGGTCATGCCGCGGCCTACGTCGGCTACGACGTCCTCCAGCGGCGTCTGCGAGATCGAGGCCACGACACCCGCTGCGTGCGCAACGTCACCGATGTCGACGACGACCTCCTTCGCAAGGCGCGTGAAGTCGGTATGCACTATCTCGATCTGGCTGCGGCCGAGACCGCTCGATTCGACAACGACATGGTCGCCCTCGAGATGATTCCGAGCTACAGCGAGCCACGGGCAACCTCGGCGATCGCTGAGATCCGTAGTTTCGTGGGAACGCTCCTCGAAAAGGGCCACGCGTACGAGTCGGCTGGCGCGGTGTATTTCGACATCAGCACGTACGACAAGTTCGGCGAGGTCTCAGGGTATGACCGGGCCACGATGCTGGAGTTCGCTCGTGAGCGCGGCGGCAACGTCGACGATCCGAACAAAAACGACCCGCTCGATTTCGTGTTGTGGCAACCCTCGGCCGAGGGCGAACCTGCATGGGAGTCGCTGTGGGGGCCTGGCCGGCCTGGCTGGCATATCGAGTGTTCGGCTCTTGCGATGCGAGATCTTGGCGAGACCATCGATCTACACGGCGGCGGCAGCGATCTGATCTTCCCGCACCACGAGTGCGAGGCCGCTCAGTCAGAGGCGGCAACCGGACAGCCGTTCGTCCGCCACTGGATGCACCAGGCCATGGTGCGGATGGACGGCGAGAAGATGTCGAAGTCGCTCGGCAACCTCGTGTTCGTGAGCGAGCTTCGAAAGACCTACGACACGCGCGCCATCCGCCTCGGCATCGTCGTGCACCACTATCGCGACGAGTGGGAGTGGAACGAGCAACTCATGCCCGATGCCGCCGCTCGTCTTGAGCGTTGGCTTGCCGCCGGGGAAGGCGACGGGGCACTGGCCGAGGTCCGAGCGTGTCTTGACAACGACCTCGACACGCCTGGTGCTGTTGCCGCGATCGACGAGGCGGTCGAACGAGGCGAGGGTGTGTCCAGCGCTGCGATGTTGCTGGGCATCGACCTCTCGCGATCCTGACCCCTGGGGAAGCTTGTTCACAGAGCGTTGACAGATCCGTGACACACAGGTCCGCGGTCTGCACTATGTTCGTCCACGTGACTGCGACCGAGTCCTCCTCCGCACTGCCAGCCAACATCGGACGTTGGCAGTCAGTGGTGCGGAACGCGGCGAAGCCGGTCTTCAACTATCTGTTCGACCTCCAGGTCGAGGGGATGGAGAACGTTCCGTCCGAGGGCCCAGCGGTCCTGTGTCCGAACCACATCAGCGTGATTGATTCGTTCGTGCTTCCCGTAGTGCTGCCACGCGGCATCACCTACGTCGGCAAGGCCGAGTACCTCGACGACTGGAAGACAGCCAAGCTCTTCCCGGCGATGGGCATGATCCCGATCGACCGTCGTGGCGGTGACCACGCCCAAGCAGCGCTCGACGCAGCCAAGGGTGTGCTCGAGAACGGTGGCCTGTTCGGTATCTATCCCGAAGGCACACGCAGCCGAAGCGGCAAGTTGCACAAAGGCCGCACCGGCGCTGCCCGGCTTGCCATCGAGACCGGTGCTCCCATCGTTCCCGTTGGTCTCGTGGGCACGAAGGAGATCCAGCCGCCCGATCAGGCGCTGCCGAATCCGTTCCGACGGGCGACGATTCGTTTCGGCAAGCCGATCGATGTGCGGCGCTACCGGGGTCGCCTCGGGGACCGAGCGGTGTACCGCGAACTCATCGACGAGGTCATGTTCGAGATCGCCTCGCTGAGCGGCCTGGACTACGAAGACACATACGCCGGCGCCAAGGCGGCACCGGCAACCGAGCCGGCGGAGCGCAAGGTCGATCTCACGGCACGGGAGCTTCCGGCTGTTGTCGAACCGGTCAGCGCCGACCCGATCCCTCGTCGGTCGAGTGCCGATGTGCTCAAGCCGCGCCCACTCGTGGCGGTGTGATCGAGGCGGCCGATTCCGCGGCGCGAATCACAAAGCGTTGGCTCACCGACTCGGCGGTGAAATGAAGCGAGGGAGCGGCGGCTGCGGTTCTAGACTCACTCCTCGTGGCCAACATTTCGCTGACGCTTCCCGACGGTTCCGAGCGCTCTCTTCCTGAGGGTTCAACCGTCGCCGATCTTGCCGCCGACATCGGCCCACGACTCGCCAAGGACGCCCTGATCGGGGTCGTCGACGGGGTCGAGACGGATCTCGACGTGTCAGTGGCTGACGGCGCCACCGTCGAAATCGTGCTGCCATCTTCGGACCGTGGCTTGCACACGATCCGGCACTCCACGGCTCATGTGCTGGCCCAGGCCGTGCTCGAGCTCTGGCCGGGCGCCACCTTCGCCATCGGTCCTGCCATCGAAAACGGCTTCTACTACGACTTCGACCTGCCGGATCACGCCACGTTCAATGACGGCGACCTCGAGCGCATCGACGCAAAGATGCGCGAGATCATGAAGGCCCGCCAGCCGTTCATCCGAACCGAAATGCCGGCGGCTGAAGCGCTCGAGCTCATGAACGAGCACGGCTACAAGCAGGAGATCATCGAACGGGTCACGGGTGGTGAAGCCGACGCTGAGCTGGCTGACGAGGCCAACGGCGATGTCATCAGCTTCTACCGAAACACCGACGCATTTGTCGACATGTGTGTCGGTCCCCACGTTCCCCATACCGGCCATCTCGGCCACTTCAAGCTGATGAGCGTCGCAGGCGCCTACTGGCGAGGCGATGAGAAGCGTCCGATGCTGCAGCGCATCTACGGCACAGCGTGGTCCTCCAAGAAGGAGCTGAAGGCGCACCTCGTGCGCTTGGAGGAAGCCGAGAAGCGTGACCATCGGCGTCTCGCCCGCCAGCTCGACCTTCTTTCGTTCCCGGCCGAGCTCGGCGGCGGCCTGGCGGTCTGGCACCCGAAGGGGGCCATTGTTCGCAAGATCATGGAGGACTACTCCCGTCAGCGACATCTGGACGGCGGGTACAAGTTCGTCGTTACGCCGAACCTCGCCAACGGCCGCCTCTTCGAGACCAGCGGACACCTCGACTTCTACGCCGACGGCATGTACCCGCCCATGGAAATGGACAACGGGACCTACTACCCGAAGCCCATGAACTGTCCGATGCACTGCCTGATTTATCGGGACTCGCAGAAGTCCTATCGGGAGTTGCCGCTTCGCCTGTTCGAGCTCGGCACGGTGTACCGCTACGAGCGGGCGGGAACGCTGCACGGCCTCATGCGCATCCGAGGTTTCACCCAGGACGACAGCCATATCTATTGCACCGAAGAACAGCTCGCCGCGGAAATTGCGAACCTGCTCGACTTCGTGCTCTCCGTCCTGCGTGGCTTCGGGTTCGATGACTTCGAGTTCAAGCTCTCAACTCGCGATCCCGAGAAGTCAGTGGGCAGCGACGAGATCTGGGACACGGCCACCAGCGCGTTGCGTTCTGCCCTGGAATCCCACGGGCTCGACTACGACGTGAAGGAAGGCGATGCCGCCTTCTACGGCCCCAAGATCGATGTCGATGTCAAGGACGCCATCGGTCGATCCTGGCAGCTCTCCACCATTCAGGCGGACTTCAACCTCCCCGAGCGGTTCGGCCTCGAGTACGTGGCGCCCGATGGGTCTCGCAAGCAGCCGATCATGTTGCACCGTGCGCTCCTGGGCTCGATCGAGCGGTTCTTCGGGGTGCTGCTCGAGCACTACGCCGGCAACTTCCCGGCGTGGCTTGCGCCCGTCCAGGTGCTGGTCCTGCCCGTCGCTGAGGATCATCAGGCGTACGCGGACGATGTCGTCGGTCGCCTGGCCGCAGACGGATACCGAGTCGAGATCGTCGAAGCGAACGATCCGCTGGGTAAGCGGATCCGCAATGGTAAGACCCAGAAGATCCCGTACATCCTCGTGGTTGGCGGCGACGACGTGGAGAACGGCACGGTCGGTGTGAACCAGCGGGGGAGTGACGGCGCCGAGCGAGACGTGACCGTGGACGACTTCATGGCCCGCCTGGCGATCGACGTCGCCCAGACCGCCTGATCATCATCTGATGGATCGAGTCTGGAACGGGTGGCGGCTGTCCACGACCCCCGGCAATGCTCCCGACGGCCTTCCCTATGAAGCGCCGGCTCGGAGCGCGGGTCAGAGCTTGTTCGAAGCCATCGAGCAGTCGGACAAGCCCGAGGACGAGACGTACATCGTGTGGAGGGGGCCGAACACGTTCGCGGTGCTGAACGTCTACCCCTACACGTCGGGCCACCTCATGGTGTTGCCCAAGGTCGCGGTGCCTTCGATCGATCTATTGGACGACGCGATTCACGATGAGCTGTGGCGTGCGGTTCGTGACGCCGTGGCTGCGGTGAAAGCCGCATTTGGACCCGACGGCGTGAATGTCGGCATCAATGATGGCGTGGCGGGCGGCGGATCTCAGCCGGATCATCTGCACGTCCACGTGGTGCCTCGTTGGCGTTCGGACACGAACTTCATGACGACCACGGCAAACGCTCGGCTGCTGCCCCGCCCGCTCATCGATACGTGGCGTGACCTTCGGGCTGCGTGGCCGGAAGCCGGCGTGGGCGCTCAACCGCCTGCATCGTCGGATCCGAACGGGACTCGTTAGCGTGTCGTCCGTGGCAGACGAACTCCCCGAAGATCTCCAACCGGATCTCGTCGATCCGGAGGACTACATCTTCCCGAACAACAACCGGCGCCGGATCCCGGGCGTCATCTACGTCGCCTGCGCTGCAGCGCTGGTGGCGACGTATGTGGTGCGGGGCGAGGGCGTGTTGGTGAACCGGGGCTTGCTGTTCGGCGCAGCGATCCTGGCGGTCGTCGGCCTTTACAGCATCGTCGCTGGTCGAGATCTCGCCGTCGACGAGGGCCAGGCGCTGGTGGAATCATCGAAGTCGGTTGGCTTTCCGATTGGGCATGCATCGGCACAGATGGGTTGGCGAGGCCTGCTGTCCCGGCCGACCTGGCGCATCTTGCTGTATTCGAACGAGAACCCCCCGGCCAAGCGAGGACTCGTGCTGGTCGACGGTGTTGACGGTTCGATCGTGGACTCGTTCGTCGAGGACAACCCCGAAGACTGGTCCGAGTTCGAAGAGACATAGCTCCTCGGGAAACGAGGAACGTCAGCTGGCGATCATCCACTCGACGTGTGTGGTGATTGTGTCGAGCTGACGGATCAGTGACCGCGCCATTTCCTGACCGAGGGCGAGCGGGGTCGTTGAGCCGCCGCCGACAACGGAGACCGGGCGGCTCAGCTGGCTGGCCGTTGATCGTTCGATGCGGTCGGCCGCAAGTTCGGCTTGGTCAGCCATTTCGGCGATGGCTGCAGCGAGATCGAGAGTTGTTGTGCCCACGAAGTGCCGTTCGCTTGCCTCGATGGCGGCACTCGGAACGACGGGCGTTTCGTGGTCGAGCGAGCGATCGATCTCATTGCCGATCATGGCGGAGATCTGTGCAGCCTCGTTGGCGAGGTCGATGAGCGAGGAGCTCGACGGCCCGACCGCGGTGTGTCGATTCTCGGCTTCGCGAGCGAGCGCCGCTGCCCCCTTGTAACGGCGGCGCAGTGAGCGCAACGTGATCGCAGTGTCCCTCGGCGCCAGCCCGGCGAATCGATCTCCCATCTCGCAGACGCTACTAGGTTGTTACGCAACGCCCACGTGCGTGTCAGCAGCTGCTAACATTTGCAAGCACTCGTTCCCTCACGTTTCTGGAGTCAAGATGTTCGACGGCAATTTCCGTGCCTCAGTCGACAAGGTCACCGAGCCGATGGGCCGTGGGCTGCACGCCGTCGGTCTTTCGCCCGACGCCATCACCGGCGTGGGTGTGATCATGGCCGGCGCCTGTGCCGTCGCGATCGGCACGGGGAACTTCTTCACCGCTGCCGTCCTGCTGGCCCTGACTGGTCTGCCGGATGCCCTCGACGGCGCCGTGGCCAAGGCCGCCGGTACGAGTGGCTCTCGGGGTGCCTACCTCGATTCGGTGTCCGATCGCCTGAGCGATGGCCTGCTGTTCGCTGGTGCAGGTTGGTACTTGGCGGGGACCGACGAGCCTCGTATGGCCATGCTCCCGTTTGCGCTGTACATCGCGGCCTCGCTGGTGTCGTACCAACGGGCGAAGGCCGAGTCGCTTGGGTTCGACGCCAAGGGCGGACTCATGGAGCGAGCTGAGCGGTTCATTGCCCTCGGATTCGGCCTGGTCGTCAGCAGCCTGTTCGTGCCCGTGCTTTGGGTGATGCTGGCGCTCACAGCGGTGACAGCGGTGACCCGCTTCATCAAGGTGTGGAAGCAGGCGACGGCCGTGCGGGTGGTGCCGGAAGGGGCAGCCCGTCCACAGCTGTTCCGCACTCGGACCGCCGCTGCGCGACGTCATCGCCGGTCCCGGACCGAGACCGGGCGCCGCAAGCGCTGATCGCAACCGACCCGCCCGACCCCGCTTCTCCGTGCCGTTGACCCTTTTCGTGCCCAGCCGATGTCGGTGAGTCGCGCTCGGCGCCTGTTCGAGATTGGCAGTCGTGTCGTTCGCCCGCTCCCCGTTGAGGTGCTGTGGCGGCTCGGCAGCCTCGGAGGTCGACTCGCTGCCTTCAAGCTCGACGACAAGAGAGCGGCGCTGATCGACAATCTCCGTCGAGTGCTTCCCGAGCACTCCGAGGGCGAACTGGCCGCAGTTGCTGACCGCGGCTTGGCGTCGTACGGACGCTATTGGGCCGAGATCTTTCGTCTGCCGACGTTGAACGCAGACCAGGTAGACATCCGGTTCGAGGTCAAGGGTTTTCATCACATTCAGGAGTCCCGAGCCAATGGCATCGGCCCGATCATGGTGCTGCCGCATATCGGCGCCTGGGAGTGGTCGGCTGCGTGGCTGGGCAAAGTGGCCGGTTTGCAGGTGACCGCCGTCGCCGAACGTCTCGAGCCTGAAGACGTTTTCGATTGGTTCGTTGAGACTCGCTCCGGGTACGGCGTCAACGTGGTGCCCTTGGACAACCAGGCGATGGGCAAGCTGCTCTCGGCCGTGCGCGAACGTCACGTGGTCTGTCTCCTGGCCGACCGAGATCTGGCCGACACCGGGCTCGAGGTCGAGTTCTTTGGCGATACGGCAACGATGCCTGCGGGGCCCGCCCTGTTGTCCCGCCGTTCAGGCGCGCCGCTGTTGCCCACCGCGGTGTACTTCGATGGCAGCTGGCGCCGCTGCACGGTTGGCGAGCCGATTTGGCCAGACAACGACCTTCGGTTGAAGGAGGATCTGCAGCGGATGACGCAGGAGGTTGCTCGCCGCTTCGAGACGTTGATCGAGCAGGGCCCGGATCAGTGGTTCGTTCTCGAGCGACTGTTCGCCTCGGATCAACCCTCGTGATGGATCGATGAGAATCGGGATCCTTTGTCCTTACAGCCTGGGTGTGGTCGGCGGAGTGCAGGCCCAGGTGCTTGGCCTGGCCCGTGCACTGCGGGCCAAGGGGCATGCCGCTCAGGTGCTTGCACCGTGCGATGGTCTTCCGCCTGAGCCCTTCGTCACCCCGCTCGGCAACTCGATTCCGTACGCCCAGAACGGATCGCTGGCCCCGTTGGCGCCGGATCCAGCGGCCCAGCTCCGAGTGCTTGGCAAGTTGTGGGACGAGCGCTTCGACGTGCTGCATTTGCACGAGCCGTTGGCGCCGGGCCCCACGCTCACGACCATCACGGTCAAGCCCGCGCCGCTGATTGGCACGTTCCACGCCAGCGGCACCATCGGTGCGTACCGGTGGTTGCGGCCAGTGGTCCGGAACCTCACCCGACGACTCGATGCGAAGATCGCAGTGTCGGCGGAAGCAGCCGAGATGGCCGAGCGGCATCTCGGAGGGGTGGGCGAATACGAAGTGCTCTGGAACGGCATCGAGCTCCACCGCTTTCAGTCAGCTGCACCACACCCCACGTCGGGTCCCACCATCTTTTTTCTTGCTCGCCACGAACCTCGGAAGGGTCTACGGACGCTCCTCGATTCGCTTCGCTACCTGCCGAACGACGTGACCGTCTGGGTCGGCGGCAGCGGCCCGGAGACCGAAGCGCTGAAGAGGGAATTCGGTCACGACGCTCGGATCGAGTGGCTGGGGCGTCTGAGTGAGCGTGACAAGGCAGCCCGGCTGCGTGGGGCCGATGTCTTCTGCGTTCCCTCCAACGGTGGCGAGAGTTTTGGTGTCGTGCTTGTCGAGGGGATGGCGGCGGGAACACCCGTGGTCGCGAGCGACATCGAGGCGTACCGCCAAACCAGTCGCGGTGGTCGGGACGCCGTGCTGTTCGCAGTGAACGATCCCAGGTCGCTCGCGAACCAGCTGGAAGCCGCCCTGGCCGGGGGAGTGGAGGTCGAAGCGTGTGTCCGCTCGGGTCTCGAGCGAGCGGCCGGCTACTCGATGGGCGAGCTGGCCGACCGCTATGTCGAGCGCTACGAACGAATAGCACGCTGAGCGCCTACGCTCTGACGCTCCAGACCTGTCGTCCCTGACGGGTCCGTCGACTCTCCCGAGGTCTCTCCCGTTGTCCGGTTCTGATCTGCGATTCGTTCACGGTGCGGTCTTCTTGCCGCTTGCAGTTGTGCTGGCCGTTGCGTTGGTCGTGATCTTTGCTGTCCTCGGCCTGCCGTGGTGGCTTGGCCTGTTGCTGGGGCTGCTTGCCGCTGCCGGATTCTCTTGGTGGTTGGGTCGAGGCGCCTTGGCGAGAGCCCTCGACGAGCTCCGAGCGCGTCCGCTCCGCCCGCTGGAGTTTCCGAACTATCCGAACCTCGTTGAAGGTTTGTCACTCTCCACTGGCTTGTCCGAGCCCGATCTGTATGTGGTCGACGATCGGGCGATGAACGGTGCTGCAGTTGCCGCTGCGGATGGAGCGGCGCTTGTGCTGACGACCGGCCTGCTGCAAGCCCTCGATCGCGTCGAACTCGAGGGAGTGATCGCTGCGCTGCTCATTCGTTTGAAGGACGGTGACGCCGAAACAGCGACGCTGACCTCCGCGGTGATCGGCCGCACGATGATGGATTCCGCGATCGCCAAGCCGCTCGCACCGGTGGCCAGCACGGTGTTCCAACGGGTGATGCCAGAGCACCGTGAGATTCACGGTGATCAGTCCGCCGTTTCCGTGACCCGCTACCCGCCGGGGCTCTTCTCGGCGCTCCGCAAGATCGATGCTGGCACGCACATCCCTGCCGACGTGCACACCGGCAGTCAGCACCTTTGGTTCGTGCCGCCAGCGCCCGCACCGCAGGTTCCCCATTCGCCACTTCCCTGGCGACTCGACGTCCTCTCGGAGATCTGATGAACAAGCCGCAGTCCATCCTCGCCGTCGCGCTCGCACTGGCCCTCGTGGCTGTCGCGTGTGGCAACAATTCCGAGGTTGCTGTCGATGAACCGACGACAACGACCGAAGCCGATGCATCGGCGGAGTCGACGACAACCGTCGAAGTTGAAGATGAACCTGACGAGACCACGACCTCGACCGAGGCCGCCGGTTCTGGACTCGTGACCGATGGAGCGCCGCTCACGGGAGTTCCCGCCCCGGCCGGGGTTGATCTTGACCGTCCGGCACTCGCAGTGAAGATCGACAACCATCCCGACGCCCGACCCCAAGCCGGTCTTGATCAGGCTGATCTGGTGTTTGAGGCTCGGGTCGAGGGCATCACCCGCTTCCTGGCCATCTTCCACTCGCAGGCGCCGTCGCCCGTCGGCCCCGTGCGATCGAGCCGAACCTCTGACTTCGATGTGCTTCGGGGACTCAACACGCCGCTGTACTCCTCATCGGGTGGCAATGACTACGTCGCCAATGCGCTCAAGAGTCTGCCGATCTACTCGGTCACCGCTCTCAGTCGTACCGAGTATTTCCGTGACGGCAGTCGCCCGGCCCCCCACAACCTCTACACCAACGCTCCAGACCTCTTTGCGCTGGCTCCCGACTCCGCCGAGCCGCCCACTGCTTGGTTCAGCTATCGCCTGCCGACCACATCGCTTCCTGACACCGCCACGCCGACGGCCGGTCCGGTCACCGTTGCGTACCGCAGCGGCCCCAACGTCACCTTCACCTGGGACGCGGCGCTCGAAGGCTGGGCTCGCACCCAGGACGGACGCCCCCACACCAGCAACACCGGAGATCAGCTCGCTCCCGAGAACGTCGTGATCATGGTGGCCGACTACGTCACGAGCCCCGCCGACGCCAGCTCGCCGGAGCTGGTCAGTGTTGGCACCGGGCAGCTGTTCGTGCTGACCGACGGCGCCGTCATCGAAGGATCGTGGAGCCGAGACGCGGCGGATGCCAAGCCCGTGCTCACCGACACCGCCGGCGACCCCATCGCACTCACGCCCGGTATCACCTGGGTTCTTTATCCCGAGTCGGGCAACACGCGGTACTGACGCTGACGCGAGAGACAAAAGTGGCCTGCTCGACAGGACAGTGGCCTGACATCCGGTTTTACACTCCGGCGCCATGGGAGAGAACCAGAATCGTGAGCAGGTAGCCGGCACCACTCGTGTGAAGCGGGGCTTGGCAGAAATGCTGAAGGGCGGCGTCATCATGGATGTCGTCGACCCCGAGCAGGCAAAGATCGCCGAAGACTCCGGCGCCGTGGCCGTGATGGCCTTGGAGCGAGTCCCCGCTGACATCCGTCGCGATGGCGGCATTGCTCGTATGAGCGATCCGGTCATGATCGAAGGCATTCAGGAAGTCTGTTCGATCCCCGTGATGGCCAAGGTCCGCATCGGCCATTTCGTCGAGGCACAGATCCTTCAGTCGATGGGAGTCGACTACATCGACGAGTCCGAAGTGCTGACTCCGGCTGACGAGACGCACCACGTCGACAAGTTCGGCTTCGACATCCCCTTCGTCTGTGGTGCCACGAACCTGGGCGAGGCGCTCCGCCGCATCGCCGAGGGTGCGTGCATGATTCGCTCCAAGGGTGAAGCTGGCACCGGCAACATCGTCGAGGCTGTCCGTCACCTCCGCTCGATTCTGGGCGACATTCGCAAGATCACTCAGGCAGACGAGGCCGAGCTGTTCGAGTGGGCCAAGCAGTTGCAGGCCCCCCTGCCACTCGTGCAAGAGATTGCCGAGACCGGCGAACTCCAGGTGCCGCTCTTCTGCGCTGGCGGCATTGCCACACCGGCCGACGCTGCGCTCGCGATGCAGCTCGGCGCTCAGTCGGTGTTTGTCGGATCAGGCATCTTCAAGAGCGACGATCCGGCTCCTCGAGCTCGGGCGATCGTTGAAGCCACCACGAACTACATGGATCCTGCCATCCTGGCCAAAGTCAGCCGCAACCTCGGCGCGCCGATGACCGGCATCGGCATGGACGACACCGTGAAGTTCGCCGAACGCGGTTGGTGAGCAGCATTTGAGTACCTCGGTTTCGAGCACGCCGACGGCCACGGTCGTCGGCGTGCTCGCGCTCCAGGGAGCGTTCGCCCGACACATGAGTGCGCTCGAACAGATCAGCACCAGCGAGCGTCCCATCGACGCCCGAGAAGTTCGCACACCAGAACAGCTCGCTGATGTCGATGCGCTGGTCCTCCCCGGCGGGGAGTCCACCACGATCAGCAAGTTGCTGGTGACCAGCGGATTGCGGGAACCCCTTGGCCAGCGACTGGCCGAGGGTCTTCCGGTCTTCGGCACCTGCGCTGGGATGATCCTGCTGTCCGACGAGATCCTTGATCCACGTTCCGATCAGTTCTCCTTCGAACAGATCGACCTGTCCGTCCGCCGAAACGGCTACGGGCGACAGATCGCGTCGTTCGAAGTTGACCTGCCGGTGGACGGACTGGACGAGGCATTCCGAGCCGTCTTCATCCGGGCGCCCATCGCTGAACGAGTTGGTGACAAGGTGGAAGTTCTCGCTTCCGTCGACGGCACGCCGGTGCTGATGCGGCAGAACAACGTGCTCGTTGCGTCCTTCCATCCCGAGCTCACCCCCGACGCCCGACTGCACGAGTTGTTCGTGACCTCGGCTGTGGCTGCATCTGGCTAAGGTGGGCCGCCATGTCCGGACACTCCAAATGGGCGACCATCAAGCACAAGAAGGGCGCCGCTGACGCAAAGCGGGGCAAGCTCTTCGCCAAGCTCATCAAACAGGTCGAGGTTGCCGCCCGGCAGGGCGGTGGTGACCCAGAGTCGAACCCGACCCTGCGCACGATGTTCCAGAAGGCCCGAGACAACTCCGTGCCGCTGGACACCATCGAACGAGCCGTCAAACGAGGCACCGGCGAACTCGAGGGCGTCAACTACGAAAGCATCACCTACGAGGGCTACGCCCCCGGAGGCGTGGCCTTGCTGATCGAGACCTTGAGCGACAACCGCAACCGCACCGGCTCCGAGATCCGCTCGTTGCTCTCCAAGAACGGCGGCTCCCTGGCTGAGCCGGGAGCGGTGTCGTGGCAGTTCGAGCGCAAGGGCTACGTGAACGTGTCCAAGGCGGCCGACGAGGACGATGTCATGATGATCGGTCTCGACAACGGAGCGGAAGACCTCCAGGACCTCGGCGACTTCTGGCAGGTCACCTGTGAGCCAACCGACATGCACGGCTTGCGCGACGCACTCGAAGGCGCCGAGTTCGAAGTCCTCGAGTCAGACACCACGATGATGGCGTCGAACCTCGTTCCCATCACCGACGTCGAAGGCGCGAACGCCGTGATCCGACTCACCGACGTCCTCGATGACCACGACGACGTCCAAGACATCCACAGCAACATCGACTTGTCGGACGACGTCCTGGCGGACTTGTCCTAGTCGCCCTCGTGTGCTCAGCGGCCTCGTTCCTCGGCCGCTTCCGCGCACTCGGGCGATTCCTCTGGAGGTGTGCCCCTTCGGGGCACGCTGACCGTTTTCGGGCTCACGACTGCGTCGAGTCGCCCGAGGACCAGGGGCTCTGCCCCTCGTCGCTCCCCACCGGGCTGCGCCCTGAACCCCGCCAGCCACCAGCCACTGGGTAGAGCGCCGAGTGTTGGGCTGGGGAGTCCCGGAGGGTCGGGTTGCAAGCGAGCGGAGCGAGGCGTCGCGCCGACCCCGGAGGGAGCTCACCGGGACCACACGCTGTCAAGCGTTCGAAGACGAGAAGAACGTCAGCCAGCCGCCACACCGAGAAGACGTTGGCGGGTGACGGAGCGAACGCCTCGGGTCAAACTGGCAATAGCGATGATCCA
>CALKTH010000059.1 GCA_937997485.1 uncultured Acidimicrobiales bacterium | reverse complement strand
ATGAACGCGGCAATTCTGGCGTTGGTTCGGGCGGAGTTCGGAGCGGTTGGGGGACGCGAAACGCCCTCCGGTCAGGAAGGGACCGGAGGGCGTTTGGTGTTGAGCGGGAGGCGGGGCTGGAGAGGAGAACGGCCCCGTTGGATCACTCGCTCGGGGGAAGGAGCACGGCGTCGATCACGTGAATCACACCGTTGTCAGCGAGCACGTCGGCGGTGACGACGTTGGCCTCGTTGACCTTGACACCATCGGAGAGATCGATCGTGACGTCGGCGCCGTTGAGCATGGTGACCGGGCCGTCGGCGAGGTCGGTGCTGAGCACGTTGCCGCTCACGGCGTGGTAGGTGAGGATGGCGGTGAGGGTCTCGGTGTCGGCGAGGAGCTCTTCGGCGGTGAGACCAAGAGCGTCCAGTGCGGCAGCGAAGGCCTCATCGGTGGGGGCGAAGATGGTCACGGCCGGGATGGTCTGCAGGGTCTCGGTGAGTCCGGCAGCGTCCGCGGCGGCGAGCAGCGTGGTGAAGCTACCTGCCTCGGCAGCGACGTCGACGACCGTGTTGGTCTCGACGACCTCTTCCATCGCCTCTTCCTCTTCCATGGCGTCACCACCGAGGCCGAGGGCCTCAGCGACGGTCGGGGGAAGGAGCACGCCGTCAACAGCGTGGATGATGCCGTTGCTGGCCTCGACGTCCGCGATCACGACGTTCACATCGTTGATCTTCACGCCGTCGGACAGATCCACGGTGATCTCTTCGCCCTGCACGGTGGCGGCCATCTGGCCATCGCTGAGTGCGGAACTTGGAACCTCGCCAGCAACGACGTGGTAGGTGAGGATGGTGGTGAGCGTGTCGGTGTCGGCGAGCAGCTCGTCGGCAGTCATGCCCAGGGCATCGAGCGCAGCGGCGAACGCATCATCGGTGGGGGCGAAGACCGTGAAGGGCCCTTCGCCGCTCAGGGTCTCGACCAAGCCAGCCGCCTGGACGGCGGCGACGAGGGTGTTGAAGGAACCATTCTCGACGGCGACGTCGACGATGGTGCCGGCTTCTTCCATCGCTTCTTCTTCCATTGCCTCTTCTGCGGCCTCAGCGACGGTCGTTGGTGCGGGAAGGCCTTCGTCTGGATCGTCGGATCCGCAAGCTGCGGCGGTCATGGAGAGGGCGAGTGCGAGTGCTGCAATCTTGCGTGTGCGGGTGATCGTCATGTGACGTCTCCTGTGTGTGGAGGGTGTGTTGTCCTCGACGGTCGAGGGCGATTGGTGGGTACTTCGCCCGACTTGGATGCACTGGATGCAGCGGAACGTGTGCCGTTGGTCACGGAGAGCGGTGACAGTCGTTGTTCGTCGAGCGTTTTCCTGTTCTTTGCCGTTGACCGAGCCAATGGGGCTCAGAGGCTGCTAGCAAAGGGGGGCGGACGAGATGTGGAGGTCACGATGAAAACCCGTGTGCAATTGGCAATGAGTGTGATTGTCGGAGTGCTGATGGCAGCAACCCTGTCCTCAGTGACGGCGGTGGGGGCCGAACTCACCGACGACGTTCGAGAAGGACGCGAGGCCTCGGCGGTCAACGAAACCGTTGGGCGGATCGAGCGGGCGTACAAGACGCTCCTCGGGCGTGATCCCGACGACGGCGGCTTGGCGTTCTGGCTCCAGCAGCAGGCAAACGGCATGTCGTACGAAGACATCGTTCAGAACTTCCTGTTGTCCCCGGAACGGCAGGAGAAGTATCCCGCCGATCAGTCCAATGAGGACTTCCTCATTCAGCTCTACACCGATGCGTTCGGACGGGCCCCCGACTCCCAAGGCGAGGCCTACTGGGTCGGTGAGCTCGAGAAGGGTATGCCTCGCAACGAGGTTGCCGTCTTCTTCGCTGACTCCACCGAACAGCGGGAAGCGACGGGCCCGAATCCTGTGTTCGACCTGAACATCTTCCACATCAACGATCACCACTCGAACCTCGAGGAAGACGACATCAGCTTCGATGTTGGCGACATCGAGGTCGAAGCGCCCATGGGCGGGTTCCCCCGAGTCGTTGCTCAGATGGATGCGCTCGAAGCCGAGCACGCAGGGGCCAACAACCTGAAGCTGCACGCTGGCGATGCCATCACCGGCACCCTCTTCTACAGCCTCTTCGAGGGTGAAGCGGATGCTGCGCTCATGAACGAGGTCTGCTTCGACGCCTTCGCCGTGGGTAACCACGAATTCGACGGTGGCGACGCTGGCTTGGTCACGTTCCTCGACTTCCTGGCCGAGGGCGACTGTGACACCCCGGTTCTGGGAGCCAACGTGGTGCCTGCTCCGGGCACGCCGCTGGCCCCATCCGGTGAAGTGCCGTACCTCCGTCCGTGGACCATCAAAGACTTTGGTGGCGAACGAGTCGGCATCATCGGTATCGACATTGCCCAGAAGACCAAGGTGTCATCGAGCCCGCTTGACACAACGGCATTCCTGGACGAAGTCGAGACGACGCAGCGCAACGTTGACGCACTCACCAGCCTCGGCGTCGACAAGATCATCGTCCTCAGCCATTACACGTATGAGAACGACCTCGCACTCGCCGCAGCGGTGACCGGTGTCGACCTGATCGTTGGTGGTGACTCCCACTCACCGCTCGGCGACTTCGGCATCCTTCCGATCTCCAGCGAGGGTGCGTATCCCACCGAGACCACCGACGCCAGCGGCGTACCGGTCTGCGTCGTTCAGGCGTGGCAGTTCTCCAACATCGTTGGCGAGCTGAACGTGTCGTTCGATCAGTACGGCCACGTCGCCGAGTGCGGCGGCACGCCGCACGTCTTGCTCGGCGATGCGTTCACCACCGAGGTCGATGACGAAGACGTCGCCCTCGATGCTGACCAGCAGGCGGCCGCCTTGGCTGCTCTCGCCGGCACCCCGGCCGCCATCGTCGCTCCTGACGCTGACGCCGATGCGCTGCTCGACACGTTCTCCGCTCAGGTCGATGTGTTGGCGGCTGAGGTGGTTGGCACGGTGACCGAGGATCTCTGCCTGGCTCGTATCCCTCAGGACACCGGACGTTCATCGCTGGCTTCGTGTCAGGCGGATGGCGTTCCCAACGGTGGTGACATCCAGCAGCTGGTTGCCTTCGCCTTTGCTGATCGTGCCTTCGACGCCGACTTCGCACTCCAGAACTCTGGTGGCGTGCGGATCGACATCCCCGAGGGTCCGCTCACGATTGCCGATGTCTACACGCTGCTCCCGTTCTCCAACACCATGGTGAATCTGGAGATGACTGGTGCCGAGGTGAAGCAGGCGCTCGAAGATGGCGTGGCCAACATCCTCGACAACGACGGCTCCAGCGGTGCGTACCCGTATGGCGCATACCTGCGTTGGGACATGGACATGACGGCTGCCACCGACAACCGCATCTCCAACCTGGAGATCCGGAGCAAGGCCGCTGGCAGCGCCTGGGGTCCGATCGACCCCGCTGCCACCTACACGGTCGTGGTGAACAGCTTCATGGCCAGCGGCGGTGACGGATACGACACCCTCGAAACCGTGTTCGACTCCGGCCGAGGCGTTGACACGTTCATCGACTACGCCCAAGGCTTCATCGACTTCGTCGAGCAGGACCTCAATGGCTCTGTCTCGAAGGTGCCGACCGAGGACTACTCAACACAGGGATTCACTCCTGCCGCTGCCTCCTGAGTGCCGCTGAGTAGTTAGCAGTAGAAAACGTGAAGAGGTCCCCGGGGGAGGGAATCCCGGGGACCTCTTCGCGTTCGAACGTAGTCGCGAGTCCTTGCCGAGCGAGTTACCCGGCAGGGGACATTGAGGAGAATTTCTAGAACGTGTCCCAGTGCGTGAGCTCGGAAGCAGGGATGCGCTTGGCCAGCTTGAAGTCGGTTCCCTTGGTGTACGCGATCGGGAACAAGCCGGCCTGTGTGTACTGGTCATACGGAATCCCGAGCAGCTCCGCCGCCTCCTTCTCGTTCGGCAGATGGAGCGTGGTCCACGCTGAACCGAGGCCGCGGGCCCGCAAGGCGAGCATGAAGCTCCAGACGGCCGGGAGAATCGAGCCCCACACGCTGGCCTGGCCGAACGCGGGGACGCCCTCGCCCATGCGGCCCTCGATGAGCGGAATCATCAGGTACGGGGCCTTGTGAAAGTTGTCAGCCAGGTACTGAGCGGAGCTGACGACGGCATCGCGTGACTCGGCTCGAACGTCGCCCTCGCTGTACTCGCGGCCCGGCTGGGCTGCGTACGCTGCGAAGTTGGTGGCATACATCTCCGCCAGCGCCTTCTTCTTCTCTGGATCCTCGATCACCATCCACTGCCAACCCTGCTGGTTGGACCCCGTCGGTGCCTGGAGCGCCACGTCGATGCACTCCAACACCACCGATCGGTCCACAGGGCGGTCGAAGTCGAGCCGTTTGCGGACTGAGCGGGTGGTGGTCAGCACCTCATGTGCCGTCAGGTCAAGTGTCATGTGTTTCTCCGTGAGAGGGGATCAGGTCTGCCCATCTTCGGCCGATGAAAGGAGGAACGTCCAACTGCAGCACTTCGCTGTCCGTTCGGTCCGTGCCACTCCTCCCCATGATCTCCACTCCCTCCCTCTTCATCGTGCGGTTCGTTCGCCTCTTCGCGACTCTGGCGAGCGTGATGCTCGCGGCTTCCGCTTGCACCGCCGGCACCGAGGCTGATGCCGCGGCACTCGTCTCCCGTGATGATGTGATCGCCGCCTATGTCGAAGCAGGAATGATCGATTCAGTTGCTTCCTGTGTCGTGGGGCTCGGAGAGCGAGAGTTCGAACTCAACGAGCTGATGCCGTCGGCTACCCCTGCGACATTGGTTCAGGAAATCGTTGACAACTGCCGAGCGGCGAACGATCTGATCAATGGCGGCGATGCACCACCTTCGCTCGCCTTCGATGATCCCGCCGTTCCGTTCGAGTACGGCGAGGACGCTGCTCTCGATCTGCTGTGGGACGGATGCGAGGCGGGTGACGGCGCGGCGTGTGACGAACTCTGGGAGTCAGCGCCGGTCGACTCTCGCTACGAGGAGTTCGGCGTCACGTGCGGAAACCGCCCCGAGATTCTTGACTGTGCCCTCGAGCTGATCCCCGAAGGCTGACCGCTCCGATTCTGTGAGCGTTCAACGTGCGTGGTGCGCGCTTTTCGCGCGCGCAGAACGGGGACTGGCGCGGCGTAAGCGGCTAGAGATTGGGCCAGCGCTTGGCGGTGGGTCGGCTCTTCTCGCCGGGCTTGGGGCCGAGGGCCCAGCGGCGGCGCCAAGCGGCCGACTCGGGACCGTTGAGATCGGGGGAGCGATCGGCGTGAGCGTTCTTGCGGGCTTCCCACCAGCCGGACGTGAACTCGTCGGCCAACTCATTGATGTTGCCCTGAATGCGCTTGGCGAAGGCACGAGCGTCTTCGCCATCGGAGAGCTGGAGGGGCTTGCCGAACACCACGGCCACTCGGGAACGCGTCGGCCAGTTCTTGCCCTTCGGCAGAACCGTGCCGGTGCCGTCGATGTACACGGGAACAACAGGCACACCCATGCGCTTGGCCACAAAGGCTGCGCCCGGACGGTGCTCACGGCTCCAGCCATCCGGGGAGCGGCCACCCTCGGGATAGATCAACAGGCTCTGACCAGCCTTGATTGCACCCTCGGTATTCTTGATTGACAGTTTCGAGAGCTTGGTTCGTTCGATCGGAATCGCCCCGATGAACAGCGCCGATGCATGGGCGGCGAACTTGTTGGGGAAGAAGTAGTCCGCCCCGGCGGCGACGGCCAGCTTGCGGCGCAGATGTGTGGGGATGGTGGCCATCATCAGCGTCGTGTCGGCGTGACTGTGGTGGTTGGCGGCGAAGATGACCGGACCCTCGACCTCATCCAGCCGGTCCACGCCGATCACGCGAGGTGAGCCATAGATGCGAATGGCTGGTTTCATGAAGCCGTAGACGCCCGCCTCTCGAACAAGGCGCGCCAGGGGACCCCGCGACCACTTGGTGTCGTAGTAGACGCCCGTGTCCGGTTCTGGCTTGCGCTTCTCTACGCCCTTCGGCGTGTTCGGAGCGCTGGAAATGAAACGAAGCCAATCCATCGAAGCCCGGACCTTACTTCACGTCAGCCATGAGAATGGGCGGGTTGTGAATGTGGGTGACGGTTGGGGTCGGCCCGACGGTGTCGGTGGCCATCTCCAATGCATCCTGCAAGGTGCTCGCCGGCTTGAATCCGAGGCGGCGAACGGCGCGGGGGTCGCCGCCAACAACGATCACGCTGCCGAGGTACTGCATGGCGTGCGCACACCAGTACCACATGTAGAACGGGTGCACGCCGTGGTAGGCGTAGCTGGTTCGGTAGAGGTGGCGGTACCACTCGTCTTCTGCGTACTGCTTCTCGTACTTCTCGACCTCGACCGGGTCAGTGGTCTCAGCCAGGACCTGCTCGAAGAAATCGATGTAGCTCGGGTGGTGCACCGGGTGGAACTCCCACGGCGTGGGGTGGCTCATGATGAGAACGCCACCCTCTTTCACGACCGGCTTGCCCCGGTAGAGATTGAAGAAGTAGCCGAGACCCTGCACCGCAACCAGGATCGGGTTCATGATCGAGTTGACGTTGTATGGGCTGAGATAGGGAAGGCCCATTGTGACCACGTCGGTCTGGCCCTCGACCGGAACGATGTGCTGCTTGTAGACCATCTCGGTGGTCTTCTTGTGCACGGCCTCGACGTCGCCAGCCTGCACCGAGGTCATCTCGTACGGGGCGTTCCACGAGTGGAACGCCTTGCGCTTCTGCGCTGACGTCATGCGGTTCAGGCCCACGTTCATGGCTGCGAACTTGCTGCGGTCCTTGAGGTTCCACTCCCACTCCCGCTTCTGGAGCATGGAGAGGGGGCCGTCGTAGCCAAACGTGTTCGTGTTGATCGTCGATTCGATCTGGAAGATGCGAGGGCCGTGCTTCTTGATGATCTCGCCCTGGCGCCAGTTGCTCCGATGCAGCTCGGAGTTGTCCTGGTCCATGAACGAGGTGCTCTTCACCATGGTGGCCGGGTTGTGGTGTGCCTTTACACCGTCGTAGCCGGACAGGCCGGTGGCCGTGCTCTTCCAACCACCATCCATGCTCACGATGTTGATGTTCACGTAGACGACGAGATCGCTCTCGGCCGCCCGCTTGGACATCTGCACGTTCTCGTCGTGGCGAGTCTTGCCCAGAATCACCATGCCGTCGGGATCCTCGGCATCGTGGTTGTACAGCATCCCGTGAGGAGCGAACGCCTCGTAAATGCGGTCGCCCACAGCGTGGCGCAGCTCGCGCTCGGTCATGCGGCGATGCAGGGCAAGCGCAGCAATGATGTGCACGTCGTCGACGCCAGCAGCCGCTGCCATATCGAGCACGGCTTCAATGATCCGCTGACGCACATCGGGCCGCTGCATCGGAGGCAGCGGCAGGCTGATGTCGTCAAAGGCGATCGTGAGCTTCATGCCCGGCTTGAGCAGCGTGGGCAGCGGATCATCCTCGATCGGGTTCAGAAGCGCGTCCTGGATCTCAGCATCGGGATCGATCATGCCGTCGAGCGGCTCGGCGGGATAGATGACCCGGCTCCGGCCGACGGGGAGCTTCTCCATTCGGAAGCCTTCGCCGTGGTGGAACAGAATCGGCGGCGTCTGCCGATCGACCTCGAGCACGAACCCAGGGCGGGGGTTGGGGCGGGGCTTGCTTGCCATCAGCGACGACTCTTTCGAAGGGAAGGAAGTGGGCCGAGCGGAAGCACACGATCGGTG
Source organism: uncultured Acidimicrobiales bacterium (assembly GCA_937997485.1). Classification (GTDB taxonomy): domain Bacteria; phylum Actinomycetota; class Acidimicrobiia; order Acidimicrobiales; family SZUA-35; genus SZUA-35. The sequence continues at coordinate 177,338 of CALKTH010000059.1, read as the reverse complement.
CCTCCATCAGCCTTGGACCAGTACTCGGTGAGCCAGCCACGCTTCTGCGAAATCGAAGCGAGACGGGTCTCGGGATTCACAGCGACAGGGAATCCCACCGCATCGAGGAGGGGAAGATCGGAGGAGGAGTCGGCGTAAGCCACCGACTCGTTCAGATCGAGATCGTGCGCATCGGCGTAGTCCCGCAGCGCTTGGGCTCGAACTTCACCCGTAGGCGGCACCGACAGCAGCTCGCCGGTGTACTTGCCGTTCTTCACGCTCATCTCGGCGCAGATCACGTCGTCGAAGAGCGGCTTGAGCGGATCCACCACGATATTGAGCGCGCCGGTGATCAGCACGGTGCGATGGCCGAGCGCTCGGTGTTCGCGCACTCGTCGCACCGCGTCCGGGAAGGCCTTGGTGAGAATGTGATCGGCGAGCAGCTCCTGGCCGAGCTTCTCCATCTGAGCCACTGACGCACCGTCGTATCGGCGGTAGAAGTGGCGGAGGAAGTCCGTGCGATCTCGACTGTCGAGGGCCAAGAGCTGGGGTGCCTCTTGCACCGTTTTCATCACGAACTTCATGCGGTCGGCCGGCCCCATGTTGCGGGTGGCCAGCCACGAGTAGCTGAACACCACATTGCTGGCGATGATCGTGTTTTCGAGATCAAAGGCCGCAAGGTGGCGCTGTGGGTCGAGTACCCGCTTCTTCAACCGAGTGCGACGGGCGTCGGGATCAGTGCGGGTGGGGGTGGTCTTCACGCGAGCGTGTTCCACCACCGACGGAAGGTGGACGTTGGTGACGTAGTGCGTCCAATCGACAACCGCCGGGTCACAGCACAGCGCCTCTTGATCGGCGGGGTCGAGCGCGTCGTGAAGCGCCACGAGATTCTCAACGCCATAGAGCGCCTCGCACTCGGCGTAGGCGCCGTAGATCTTGACGTAGGCCGAGGCCCGCTCGACCTGTTCGATCTTGTCCTCAATGTCGGCGTTGATGAGTGCCTGCTTGCCGCGAAGCGGGAGCAGCTTCAACGCCTTGTCGGCCCGATCGAGATTCTTCTGGGCTCGGTCCAGCTGGCGTTCCACCGCACCGCGTCCGGGGAAGCTGAACTGGGCGACGGCGATAGGTTGGCCCTTGCGGTCGTACAGCGGCTTCTCCTGGAACCAGCCGCTCACCAGCTCGACGAGGGTCCGGTAGTGCAGGGGTTGGCGAGTGCCGGACGCGACCTGAGTGATGTCGACCCCATGATCGCCGGGCGTGTCTTCGCCCTGATGCCCGCGGGCGGCCACGTTGATGATGGCGGCCACGACGAGGTCAACCGGGATGACGTCAACGACACCCTCGGGCACACCGGGGAACTCCTTCAGGAGGCCTTGGGCGTACGAGATGAGGATCGGCTCCGCCATGCGGAAGCCTTTGATCCAGCCCGGCCGGGGTTCGGCCCAAGCTGACTCGATGATGGCCGGGCGCACGATGCTCACCGGCACGTTCCCCTTGGACTCGACGAGCGCCCGCTCGCCAAGTGCCTTCGTGTAGGCGTAGGAGTCCGGCCAGCCGAGCGACACGGCACGGGCCCGGCCTTGCTCGACCAGCTGTTCGCTCATCCAGCGCTGACGAATTTGCTCGGTCTTGGCTGCCAGGAGGGGAGTGCCTGCCGCACCGAGTTCGTTCTCGGCCCGCTTGCGGAACTCTTCGAGGCGCTCGATCTGCCGGCTCTCGGCATCGACGTCGGAACGAGCGCGGCGAGCGGCCCGGACCTCAGCCTTCCAATCCACGTCGATGTGGAAGGGGCTGTCTATCAACAGCTGTTCCGGTGCACTACCACGACGGTTGCCTGCGACGTAGCAGGTCGACACGGCAATGAAGTGTGGGTTCACGCCCATGTCCTGCAGCGCCTCGGCGATGCGGGTCGGGCCGAGAAGGTTGACTTCCACGGCGCTGTCGAGCGGAGCGTCGAAACTCACCGTCGCCGCAGAGTGGATGACGATGTCACAGCTGGCCCAGATGGCGCGGCCCTCGTCGTCGAGTCCGAGGCCGTCGGTGCTGACGTCGCCGCCGACCACTTGCACCCGACGTTCGACCTCCGCCCAGAACTCGTCCTTGCCTCGATCTTCGAGCAGGCGATCGAAGGCGTCGTTGCGGAACACCTCGCGCCGCGCCCGTTGAGCGGGCGTCGATCGTTTCCCCGGACGAACCAGCAAGACGATCTCGCAATCAGGAACGGCTCGCATGAGGCGCTCGACCAACGCAGTGCCCAGAAACCCAGTGGAGCCCGTGATGGCGATGCGTTTGCCGGCCAAACGATTGGCAACACTGGTTTCGGCGATCAATGGGACTCCTTGGCATGACAACCGCTGCGCTGACGCTGGATCGGTCAACGGGTTCTCTACCATTTGGTAAGTGAGCACCAAGTCTAGAGCGATCGAGGTCGCATCTGCGGCCTTCGCTGAACGAGGTTTCGCCGGCGTCTCTCTCGACGATTTGGCGCGAACGATGGGCGTGACGAAGCAGACGATTCTCTACCACTTCAAGTCCAAGGACGGGTTGCTCGATGCCGTCGTCCTTGCCGCAGCGGACGAGCTGGCCGCCGCTCTTGGGCGAGACATCGCCACCGTGCCCGAGGGTTGGGAACGAGTGGAGGTCACCGTCCGCTCCGCCTTTGCCCTGGCCATCGCCCGCCCCGAGCTTGTCGGCCTGCTCCGAGAGGTCGGCCGCCTCGGACCACCTCGCTCCGATCGCATCATCCATCTGCTCGAGCCGCTGGCCGATGCGGCGATCCAGTCTCTCGAAGCTGGGATGGCCGCCGGGCGGTTCCAAACCTCGGACGCTCGCATGCTGCTGGTGTCGGCGTACGCCGCGGTCACCGGCGTGGTGTCTGATACTGAGGTCTTGCGTGTCGTGGGGCTCGAATTGGACATTCGGGTCGCGGCGCGGCTCCGAAGGACGATCTTGGCGTTTCTCCGCTCCGTGCTCATCGTTGAGGCGCAGTAGCCTCGCCTCGATGATGAAATTGGCCGCCAGTCTCGGAGCCCTTTCGCTGACGCTCCTGCTGTGGTTTCCCGCTGCCGCGTCCGCCCAGAATGATTGCGACCGAATCGTGCTCGACGAGCCGGGCGTCCTCGACGATGCGCAGGTCGAAGCCGCCGCAGCGGAGTTGGCAGAAATCGGTACGCCGGTCATTCGCGTGTTCTCCCGAGATGGCTTGCAGCCCCGCATCGATGAGTTGATCGCCGAGTGCTTTGGCGACGGTCCCGGCGGACGGCAGGCGGACCTCATCTTGATCGCCGTCTCCATCGATGAGCGCGAGACCGCACTCTTCTACGGCAATGACTTCACCTCGCAACTCGATCCGGTGGCGGGCGGCATTCGAGACAACGTGATCAACACCCGCTTCCAGAACGGCGACTTCGAAGGCGGCATCGTCGACGGCTTGGCAACGATTCGTTCGGCGATCGGAGCGGTGCCTGAGACCACGCCAGCTGAGTCAACTGCCGACGGAGACGACAGTTCCGGAGGGGGCGCACCCTGGACGTTCGCGGTGGGCGCCGGCGCACTTGCGGCCGGCGGAGCTGGCTACGGCATTCATCGCCGCCGGAAGTTGAACGAGGCTCGAAATGCGCTGGCGGCGAGAGCAGATCAGCCACTTGTGGAACTCGGCGCAGCCCGGGAGCGGGCGGCGCGCCTGGGTGAGCAGGCGGATGTGTGGGAGCGAACCGTTGTCGGCCAGACGCGGGATGAACTGCACGAGCGCCGCCTCGAAGCCCGCCAAGGGGGTGCCGATGCTGAGCGGGCTGCTGGTCTCTTCAACCAGTCAGCGCCGGAGGGGATTGGCAACGCAAAACAACGTGAGGTCGAAGAAGCAGGTGCGCGCCTCGACGAGTTGATCGATGCCATCACCCGGTTCGGCGCTGGCCTCGATCGACTGATGGCGTTCGGCAACCTGTTGGACCGTCTGCGAGTGGCGGTGCCAACCAAGATTGATCTCCTTCATGCCGAGTTCATCGATGCGGAGACGCTGCTTGCCACCCGCCGGTCTGAGGGGTGGAACGTCGGAGCGCCCGCGTCGCAGCTCGCTTCGGCCCGACGTTCGATCGAGACCATCGACGTTTCGCCACTGGCGATCGATCTGCTCGCTCTTCATGACCGAGTCGAGGCGGCCGAGGCCGAGTTGTTCTCCGCCCGCCACGAACTTCAGACGCTGCCCGACCGACTCGCCGGACTCACGAGCTGGGCGGGCGAATTGTCCGAAGCAAAGCAGATGGAAGAACGCCGAATCGCGGCGGCGACGAAGGGCTTCGCTGCTCTGGCGCTCGACCACGCAGGAGAGTCATGGCGGTGGGCCAGTGACCACCCCGACGAGGCTGCCGAGCACATCAAACAGTCGGCAGCCCTGAGGGACCTCGCCCTCGGCGAGTCCATTGGGAACCAGCACTGGGACGAAGCAGGTGAACGGCTCGAAGCCTCCGGTCTTCAGCTGATGCTGGCCGACGAGCTCCTTGACGAGGTCGACGCACTGTTTGTGGATCTCCGCACAGCGAAAGAGGGAGCCCCGGGCCTCCTTGCTCAGGCCCGGCATGAGCTCAACGAACTCATCGACTTCGTAGCGACTCACGACCCGGATCTTCCGACCCGATTCGACGTTGAACCTCAGCGAGTTGACGAGGCACTACGTGGCCTGCAGGCGGAGCTCAACAAGCGGTTGCCGAACCATCTCCGCGTTGCGCAAACGGCAAACCGTCTTGCCCACCAGATCGATGTATTGCTGCACGAGGCCGCTGAGGAGCAGCAGCGGGTGGCCGCGCTGCGTCGAGAAGTGCAGCGAGAGATCGCCCGGGCCCAGCGCAGCATCGAGCGAGCCCGCTCCACCGTGGGCTGGGAGATGGTCGGATCGTCCGCCAATCGTGAGCTCGACGATTTGGCCAACGAGCTGCAGCAACTTCCAGCCTCGCTCGAGGCGCAGCTGCGTGAGGCGAACGAAATCGCCGATCGTGCCACCTCGATTCGGACTGCCGTCATCGCCCGTCGACGACGTCAGTCGACGTGGGTTGTCGTTGGAAGTGCAGGCAGTAGCTGGGGCGGAGGTTCCCGGACCTCAACCGGAGGCAGCGGGAGCGGGGGATCCTTCGGAGGCGGAGGATCGTTTGGCGGCGGCTCCTTTGGTGGTGGCGGCTCCTTCGGCGGCGGCTCGTTTGGTGGTGGCGGCTCCTTTGGCGGGGGTGGCGGCATCAGCGGCTGGTAGTCCTGCATGGGCATCGGCACGCTTCTCTTCGACGGCTTGAGCCTCGGATCGATCTATGCGCTCGTGGCGTTTGGATTCGTTGCCGTCTTCAAGACCAACCGCATTCTCAACTTCGCCCACGCTCCGATCGGCGTCGCCGGCGCGCTCGTCATGACCTCGATGGCCTCCGACGGCGCCTACGGGCTTTCGATCCTCGCTGGCCGGAACCCTCTCCTGCTGCTGCGAGGCACGACGGTCGGATGGGTGCTCAGCTTGCTGGTGGCGATTGTCTGTGCCGGTCTCATGGGAATGGCTGTCGAGCGCATCGCCGTGCGGCCGATGCGAGGGCGACCAGCCTTCATCATCACCACGGTGACCATCGGCGTCTCCATCGTGGTGCAACGTCTGATGGATCAAGCCCCGATCAGCCGCCGGTTCGCGGTCCCGTGGGGTCTTGACGTTGCCCGAGTGTTCGGCGTCGACGTCAAGATCTCGACGCTCGTGCCAGTCGGGCTGGCGGCTGCTGTGCTCGGCGGGCTCGCGCTCTTCGACAAGACGGGGTTCGGGATCGCGGCCCGAGCGTTGGCGGGAGATGAAGAGGCAGCACTTGCTCAGGGCATTCCCCGCGGCCGAGTCACCGGGTTCGCCTGGGCCCTCGCCGCCGTCTTAGGAACGTTGGCGGCGCTGTGCTTCTCGATCGCCGGGGGTGGCATCGGAGCTGTCTCGACCGCTGCCGCCCCGGCATCATTCTTTCGGGCGGTTCCGGTGCTGGCGCTCGGCGGGTGGGACTCGTATCAGGGCGTCTATGTGGCGGGCGTGTTCATCGGGCTTGTGCAGGTCTTGAGTGGCGGCCTGCTCGCTCCGTACACCTCGCTGTTGGGAGCCGGCTATTCGACGATCCTGCCGTATCTGATCATGGTGGCGGTGTTGCTGGTTCGGCCGAACGGGCTCTTTGGGCAGGGCACCACTCAGCGGGTGTGAAGACGGTGAACGCCGATTCGGTGACAGTTGAACTGATTCTTGGTGCATGTTGAAGGTAGTGAATGGTACATAGATAAGATCAAAGTAGGAGCGAGCTCTTCGACAACAGAGGGCGGTGCCGCAGTGTGAACGGTGAACGAACCGAGGACCGGTTTCGAGCCAGCTTGAGCGTCCTCGCCGATTCGATGGTCAACGCAGGTGGTGATGGCTGGGGTTCGTCGGCGCGCCTCTTCGTTCTGTCGCTGGTCGAGGCCGAAGAAGCAGCGAGGTTGATGGACGTGCGCACTCCAGCGCTGACCGCGCCGGTCGGTGCGGCCACCTCGACCGAATCTGCCACGTTGATGGTTCGCGCCCGGTTGGCGGCCGAGCTGCCCACCGCAACTCCTCAAGGCCTGGCGAAGGTCGCTTTTCGCGTGGGACGGGCGGAGGGTGAAGTGGCCGCTGGTGTGGTGTTCGAAACGGACGTGGCGCGGGGCGTCGGCGGACTTCTTCACTCGCTCTCGTCCGCAGGAGCGATGCGCGCACGCACGGCAGTGGTGTGCGGCAGCGACGGCTCGACCGTGATCCGCACGAAGTTCGAGGGCCAACACGCGATCTACGCGCTGTTTGAGGACAGCTGCGACGGGAGCGTTTCGCTCGCCTTGTCGGTGCTGAGGTACATGACGCACGCTCCCCGGACTGAGCACAGCGCGCAGCTCTTGACGCCGTACGGGTTGCGGTGTCGATGCGAGGTGGTGATCGCCGCAGGTTTGGTGCAGGAGATGATCGGGTCTGGCGCTCGGCCGGCGGGCATCGAGCCGGAGACCCTGGCCGCACTGGACTCCGAGCTGGATTTGAAGCTCATGAAAGCTGCCGTTTCCGACTGCATGCTGGGGGCGCTCTACCGCGTTGGTGAACCCGATTCGTGGCCGTCCATCGGGGACATGGTCGGCGCCGTGGTCCCACCGATCTACCGAGACGAGCCCATGTTCTTCTGGATGGAACTGCTGCGGCTGTTGCCCGCCGACGCAGTGCTGCTCGAGTCGGTCGCCGCCATCTCTGCGCTTGGGCACCCCGGCCTCGCCGGTCTCGCTGACCAGTGGGAACGGGCGATACGAAACAGCGAGCGGCCTGAGGGTTGGTTCTGACCGAAGGCGAGCACAGTGCCGACGTCCAGCGTGAGCCTCAGCTGGCGCCGCGCTTGGTGGCGCGGCGTGCATGTCGCTCGATCGCCAGCCTCACGAGTTCGTCGATCAAGTCCGGATAGGACAGTCCGCTCGCCTCCCACATCTTCGGGTACATCGAGATCGGGGTGAAGCCGGGAATGGAGTTCAACTCGTTGAGGAGTGGGCCGCGACCGCCGGGACCCTCCTCGACCAAGAAGTCGGCTCGAGCCATGCCCTCGCAGCGCAGGGCCCGGTACGCCTGCTCGGCCAACCGCTGCAGCTCGGCTACCATCTCGTCCGAGAGCGGCGCTGGAATCAGCAGCTCCGCGGCGCCGTCCTTGTATTTGTCGTCGTAGTCGTAGAAGTCGGCTGCCGGTTTGATCTCGCCCGGGAGCGAGACTCGCACCTCGTGATTGCCGAGAACCGCGAGCTCGATCTCGCGGGCATCGACACCTTCCTCAAGCACGAGCATTTCGTCGTAGCGGAAGGCGACGGCAATCGCAGCGGCGAGCTCCTCGAGCGTGTCAGCCTTGCCGACACCGACAGAAGAACCCATGTTGGCGGGCTTGACGAAGATCGGGAATCCCAGTGTCTCGACGAACGAGTCGAGCTGACCCGAAGACGGAACCCCGTCGTCTGTATCGGCCTCGTGCAGCGCCATCCACCGGGTCTGTGCGATGCCCACCGCATCGCACACCGTCTTGGACATGACCTTGTCCATGATGACTGAACTGGCCAGCACGCCCGCGCCCACGTAGGGAACGCCGGCCATCTCGAGCATTCCCTGGATCGTTCCGTCTTCGCCGAACGGTCCGTGCAGGAGAGGGAGCACCACGGTGGTCGCGCTCGAGCCGGCGGACACGGGGGTTGACGAGCTGTCGCTCATTGCCTCGCGAACGACGATCGACAAATCCGTGCTCGGTCCCTCGGCCGCAAGGGATGGGGGTAGCGATCGCGCCCCGTCGGCGAGCACCGCCATGGCTTCCTCAGCAACCACGAACTGACCGGACTTCGTGATGCCGATGGCCTCGATGTCGTAGCGATCGGGGCGAGCTGCGGCCAAAACGTGGGTGGCAGTCGTGCACGAAACCTCGTGTTCGGCAGAGAGGCCGCCGAAAACAACGATGAGGCGAATCTTGCTGGCCGGATCGGTCATCGCCCGAATGTAGTGCTTGAGACTTGCTGCGGTGGCCGAGTCTTCGCTGCGATTCGACTACACCATTGCTGTGGAATTCACTGCATCTGAGGTCGCACGCATCGTGGGTGGCGAGCTGGTCGGCACCGACGTTGACATCGAGGGTGTATCGATCGATAGCCGGTTGGTCACCACCGGGAATCTGTTCGTCCCGATCGTCGCTGAGCGAGACGGCCACGAGTTCATCCCCATGGCGTTTTCGGCTGGAGCCAGTGCGCACTTCTGGTCACGCTCGGCAAAAGGGAGCGGCTTCGACGCGAGCATCGTGGTCGACGACAACGCGGCCGCGCTCACCGCCTTGGGGGCGGCGGCTCGAGACCGACTTCCCTCGCCCGTGATTGGTGTGACGGGCAGCGTCGGCAAGACCTCGGCGAAGGATCTGATTGCCGCCGCCTGTTCTTCGGTACGAAGAACACATGCCAACCCGGCGTCGTTCAACAACGAGCTTGGACTTCCGTTGACGCTTGTGAATGCGCCGAACGACACCGAGGTGACGATTGTCGAGATGGGCGCTCGGGGTCCGGGTCACGTTGCCGATCTCTGTGCCGTTGCCCGGCCGACCATCGGGTTGGTCACACGGGTCGCCGGAGCCCACACCGAATTGTTCGGCTCGCTGGAAGGCGTCGCTCAGGCGAAGGGTGAGCTGATCGAGGCGTTGCCATCGGATGGTGTGGCGGTGCTGAATGCAGACGACCATCGTGTGGTCGCCATGGCACGCCGGTCCAACGCTGAGGTCGTCACCTACGGGGTGAGTGGTGATGTGCGTCTGGGAGCGGTTGAGCTCGACGAGTTGCTTCGCCCGACCTTCACTGTGGCCACTCCGCAAGGCGAGGCCCAGATCGCGTTGCCGTTGGCCGGAGAGCACATGGCCCACAACGCCACTGGCGCGTTGGCCGTGGCGCTCGCGGCGGGCATTCCGCTCGCCGACGCCGTGCGAGGACTGGAGTCGACGTTGTTGTCGGACTGGCGCATGGATGTGAGCCAGACGCCAAGTGGCGCGCTCGTGATCAATGACGCCTACAACGCCAATCCCACCTCGGTCCGCGCCGCCCTGGCCTCGCTCGATGCGCTCGCCGCCGAGCGGAAGACCGTCGTCCTCGGCGTGATGGCAGAACTGGGCGACGAGCACGAAGCGGAGCACCTGGCCATCGCTCACGAGGCCATCACGAGCGGTGTTCGAGTGATCGCTGTCGATGCTGCGGACTACGGGGCCGCCGTCGAGCACGTCGAATCCATCGATGCCGCCCTTGCCGCGTTGGGCGAGATCGACGGCCGAGACGCAATCCTCGTCAAGGGCAGTCGCGTCGCCGCCCTCGAACGCCTCGCCAACCGGCTCAGCTCCTAGCTCATTCGGCTGCTACACAACTCGCATGTCGATCGTCAGAATCAATGCCCTTGAGATCCCACCGCAGGCCGGCGACGAGATCGTGAAGCGCTTCACGGCTCGCATGAACAGCCTCGGTGACGTCGCCGGCTTCGAAGGGTTCGAGCTCCTCAAGCCCACGGGCGATGCCGAGACCCGCTGGTTCGTCTACACGCGCTGGGCCGACGAGGCTTCCTATGCCGCCTGGCGCGACGGCGATGGTGCTCGGAACGCTCACGCTGGCCCGCCGGCCGGGGCAGATGCATCCGGCAGTGAGGCCGAAGGCGCAGCGGCCGGCAGTGAAGAGTCAGCGCCGCCGCAACGTCCCGTGTCCATGGGCGCCACGCTGCTGGAGTTCGACGTGCAGGTCGAAGCCGCGGGCAGCGGTATCCCCGCAGCGGAATGACTTCGCCCGCCGCTCCGTCGCCTCCGTCCACGAACCGGTGGGTACTCGGCGCCCGGCCCCGCACGCTTCCGGCGGCGGTTGTACCTGTGTTGGTCGGAACGGCGGCGTGGATCGGCGTCGAGCCGTCAGACGGGTCCGAAGGTGGCGTGATCGTCTGGAGGTTCGTAGCGGCGATGATTGTGTCGCTCGCTCTGCAGCTGGCCACGAACTACGTCAACGACTACGCCGACGGCGAACGAGGCACCGATGACGACCGGGTTGGTCCGATCCGGTTGGTTGGCTCTGGGCTGGCCACAGCAAAGGAAGTGAAGCTCGCAGCGGCAACGAGCTTCGGTGTGGCCGGAGTCGTTGGCGGTGCATTGGCGCTTGCGGTGGGCCCCGAGCTGTTCGTGGTGGGCGCACTGTCGATGTTGGCCGGCTGGGCCTACACGGGAGGACCACGACCCTACGGCTACCTCGGGCTCGGTGAAGTCTTCGTGTTCATCTTCTTTGGGGTGGTGGCCACGGTTGGCTCGTTCTACGTGCAGGGTCGGGAGGTCTCGATCCTCGTGGTGCTGGCGTCGGTCGCCGTTGGGTGCCTGGCCGTTGCGCTGCTGGTGATCAACAACCTGCGAGACATTCCGGGAGACACCGTCGCCGGTAAGGCAACTCTGGCAGTTCGCCTCGGAGACGCAACGACCCGCAAGGCGTATGTCGGGCTCTTCGTGCTGACGGCCGTCTGCATCGTGGCGGTTGGCGTGAGTCGACCACCGGCGTTGATCGGGTTGGCTGGCCTGGTGCTCGCCGTGCCGCCGATCAAGAAGGTGTTGGGTGGGGCCAAGGGGGCCGAACTCATCCCCGTGTTGGGAGAGACGGGCAAGACCCAGCTCGCCACCGGTGCCCTCTTCGCCCTCGGCCTCGCTCTCGGCGGCTAGCCCCGTCCACCCACGAAACTGCAGAGCTCGAAACTGCAGCGAACGAGAACCCCCTCCCCGAAAAATCGTGTCCAGCGCACCAAAAAGGTGGGCTGGACACGATTTTTCGGCTGAAAGGTCGTCCAGCGCTGCAGGTTTGGGTGGGCAGTTCGGGTGAGGGGGCTGCGCTTTGCTACGAGACGACGCCTGCCATCATCTCCAAGAGCTTGGGTTGGCCACTGATGACGAGGGTGTTGACCACGCTCTCGTCCCATTTGGCCAGCTCGTCCCGGATCTTCTCCGGCGGACCCACGAGCGCCACGTCCTCCACCATCTTGGTTGGAACAGCAGCAATGGCATCCTTGCGGTTCCCGGCCAAGTAGAGCTCCTGAATCTTCTGGCACTCGGCTTCGTAACCCATGCGGGTGAACACGTTGAGGTGGAAGTTCGCCTCCTTCGCTCCCATTCCACCGGCGTAGAGCGCCAGCATCGGGCGAACGCCGTCGGCTGCTTTTTCGACATCATCACCGGGGACAACGGGAACGACCGCAGCGACGTCGAAGTCATCCATGGTGCGTCTGGCGCCCTCCCGGGCGAAGCCTTCCTCCATGTTGGACTTGTAGAAGTCGTTGTCGGACGGCGAGAAGAAGAGGGGCAGCCATCCGTCGGCGATCTCCGCTGTCATGGCCACGTTCTTCGGACCCTCAGCGCCGAGGTAGATCGGTATGTCCTCCCGCAGCGGGTGCACGGTGGACTTGAGCGCCTTCCCGAGATCGGCTCCGCCCTTGTAGGGCAAGTGGTAGTGCTCGCCGTAGTGATCCACGGGAAGATCACGAGCCAGCACCTTGCGAATGATTTCCACGTATTCCCTCGTGCGAGCCAGCGGTTTGGGATATGGCTGGCCATACCAGCCCTCCACTACCTGAGGCCCCGAGGCGCCGAGGCCCAAGCGGAAGCGGCCGCCGGAGAGATGATCCATCGTGAGGGCAGCCATCGCCATCGCGGTGGGTGTCCGAGCGGAGATCTGGCAGATCGAGGTGCCGAGGCCGATCCGCTCCGTCGCGGCACCCCACCACGCCAGGGGAGTGAGGGCGTCGGAACCGTACGCCTCGGCAGTCCACATACTGTCGAACCCCAGGTCCTCAGCGGCCGCAACTTGCTCGGGCATCCCCTTCGGAAGACCCGAACCCCAATAACCCAAGCCGAGTGCCAACTTCATGGTGAACTCCCATCGTCGTTTCGCCACCGGCATTCGTCAGCCCGATGACACAGGGAGGGTCTAGCAGTCATACGCTGACGGCCGGAAACTTGGAGGCCGGTCGGCGAATGTCGCACTACAAGACACTGGGCGTCAGCTCAAAGGCGACCCATGCCGATATTCGGCGCGCGTATCACGACGAAGCTCGTCGCTGGCACCCCGACCGTTTCATCAACGCGCCCGCTGCTGAGTCCCGCCAGGCGGAAACAGCCATGCGCTCTGTCAACGAGGCGTGGCGTGTGCTCGGGGACGACGCTCGTCGCGCTGCCTACGACCGTCAACGGGCCGAACGCAACGGGACGGCCGGCCCCAGTGTTGGCGACTACGTGCGCACCGACGACGGAGTCCCGCGGGTTGATCCCCGGCTCTTCGATCCTGAGTTCCTCGCTTCAAGGCGACGGCTCCAGGAAGAGGAGCGAGAGGTTCGGCACTCCGGCACCGTTCGAGTTCTGGGCACGGTCGGGTTCTTCGGCATGCTCCTGGCCATCTTCATCTTCACGGCCTACGCCAACGGCTCACGAGCCACGGCTCCAACCACCACGACCGTTCCCGGCCCCGACATCGGCGTCGAAGCCGGCTCGTGTGTCCTCGTCATGTCGGAAGGTCAGCTGCTACCCGTTCCTTGCGACGGCCTGTCCGACGGTCGGGTCATCGGCGCCCGAGAGCCCGAAGGTTCGTGTCCTGCGGGCACGTTCCGTGAGGCGCTGCTCTCCAACGGTCTGGTCGCCTGCCTCGGCAACTGACGAGTCACGATTGCCCCGGCGAGCAGCACCGATGGCAACACCGTGGTTTGGATGAGAAAGATCGCCCCGAAATCGGTGCGTCCAGTAACTGCAAGCAATCCGAGCACCGGGGCGAAGGTGACCAACGCGAAGACACACCTCAGTAGCGTCGGAACCTGGCGGGCGCGGGCAATGGCGACAGCCTGGTCGCCATACCAACGTTCCACGTGGCCCGATGACGCGATCACGGTCAGCGCCACGAGGAAGAAGATGACGCCAAGGCTGTGTCCTGCGTACTGCAGAACACGCGCCCCGCTGAGCTCACCGAGGCCGGGTACCTTCAGAACTGTCCCGTTGAGGCCCAACAGATTCGCTCCCCACCGGCCTCGATGGGTGAAGGCATCGATGAACACGTGACTCACAGCTCCCAGCCCCGCTGAGGCGATGGTCTGCCACCAGCTCGGTCGGCGAGTCGACAGTGCTCCGTAAGCACGAAGTTGGAGACGGCCGAGCTGAGGAAGACAGGCAAAGAGTCCTGGTGCAGCCCAGCGGCGGAGCACCACCGCCGTCATTGCGGCGACGGGAATCGCCCACGTCACGACGCCGATGGGGGTGTGACTCTCGCGTTGGAGCCAGCTGGTCAGCGGATACGCAAGATCGGGCGCGGCAGCTCCGAGGCACAGTGCCGTTGCGTCGAACCGATCCGGCCATCTCAATTTGGCGGCGATGATGAGACCCTGGTGACTGGGGAACGTTGCTGGCACGGCGGCCAGTTTCAGTGTCGCAGCGGCCCCAGAGGTGAGAGCCGTGTGGGGATCTGGTGCAGGACCGCCGGACCGATAGATGCCGGTGGCGAGGACAACCCCGGGCGTCGGATGTCGTCTACCTTGCACTGATGGACTTTCGTCAGCATCGAGTGCTCGATCTCGCCGCCCGCGTCCGCACCCGAGAGCTCTCCGCTCGTGAGCTGACCATCGCTGCGCTCGAACGCATCGAGCAGTTGGATCCGGAACTGAATGCCTTTGTCACAGTGGACGGAGCCGCTGCGCTGGCCGATGCGACGGAGGTGGATCAGCGACTCGTCGCCGGCGACAGCGTCGGTCCGCTGGCCGGAATTCCGCTCGCAGTCAAGGACCTCGAGGACGCTGCCGGTTTCGCCACTCGCTACGGGTCGAAGCTCTCCAGCACCGCTCCGGCCGAGGGCGACTCGGTACTCGTCGCCCGACTCCGAGCCGCCGGGTGCGTCGTCATCGGCAAGACCACGACACCGGAGTACGGGCACAAGGGCGCCACGGATTCACCGCTGACCGGTGTCACCCGCAACCCGTGGAACCTCAACCGAACGCCTGGTGGCTCATCCGGAGGCAGCGCGGCGGCGCTAGCGGCCGGCATGGTTCCGCTCGCCACCGGCTCTGACGGCGGCGGTTCGATCCGGATCCCTTCCGCACTCTGTGCGCTCTCGGGCATCAAGACCACGCAAGGGCGCATCCCCAACGGCGGACCGAATCCTCCAGGCTCGGGTCTGTGCACCGTGAAAGGGCCGATGGCTCGCCGAACAATCGACACCGCCTTCGCCCTTGACATGTGTGTGGGGCCACATCCCACGGATCCCTTCTCGCTCCCTCGCTCCGGTTCCCCCTGGTACGAAGCCGTGGCCGAGGCCCGACTGCCCACGCGTGTTGTGTGGGCCCCGACCATGGGGTTCGCCGAGGTCGACGACGAGGTGGGCCGGGTTTGCGCTGAAGCGATCGCCCGGATGGAGGCGGCCGGCGTCGAGGTTGTGCAGCTCGATGAGGTGTGGAGTCAAGATCCCCTGATGCCCTGGTGGGTGATGTGGACCGCCTTGCGAGCGCGGACACAGGGCCATCTCATCGGCACACCGGAGTGGGGCCAGATTGATGAGTCACTCCGCTTCCAAATCGAGTGGGGGGCGAAGGTGACCGGCACCGACGTCATCGCCTCCATCGACGCGATCCACACGTTCAACCTTGAGCTCGATGCGGCCTTCGAGCATGCCCCGCTGATCCTCACGCCGATGTGCGCAGGCCAGATTCCCGAGATCGGGCATGAGGGAACCATCAACGGTGAGGAGCGGCCAGCGTGGGTCTCCTTCAGTTATGGACTGAACCTCACCCGCAACCCCGCAGGATCCATCAATTGTGGGTTCACCGCCGATGGGATGCCCGTTGGTCTGCAGATCATCGGCCGTCAGCTCGACGATGTGGGAGTGCTCCAAGCCATGGGCTCACTCGAGGAGATGCTCGACGCTTCGCCGCTGGCCGCGCTGGGCTGATGCCGTCGAGGTTGGGTGATCGGTCGGCGATCCCGTCGGGCTACATCGGGGGTCTGGATACGTATCGAACGATTGCTGTCGCCGCTGTCGTCGTGCATCACTACGTACCGAAATCAAGCGGTGTCCACAGGGTCATGCCGCTGGGTTGGTTCGGCGTTCAAGCGTTCTTCGTCTTGAGCGCGTTCCTCATCACGCGCATTCTGCTCGTCGAACGGGAAGCTCTCCAAGGTGCCGGTTCGATACCGGATCACGGAAAGCGTCGCGACGCCTTCACTCGCTTCTATGCCCGTCGAACGCTTCGCATCTTTCCGCTGTACTACGGCTACCTCTTTGGTCTTTTTGTCCTCGCCCTTTTCTTCAATGTTGGTTCGGTCGGACGTTCCATCGGGTGGAATCTGCTCTATCTGCAGAACTTCTCGGCGATGTGGACAGACGGGCCCTCGTTCACCGGCCACCTGTGGACTCTTGCGATCGAAGAACAGTTCTACCTCGTGTGGCCGTTTGTGATGCTCCTCGTTCCTCATGAGTGGCTCGGGCGGGTAGCCGGCCTCGCCATTGGCGTTGGCGTCGCCAGCCGCGTTGGGCTCCTCCTTGCCGATGTCGCGCCCGGCGACGCTCAACGCATCACGTTCGCTCGCCTGGATGCCTTTGGCGCTGGCGCACTTCTCGCAATGTGGACCGCACCAGGGAAGCTCACCGTGCGGCGTAGAACGCTCGTCGTGGCGAGTGGGGCACTGGGAGCCGTCGCCCTTGGGGGATTTGCGGTGCGCAAGCTCATCGGCCCGTTCAGCCGTGTCGGAGGTCGGACGTTTGCCGAAGAAGCAGCCTTCGTCTGGGTTGGTCTCGCCGGAGCAGCGTTCTTCACCTTCGTGATCTTTGCTATCGCCTCCGGAATGGTTCCGCGTCCCGTCCAGCGACTCCTGGAGTTCCGGCCGCTCCGATACATCGGATCGATCTCCTACGGCATCTACGTCTGGCACATCCTGGCGCCGGCACTGTGGCGGGAGGGTTGGTCACTCCTCACGGGCGGGGCCGCCGAGTACGACCACATCGGTGGCCTCGGCCTGACGCTGATCATCAGCGCCTTGTCGTGGAGATTCTTCGAGAGCCCAATCAACTCGCTGAAGTCGCGGTTTCCTTCAGCGCAGCCGGCCGTGTTCCCCGACCAAGCAGCGTCGCCAGCAGCATCAGCACAATGAGGATCGGGAGCATCGACCGCGCTCGTGCCGGGGTCGTGGCGCCGAAGCCGCCCCATGTCAGGGTCGTCGACCAAATAGCCACGAAGCCGGTCGTCACCGCCCAATACCGGCGGCGGTAGAGCGCCTGCCACGCATCAATCAGGCCAAAGATCAGACCGCTCACGATCGCGCCGAGAGCGACACCGCCCCATCGACCGGCGAAGAACCAGTCCCCGAGCGCGGTCAACGGCCAACCGTTGTTCCTCCACGGTTCGAACGTTTGCGCGACCGTGATGGCGGGGGGTTCGAAGGATCCCCGTGGCGGCACGATCGGCGACAGGGCACGAGAGCTGCCGTTGATGAAGAGGTCCAGCCCGGGGGACTCCGGTGTCGGCTCGTCATCGTCGAAGACCAGCAGCGCAGCGTCATACCGAGTGTGGTTGGCCGTAATGGCCAGACGTCGGAAGATGGGTCCCTGTGTCGTACGAGCGTTGGTTCCTCCGAGCGAAACGACCTCTCGGACGACCCGCAGTCCCACTCCCATGGAGCACACGACAATGAAGGCGAGGAACACACGGAGGGCAACGCGCCGCCACTCTGCACTCGACCGCAACGGACGTGTTTCCATACCACTCAACGCAGCAATCGCCGGGATGACGAACGGGAACACTGCGTTACCTCGTGCGCCCCATGTGAAGGACACGAAGGCTCCCGCTATGAAGGCGAGGCCGCCGATCACGGACATCGACCGGTGCTTTCGAGCCACACCAGCGGTTGCCACGGCCATACCGAAGTAGGCGGCCCCGATTGCGGGCACTCTGAGCATGTGGGGGAGGTCCAATTCCTTCCCCTTCGCAGCGCTGGCCAGCCCGGTCAACCCGAACCGATTCCATGCGTAGGCCGACCCGATGAATCCAAAGCCGACCAGCAGGGGGAGAACGCGCTGCACGGCCCTGTCATCAGGAAGAAGACGCGACCCGTTGGCCTCAATCTTGGAGCCGACGCTCTCGGCCAGAGCACTCGTTTCCAGGAAACGCTCGACAAGGGCAACCGTCAACACAAAGAGCGCGAGCCAGAGGAGGAACGACGCTTGGGCTCGAGCGAGCGCATCAACCACGGTTCGACCCTCAAAGTGCTCGTTCGGGAACGGCTCATCGAGCCCAATCAGCAACTCAGTCGGGCGGAGCACGAAGTCGGTGGCCAGGAAGACAACGGCGAGCATGCTCGCTCGCCTGAGATCCCACTTCCAATGGCGAAGCACTGCAGCAACGCCGACAAAGCTGACGGCCACGAGCCCCGTGACGAGAATCCAAAGCATCAGGAGTCGAACGAGCGGCAGCGACTCACGAGCGTGAGTGGTGCCACTGCCAATGATCGTCGCACATCTGATCGAGATCGGCTTCGGCCTTCCAGCTCAGTCGCTCGAGTGCCAGTTCCGGATTGGCGTAGAGCGCGGCGGCGTCACCGGGGCGGGGGTCGACAATGTCGTACGGGATGGTCCTGCCGGTCACGCGCTCAACGGCGTCGATGACCTCGAGGACACTGTGTCCGGTTCCGGTACCGATGTTCACCGCGCGGTGTCCGGGTTCGTTGCCGAGTGACTCGAGGGCCGCGACGTGTGCGTGGGCGAGATCGCTGACATGCACGTAGTCACGGATGCACGTGCCATCGATGGTGTTGTAGTTGTCACCGTAGACCTTCAGAGGTTCGCCGCCGTGCAACGCTCGCTCCATGACATGGGGCAGAAGGTTCGCCGGTGGGTTCTTCGGGTCCTCGCCGATCTGGTGGCTGGGGTGTGCACCGATCGGGTTGAAGTACCGCAGCGAGATCGACGAGACGAGCCCGGCGAGAGCAGCATCATCCAAGATTGACTCGACCATGGCCTTCGACCGTCCGTAGGGGTTACACGGCGCAACCGCATCGGTCTCGGCCATCGAACGGGCGCCTCGATCATCGGTGGGCCCGTCGCCGTTGCCGTAGACCGTACAGGACGACGAGAAGACGAAGTGATGGAGGTCCACCCGAGCCATTGCTTGGAGCACGGAGATCGAACCTGCGACATTCGTCCGGAAGTAGCCGAGTGGGTCGGACACGGATTCAGCGACCGACTTGCGGCCGGCAAAGTGCAGGACCGCGTCCACCTTGTGGTCGCGCAGCGTGTCGGCGACTCGATCGGTGTTCTGTACATCTGCTTCTACGAAAGCGAAGCCGCCGATGAGCGACGTCAGACGTTCGATTGATGCCGCTGTGCTGTTCTCAAAGTTGTCAATGCCGACGACCTCGTACCCGGAGTGAGCAAGCGCAGCGGCAGCATGCGATCCCACATATCCGGCGATGCCGGTCACTAACACAGTCGTGTCCCTCAACGCGACGTCCCTTTCTCTACTGGCGCCACGGTAGGACGTGTCACGTTATGGGACAAAGGTTGCTGGCTCGACTGTGTTTGTTGACCTATCCGCGTAGGTCGGACAACGCTGCCAGTGTTTGCTCGATCATGGCATCGGCGGTGAAGGTCAGACCTCGCGCTCGGCACGCCGCAGCGAACGAGGAGGGTCCATGTTCGAGAATCTTGCTGAGAGCCTCGGCGAAACCGGCGGCGTCATCCACGGCCGTCCGACCCCCGATCGGGTCAGCTGCGCCCTCGAACAGGAGATCTGCCGATGCTCCGACCGTGGTCACGATGGGAAGTCCAGCATGCAGCGCCTCGATCAACACGTAGGGGAAGCCCTCGTAGCGACTGGGCAGCGCGAAGACGTCGAACGCGTTCATCGCCCAACGCCCAGGTTGTTCTCCCAGCAGGTGAATACGGGCCGCAGCCGACGATTGCTCGGCGAGCCTGTTGATGTCCGGCTCGAGCTCGCCTGTGCCGATGATTGCCAGATGGATGTCTGGGAATCGCTCAGCAATCGATTCGAAGGCCGCCAGGAGAATCTCTGGCGCCTTCTGGCGGCTGAGACGTCCGACGAATCCCACCACCACTGCATCCAACGGAAGTCCGAGCGCGTCGCGAACGGCCCCCCGTTTCTTCGCATCTCGTTCCGGTGCGGGCGGAACGCCGTTCGGCACGACAACAACCTTCGATGGGTCGACACCCAGGTCGATCAGGTGCGCCTCTTCCTCGCTCGAGACGGCAACGATCAGGTCCGTGCGATGTGACAGAGCTCGTTCAATGGCTCGGACCACGCGGCGGGCTCGGTCCCCAAGTTCGGGGTTCATCGAGTAGACGGCGTTCGGGGTATAGGCGCGCACGAAGGTGCCGCGGACCAGCCGAGTGATCAGGCCGCCCTTCGTCGAATGACCGTGCACGACCTCGATGTCGTGTTCTCGGCACACCGCAGAGATGGACCTCAAGGCAGCGAGGTCAGAGAGCGAGGGTGAGCGCTCGAGGTGCACGTCGTGAAACGACACTGCCCCCGACAGCGCGGATCGCTCTTCTGCGAACGCGGCACTCTCCCGAACGGGGCTGTAGAAAACGCGGACATCGTGGCCGCGAGCCGCCTGACCTGCGGCGTGGTCGAGCACGTGGCGGCCAACCCCGGCGAACGAGGCCTCCACGATGTGAGCGACCCGCACCTCAGCTTCCCTGAAACAGGTTGTCTGTTCCGGCCGCCAGATCCTCGTAGAGCTTCTCGACGCCGAGCGTGGCGAGCACATACTGCCGACCGGAAGCGGCATGGGCGCTTCGGCGATGCGGATCGGTCAGGAGCGCTCGAATGCCGCTCGCAAGGCCGTCGACGTCGCCGACGTCGACGCTCACACCTGCATCGCCCTCGTCGACCAGCCTGCCAGCGTCGCCAGCACGGGTAGTGACACACGCACGTTCGGTGGCCATGGCTTCGATGAGAACACCAGGAAGGCCCTCTTCGTAGGACGCCAGAGCGAAGAGGTGACACGAAGCCAGTGCCGGGCGCACGTCGTCGCGCCAGCCGGCGAACTCCGTCTCGACACCGAGACGCTCTGCTTGCTTCCGCAACCCGTCGGCGTAGGCCTCGGACTCGGCGCCAACGGTGCCGCCAACAACCACGAGGCGAACGGGCCTTCCAGAGTCTGAGACGAGGGCGAGCGCATCGATCAGATCGTGAATGCCCTTTCGACGAGTCAGGCTCGCGATCGTGAGGACGGTGGCCGGCTCCCCGGCCGGCAAGACAGGCTCCGGTGAGGGTGCGAAGTGAGAGAGGTCTCTGCCGCCAGGCCAGGGGAAGCTTCGTCCATGGACGAAGCGGTGTAGAGGGCCGGGGAACGTCCGAATCGTGGACGGGCCGATCATGCCGATTCGAGAACTGACAAGTGCCGCGACGACGGCGAACGGGCCCATGGGAATGTTGTTCTGCGCGTACAGGACGATCGGTACGCGGGGTGTGAGTCGAGACCAGACGAGCGTGAGTGCTGTTCGAACGTTCGACACGATGACCAACTCTGTCTGCGTGTCGCGGATGACAGCGGCGAGTCGTCGGCTGAACGCCAACATCTGCGTCGTCACTCGAAGCCGTTGGAGCCCAGTGCCGAGCGCTTTGCGCTCGAATTGCAGCCACGCCTCGGGTGGGGTCTCGATGCGAACGTGGAGCCCTCGCCCGCGAGCGGCCTCGGCGAGCACACCCTCGGCAGTGGTCAGGAACGTGACGTCGTGGCCGTGATCCCTCGCCTGGGCCGCGATCTCCACTGCCTGCTGCTGCGCTCCGTAGAACATCTTGTATCGATCGTCGAAGACCACAATCTTCATCGGGGACGCTCCCATGCGGCAACGCTCCGACCAAGATGAGCCTCGACAAAGGAGCGGGTTGGAGCGAACTCGTCGTAGAGCGCTGCCATCGTCGCCGGATCGGCTTCCGGCCGTTGGAGCTTGGCGTTCCGAACCCGTTCCCGAAACGCTTCGGGTACGGCCTTGTCGGCGACGTTGCGGAGAAGCGCCGAACGCTGGATCGCCTTGATCATCTTCAGGTATCCGTGCGATGTCGGCTCGCCACCGCGGTTGACGTCGCGGCCGAGCACGAGATCGTGATGGCCGTCGATGTCGAGAAAATCACAGAGTCGGCTGAGCTCCGTCGCCGGATCCGTGCGGAACTCTTCGAAGATCATGACGTGGAGTCGGTCTCCAAACGGCTCGATGAAGGCTGGCAGCTGTGTTTCATAAGCACTCTGGGCCCGGTACGACCACATGTGCTGAAAGTTCGAGGCCCGCCGCTCGGCCTCGGCCTCGAGTCCGTCCTCGAACCGTTCATGCGTCTCGAAGCCGCGACCGCGCAGGTACAGGAAGGCGGAGTAGGCGCGATCTGCCGGCTCGCGCAGGATCGCCACCAGTTTCACCTTGGGGTCGGCGAATGCCTTGATCGTGGGGACGGCAACGTCCGGCCAGAAGAGGGTTTCGACTGAACCCTCGCCCAGAATGCGTTGCGTGGCGGCAGCGAATTGGCGCTCCAGCTTTTCTGCGTTGGTGACGCCTCGCGTATTGACTGTCTCGGAGTCCCCCGGGCCCTGATAGTCGAGCTCTTGATTTGGGTGGGCGAAGAAGTGTGTCTCCTTCGGTTCGGTGAAGACGATGTCGGGATGCTGCTCGAGCGATCGAACGAGGGCGGTCGTTCCGCTTCGGGCCGCTCCGATGACGAGGAGGTTCGGCCAGCGGGTGGCGCGTCCCGACGGGTCAGATTTTCGCTCCGGCTGCACCACGCGACACGTCTCCTCCACACGCTGTGACCCGACGAAAGGTACGGTCGCAGCGTGGGTGAAGCAACCGCCTTCCGAATTGGCGGACGAACGGCAGTCATTGTGGTCCTCGGCGCGATCGTGCAGGTCGCGTCCACGGTGCCGATCCCGTTCCTGGTCAGGGACATTTTTGGTGACATTCTGGATGACAGTTCTGCCGGCACCAGCAGAGTTGCTCTGCTCGGTGGCCTGATTGTGGTCCTTCAGCTTGCGAGCGGCGGCGCATCGGTGTTGCTCCGGCGAGCGGTCGCGGTCTCGACGTCGAAGTACGGGGCATCGCTTCGACAAGCGGTGCAGGAGATGCTCCTGACTCGAGATGTGCGAGCGCTCCAATCGGTCGACGATGCCCGGCTCCTTCACCATGCGGTCACCCTTCCGACACGAGCGGAAGACGGCGCCTACGTCCTGGTCAGCACGGCCCTCCCTGCGGCGTTCGTCGCGGTTGTCACCACGATCGTGCTCTTCGTCATCGAGTGGCGGATGGCATTGGTCCTCGTCGTGGCCGTTCCCGTTCTCAGCCTCACCCAACGCCTGTCTCGCACACGGGTGCGGCGTTCGTCGCGAGCTCGATCCGAGGCCGAGGCTGAGCTCTCTCGCATGACGCTGTCCACCATCGGTCGGACGGAGTCGGTTCGTACCGAACCAGCGGCTCGCGACGAGCGGGACCGTCATCACGTGTTCAACGAGCAGTTGCGACAGACACACCAGTCGCTCGCTTCGGACCGTGCGCTGGTCGTGACCAGCAATCTCACCGCCGTCGTCCTTGCCGTGACGGTGTTGCTGTTGGTTGGTGCCTGGATGATCAGTCTCGGGACGCTGACGGTGAGCGAGTTCCTGGCCTTCTATGCCGGAGTCGCCATTCTGCGTGGCCCCGCTCAGCAGCTCGGTGGTGCGACGCCCGCCATCGACGCAGCGAGAGACGCTCGAGCGTTGCTCATCCAACTCGACGAGCAGCTTGGCCCGGTTGCGCCGAATGGGGATCACCACCCGACACTCGAGCGAGCGATCGAGGTTCGGGGTGCACGCTTTTCCCATGGCGACCGCGTGATCATCGACGGGCTCGACCTCACCATCGAACGAGGAACGTTCGTGGCCCTCGTCGGCCCGAACGGAGCGGGAAAGACCACGCTCGTGCGGTTGCTCCTCGGGCTCTATACACCGGAGGCGGGTCAACTCTCGGCCGACGGTGTTCCGTACCGTGAGTTGGACCTCGCTGCGCTGAGGCTTCAGATTGGCGTCAGCTTCCAGCAGGCCGAGCTCGCGGAGGCAACCATTCGAGACAACATCGGTTACGGGCGGGAGCTGAGCGCTGCCGACATGGCGGAGGCGATCGAACTCACTGGCTTACAGGCCGTGATTGATGACCTGCCCGATGGTCTGGACACCATGATCGGTCCCGGCGGACGCCGACTGTCCAAAGGACAGGAACAGCGAATCGCCCTCGCCCGAGCCGTGGTCGGCCGTCCTGCCGTACTGATGCTCGATGAGCCGACCAATCACCTGGACCCCGACACCGTCGAGACGCTGCTGGGACGACTCGTCGATCAACCACACCAGCCCGCGATCTTGGTCGTGAGCCATGATCGGCGGGCGCTCGCTCGGGCCGACCGAGTGGTTGAACTGCGAGACGGTCGCATCGCATCACCCTGACCGATCGTCGTCTCCTTGACGAAGCCGCTGAAGTGAATTGCCCGTTGGTGCTCTGAGGGGTCACCTGCTTTGATGGCACCTTCAGGTTGATTTTGAGGGAAACAACGAATGAAGACAACGATTGCAGGCGTTCGCCTGCTTGAACTCGTGGCTCACCCCGACGAGCGGGGGACCTTCACCGAGCTCTTCTGTGACCATTGGGAGACGCCGATCGATCCCTCCCAGTGGTCCCTCGTCCGTAGCAACGCGGGAGTCTTTCGGGGATTGCACGTGCACACGCGACACGACGAATACTTCAGCGTCGTGAGCGGACATGCCAGCGTCGGCCTGATTGACATTCGGCCCGACTCACCGACCTACATGCAGTCCGATCTGATCGACATGCCGGCGAACGCTGATCTGGCTGTGGCGTTTCCCGAAGGTCTGCTCCATGGCTGGTACTTCCACGAGCCGACGGTGCACGTACAAGCGGTGAGTGAGGCGTACGAGTTCTATTCCGAGGACGACAACAACGGTTGTTGCTGGAACGATCCGGCGTTGCCGATCGAGTGGCCGTTCGACGCATGTCTGACCACGCCGAAACACGACGCGTTCCCGCCGCTCGCCGATCTGCTCGATCGGCTGGGCCCTCAGCTTCGTCTCGGCCTCACATCAGCCAATCGGGCCTGAAGCTTGTCGTATCGCAGCCGGCTCTGTACGCGGAGCCGCCGAAATGCTTGGTTGCGTCTGCTTCGGGAGGTCCGACCCTGGGTCCCAAGGGTGGCAGCTTGTTGGACGTGAGCGGCCAGAATGTCCTCGGTAAGTCTCTGCTCGAACCCTTGCCCGGTCGTGTGCGGCGCCCACGATTCGAGGATTCGGCGCCGCTCCTCGGTCGGCCATCCCGGATACGGCCCGCGCTTGAACGTCAAGGCCGTCGGTCGTGCTGATGCGCTGACCCGAATCTCCGGCTGCTCCAAGAACTGCTGCCACATATAGGTGTCGGTGCCCCAGTCGTCCGGCGTGGTCCGCCAGCCCTCGGGAAGAGCCCGGTAGCTGTCGAGCCGATGGCCAGCAAAGGTGAGCGGTATGAGCGCGCGCTCGCCGGTACCAGGGCCGGAGCTCGCAAGGACGGGAAACTTGCCGGGCTGAATGTTGAAGTCACGATCGAGCCGGAAGCGGAGCGTGTGGGCAAGGTCTGCTTCGGCCAGAAGGTCCAGCATGGTCTCGACGTGGTGCGGCAGATAGAGGTCGCGATCGCAGAGGTAGGTGATGATCTCGGAATCCGCGTGCTCTGTAATGACACGGTGCCGGTTTGTTTCGCCACGTCGCTCGCCTTTGGTGAAGGGAAAGAAGCGCACCCGCTCGTGTTCTGACTCGAGGCGGTAGGCGATCTGCTCGCTCGCTGCGTCGAGGCCATCGCCGATGATGAAGATCTGGATATCGGCGACGGTCTGTTGGAGGGCGCTGGCCACCGAATAGGGGAGAACAGGACCTCGATCACCGGCGGAGGGGATGACGATCGTGGCGCGGGCTGCCGTCATTGCCGGCCCATCCGGCGGACATGTTCCACCGTCTTGACGATACGAGTGGCCTCGCTGGATGTAGAGCCCGGCGCCGGACCACCGTTCAGGTGGTCGAGGCAACAGCGAAGTTGGCGCTGCATGGCCGTTTCCTCATGAAGGCGCACGAGCTCGATCGTAGGTTCGAGACCTCGGCCGCCAGCCACTTCGATGTGATCGCTGTCGTCGCCAGCGAAGGAGGCGACGGCGTCGGTGCCGTGCAGCGTGATGGCTCGGCGCTTCACCGTGCTTCGTGTGGAGATGCGAGTGCTCAAGGTCGCGCCGTGCGACGTCGTGGCGAGCACATGCCCACTCACCACGCGCCCGTCGAGTTGCTCGAGTTGAACGCCGGTGGGGTGTGGCACCTCGCCCAGGAGATGGAGAGCGATCGAGAGATCATGGGGAAGGAGTGTCCACAGAGCGTCGACGTCTCGGCGAGGAGAGGTCCAGTTGCTGCGCTCGGTGACAAGTCCGGTGATGGTGCCCAGTCGCCCGGAGGCTGCGACATCTCCAAGCGCCTGGACGGCCGGGTGGTGGCGCCAGGTGTGCAACACCGACAAACGTTCTCCGATCGATTGATCGAGCCTCTCTGCGTCTCTGGCCGAGGTCGTGAATGGCTTCTCGACGAAAATCGATCCGGCGAAGCGAGCGGCACACTCCGTGATGACCGCGGCGTGCGTCGATGCGGGGGTTGCGATGAAGATGGCGTCGACGTTGGTCCACTGCTCAGCGGAAACCTCGTCGAGTGTCGCCACCCACTCGTGGATTCCGAGCGTCGCTCCCCGATCAGCGGGAACCGCCGGGTCGACCACCGAAGTGGAGGTCATACCGAGCGAGCGAAGATCTCGCACGATCAGTCGGCCCCAACGCCCGCAGCCGACGACAACAAGGTGCCGGTTGCCCGTCATACGTTTGTTGCTCGAGTGGCCTGTGTGCGAGATCGTTGAAGCTCAAGCATGTGGGCCTCTGCTGCATCGATTGCCCTGCCAAGCGCGGCCTCGTCGAGCACATGGTTGCGGATCGCTTGGCGTCCGTTGATGGACAGAGGGGCCGGCACGTTTCCTCTCAGGAGCGTGATCGCGTCGGCGACGTTGTCTGACGGAAGCTGTATCCGATTGTCGTGGTGGGAGCGGCGAACCCGATTGTCGATGAGATTGAGATGGAGATGCGGCCGGGTCGACAGGAGATCGATACGCCAGCACTCCTCGTCGAGGACGCGCAAGCTGAGCGCGGGCCCGCATTCGCCTGTCGGCGTGGTGAGCCAATACGTTTCGATGACCACGCCGGGACCAGCGTCGTGCACGTTGAGGTCAACGAGATCGAAGACTCGAGTTGGGTGCCGACGCCGGACAATCTCGCGGCGAGCCGCGAACGGCAACTTCGACTCGATCACACGTCTCCAACCCACGACGCATTCCTACAAGAGCCGGGAACGAAGGGCAATGTTGGTGGGAGAAGTGCCCGTCGTCCGTTATGGTTCTGTGGCCATCGGGACCGTTAGCTCAGCTGGCTAGAGCGCTCGCCTCACACGCGAGAGGTCACAAGTTCAAGTCTTGTACGGTCCACGTCTTCGCCTTCGGCGAATCCCGAGTTGCTCGCTCATCCTGCCCCTCTCGGCTTCCGGTCGAGCGAACCGGTGGGCTATTCATTGTCGGATGAGCGAACACAAGCCGGCGACAGACTCGGCGCCCTGGTATCTGCCAACGGCTGATGAGATCCAGGTGTTCGAGGCGGCATTCGCCGCTCGGCTCCCTGTCCTGCTCAAGGGGCCGACGGGGTGTGGAAAGACCCGGTTCGTCGAACACATGGCGTGGCGCCTGTCGCGGCGGCCTCTGACCACGGTGGCGTGCCACGAGGACCTCACGGCGACCGATCTCGTCGGTCGCTACCTCCTGGCCGGGGAAGAGACCGTGTGGATGGACGGGCCGCTGACATCAGCTGTGCGCAATGGTGCCATCTGCTACCTGGATGAGGTCGTTGAGGCCCGGAAGGACACCACGGTGGTGATCCACGCGCTGACCGATCACCGACGCGTGCTCCCGATCGAGAAGAAAGCGGAGGTTCTCCCCGCCCACCCAGACTTCCAGCTCGTCATCTCCTACAACCCCGGCTACCAGAGCATTGTGAAAGATCTCAAGCCGTCGACTCGTCAGCGATTCGTGAGCCTCGAGTTCACCTATCCCGACGTTGCCGCCGAACAGCAGATCATCGTTGCGGAGTCTGGCGTGGATGCAGAGAACGCAGAGCGCTTGGCTCGAGTCGGCGAGAAGACTCGTCATCTTCGAGAGCGCGGGTTCGAGGAGGGCGTCAGCACCCGTTTGCTGGTGTACGCCGGCCAGCTCATGGGTCGGGGTATCGAGCCGCGGCGAGCGTGCGATGCGGCCATCATCCACGCGGTGAGCGACGATCCCGATGCTCAGCAGGCAGTTGCCGACATCGTCGACGTCATCTTCCCGTGACGTCCTGGTCCGACGGCGGCCGCGTGATGCCAGCGGACGTCGAGTGGTGATGGAGGTCGAACCCGTCGAGCTTGTTGATGTCCACCCGTCTTTGGCGTTGTTCGCCGAGGGCATCGTGGCCGAGCCGGTGCGTATCGAGGCCCTTGAAGTTGGCGCTCTGGGCTGGCCGCTCGGTCCAGCGGTCGACGATCCGCACGCCGTTCGGTTGCCGCCGACAATGGCCGTGTTCGCCACGGCTGCGGAGAATCGTCGGGCCTACCGCACGCAGGTTCTCCAGCAGCTCTGTCATCGGCGCTTCGCCAGCGCGCCGAACGGTCGGCGTGAGCGACACCCTCTCGTCGCTGGCTCCGACGACCCGATGCTCGTCGGCGAGCTTTTTTCGTTCTTCGAGAACTGGCGAGTTGCGGCGGCGACGAAGAGATCCTTCGCTGGTGCGACCCCCGGTCTGACAGCACTGATGACAGCGGCGCTGCGAGCGATGCCGGATGGTCGACCGACACCACTCCGTGCCGCCCGACTGGCCACGTTGGGGTCGACGGCCGCACGCACGATGAGCGGAGTGGAAATCGTTGATGAGTTACGTGACGGACTCACCGATCCAGGGGCATCGACGAATGACAGCGTTCGTGCTGCGCTGACCGTCTTCGCGCTCATCCAGGAGTTGCAGCGGGCAGCGGAACCGGCCAGCGAGATCGAGCCCGAGCCCGAAGCGGATGACGAGATCTCGGACCGGGCGACGGAACGGGCGATGGACGAGATCGAGCTCGAAGACGACGATCCCGGCGAAGACGGCGAGATCGACGACAGCCCTGGCGTCGCCCTTGGGAGCACGCTTCCACCGGTGGAGGCGATGTTGGTTGATGACCTGGATGGCACGCTGGCTGATGGTGAGCTTCCGTTCGCAGAGCCGCTGGAGAATGAGGCAGACAAGGCGAAGGCGCCGGGGCGCAAGCCACAGAGGCGGACCTGGTCGATTCCCGACATCGAATCTGATGGCCGGTCGTTCGTCTACGACGAATGGGACTACGTGCAGGAGCACTACCGGCCTGCGTGGTGTCGCGTCGTCGAAGAGCGGCTGATCGGCGACGATCACGAGTTCATCGCCGAGGTACGACGCTCACACTCAGAGCTTCGGGCTCACATCCGGCGCAACTTTGCCCAGCTTCGGCCGCAGGAGCGAGTGCGGATGCATCGACGCACCGAAGGTGATGATCTGGATCTCGACGCGGTCGTGGAGGCCGTGGTGGACCGGCGTAGTGGTTTAACGCCAGATGACCGGCTGCATGTTCGCCGCGAGCCGAAGGCTCGGGACGTGGCGACCGCGTTCCTGGTCGATCTGAGCGCCTCGACGGGATCACCCGCGGTTGAACCAGAGCCCGAGCCGCCCATGGCCTGGCCCGAGCCCGATGAGATCGAGTATCCGGGCGGGGGAGTGGGGTTCGATCTTGACGCACCGGCGAAGGAGCCGGTCCGGAAGGTCATCGACATCGCCAAGGAGTCGGTGGCTCTGATGTGCGATGCCCTCGGCCAGCTCGGAGATCAGCATGCGGTGTACGGCTTCTCAGGAACGGGTCGAAAGAACGTGCAGTTCCACGTCACCAAACACTTCGAAGACCGGACGTCGCCGGCGACATGGTCAGCACTCGCCGCCATGAAGCCGATCGCCTACACACGAATGGGCCCCGCTATCCGCCACGCCGCAGCCCGCCTGGCAGCCCAGGAGGCACAAACGAAACTGCTGCTCGTGATCTCCGATGGCTACCCCCAGGATCTCGACTACGGCGACGATCGACGCGACCGCGACTACGGAATTCAAGACGCAGCACAAGCGTTGGCCGAGGCCCGAACGCTCGGCGTCGACCCGTTCTGTGTGACGATCGATCCGGCGGGGCACGACTACCTGCGGACGATGTGTCCGGATGATCGCTACCTCGTGATCGACGACGTCACGGCGCTTCCTGATGAATTGGCGAAGTTGTACGTCTCGCTCACCCGATCTGGCGGGTGACCAGTGATGGCACCGCAACCGTGCTGTCATGTTCCCAGGCCACCTGCCGAAGGACTCATCATGTCTCGCCTTGCGATTTCACTTTTTCTCGCGCTCCTTGCCGTCACTGCGTGCTCCGGTTCGGTTGATGATGTTGCATCGACCACCGCATCGATCGAGGAACCTGACGTGTCCCCGGGCGAAGATCCGGATGGGACGGAGCCGTTGATAGCGACGGACGAGGACGCCGACGTCGATGGAAGTGAGCCGCTCGAAGAGGGTGGAGAGGATGAGCCGGTCACTGATGTCTCGGGCGACACCACCACCACGACCGTCGACGGCAGTACCGAGACAACGTTCGGGACGACCACAACACTTGCAGTGGTCGCCGGCAATGGAGTCTCCGAAGCGATGGCTGCGGATCTGGGCGCCGCACTCGAGGTCACCCAGGATGTGCGTTTCCAGTACCCCTACTTCTACGCCGAAGTCACTCAGTCCTGCGAAGGCTGTGTGCCCATCGCCCAGCTCTACTTCTCGCCAGACAGCAACAACCCCTCCCGACGAGTCCTAGCCAAGGTCTTCGTGAACGGGGCCGAAGCGAGCCTCACCGACGTGGCGCCGAGCTTGCGGACGTCCGATCCGATCTTCGTCCCGGAGGTGCTTCTCGCCGCAGCCCCCACGAACGAAATCACCTACCAGATCGACCCGCTGACGGGCCTGGCCACGTCCTGGACGATCGGCTCTGAGCAAGTGACGATCTCGTGCCTCGAGGGCGACACCCGTCCCCTCGATCACCCGCGATCGGTTGCCTGTGGGGGCACCATCATCCGCTAACCCGCTGGCTCGATGGTCGGGGTCGCGCCATTGCGGCCCGAGGAGTGGCACTCTGTGTGGGGTTACTTCGACAAGGTTGGTGAATCATGGCCTCGTGGCGGCGTCGGCATCTCGCAGTTTTCTTTGCGCTTCTCTTCGGTTCGGCAGGACTCGCGTCCTCGCCAGCCAGTGCGGCCTGCAGCGATGGGGCGGCCCCCGGCGTCGATTGGCAAGGGTGCTCCCTGCAGCGAGCCGATCTGAGCAGTGCTGACCTCAGCGGCGCCGACCTCCAGAACGCCGACCTCCAGCTCGCCATCCTCTTTGGAGCAAACCTCGCCGGTGCGGACTTGCGAGGAGCGAATCTCAGCGAGGCCTTTCCCGTTGGAGCGAACCTCAGTGGAGCGAACCTGACGGGAGCGAATCTCACCGACGCGTCGCTCGTTGGTGCCAACTTGCAGGGGGCCATCCTCCGGAACGCGGTGATGACCGCCACCGATGTCGATCGCTCGCTGATCAGCGAGGCAAGCTTCATCGGGGCTGACCTGACGAACGCCGAGTTCAACAACATTTCCGGGGCATCGTCTGCGGCCTTTGCCGTCACACCGACGGCCTCGGATGATGCGGCCCGGACGTGGCGGGACCGGGCGGTTCATGTGAGATTCCTCGCCAACGACGACAGCGCACTCGACAACACCTTCGCCGCCCGCTCGATCGAGATCACTCGACCTCCGGTCAACGGCGAGTTCGATCCTGTCTCCGGCCTCTACACACCCGACGCGGGCTTCAGCGGCGACGATGAAGTGCGGTATCGGCTCGTGTCGATTCTCCCGTGGACGAACCTGCCCCAAGGTGTGTCTCGCCGGTACGAGAGCCGCGAAGCCACGATTGCGATCGAAGTTCTTCCCACGGTCACCCTCAGCGAGCCGTATCTGGGTGCCGCCGGTGTGGAGGGCGAGGTCGCCCGGTTGTACGTGGCCATCTTCCGTCGCCCGCCCGACGCGGCCGGATTCGAGTTCTGGAGCCGGACTCGGTCAGAGGGGACGAGCCTCTCGGACGTGGCCGCCTTCTTCATCAGCTCATCAGAGTTTCTTGCCGACCACGGAGAGATCAATGACACCGAGTTCGTGACGTTGCTCTACCACAACGTGCTGGAGCGGGAGCCGGATGTCGGTGGGCTCGAGTTCTGGGTCGCTCGGCTGGGGCAGGGCCAAGAGCGAAGTGCCGTGGTCCTGCAGTTCTCCGAAAGCACTGAATTCGGTGCCTTGACCGGTACCTCCTGAGGATTTCGCCTCACCCCGGCACATCGGCGAACGATCTACTACCTTTTGCCCGCCGCCATTGGCTCGACAGAGCCATTCAAGGACGCGTTCGGTGGCAGAACTGGGAGACAATCATGGCCAAGATCGAAGAGATCGAAGGCATTGGACCGGCGAACGGCACGAAACTGCGGGCCGCTGGCATCCGGTCATGCGAGGCGCTTCTGAAGTTGTGCTGCGACAAGAAGGGCCGAGCCGCTGTTGCCGAGGCCACGGGCTTCGGCACCTCAACGCTTCTCGAATGGGCGAATCGTGCTGATCTGATGCGCGTGCGCGGCGTGGGTTCGGAGTACAGCGACCTGCTCGAGGCGGCTGGCGTCGACACCGTCAAGGAGCTGCGCCGTCGAAACGCCAAGAACCTCTGCGCCGCCATGGTCGAGTGCA
This sequence comes from uncultured Acidimicrobiales bacterium, assembly GCA_937997485.1. GTDB lineage: Bacteria > Actinomycetota > Acidimicrobiia > Acidimicrobiales > SZUA-35 > SZUA-35. Next base: position 144,860 of record CALKTH010000059.1, on the reverse strand, counting down.
ACGATGCGCACATCAAGAAGACGAAGAAGAGCATTGTTCGGCGCACACCTGCCGAGACAGAAGTCGAGCGATGGATCGCACACGCGGCCACGCTCGATCCGGTCATCACGCACTGAATGAGGTGACGTCGTTTGCGTGACAGCGTGTTCACTGGCGCCTGCATCGTCTCAACTCCCGGGTTTGGTGGCCGACCACACACTTGTGTCCGCCGCCTCCACACTTCATCCCACGCTCACTGCTCCACGTCCGCCCAGCGAGAAGCTCCGGCGTCACCGCCGAAGCGATGTGCGCATGAGCTGCCTTCGCTGTGAAGTGGCGTGGACCGGGCCCATCGCGTCGGTTTGCTGGTTCTGTGATGGGCCGGGCTACGCCGGCCCCACGCCGTCGCTCTACAGCGCGCCGGAGTAGGGGCTGTGTTCGTTGCCGGCGCGTGCGATGAGTTTGACGCTCATCCAGTCTGTGAACTGGCCAGTCGCGGTGGACGAGCCGGCGGTGACATCTCGAAGACCTCGGCGATGAGCTCGTAGCTCCGCACGCGGGTCTTGTGGTCCCAAGTAATGGAGACCACAAGCACCTCGTCGGTCTCGTAGCTGGCCGCCAGCGCTTCCAGATCAGCTCGAACGCGATCCGGCGTGCCAACGATCATCTCTGGCCTGCCTGGCTGGACGTGCAGGGGGTCGGCGCCGATGCGTTGGGCCTCTTCGGGCGTGGGGATAGGGCCGGACAAGCCACGAGCTCGCCAAGCGGCCACGCTCGACGCAGCGAGGCGCGCCTCGTCGTCGGTCTCGGCGCAGATGACCCCAGCGGCGATGTTGACCCGAGGAGTGCTGCCTGCAGCATCGGGTTGGAACGCGTCTCGATAGCCCCGCACGATCGAGGGACCGTCACCAGCTCCGAAGAAGTGGGCGTAGCTCAACGGGAGTCCGAAGTGAGCGGCGAAACTGGCCGAGCCCGGGCTCGAGGAGAGCAGCCAAACGGGCGGGACCGCATCCGGAGCGGCGGAGGGAACCGAGCGGACCTTCCCGCGGAACGGGCTGTCCTCGGGAAGGTCGTCGTGGAGAAATCCGAGCAGTTCTCGCACCGTCGACGGGTAGTGGTCAACCGGCCGCAGCTCATTGGCCTGAGCGAGGGCGTACATGGTGATCGGATCTGAGCCAGGTGCCCGGCCGAGCCCGAGGTCGATGCGCCCAGGGTGGAGTGAGCCGAGAATCTTGAACCACTCGGCCACTTTGTAAGGGGAGTAGTGGCTGAGCATGATCCCGCCGGAACCGACTCGGATCGTCTCGGTCGCAGCGGCCACGGCGCCGATGAGGATCTCGGGCGCGGCCCCGGCCAGGCCAGCGGAGTTGTGGTGTTCAGCGACCCAGAACCGGTCATAACCCAGCGCCTCGCACTGCCGAGCGAGATCGATGGTGTTGGCGAGGGCGTCGGTCGCCGTGCTGCCGGACGGGATCGGTGACTGGTCGAGTACGCCGAGGCGGAGTGAGGTCACCGTCGGTCCTCGGGAACCCATGGCGCCGGCTGCCGGTCGCGGAAGGCAGCGATGCCGGCCTTTGCATCGTCGGATTCGAACAGAGCTTGCGAACGCTCAGCCGTCCAGGCGAAGGCGTCGGCGAGCTCCATGTCTGGGACCGTGGCGATGAGCTCCTTCGATGCCGCGAGGGCGAGTGGCGCACCACGGACGATCTTGTCGACGAACTCTTCAATGACCTTGTCGATCTCGTCGGGCTCGACGGCGCGATTGATCAAGCCCACGGCTTGAGCCCGTCCCGGCGTAAAGCGCTCGCCAGATAGGAAGAGTTCGGAAGCATCGGCTTGCCGCATCTTTGGCAGACACACCACTGAGATCACCGCTGGCGCCACACCGAGCCGGACTTCGGTGAAGCCGATCTTTGCATCATTGCGCATGACCGAGATGTCGCACACTGCCGTGAGGCCGACGCCACCGCCTGTTGCATGTCCGTTGATGCGTCCAACCACCGGGATGGGGCTCTGCTGAATCGTGGTCAGCAGGTCAACGAACGTCCGATTCTTCGCGCCGTGCGCGCCGGGCGCGATGCCTGGCTTCGATGCCTTCAGGTCGGCTCCGGCGCAGAAGGTATTGCCAGTGTTGGTCAGCACGATCACCCGCGACGATGGGTCAGCGTTCGTAGCGTCGATGGCATCGCACACGCCGTTGATGAGCTCAGCCGACAAGCTGTTCTTTCGTTCCGGCATATTCATTGTGATCGTCACGACACCGCTGTGATGATCGATGAGGACGGGGTCGGTGCGGCGCTCGCCGGAGGAGTCAAGAAGGGGAGTGCGGTCGGACATCTCCCCATCCTTTACCATTCGGACCCATGGCGTCGATCTTCACCCGCATCATCAACGGCGACATCCCGGGACGATTCATCTGGGATGACGAAACCTGCATCGCGATGCTCGACATCCGTCCGCTGCATCCGGGCCACACGTTGGTGATTCCCAAGGTCGAGATCGACCAGTGGACCGATCTTCCCGCCGACGTTGCCTCGCACCTCATGACGGTTGCCCACCGAGTGGCACAAGCCCAGAAAGCGACGATCGAGTGCGAGCGGATCGGGCTCATGATCGCTGGGTTTGAAGTCCCACACACGCACGTGCATGTGGTTCCGCTCCAGACCATGGCCGAGCTCGACTTTCGGAACGCCGATGTGTCTCCCAAGGCCGATGAGCTCGATGCCATGGCCGAACAGCTTCGAGCTGCACTCGCGTGATTCAGCCGCGGCCCATTCGTCTGGATGATGTGCCGAAGCTCCATGAACTCGTCAACGCAATCGAGACAGAAGAGCGCAATCCCTACACGCTGAGTCGGGACGAGCTTTTGGAGATCCTGTTCAAGGACTCCGACGTTGTTCCCGAGACCGACGCTCGAGTGTGGCTCGACGAGGCGGACCGCTTCGTGGCCTGGGCGCTCAGTTCCCATCATCCTTCTGGCGAGCGGCTGGAGCGAGTGTTCCTGGCCGGTGGCGTGCATCCCGATCACCTGCGCCGGGGGCTTGGATCGGAAGTGCTTGGGTGGCAGATCGCTCGGGGCGAAGCACAGCTTGCAGGCACGGACGCTTCGGTCCCGGCCTACCTCGCTGTGGAGGCCTACAGCTGGCAGGCAGGCCGGGAACGTCTTGCAGTCGCGCATGGCTTCGCCGCCGAGCGGTGGTTCGACGAGCTCCAGCGACCCCTTGACGAGCTTCCGCCACTTCCGGAACTCGCCGGTGTCGACATTCGTCCGTGGCAACCGGAAGACACCGCAGCCACGGGTCTGGTCTCCAACGCAGCCTTCGCCGACCACTGGGGCTCGACACCACGCTCAGCCGACTCCTGGGCCGAGACGGTGGTGGGCCGAGTTGCGACTCGGCTCGACGTGAGCTTCGTCGCCGTTGATCAGACATCAGGCGAGGTGGTCGGCTACTCGCTCAACTCGCACTATCCGGAGGACGAGGCGATCACCGGCCGCCGAGATGGGTGGATCGATTCTCTGGGAACACTTCGGGAGCATCGAGGCCGAGGGATCGCTTCCGGTCTCATCGCCCACTCGCTTCACGCGTTTGCTGAGGCCGGAATGAACAGCTCGATGCTGGGGGTGGACACGGACAATCCTTCCGGTGCCTACGGGATCTACGAGCGGCTTGGCTACCGCCCGCAGCAACGGATGGCCTCACTGCTGCGGTGGGTGCGACCGGAGTCCGACCCGGTCGCCGCATGAAGGCTCGTCAACTCGCCCAAGCTGATGGCTGGGTTTGCTGGCTTTGTGAAGGTCCGGTCGATCCTGACCTGCCCTCGAATGCGCGCTGGGCGGGAACAGTTGACCATGTTGTGCCTCGGAGCAGGGGCGGACGCACGGAGCGCACGAACCTGCGCTTGGCCCACCGAGAGTGCAACGCTCGCCGAGCCGATGCTTTGCCCGAACTGCAGTGGCCGCCGGACCTCTTTGCTATCGATGCGGCAGATCTGTGGACGGTGATTGCTCGGATTCACCGACGTCCCGGGTCGACCGAACTTGCCGCAGTGTTTCCGAGCGCTGAACTCGCACGGCGAGCGTCGACGTGGGCGGTCGATCAGGCGTGTGCCTTCGTCGGCGGGGAGTGGCAGGGGTGGGTAGAACCCACAGGCGCCGGTGCGACCCATGTCGTCCGGCTTTCGGCCACCGGTGTTGCCGACCCCGGTCGGCCGAAGATCACGAACTCGTCAACTCGGTCACGAACGCGGCGACGGCGTCGGTGAAGACGTCGTTCTTGTCGCCAGCGATCATGTGTGCAGCGTCAGCGATGTCGACGTAGCGGGCGTGGGGTGCCAGTGATCGAAAGTGGTCGACCTCTTCCTGGGTGACGACGTCAGATTGCCGACCTCGAATGAGCAGCGTTGGGAGCGGCGGTTCGTGGCGGCCAAGCGCGATGGTGGCCTCCTCGAGGGCCGCGTAGCGATCGGACTGATCCCCCTCTGTTGTGCCGGTCTCGGTGTCGGCACTCGGCCCGGAACGGACGCTTCGAAACGCGGGATCCCAATGCCAGTACCAGCGTCCGTCTCTCAATCGCAGGTTCTTGGCCAGTCCGGACGGGTCTGCTGGCCGGCGGCGCTGCGGCTGATACGCAGCGACGGCGTCGGCCGCTTCGTCAAGACTGGCGAATCCGGTCTCGACGTGCGCGTCCATGAACTCGAGGATCTTCTGCACGCCAGCTGCCGCCGGCCGTGGCGTGATGTCAACGAGCACGAGTGAGCGGAACGCGTGCGGATCGGTGTGCGAGGCAAGCAACCCGGCCATACCCCCAAGCGACGCGCCGACCCAGTGGACGGGACCGCCCATCGACGCCGCGACCGTTGGTGCATCGAGGGCGAAGTGATGAAAGAAGTAGTTGCCCTCGGGCGACCATCCGCTGTCTCCGTGCCCGCGCAGATCGACGGCGAGCACCTCGTGCCCGAGCGCAGCAAGCGCCTCCGCCGTCCCTCCCCATGAGTGTCGGGTTTGTCCTCCACCGTGGGCGAGGACAACAGGTCCCCTGGTCATTGCGCCGGCGGCGCCCGACCACCGATCACCGGTGAGAGCGAAACCTTCAGGGAGCGGAATCTGAACGACGTCGGGCATAGCTGACCAGCATGGCAACCGCCTTGACGCCTGTCGATCTCAGCGAGCTGGGCGGAGCGAGCCGAGTCATGCATCGGCCATACTCGGCCGATGGAGCTGACCGCTGAAGAGATCCGGGTGCTGGGTTGCCTCATCGAGAAGGAGGCGACGACACCGGACCACTACCCGCTGTCCACCAACGCGCTGACGAATGCGTGCAACCAGAAGACGAGCCGCGAGCCTGTGGTTGCCTTCCCCGAACGTGTTGTCAGCGAAACGATGCTGCTGATTCGCCAGGCCGGGTTGGCCCGCACCATCACCTCCGGCCGTTCACAAAAGCACCGACACATCCTCGACGAGGTCCTCGATGTCGGACCTGAGCAGCTGGCCGTGCTGGCCATCATGATGCTTCGTGGGCCGCAGACGCCGGGCGAGTTGCGTACCAGGACTGAGCGCTATGTCGGCTTCGACTCTGTCGAGCGAGTTGATGCCGTGCTTGCTGGCCTCGCCGGGCGCGAGGAACCCCTCGTCGTCGATCTCGGCCGGGCTCCCGGGCAGAGCCAGAATCGATGGGCCCACCTGCTCGGAGGAGAAGCTTCGCTTGGCGACCCGGGGTCGTGGAGCGGGAACGGGGGAGACGTCGACAACGCGGCCGAGGCCACTGCTGCCGGGCCCACGCTGGCGGAGCGAGTGCGCGACCTGGAGGAGCGGCTGGCGGCACTCGAGTCCGCGCTCGGACTCGGCGACGGGACGCCCGACTGAACAGCGCCGGCTCAGCGCTCGCCGGCAGCGTCCTTTGCAGCCTGGTCACCGACGAACGCGCCGAGTGCAGGGAGCACCACGAGCCAGATCGAGGCTGCCGAGAGGAGGAGCGTTGCCCACCCCTGGGTCAGTCGAAAGAACACCGGCGCGGCGAGTACAGCGCACCCGACACCAGCGGCAATGCCGAACGGAGCGAAACCCCGTTGGCCAGCCTGCCACGCTTCGTCAGAGACGGCCGTGGAGGGAAGGCGGAGTCCGACGACGCCGTTGCGGCCGACCGCTCCGGTTCCGAGCTTCCAACTGAGCCAGGCGACGAGGGCGCCGCCGATGACGAACATGCCGCCGAGGGCCAGCGCGCCGAGCAGCGGCATCCGTTCTGAGGCCACGACCACTGCGATATCCACCGTTCGTAGGGCAACGAGGTGTTGCGGGAGTACGACGGAGAGAAACTCGCTCAGCATCACCTTGAGGACAGTAGCGGTGAGGACCGCTTGCGCTGACCTTGGACGTCGTCGGTCTTCCTCGGGCCCGGATCGTCAGATGGAGCCCGGCCGTCTACCCTCCTGGCCGATGGCACGCACGGTTCTCGTCTTCAGCGGTGGGGCCCCGCTGAGTGCCCTCGAGCGTCGAGTCCTCCCTGAGGAGGCGATCGCCGTGATCGCTGCAGATTCCGGTGTTCATCGAGCACATGAGTGTGATCGCATCGTGACCATCGCCGTGGGTGATTTCGACTCGGTCACGGCAGCCGCCTTAGCGCAAGCCGAACGTCAGGGAGCGGCTGTGCGTCGAGCCTCGACGATGAAGGATGAAACGGATCTGGAGCTGGCGCTCGCTGCCGCACTGGAATTCGATCCCGATCGCTTGGTGGTTGCTGGAATGTCTGACGGCCGCCTCGATCATCAGCTGTCGAGTCTGCACGCCTGCACTCATCAATCGTTGGCTGAGGTCGACGTGGATCTGGTGATGAACGAGGCTTTGATCTCCGTTGTGCGGCATCGTCGCACCATGACGGGCAGCGTCGGCGATCTCATTTCTCTCGTGCCCCTCGGAGGCGATGTCTCGGGCGTGCAGACCAACGGGCTCCGCTATCCGCTGCATCGAGAGCAACTTTCAGCTCACCGGAGCCGGGGTATGAGCAACGTGTTCGATGCTCCGGTCGTGGTCGTCACAGTGGATGCCGCTGCGTCTGGTGGTGTGCTGCTGGCCATGCAGCCGCTTGATGCGGAGTCAACGGCAACGCGTCCCTCGGTGTGAGTCGTTCCACATGACCGATGCCTCCCCACGCCCGCGTCGAACGTGGCCACAACGTCTCGTCATCCTGATCAACGTGGCGGGCATCGTTGCAGCTCTGTTCGCGGCGGCGGCGCTGTCTTCGGGAGAGCAAGTCGTCACCTCCGTGCAACGGGTCCAGCTCGCAGGCTCGCTGACCCCAGCTGAGCCGTCGACCGAGAATGGCGAGCGCGTGCTGAACGTGCTGCTTGTGGGCTACGACTCGTCATCGAATCTGGAACCGAACGATCCGGTCCAACTTGGGCGTCTCGGCGAGGCGAACGGTGATGTGTTGATCCTGGCTCGAATCGATGAGATCCGCCGGTCTGCCACGCTGCTCTCTATTCCACGAGATCTGTGGGTGCCGATCAGCACCGACGGCCGGGAACGCAAGATCAACGCGGCGTTCGCGCTGGGGGGAGCGGAAGCGATGGTGGAGACGGTGGAGCAGAACCTTGGCGTGCCCATCAACCACTTCGCCAGCGTCGATTTCGCTGGGTTTCAGGGAATCGTTGACGTCGTTGACCACGTGGAGTTCTTCTTCGATCGACCGGCTCGAGACTTCAATGAGCAACCGACGTCTGGCCCGCCTCGTTCGATGACCGGCTTCGAGGTCCTGGAGCGTGGGTGTGTGGCACTCAGTCCTGAGCAATCGCTGGCCTTCGTTCGGTCGCGGAACTATCAGACCCAGCAGGACGACGGCAGCTGGGCGTATGTGCAGAACGGGAACAACGATCTCAGCCGAATCGAGAGGCAGCAGGCGTTTCTCGAGGCGCTCGTGGCCCGCTCCATCGAAGTTGGAGCACGCAATCCGTTCGTCCTGCGAGATCTGGTCGAAGAGGGGGTCCAACACGTCACGATCGACCAGGAGCTGACCGCGCAAGCTCTGCTGGATTTGGGCCGGACCTTCAACTCGTTCGAGCCGAGTCAGCTGGAGAGCTATCGCCTCCCCACTGAATTCGAGTTCGTGCAGAGTCGTGACGGAGCTCGCATCAGCATCGTGCGGCAGCTACCTGCGGAGTCTGAGCCCATTCTTGCGCTCATGCGGGGTGAGGATCCCACAGCTCCGTCGACCGTCGACGTCAAGATCGAGGCGGTAACCCGGCCAGACGGTGACCGGGCACTCGAGCAGTTGGATGCAGCTGGCTTCGTGGTGTCTGAGGTCCGCACCAGTGCCGATGCTCCGCCCGGCGTGACGATTCTTCACTCGACGAAGGGTGCTGCAGCGGCGCAGGTCCTGATCGATGCGCTGCTCACCACCGATCCTGACTTCCTGGCCAACACCGTCTTGACGCTGGACGAATCCCTTGCCGGACGCACCGTTGTGGTCCGGTTGGGCCCCGAGCCAGAGCCCGAACCCGAGGTCGACGCGGCCGCAGAGGCTGCGGCGGACGGGCTGAATGAGGACCGAGCAGACGCTCCCTCGACGCCATCGACCAGCGTGCCAGCAGCCGCGACCACCGCTCCGGATGCCGAAATCGATGACGGCACCAACGAAGCATCCCCGGAATTGGTCGCCCTGTCGAGTGCAACCGAGAGTTGCTCTTCCGGCGGGTCATAACGCGTCTGGGGGGATCTCCCCTACGTTCGTCTCGGCAACACCGATAGGGTCCTGTTCCGGCGCGCGGCTGTGGGAGTCGCTGGTGTGAGAGGACATTCGATGGCAAAGATTGCTGTGATCGGTACTGGTTACGTCGGTTTGACGACGGGGGCCTGCTTTGCGCACCTCGGTCACGATGTGATCTGCGCTGACATCGACGAGGCAAAAGTCGAGCGTTTGCGGCGGGGTGAAATCCCCATCGTCGAGAAAGATCTCGAGCGTTTCGTCAAGGAAGGCATCGATTCTGGACGGCTGAAGTTCGTCGTTGGTGCCGTGAATGCCTCAAAAGAGTGCGAATTCCACTACCTGTGCGTGCCCACCCCGCAGGGAGCCGACGGCTCGGCCGACCTCTCGTACCTGGAAACCGCAGCCGCCCAAATTGCGCCGGTCTTGCCGAACGGTTCCGTGGTGGTCAACAAGTCCACCGTCCCCGTTGGATCTACCGGCACGGTGGCCCGGGTGCTCGGCCGTTCTGACGTCTCTGTGGTCTCGAACCCGGAGTTCCTGCGCGAAGGCACGGCGTTGGACGACTTCCTGAACCCTGATCGAGTCGTCATCGGCTCCTCCGACCAAGAGGCCGCCATTCGCGTGGCGGCGCTGTACTCGAAGGTTCGTGCCCCCGTGATGGTGACCGACCCGATCTCGGCTGAGACCATCAAGTACGCCTCGAACGCCTTCCTGGCTTCCAAGCTCTCGTTCGTGAACTCGATCGCCACGCTGTGTGAGGCCGTCGGCGCCGACGTGAACGACGTCGTGCTGGGAATGGGATACGACAGCCGCATCGGCAAGGAGTTCTTGCGTCCCGGTCCCGGTTGGGGTGGCAGCTGCTTCCCGAAGGACACGATCGCGCTGGCTCGTATCGCCGAGGACTACGGATTCGACTTCTCCTTCCTCAGGGAAGTGCTCCGAGTCAACGATGAGCAGTTCGACCGCACAGCCCAGAAGATTCTCGACGTGCTGGGCAACGACCCGGCTGGGCGTCGCATCGCCTGCTGGGGTCTGACCTTCAAGGCGGGAACTGATGATTTGCGACAGTCACCCGCCATTGAGGTGCTCAAGCGAGTGGTTGCTGCTGGTGTGCAGGTTCGCGCCTTCGACCCTGCCGTGACCGAGACTCCCGAGGACATTCCCGAAGTCGAGGTCGTCTCAGACCCGTATGCGGCGGTTGAGGGCGCAGAGGTCTTGGCCGTGCTCACCGAATGGGACGAGTTCCGCTGGTACGACTTCGACAAGGTCGCCGAAGGTATGGCCGGTCGCAACATCGTGGATGGCCGCAACCTGTTGGACCGCTCGGTGCTGCTTCGTCGAGGCTTCACCTACCGCGGCATTGGTCGCTGAGCGTCAATGGCGCGCATCGTTGTTACCGGGGGCGCAGGCTTCCTCGGGTCCCACCTCTGCGAACGATTGCTCGATCGCGGCGACCGCGTGGTGTGCCTCGACAATTTGCAGACCGGTCGCATGGGCAACATCGAGCACCTCTTTGGTCGTGAGGGATTCGAGTTCGTTCGACACGATGTCTCGAATCACATCTGGGTGCCAGGTGAGGTCGACGTCGTCATGCACCTGGCCAGCCCGGCCTCGCCGATCGACTTCGCTCGGATTCCGATCCAGATCATGAAGGTCGGCAGCCTGGGCACCCATAACTGCCTTGGCTTGGCCCGCGAGAAGGGTGCCGTCTTCCACCTCAACTCGACCAGCGAGGTGTACGGCGACCCCCTGGTGCACCCGCAGCCCGAGACGTACTGGGGCAACGTGAACCCCAACGGCGCTCGCAGCATGTATGACGAGGCCAAGCGTTTCGCCGAGGCGCTCTCGTTCGCATATCACCGCAGCCACGGTGTCGACATTCGCATCGTGCGAACGTTCAACACGTATGGCCCGCGCATGCGGCCCGACGACGGGCGCGTCGTCTCCAACTTCATCATCCAGGCGCTCGAAGGCCGCCCGCTCTCGATGTACGGCGACGGCACCCAGACCCGCAGCTTCTGCTACGTCGACGATCAGATCGACGGCCAGCTCGGACTCCTGGACAGCGGTTACGTCGGCCCAGTCAACATCGGCAGTGAGTACGAGTTCACCATGCTCGAGCTCGCGGAACACGTGGTCGAGGTGACCAACAGCTCCAGCGAAGTGACCTTCGAACCGCTGCCCAAGGACGATCCGGTTCGCCGACGTCCTGACCTCACACTGGCCCGAGAGCAATTCGGCTTCGAGCCGAAGGTGGCGCTTCGTGAAGGCATCGAGCGCACCGCAGCACACTTTGCTGCGGAACTCGGTCTCTGACGCTCTGACGGTGCCGACGATGAGCGGCCAGACTGACGACATGCGCACTCGTGTGGCTGTTGTCGTCGAACAGTTTTGGCACCCGGTCCCCGGCGGGACGGCTGTTGCGACGGCTGGCACGCTCGAGGGGCTGAAGGCTGGCGGAACGCACGACCTTGTTGGCGTCGCCGGAAGGCACCCGCAGCGGTTGGGTCCCGCCGGCTACCAGCCGGCAAACGGCGAGATGAACGGTCTGCCAACCTGGCTCGAATGGCATCAGCTGGGTCTTCCCCGACCGGTCCTCTACGACTCATGGCATCGCCTGCGGCGCCCCGCTGTGGAGCAAGCAACGGGTCCAATCGATGTGGTCTGGGCCCCGGCGATGGCGATTCCCGCCGCGACCGCTCCTGTGGTGGCGACCGTGCACGATCTTGACTTCCTCGCGCATCCCGAACGACTGACCCGTCGAGGGCGATCCTTCTTCCCGGCCGCCTGGAACGCGGCGCTCGAGCATGCAGCCCTGTTGGTGTGCCCTTCAGAGACCGTCGCAGACGACTGCATCCGCCACGGTGCTGACGCCGAGCAGCTCCGAGTGGTGCCGTGGGGCATCGACACGGTGCGGGCAACGCCGGCGCAGGTCGAGCACGCCCGAGGCCAGCTCTCTTTGCCCCCTCGCTTCGCTTTGTTCACGGGAACATTCGAGCCGAGAAAGAACTTGCCTCGCCTCGTCGAGGCGCTTGAGCTGCTCGGCGACATCCCGCTTGTGGTTGCCGGTCCGAGCGGATGGCTGCACGACGAGCAATCGGTTCTGGCCCCACTCGGAGATCGAGTGCATCGAGTGGGGCACGTCGACCGACGCACGCTTCGAGCTCTGCTGGCGGCGGCGGACATCCTCGTGCTCCCGTCGCTGGCAGAAGGCTTCGGTCTGCCGGTCATCGAAGCCATGGCCGAGGGAACAGCCGTGATCACATCCGCCGGCACAGCAACAGAAGAAGTGGCGGGCGGTGCTGCCATGCTGATCGATCCGTTGAACGTCGGCTCGCTCCGTGAAGCCCTCGGTGTTCTCTGGGCCGATGACCAGGGTCGGGCCGACCTTGCCGCAAGAGGCAGACGGCGGGCCACAGACTTCAGCTGGGAGGCAACGGCTGCTGGCTACGCCGCGGTATTCGGCGAAGCGGTGGGGGCAGCATCATGAGTGGGGCCCAGTTGAACGGTGTGATCGGCGTCAATTTGCTCTGGCTGGTTCCTGGAGTGGTCGGAGGAAGCGAGGAATACACGGTTCGCTTGCTTCGTGCCCTCGATCGGCTGGGTGATGACGAGATCGATGTCCGGATCTACTGCCGGCCAGATCTGATCGAGGCGCACCCCGATCTCGCAGGCCGCTTCGAGACCATCACGGCGCCGCGGGTGATGTCGACCAAGGCCGTGCGCATCGCAGCCGAGAACAGTTGGCTCGCGCGAATGAGTCGCAACGACGATGCCCTCCATCACGCTGGCGGCGTTGCACCGGTTCGACCGTCCAAGCCCTACGTGCTCACCATCCATGACCTCCAGCCGCTGGACATGCCGGAGAACTTTGGGCCGCTGCGCCGGAGTTGGCTCAACACCATGCTCGGTCCATCAGTTCGGCGAGCTGCGTTGACGATCTGCCCCAGCCAGTTCACGCGGGCGTCGATCATCCGTCACCTCGACGAGGCTGAGCAACGAGTGCGCGTCGTTCCCCACGGGCACGATCCTGCTGATGCCGGGCCGGTCGACGCCGGGGTCCGGCAGGCCAACAACGATCGCTTCGGCCGATTCTTGCTCTATCCCGGGATTGCGTACGCCCACAAGCGTCACGTGGACGCCGTCGAGGTGCTCGACGCGCTTCGGGATTCCCACCCCGACGTTTCGCTGGTCTTCACCTCGCGCGAGGGGCCAGAGGCAGGAGCGCTGCGGGCAATGACTTCCGAGCGCAACCTTGCGGATCGCGTTCACTGGCTCGGGCGAGTGTCAGAAGAGGAGCTCGACGGGCTCTACCGCACTGCCGCTGCCTTGTTGTTCACGTCCTCATACGAGGGGTTCGGCAATCCGGCGCTCGAAGCCATGGCACGAGCGTGTCCGGTGATCTCGACGACTGCCGGATCGATTCCCGAAGTCGTTGGCGACGCCGGGCTCTTGAGCGACGTAGGTGACATCGCTGCGCTCGTGACGGCAACGCGCTCGGTTCTTGATGATGCCGCCACGGCGGACCGACTCCGGGAGGCCGGACCTGTCCGTGCGGCCCGATTCGGCTGGCAACAGGCAGGTGCGGCTCTTCTGCAGGCCTATCGTGACACGCTCTCCAGCATCGCCCCATGAAGCTTCTTCTCTTCTGCCCCCACTTCGAACCTGACCTTCACGCCGCGACTGGCGAGGTCATGAGCAAGCTCGTCCATGCGTTGGCCGATCGCGGCCACCACGTCGACGTGGTCACGAGCCTGCCCTGGTACAAGGGGCACGACGTCGACCCGGACTGGCGGGGGCGGCCCTGGCGAATCGAGAAGACACCGCACGGAAAGATCATCCGGTGCTGGCCGTTTCCTGTCGACAAGAACAACATCCCGGCTCGAGCTCTCGGCTTCGCTGGCTTCACTGGGCTCACCACCATGCTTGCCCTGCGCTTATCCAAGCCCGATGTAGTGATGGGAATGTCGCCGCCGATCTTTCTCGGCGATGCGGCGTGGACGCTGGCCAAGCGGTGGAAGGTGCCCTTCGTTTTCAACGTGCAGGACATCTTTCCTGACGTTGCCGTCGACCTGGGTGCGCTGACGAATGAACGAGTCATCGCTGGTGCGCAGCGCTACGAGCGCTCGATGTACCGACGAGCTGACGCCGTCACGGTGCTCTCTCGAGATCAGGCTGAGAACGTGCGAGCCAAGCTCGCCGCTGCCGAGAGCGATCCGGAGAAGGTCCACATCATCCACAACTTCGCCGACACCGATCGAGTGTCCGTTGTTGATCGGAACACCGACTATCGGGCGCGGCACGATCTTGGCCAGAAGACGGTTGTCATGTATTCCGGCAACGTCGGACTCTCGCAGTCCTTCGACCTGGTGGAGCACGCCGCTCGGCACTTCGCCGATCGGCCAGACGTGCACTTCGTGATCAACGGCGAAGGCGCAGCCCGTGGTGAGGTCGATGCCTTCGCCGCCGAACTGCCGAATGTGACAACGGCGGACTTCGTCTCCCGCGAGCAGATCAGCGATGCGCTGGGAACGGCCGATCTCCATCTGATCTTGCTGAAGGCGGGTCTCGCTCAGTCGAGCACCCCATCGAAGCTGTACGGCATCCTCGCCGCCGGTCGTCCGGTCCTGGCCTCGATCGACGAGGGGTCAGAAGTCTCTCTGACGCTCGATGAAGGGCGTTGCGGCCGCTCCGTTCCGCCTGATGACCCGAGTGCCTTCATCGCGGTACTCAGTGAGATGCTGGACGATCCGGTCGAGTTGGCGGCGATGGGGGGACGAGCCAAGACGTTCGTCGACCAATGCCTGACCCCAGCCGCACAAGCCGAGCGATTCGAAACGCTGTTCTCGCAGCTGATCACCGAACGAAGTTCCAAGGAGTCCTGATGAGCGACAACACCCCTGAACAGCACACGCTCGATGGCGCCTACGCCGTCATCCTCGCTGGCGGATACGGCGAACGCTTCTGGCCGATGAGCACGGCCAAGCAGCCCAAGCAGCTGCTGTCGCTCTTGGGTGATCGGTCGATGCTCGGGATGGCCGTTGACCGGCTCGAAGGGTTGATCCCCGCTGAGCGAGTCTTGGTGCTGACCAGCGCTGACCTCGTGGAGCCCACCATCGCCGCTGCGCCCGACCTCCCACCGGAGAACATCATCGGGGAGCCGATGCGACGTGACACCGCGGCCGCTGTCGCACTCGCCGCCGCCGTGGTCAGCGGTCGCGACCCAGAAGGCGCGTTCTGCATCCTCACGGCCGACCACGTCATGGGTGATCTCGACCGGTTCCGAGACACACTCCGCACCGGGCTGATGCTGGCCTCGGCCGAGGACGTGCTGGTCACCATCGGCATCACGCCGCGGTTCCCCAGTACCGGGTTCGGGTACGTGGAGGCGGGCGATCTCGTTTCCTCGCCGGCGTTGGCCGACGCTGAGGTGGTGTTCCGAAAGGTCACTCGATTTGTCGAGAAGCCGGATCAGGCCACCGCCGAGGAGTACATCGCTTCCGGCCGGTTTTCGTGGAACTCGGGCATGTTCGTGTGGTCGGCCGCGGCGCTGGAGCGGGCCTTCGCTCGACATGAGCCAGCGCTCGCCGAGTTCATTGCTGCGCTCCGGCCTGCCGTTGGCACCGACGAGTTTGCGGCGGCGCTCGAGGCTGGCTTCGAGCCGCTCCAGAAGATCTCGATCGACTACGCATTGATGGAGAAGGCAGACAACGTCGTCATGGCCGAAGGCACCTTCCGATGGGACGACGTGGGCAGCTGGCCCGCCATTGCAGATCACTTGCCCGCTGATGACGACGGCAACGTTGTCGTTGGCGATGCCGTCTCCATCGACGCGTCGAACAACGTGGTGTTCTCTGATGGCCGCCTCACGGCGCTCATTGGTGTCGAGGACATGATCGTCGTGCACACCGAAGGGGCGACGCTCATTGTTCCCAAGGATCGTGCCCAAGATGTGAAGAAGATCGTGACCGAGCTACGCGAGGATCCTTCACGAGCCGATCTGCTCTAGCCTCTCGCCGTCACGAGTCCATGGACTTCTCGACGATCGCTACTCGGCCGACCGGTCGTATTCCATGGCGAGGGCGGGGTTGCCGCCAGGATCCTTGAAGGCAATGAGGTGCCCCACGTTCGAGATGGTGAATTTCTCCATGAGGATTTCGCCGCCAGCGGCCAGAATCCGCTCTCGTGCTACCTCGACGTCGTCGACGTCGAAGGTGCACTCGAAGCCGACGGTTGGACTGCTATCCAAGAGTTGGCGGCGCTGCTGAATCGCGCCCATGGGTGTCTCGCCCGTGGCATCCATGATCTGGATGAAGCCGGGTGGCCCGTACTCCTGGAACTGCCAGCCAAAGACGGCGCCGTAGAAGGCCTGCGTGGCTTCAACCTCGTCGGTGTTGATGGCGAAGTGTGTCAGACGTGAGTGCATGTCCTCATGCTCGCAGTTCGCTCAATGGCCGACCATCTACAGTTCGACGAATCGTGTCGAATTCTCGCCAACCGGCCGCTCAGGTGCGGAGCTACTCCATCACCCATCCCCAGGGGCGCGTCTTGCTGCCGACCCAGCCGGGCTGGGACTATCTGGTGTTCGCTCGCTCGGGGGTCTTCACTGCCCTGACCGACACCCAGGCGTGGACCGTTCCGGCGCACAGAGCCCTCTGTGTGCCAGATGGGACGCGACTCCAGATCAAGACGACGAGGAGAGTGGCGATGCGGTGCCTCTACTTCGACCAAAGGCTGGATGTCATTGGTCCTGAGCTGCGAGTCGTGCGCCTCGCTCCGCTGACCCGGGAACTCGTGACGCACGCCGTTGCGACGGCCCCGCTGCGCGTCGACGATCGACCGCACGAGGCTCTGGTCACACTGCTTGCAGCGCGTCTTGCCAGCGAACCCGACGCACCGCTGGACCTCGTCCTGCCAACGGACAACGTTGCGCTCGGTGTGGCCACCTCGATCATGAGCGATCCGGCTCTGCCGCTGGATCAACACCTTCTCGCCGCACATGCGACCCGCCGGACCATCGAACGGCGGTTTCGGTCCGAGACACTCATGAGTCTGGGGCAATGGCGACGCCGAGCTCGGGTCCTGGCGGCGGTTGCCATGCTGGCACAGGGAGACAACGTGACAAGAGTGGCTGGCGCCGTCGGTTACGCATCGCCGAGCTCGTTCGTTGCAGCGTTTCGCTCAGAGTTCGGGGTGCCGCCCCGAGCGTTCACGGACGGCCGCCCCGCCGATTGATGGGGCGGGTCTTGCTTGGCTCTTGTCTCCCTCCCCATCCACTCGCCGAAACTGCAGCGGTGGACGACCTCGCGCCGGTTCTCGCAGCGCCAGCCCACCGGAACGGTGGGCTGGACACGAAATTTCGGCACGGGCTGCGTTGTAGTGGGTGACGTGAGGGGGAAGGGGAGCGGAGGGGAGGAGAGTTAGACGGGGCCGAGGCTGATGAGGCGGAGGACGGCTCGTCCGGCCTCGTTGGACGCATCGACGTCGACCTCGGCGACGAAGCGCCACTCGTCGCCTTCCTCGGGGTCCAGCAGGATTTGGGTGACCCGGCCGGTGGCGGGGTCGAAGATGAAACGCTCGGGTGAGCGGGCATCGCCCGCTGTCTCGATTGTTGGGAAGTCATCCCAGTACGGCTGCAGCGCTTCGACCAGCTCGAGCGGGTCGGTGATGGCGCTGTTCTCGGCGCAACGGTCGAGCACACGAGCCACCTTGTGACGCGCCGCTTCTTGCACCCAGAGGAAGATCTCGTTGCGGACCATCACCCGGAACGCCCGAGCGTTGTCCGTGATCAGATCGCTGTCGCCGCTCGGTGGCCGCAGCGGATCAGGTTCGCTGAGCTCGGTGTCTGGCGACTGCAACCGTTCCCACTCGTCGATGAGGCTGGAATCAACCTGGCGGACGAGCGCACCCAGCCACTCAATGATGTCGTCCAACTCCTCGGTCTTCAGCGCCTCGGGGATGTTCTGAATGAGGCCCTTGTACACATCGCTCAGATAGCGCAGCACAACACCCTCGCTGCGCTTGAGCCCGTAGTGGTTGACGAACTCGCCAAAGGTCATACCGAGCTCGAACAGATCACGAACGACCGACTTCGGCCGCACGTTGTCCTGGCCCACCCAGGGGTGATGCATGCGGAACGCATCGAAGCTGTCGTACAACCAGCGCTTGTTGGGCTGCGGAGGCTCGACCTCGCGCAGGCGGTCCATACGCTCGTCGTACTCGATTCCCCGCATCTTCATGTCGGCCATGAGCTCAGACTTGGCCTGGTTGACCTGGGCCGCGATCACGACGCCGGGGTTCTCCAGCACCGACTCGATGATCGTCACCATGTCCAGCGCGTACTCGACATCGGACCGTCGAGCCGTCCCGCTCAGGTACGCCTCGATCTCAGCGCTGTCACGCTCCGGATCGAGCGCTGCAGCGTCGTCGTCCGAGAACTCGTCCGAGAACTCGGGCGAGGGTTCCGGGCGTACCGGAGCCACGGGTGTCAGCGACGGGTCGGCGCGCTGGGCTTCGAGCTGCTCGAGCGCCTCCAAGGCCCAGAGGGACAGGGGCTGATGGAGGGCGAATTCGTCCTGAAGGTCGAAGTTCACCCGCACTCGTCGACCCAACTCGTCGGGCTCGTCGGGAAACTCGAGCAGCTCGGCGTCAGCCAGGGATCGGTAGATGGCGATGGACCGCTTGATGTGCTCTCGCTGGCGGCGCCGTGGTTCATGGTTGGTGGTGAGCAGGCGCCGCGTCGCGGCGCACCCGTCTTCGCCACCCATCACGGGACGGTCGAGCAAGCTCATGACCATCTGGTGAGTGACCTGGAAGTGCGAACGCATCGGTTCGGGCTGACCCGAGATGATTCGGTTGAAGGTGTCCTCGGTCCAATGCGCGTAGCCCCGCTCCGGCGGCTTCTTCTTGACGACCTTCTTCTTCCCGGCCTTGGCCGCTGCCTTCTCCTCTGCCCGTTGGTTCTCGACGACATGCGCCGGAGCCTGGACCCATACGTCGCCGCGATCGTCGTAGCCCTTGCGGCCGGCTCGACCGGCGATCTGTGCGAACTCCCGATTCTTGAGGATCCGGACCTGTTGCCCGTCGTACTTGCACAATTGGGTGAACAGCACCGAACGAATGGGAACGTTCACGCCGACGCCGAGCGTGTCGGTACCGCAGATGATCTTCAAGAGCCCGGCCTGGGCCAACTTCTCGACAAGCAACCGGTACTTGGGCAGGAGGCCGGCGTGGTGAACACCAATGCCACCGAGCAGGAAGCGCTTGAGATCCTTGCCGATGGGAGAGTCGAAACGGAAGCCGCCGATCAGCTCCCGGATCTTGGCCTTCTCGTCCTTCTGCAAAGGATCGAGCGAGAGATAGCCCTGGGCCGCCTCGGTGGCCTCCCGCTGGGTGAAGTGCACGAGGTAAATGGGCGCCCTTCCGGTCTCGAGAAGTTCCTCGATCGAGGCGTGCAACGTGGTGCGCCGGTACTCGAAGTCGAGCGGGACGGGGCGCTGCGTCGAGGCCACCAGACTGACCGGGCGGCCTGTTCGCCGCTCCAGGTCCTCGCTGAGGAAGGTGGTGTCGCCGAGCGTCGCCGACATCAACAGGAACTGCACGTGCGGCAGCTCGAGGAGCGGGAGCTGCCAGGCCCAGCCTCGTTGCGGGTCGCCGTAGTAGTGGAACTCGTCGACGATCACCACGTCCACGTCCGTCTCCGGGCCATCCCGGAGGGCCCAGTTCGCCAGGATCTCGGCCGTGCAGCAGATGATGGGGGCGTCGGGGTTGACCGCTGCGTCGCCGGTGATCATGCCGACTCGTTCGGAGCCGAAGTCACGACAGAGTGCGAAGAACTTCTCGCTCACCAGGGCCTTGATGGGTGCGGTGTACACGCTGCGGCGATCCCCAGCCAGAGCGGCGTAGTGGGCGGCGGCGGCCACCATGGACTTGCCCGAGCCGGTCGGGGTGTTGAGGATCACATGGCTGCCGGCCAGCAGCTCGAAGATCGCCTCTTCCTGGGCCTCGTAGAGCTCGAGTCCGAGCTCCGCGGTGAACGCACTGAAGCCGTCGAGCAGCGCCTCCTCATCCGGGGCCGGCGGCAGGTGCCTGATGAGCGGTGGTTCAGTCGACATCGCTCAGCACGGTAGAGGCCCCACGATGGAGAGGTGCGCCCCACCACTCCCGCCACACCCAAGATCACCCCTGTCCGAAAAATCGTGCCCAGCCCACCGAGACGGTGGGCTGGCACGGCGAGAACGACGGAAAGGTCGTCCAGCGCGACAAGAACGCGTGGCGTGTGAATTCGAATCACGCCGCCAGCGATCGCGCCAAGATCAAGAATTTCGATCGACTGGTCGATGGTCAACGTGCCGCCCAGCCAAGGACTCCTTCTTTGCGTTTCCCTCGCCGCATCTCGTTCGTCTTCGCCTTTCTCACAGCGCTGTGTTGGTTCTCGTTTGCTCCCGCGGCCAGCGGTCAAGAGCCGAGTGAGGAGATCGAGATCAGCGTCGCGGACGATGCGGCTCGGGGTCGTCGAGGACTCGCCAACCGCGACGACGCCGTCAACCTCTTCGAGGTCACCTATGCCGAAGGCTTCACGCCGCTCGATGCTGACGTGCTGCGGCTCTACCAGGCGTTCTTCCGTCGCGAACCGGAGTTGGGCGGTACTCAGTTCTGGCTCGAGGAGCGGGCTCGAGGCCGAACGATCAGCAGCATCGCTGACTTCTTCGCCACCAGCGATGAGTTCATCGAGACGTACGGTGCCATCGACGAGGGAGCGTTCATCGATCTCGTGTACCACAACGTGCTCGGCCGGTCACCGGATGAGAGCGGGCGCTCGTTCTGGGTGGGGCAGATGAGTGGGCCCAATCCTGTGAGTCGAGGACAGGTCATGCTTCGCTTTTCCGACAGCGTTGAGTTTGATGCCAAGCACCCCTATCCACGACCCATCGAGCCGGGTGGGCCCGATCCGCTGCTGCCGACTGTGCCTGCCGGGGAACACACGCTTGATCTCACCGCCTACGGGGTCCCGGCCGATCGGACGGGTGATCCGGCAACGAACAACGCGAACTTTCAACGGGCGATTGACGATGCCGCAGCCTCCGGTATCGGCACGATTCGCGTCCCGGCTGGCCACTACCTGATCGGGGCGCCTGGCAACAGCATCTATCGGGCCGGCTTGCAACTTCCGGGCGGAACAGCGTTCGTCCTCGATCCCAATGCCACGATCGAAATGGCACCGCACGACAAGTGGAACGCCTGCACCCTCGCCGTGACCAACAAGCGAGACGTCGTCATCAGGGGTGGGACGCTGATCGGAGATCGAGACGGCCACCTCTTCACGCCCCGTACGGGTGGTGGGACGGCGCACGACGAGGGCCACAGCATCTGCATTCAGGCCACCTCCGCTCGGGTCCTCGTCGAGGACATCACGATTCGTGACTCCACTGGCGATGGAATCCTCATGGTGGGCAACCGCAACGGCTCGGTCACCGACATCACGGTGAGGAACAGCGAGTTCAACAACAACCGACGTCAGGGGATATCGATCGTCGGCGCCATCCGTGTGGACATCCACGACAACGAGATTCATCACACGAACGGCACGTCGCCTCAGTTCGGCATCGATGTGGAGAGTCTCAGCTACACGAGTCGGGACCTGAAGATCCGCAACAACCATTTTCATCACAACGCTGGTGGCGACATTGTCAACACCGACGGCCGCAATGTCTTGATCGAATACAACCGCTTCGTCGAGGGCGATGGTCTCAGCGCCGATGGTTCGCGACCGATGCGCAACCTCGATGGGCCGCTTGTGACCTGGCCGAATGCCGATCAGGTAATTCGCCACAACACTTTCCATGTCCGCAACGGTTCGGTGAACGGCAAGGTCGGCATCATCGGGTACGCCGGACGTTCCGGACGCACTCGCAACCCAGCACCAGTCGTCATTCAGGACAACTGGTGCGATGGGTGTGGCATGTACTGGTACCAGACTCGGCAAGTGGAGGTGAGTGGGAACACCATGCTCGATGGCTATCTGGTGATGCGTGACGTGTCACGAGCGAAGATCACCGACAACCACGTCACGCACTCCAGCCGCTGCTGGGCCTATCGCTTCCTTCGAGTCACTGGTGAGGCCAGCGGGAACACGTACGCGCCGAACTTCGGCGGCGATCGAGTCCGACAAGATGTCGGGCTCCAAAAGTGGGTCCCCTGGGACGGCTGCTGGATCAACTAGCCCGCAACGGCCGCTGTCGTCTCGCCTTCTTGTCGTGCTGGACGACCTTCGAGCCCTTTCTGCAGCGTAGGCCTACCGTCTCGGTGGGCTGGACACGATTTTTCGGCCCCTGGGCGTGGGGTCAACGCTGGGGCGGTCGAGAACGCCGGCGCCTTCGATTGCGATCGACCCCTACCGGAAGAGGTCCTCCTGCGCGTTGCGGACCACGTCGCCGACGACGGTGCCGGTCATGAAGTCGTGATCGACGTCGAACCACGCCGGGTCCACTCCTCGAACCAGCGCCACGGCGACCCCCGTCGCCTTGCCTCGCACCAGTTCAGCCGCTCCCGCCAGTTCATCCACCACGCACACTTCCGTCACGTGCAGCTCGCGTCCTGTCGCATCCTCGGTTCCCCGTAGGTCGAGAATCGGCATGATGCCTGCGCATCCGAGCGCGATATCGGTGATGCCGCGACGCCATGGCCGCCCGAAGGTGTCGGCCACGATGATGGCCGTGGTCACCCCGAGTCGACCCTTGATGGCGTCTCGGATGCGTCGAGCGGACCGATCAGAGTCTTCCGGGAGGAGACACGCCACATCGGAGTCGACGTTCGAACGGTCGATCCCGGCGTTGGCACACACATAGCCGTGGGTCGTTTCGGAGATGATGAGATCCCCGCGACGCCGCACCACTCGCTTGGATTCTTGAAGTACGAGTGGCTTGTGCGACAGCGGATCGTTCGGATCGACCTTCACGAGCCGGTCCTCAGCCTTGGAAACGACCTTCTGGCTGACCACGAGCACATCGCCGTCTTGCAGGCCGCCGTCCGCCGGTAGGAGTTCGGCCTGGCACGCATCCATGATCTGTCCGGCGAGGTCATCGCCGGGGCGGACCTCCGGCATGCCGGGAATGGGAATGATCTGGAGACGACGCAGCATCCGCTGAGACTATGTGAGGCGAGCTATGAGAGCAGGATCTCGGCCAGTGATTCGGTTACACCTGGCTGGGCCATGATCGTGTCCGTCACCAGCGGGGTGACACCGAGCGCTTCGATTGCTGGCGCGGCGTCGGCGTCGACCGTGTCGATCACGAGCGTGCCCACCACGTCTGCGTACCACTCTGCGACGGCCAGAGCGGAAGCCTCTCGGCCCAACTCGACCAGGAGACGATCCGCTGGTCCCTTGAGCGCTTTGCCTCCGATGATGGGGGAGACGGCCCGCACATCCGAGCGACGTTCGATGAGCACGTCCCTCACGCCGGGCACCGCGAGCACAGGGTCGATGGACACGGCGGGATTGGACGGGGCGATGACGATGCGCCTCGCCGAGCGAAGTGCCTCGAGAACTCCGGCAGCGGGCCTGGAGGATGCCGATCCGTCGAAGCGAACGGAGGTCACCGCCACGGAGTGCTGTCGACGAACGAAGTATTCCTGGAACGAGATTTCGCCCTCATCCACGGTGGTCACCATCGTGCGCAACCGGTCCTCGGTGACGGGCAGCATGCGCAGCGGCAGCTCCCAGCGGGACGCAATCTCTTCGGTGATGGCAGCCAGCGATGCTCCCTCGGAGAGACGCTGCGTGCGATAGAGATGCGTGCCGAGATCGCGGTCGCCGAGAGAGAACCAATCGACACCGCCCAGCTTCTCCAACATCGCCATCGCCTGCCACGACTCGCCGTCGAGACCCCAGCCCCGTTCCGGACTGACGGCGTCAGCGAGGGTGTACGTGATCGTGTCGATGTCGGGACAGATACGCAGACCGTGCAGGTCCATATCGTCGCCAACGTTGACAATGGCAGTGAGCTGCTCCGCTGACACGCGCCCGACGAAGCCGCGGAGTAGCCGGGCCGCGCCAACGCCGCCGCACACCACCACCACGCCGTCCGTGGCGTTGCTCTGCGTGGCGGTCTCGTCGGCAGCAGACACAATCAGGCGAGTTCGCGCTGCTGACGGGCGACGAGGTCCAGATCGGAGTCGACCATCATCGTCACCAATTCGGTGAACGGCGTGCTGGCTTCCCAACCCAACTTCTCACGAGCCTTGCTGGCGTCGCCGATCAGCAGATCCACCTCGGCCGGACGCATGAATCGTTCGTCCTGCACGACATGGTCCTGCCAGTTGAGATCAACGTGACCGAAGGCGATCTCGCAGAACTCCTGGACCGAGTGAGTCTCTTCGGTGGAGAGCACGTAGTCGTCCGGCTCGTCTTGCTGGAGCATGCGCCACATGCCCTCGACGTAGTCCTTGGCGTAGCCCCAGTCTCGCTGAGGATGGAGGTCGCCGAGGCGAATCTCGTTGATGAGACCGAGCTTGATGCGGGCCACGTGATTGGTGATCTTGCGAGTCACGAACTCGAGGCCACGACGGGGTGACTCGTGGTTGAAGAGGATGCCGCTCGAAGCATGGAGTCCGTAGCTCTCGCGGTAGTTCACCGTGATCCAGTGGCCGTACACCTTCGCCACGCCATAGGGACTGCGGGGGTAGAAGGGCGTGTCCTCAGTCTGAGGAACCTCCTGGACCTTCCCGAACATCTCCGAGCTGCTGGCCTGGTAGAAGCGGATGTCCGGGTCGGTGTTCTTGACTGCGTTCAGGATGCGAGTGGCGCCGAGGGCCGTGGTCTCGCCGGTCAACACCGCTTGCTGCCATGAGGTCTGCACGAACGACTGGGCCGCGAGGTTGTAAACCTCGTCGGGCTTCACCTGCTTCATGAGCTCGGTGAGCGCTCCTTCGTCGAGGAGGTCGCCCTGCACGATGTTGATGTCGTCCTGGATGTGATGGATCCGCTCGAAGTTGATCGTTGACGTCCGACGGACCATGCCGTGCACGTCATAGCCCTTCTCCAACAAGAGCTCGGCCAGGTAGGAGCCGTCTTGGCCCGTCAGTCCGGTGATGAGCGCTGTCTTGGTCATGAGGTTCCTATTTCTTTCACGAGGATTGATCAGTGGCATCGGCCGCCGGGGCGATCCGATCCCGGAAGTCGGCGAGGACGTCGGACAGGGTGTCGGCCAGGGCGATCGTTGGTTCCCAGCCAGTGTCGGCGGTGAGTCGGTCGTGACTTCCGCGCAGTACGGGAACCTCGACAGGGCGGATCTTGTCCGGATCCGGCTCGGTTGAGATGTCGGCGGATGACAGGCTCACCAGCTGGCGAAGGATGTCGGACATCGAGACGGCTCGAGAAGAGCAGATGTTGTACGTGGCCCCAGGCCGGCCCTCGGTTGCCAGCAGGCGATACGCAGAGACGACGTCTCGGACATCAGTGAAATCGCGTTCGGGGCTGAGGTCTCCATGGGTCACCTTGCCGCCACCGACGCGTTCGGCCTCAGCAATCTTCGCCGCAAAGGCGGGTGCCACGAAGCGGTCAGACTGACCGGGCCCAATGTGGTTGAACGGTCGTGCAATGACAACGTCGAGGCCCCACCCACGAAAGGCCTGGCGAGCGAGTGCTTCGGACGCGACCTTTGATGCGCCGTACGGCGACCTTGGTTGCACCGGGGCCTTTTCGGTCAGTGGGAGGGAGGCGGGGCTGGCGATGCCGTAAACATCGGCGCTGCTGACGACCACAACGCGTTCGACCTTGGCGCTCCGGGCGGCCTCGAGAACGTTCAGTGTTCCCTCAGCATTGGCTCGAAAAGCCTCGCGGGGTTGCTTCCAAGAAGCTCCGACGTCGCTCCATCCGGCCAGGTGGTACATCACGTCGGGTTGCGCGTCCTCAGCGAGGTCTCGCCAACCTTCGGCGTCGAGCAGATCCGGTCCGTCCTTGGAATCGACGCCAAGCGCATCATCGCCGCTCGAGGCAAGGAACGACATCAGGTGAGGTCCAACAAAGCCGGAAGCCCCGGTCACGAGTGCGCGCATCAGGAAAAGTCCTGTTTGGCCGGGGTGATCACCTGCCGCAGGCTAGCTGGAGGACACCGGGACGTGTTGGTTCTGGGCTGGGGGTGCACACGGAGATTCGGCACCAGGGGTACGATCTCACATCCGTGAGTGAGCCGTCCGAAGGATCCGACGTCGATCCCGACGTGGCACCAGATGCCGAGGCGTCGGTGGCGAGCCCGTCACGTCTGCCCGCAGTGGTGATCGTGTGTGTCAGCACTGATCCGGACCCCGAATTCGATGAGACGTTGGCCAGTTTCGTCGCTCAGGATTACTCCAATCTCTCGATTCTCGTGATCGATGCCGGGAGCGAGGAGCCGCTCGCCAGTCGGGTTGCCGAGTTGGCACCGGAAGCGTTTCTCCATCGCCTGCAAAAGAATCCGGGCTACAGCGCCGCGGCGAACCAGGCGATGTCGCTGGTCACCGACGCTGCCTTCTTCATGTTCTGTCACGACGATGTGGCGTTGGATGCCCATTGCGTGTCCGCCCTCGTCGAGGAACTCTTCCGCTCCAACGCCGGAATCGTTTCGCCCAAGATCGTGGAGTGGGACGATCGTCGGCGGCTGGAGAGCGTCGGTCGAGGTTCGGATCGGTTCGGTGTCCAGGTCGACCTTGTCGAACCCCGTGAGTTCGATCAGGAGCAATACGACGGCGTTCGAGACGTTTTCGTGGCCCCGTCGGGTGCACAGCTTGTTCGAGCCGACCTTTTCCGAGGGCTCGGTGGCTTCGATCCCGACATCACCTTCCACAACGAGGACCTCGATCTCTGTTGGCGGGCTCACGTTGCTGGTGCTCGGGTCGTCGTGGTGCCGGGCACCATCGCTCGCCATCGAGGCCAGCATGATGGGGCCACGGGTGTAGCGGGCGGCGGTTCAGACGACCAGCGACGTCGGCTGCTCTCTCGCCACCGGTTGCGCACCGTGCTGGTCACCTCAACCCGCCGGTCGCTGCTCATCACCCTTCCGATCGCTCTCGCGCTTCTTGTGTTGGAGGGCGTGTACTCGTTCATCGCTGGTCGGCGCCGTCAGGCGGCAGGTGCATTCGGTGCCATCGGCTGGAATTTCTCTCGCCTGTCGGAGATCCGACGCCGGCGAGCCGATCTCGCTGAGTCACGTCAGGTGGGCGATGCGGAGATTCGCTCGCTCCAAGTCGGCGGTTCTGCCCGAGTCTCTGGCTACTTCCGGGACCAATTCGGTGCTCGGCAGGACCGACTGGCTGGACTCGTCGGATCGGTTCGCCAGTCGTTGAACGAAGAGTCGTCCGCTGCATCAGCCAATCGCGTGGCCGTCGGTCTTGGCGCCTTGATGACGGTGCTCGTGCTGTTTGGTAGCCGCCACCTCATCTCACGTGGAGTCGCCACCGTTGGGCAGTTCCCAGCCCTTCCCGACACTGGCGTTCTGGCCAGCGAATGGCTTGGGGGCTGGCGCTCAGCCGGGATGGGTGGAGCTGGCAATGCGCCGTCGATCTATCTCGTCTACGCCGTGCTGCAGCTCTTGTTCTTCTGGGGACCCGGCGTGCTGGACCTTGTGCTGAGCGTTGGCCCGATCGTGATCGGCGCCATCGGTATGTGGCGACTCACGAACACTCTCGGTAGCCACCGAGCCGCCGCGGCCGCCACGCTTGCATACCTCGCGAACCCGTTGATCTCCGTCGCCATGGGTTCCGGCAGTTGGAACGCGCTCGTCGTCTACGGCGCGGCGCCGTACCTCATTGGTTCCGCTCTCCGCTTGGAGGGCGTGGCCCCCTTTGGCGTCACGCCGCAAACGGCGGGTCCAGGCGTCGCTGACCGTGCGTTCTCGATTCGCCTGCTGCGATGGGGCCTCTTGGTTGCCGTCCTCGTCATGGTGGCGCCGCTGGGGATGCTCATTGCTGTCGGCACGATTGGTGCTCTCGCCGCTGCCTCGTTCCTGATCGCTCGACCGGCTGGCATCCCGCGCTTGGCAACGGGACTCGCCGCAGCCGTGGTCGTGCCCGTCGCTCTGCACCTGCCTTGGGCCTTTGACATCGTTGATCGCTTCGATTGGGCGTGGTTCACCGGCCCCGAGTCGCCGGATCTCGGATTCGATTCTCTCGCCGACCTCATGCGCTTCTCGCCCAGCGGCAGCAGCACCGACATCTTCGTCTTCGGCGTCTTGATCGCCGCTGCTGCCGGGCTCCTCATTGCACGAGGCGCCCGGTTCGACACCGCAGCCCGCGGCTGGCTCCTGGCCCTCACCTTCTGGGCCATCGTCTGGGCCGAGCGTCGCGGGTTCGTCCCGTTCGCTGTGCCTTCGGCAGAGGTCATGCTGGCCCCGGCCGGTGCTGGTCTTGCGTTGGCCGTCGGCGCCACGGTGCGAGCACTCGAGGTCGACCTTGCTCGACGTCGTGTGGCCTGGCGCAAGTTCGCCACGGCCGGTGTTGCGCTCGCAGTGGCGTTCGCAGGTATCGGGTTTGTTCGCCAGTCCGTCGATGGCCGTTGGACCATGCCATCACAGGGGTTCGTGTCCTTCACCGGTTTGCTCGCTGACTCCTACGAAGGCCCCGCCCGGGTCCTGTGGATCGCCGCCCCAGAGGTGGCACCGCTCGACACCCAAGAATCCGAAGGTGGCGTGCATTACGCCGTCACGAACGGCGGCCGCCCGACCGTGTTGGCCCGCTACGTGCCGGGCGACTACGGCATCAACGCTGAAATCGGCGAGCGCCTCGATCTCGCCGCAGCCGGTGAGACGGCCCACCTTGGCCGACTGCTGGCGTCCTACGGTGTTGACCTGGTCGTTGTTGTGCGCCAACTCGCGCCGGCGCCATATGTCGGTCCCTCGTTCGACGCCGGAGGGGGCATCACCTCGGTGCTGGATCGACAGCTTGACTTGGAGCGAGTCGCCGGCACGGTCGACCTTCAGGTGTATCGAAACGACGAGTCTCGTGGGCCTGTCGTGGGATTGGAGGGTGTCGATGAGATGCTCGACATTGAACCGCTGAGCCAGCTCGACACCGATCTCACGCCGGCCGAACGGGTCGAAGCGATCATCGACGGCGGGAGCTGGGAGTGGGTAGCCGGCGAGGCCACTCTGATGGCAACAGATGTGCTCGTCGCCGTTCCGGGTGATGGCTGGGAAGCCACCGGTGAGGGCGTGCAGGCCTCGATCAACGATGCGGGCACCTTGACGCTTGATACCCGGGCGGCCGAGGGCGCTGTCGGAGCTCGGTATCCGACCCCGGGCGGGCGACGCCTCGCTCTGTTCGTGCAGGTCCTCCTTGTTGTCGGCGCTGTTGTGATCGGCCAGAGTCAGCGGGAGCGAACGTGATTCGTTGGACGACGATGATCATCGTCTTCGGCACGCTTTTGGCCGGTGTGCTGTACGACCGCGTCGAGCAGAGCCCAAACGTCGTCGACGTCGTCGCCGAGACCGCGCCCGTCGTTCCATCGCTCCGCGTCGATGCGCCCATCGCCAGCACCTGGTTCTGTCCGGTCGGTTCGAGTGTGGAGGGTGGCTACGCCGACGTGACCATCTCGATCACCAACGCCAGCGAGGAGCCTGCTGTCGCCAACCTCGATATCCAGACCGAGGCCGGTCCCGGCGCCGGTCTTCGCGTCGCGCTCGAACCGCTGGCCACTGAGCTCGTGGCGCTGTCAGCTCTGAGTCAGAACGAGGCAGCCGGTGTGGTGGTGGAAGTCGTCGGCGGTGAGGGTGTGGTGGGGCACCAGGTCGTGACGCCGTTCGGCAATGCCGAGGGGCCGTGCGCCACTGAGTCCGCCTCTTCGTGGTACTTCGCCGACGGAGCGACGACACGAGACACCGGGAACTTCCTGGCACTCATGAACCCGTTCCCCGATGACGTCTCGTTCAACGTTGCGTTCCAAACCTCCAGCCGTACACGCGAGCCCATTGATCTTCAGAGCGCTGTCGTGCCTGCCCGTTCGGTTCGAGTGATTGATGTCAGCGAGTTCGTCGCTCGCGAGGCAAACGTGGCCACCACCATCGAGACGATTCAGGGCCAGCTCGTCGTCGAACGGCTACTCACGGCCGACGGCTCGCTTGGTCCCATCGGTGCTGCGCTGCAGCTCGGCGTTGTCGCGCCCGCCCCGCGATGGTCGATCCCGGCTGGACGGATCCACGAGGGCGCTGACGACGTCGTCACGGTCTTCAATCCGTCCGACGAGGCGGCGGCGGTCGATGTGCAACTGGATCCCGCGCTCACCAGTGACCGGGCGTCGTTCGGTCTGGTCCCGATCGAGCTCACCGTGCCTCCGGGCCGCATCACCACGTTGGATCTCGCTGCAGCGGCTGAGGCTCGCGGCTTGCCGTTGCCCTACGAGCTTGGCATCACCGTCATTTCGGTGAACGACGTACCGGTGGTTGCCGAGCGCACGCAGCGCTCGCCGGGAATCGACACCTCATTGATCGGGGCGGGCGGCACGAGCGCCAAGGTGGATCCAGCTCGCCGACAAGACGGTAGCGACCAAGAGATCCCGGTCGAAGACGATGGCGGTCTCGGCCCCCTCGACCCCGGCTACGTCCAACGAACCGCTGTCTCCGGACTCACGACCAGCCGTGGCGTGGAGATCATGTCCACCCGCTGGCTGAGCCCATGGGCCACGATGCTGCCCGATGACGGAACGGCGATCGTGGTCACCTCGGTTGAGGGAGCACTGGTGGAAGTCCGCCAGATCCTCGGAGGAGCTCTGAGCCCACCGCTGCGAGGCGCTGTCGATCCCGAAGGCCGCACCATCATCACCCTGCCCGCCCCTGTGGCCGGCGCGCCACTGGTCTTGACTGCCGATGCACCCGTCAGCGCGGAGATCGTCATCGTGTCTGGGGATCGCCACGATGTGGTTGCCATGATCCCGGTACTCGAACCCCCGGCGGCGGAGGCTGCAGACGAAGAGGGCGAGTCGTGACCCGGTTGATCGTGTTGATCGTCCTGACGGCTGTTGCCGTTGGGGTGGCATACCAGCTGCAGCGCCGCCGGCCTGAACCGCCATCGGCTCCGTCGTACAAAGCGCCGACCCAAGTGGATCGGATGGACTTCGCGGGAGCGACTGAGCCGATTCTGATCGCCATGTTCAGCTCGACGACGTGCAACAGCTGTGCCGCCGCATGGGACGTGATCGAGGCGGAACAGCGGCCTGGCGTGGCGATCGAGCGGATCGATGTTCAGTCCGATCCTGAACGCCACAAGCGCTACAAGATCGATGGTGTTCCCACCACGATTGTGGTGTCGTCAGATGGTGTTGTTCAGGAGCGTTGGTTCGGCCCGATGTCGAACAATGCCCTCGACGGAGCGCTCCCACCTCGACGCTCCTAGCTGAACGAACGGTGCAGCCGACGGAACTTTGAACGCGCTGGCCTGGGAAACGACAAAGGCCCGATCCCTGAGGATCGGGCCTTCGGTCGGTTCGGAGGGTTCGGCGAGCTGCTAGCTGTCCGCCCGGTCGGCAACGACCTGCTCGGAGATGCCGCCCTCGGGCATGTTGTCTCGCTGGAAGTCGCTCGGCGCCGGAGCACCCAGGGACTCGGCCTCAGCGGTGGTGCCGGTTGCGGCCAAACCGATCAGACGCAACACCTCATCGCCGTTCACCGTCTCGTGTTCGAGCAGCTGGCGAGTGATCAGGTCGAGCGCGTTTCGGTTCTCGTGGAGCAGGGCGGCACACCGCTCTTCCATCTCGACGAGGATCTTGCGGGTCTCCTCATCGATGAGCTTGGCCGTCTCGTCGGAGAAGGACTTCGACTGCATCATGTCCTCGCCGAGGAAGACGGGCTGGTTGTCAGAGAGCGACATCGGTCCGATGGCATCGGACATACCCCACTCGGTGACCATCCGGCGGGCCATTTGCGTGGCCTGACGAAGGTCGTCGGAGGCACCAGACGTGACTTCGCCGAACACAAGCTTCTCAGCGTTGCGACCACCGAGGGCCATGATGATCCGGGCCTCGGCTTCGGACTTCTCGATCTTGTACCGATCCTCGGTGGGCAGCGTCATCGTGACGCCGAGAGCCATGCCGGTCGGGATGATCGTGACCTTGTGGACGGGGTCGTGACCTTCCTGGATGGCGGCGCAGAGGGCGTGACCGGCCTCGTGGTAGGCGGTGCGCTCGATGTCAGCCTGGTTGCGGACCATCGACGAGCGCTCGATACCGAGCAGCACTCGGTCTCGGGCAGCATCGAAGTCTTGGGCGTACACCATGCTGCTCTCGCGACGGACGGCGAACAGTGCCGCCTCGTTCACGAGGTTGGCCAAATCGGCACCGCTCATGCCAGGCGTTCCCCTGGCAATCACGTTGACATCAACATCGTCGGCCATGCGCTTGTGCTTGATGTGAACACCGAGGATCTCCTTGCGATCCTCGAGTTCGGGCAGCGGCACCACGACTTGGCGGTCGAAACGGCCGGGGCGCAGCAGTGCAGGGTCGAGAATGTCGGGCCGGTTGGTGGCGGCCATCATGACGATGCCCTCCGTGGCCTCGAAGCCGTCCATCTCAGCCAGCATCTGGTTGAGGGTCTGCTCACGCTCGTCGTGACCACCACCCATGCCAGCGCCACGCTTGCGACCGATCGAGTCGATCTCATCGATGAAGATGATGGCCTTGCCCATCTTGCGGGCCTCGCTGAAGAGATCCCGGACGCGGCTGGCGCCGACACCGACGAACATCTCCATGAAGTCCGAACCGGTCACAGAAAGGAAGGGCACGCCGGCTTCGCCAGCAACGGCGCGAGCAATCAGGGTCTTACCGGTTCCGGGAGGGCCGACCAGCAGCACACCTTTGGGAATCCGAGCACCGACGTCGCCGAACTTGCCGGGATCGCGAAGGAAGTCGACCACTTCGGTCACTTCCTTCTTCACACCGGCGTAGCCAGCCACATCAGCAAAGGTCGTACCGGGGCGCTCGGTGTTGTAGGTCTTGGCCTTGGAGCGGCCGATCGACATGATCCCGCCCATCTGCGACTGCTGGCGCTTCGCCATCCAGTAGAGGAAGCCGATGATCAGCAGGAAGGGGAGGAAGAGCGGAATGAGGTTCAGCAACACATTGCCGGTGTTGGTGACGGGCGTGAAGATCACGCCCTGCTCTCGGAACAGCAGCTGATCGGCTTCGGGAATCTCGCTCGGTGCCGTGGTGCGGAACGTTTCGGGCGTCTCGCCCTCAGGGACGTCTTCGGTCGCCGTGATGCGAGCGGTGTTGTTGTCCAGTTCGATCTCGGCGATCTGACCGTCTTCTACCTTGGCGATGAACTCCGAGTAGGAGATCTGGCCACTGGTGTCGTCAGGAATGGCGATGGACGCCAAGACCAGAGTGAGGATCACACCAAGGACAATCCACATGGACCAGCGGGGCCAGCCGCCTTCGGCTTTGCCGTTGGGCATGCGCGGATTTCGTCCGGGTGGGGGAGGAGGGGGTGTCGAGCCGTTCTCAGACATGGGTCAATCCTAGGCGGATCATGGGGACCATCCTTGGTCGGGGGAGCGGTGCCGTTCGTCTCGTCATCGGCATGTCACAACCCATCTCAAGGACTCGATGTTCCGCGCTCGGTAGGGTGCGGCCGTGCGATCCCCGGTCGACTGGCGTTTGCGAGACGTTCCTCAGGTCCCAACAGCCGCTCATCGATGGGGCCTGGCCGATGTCTTGGGCTGGCTGCTCGTCGCCCAAATTGGTACTGCGTTCTGGGCTACGGCCCTGATTGCGGTCCGTCACGGAACCGACGCTCCATCGCCGTTGCCGATCGGCACGATCTTCCTCGGTGCCTTCGGCCTCTGGTTCGCCTATGGGTTTGGCACCTGGTGGTCAGCGACTCGACGAGGAAATGGGCCGCAGCTTGATCTGGGCGCGACCCTGCAGGGCAACGACATCCCGCTCGGGCTTCTGGCCGGCGTGTTGCTGCAGCTCGCGGTGATTCCGGCGGTCTACTGGCCGATCCTGCAGCTGACCGATGCCGACCTCGGGGAGAGCGCTCGACGCCTCATCGACACGGCGGACACGCCGGCCGAACTTGTGATGCTGTTTCTGCTGGTGGTCGTGGCCGCGCCGCTGGTCGAGGAGTTCTTCTACCGCGGCTTGGTCCTGCGAGCCCTCGTCGAACGTATTGGCCGCTGGCCCGCCGTGCTGGTCAGCTCCGCGCTCTTCGCTGCGGTCCATCTGCAGTTCCTGGAGTTCATCGGTCTGTTCATCTTCGGGGTCGCCGCGGCCTTGCTTGCCATATGGACCGGGCGACTGGGACCGAGCTGGGCCCTTCACGTCGGGTTCAACGCAACCACCCTGATCGTGTTGCTTTTGACCTAGGTCGAAACCGCTGATTACCCAGTCAAGTAGTAGCGATTGCGGGCCATCGGGCTCATTTCAACCCACTCTTCTCATCGGGCCCGACGGGGCACCGAAGGGCAGGCATGGGCCACCCGAACGCAAAGACCTGCCGGAACTGCAACAGCGATCTCGTCTCCATCGGACTCCTCGTCGATGGCAGCGATCTGGAGATGATGAGCTGCGATGGATGCGACCTCCGAAGCTGGCGCCGAGCCGGGATCGAGATCGATCTCTCTGACGCTCTCGGTGAGTTCGAAGTCCACGCCGGTCGGCAGCGCTGAGCATCGTCAGGCGAACGACGTTCGCTGACGACATCTGAAGCTTGCGTGCTTGACGCCACAACTGGCGGGGATCCTGGCACCATGAGGCACGCATGACCGTCCCGCTCTCCACTGACGAACCCGGCGTTGCCGAGCCGACCCGTACGGGCTTCGCCTGGCGACCCGACGCATCCATCGCCACGATGCTCGGATTCGCGGCCGCCGTGATCGCCTCGATCTTCGTCTTCTCCCAGCTTCGGCCCGACCTCGTCCTCGCCGACACCACACCCGCCGGCGGCGACATGGGAGCTCATGTCTGGGGCCCGGCCTTCCTCCGCGACAACCTCTTGACCAAGGGCCAGCTCGCTGGTTGGACGCCAGACTGGTACGCCGGTTTCCCGGCTTACCAGTTCTACATGGTCGTCCCCTCGCTGGCGATCATTGCCCTCAATGCGGGGATCACTCCGTTCCTGGGTGTGCCGCTCGGCATCGCGTTCGCGGCTCTTGGCGGTCGGCTTGCCGGACAACGACCTGGCGCACGAGTCCCGATCATCGCCTCAACGATCGCCGCCATCGTGCTCGTCGTGCCTTTGCCGTACGGCATCAGCTTCAAGTTGATCGCCGTTGCTGGGCTCGTTTTCTTCCCGCTGGCGGCATGGTTCCTCGCCCGATCCGCAGGTTGCGCCGAACCGGTTCCGGCGTTCGTGGCCATGGCGGCGATGGTGTTCCTCTTCGACACCAACTTCACGATTTACGGCGGCAACATCGCTTCGACGCTGGCCGGCGAGTTCGCCTTCTCGCTCTCGCTGTGCGCCACGCTCGTGGCCCTCGGTCTTGCCATGCGGGGAATGGACCGGAACGGTGGGCGAGCCCGAGCGGCGCTGCTCATTGCGCTCGTTGCCCTCTGCCACATCATCCCGCTGTTCTTCGCCATGGTTGCGTTGTTCCTGCTCACGATGCTTGGGCGGGAGTCCAGCCGGTTCTGGCCAGCCACCTTCGGCATCATCGGGGGTCTGCTTCCCATCGGATTCGCCGAGCGTTACGAGGGCTTGACCACCGAAATCCTCGTGGTGCTGCTGGTCGTCTTCATCACCGTTGCCGCCACGTCAGCCGATCTCGACATTCGCCGACGTGTCTTGTGGCTGCTGGTCACCGGCCCAACGGCTGCACTTCTCACGACGTTTTGGCTCCTCCCGTTCGTTTCTCGGGCCGACTATTTCAACGACATGGGCTGGGAACGTCTCAACGACGTTGGACCCGCGTTGTTGACCACCCCGATGAAGATCGCGCTGCCATTCGCCGTGATTGGAGCGGTCCTGAGCTTTGCCAGCCGTGATCGGATCGGCATGTTGTTCGCAGCCACCGGCATCACGTTCGCCTCCGCTGTGGCGAACCTCGACGACGGCAAGTTGTGGAATGCCCGGCTGCTCCCGTTCTTCTACCTCTCGATCTACATCTTGGCCGCCATTGGCATTGGTCTCGTTGCTCGCTACAGCGCGGTCGCGGTGTCCGAACGCTTCGACCGGCCCGATGCTCGAACGATCTGGGGTTCCACCGTTGCCGGCGTGCTCGGCGCCTTGATCCTCGTCGGCATGCCACTTCGGGTGCTTCCGTTCGGTTCCACCAATGCCGATGGGAATTACGAATGGCTGGGAATCCGGACAGCGGAGCGCAGCTTCGTGTCGAGCTGGGCGGCGTGGAACTTCTCCGGATACGAGGAGAAACCGTCGTATCGCGAATACTCCGCCGTGGTATCCACCATGGCCGACGTCGGCGAGACCAACGGTTGTGGCCGAGCCATGTGGGAGTACGACAAGTCGCTCGACCGCTACGGCACGCCGATGGCGCTCATGCTGTTGCCTCACTGGACCGACGGCTGCATCGGCTCCATGGATGGTCTCTACTTCGAGTCCTCGGCCACCACACCGTTCCACTTCTTGAATCAGAGCGCCCTTTCCGTTGCGCCCTCCAGCGCTCAGCGCGACCTGCCGTATCGCCCCTTTGAACTGGATCGTGGCATCGCCCAGCTCCAGGTGATGGGCGTTCGCTACTACATGGCCCAGTCCGACGAGGCAATTGCGGCCTCTCGTGAGCATCCAGATCTGATTGAGGTGGCCGAGATGCAGCCGTTCGTGATCTTCCAGGTCGGCGGGACCGAGCTGGTGGAGGGCTTGTCCAACGTGCCCGTCGTTGCTTCCGGCCCGGTCGCCGACGACTCGAATGAGCTGGCCAGCCGCTTCGATGTTGGCTGGGTGTCCCAGGCAGTTGAGTTCTACAACGATCCACGTACGTACTCGGCGCTGCCGGCCGAGGAAGGGCCCGAAGACTGGCCCCGCATCAGCACACTGCTTCCGACCGACGGAACGGCGATCGAGCCAGCAGCCGTGACATCGATCGAGGTTGACACCGACCGGATCTCCTTCGAGGTGGACGAGATCGGCAAGCCGGTGCTCGTCAAGACTTCCTATTTCCCGAACTGGCAGGCGAGCGGCGCTGACGGCCCATTCCGGGCAGGGCCGAACCTGATGGTCGTTGTTCCGACCGACACCAGCGTTGAGCTGTCCTATGGTCGTTCAGGTGTGGAGTGGCTCAGCTACGCGATCACGCTCCTGGGCTTGGCAGCGTTGGTCTTTGGACTGCGGCGGTTGGACCGCACGACCGCGGTCGACCTCGTGTCAGCGCAGTCAGTCGACGACGTCGTGCTCGTCAACGACGAGGATGCGTCGCTCGACTCCGGTGCGGTCGACACCGGCCCCAAGGACACCGACGCCATCGACACCGATCCCATCGCTCTCGGCCCGTTGGGCGAGACGCCGAGCCTCGAAACGGATCATCCGTCAGACATGCCAGAGCAGGACATTGTTCGCGACTGAGCCATCGCGTCGGGGCTTTGGATCGTGAGAAGTCGACTCCGTCTCTTCGCCACGGTCGGCGTCTTTGCTACCGCTGTCGACCTGGGTCTCTACCTCGCGCTCGCGTCATGGAGCGTCCTCGGCGCGGAAGTCGTGGCGCTGAGCGTCGCCGCCTTCTTGGCCTACGCCCTCAACCGAACCATCACGTTCCGCGGAAACAAGTCGGCTCGTTGGGTCCGCCATCCCGGAACGTTCGCGCTCGTGGCGCTGCTGGCCGGAACCATCGATCTCTTCGTCGTGGCCCTCGGTGTCACGTTGGGTGTCCCGAACGTCGTACACAAGGTTGTTGCTATCGGCGTCGCTGCGTTGCTCCGCTGGGCGGCGTATCGCTGGGTCCTGTTCACCGAGGTGCGGCGAGAGATGGCCACCCGCCAGCCTCGGCCACCGTCGACCGGAACGCACCACCTCTCCGTTGTGGTACCTGCCTTCAACGAAGAAGCCGCCATCGGGAGCACGGTGAAGGCGTTGCGGGTGGAGTTGCAGACCATCGATCAGCGCGCCGGGGATCAGGGCGGCCTGGAGATTGTCGTCGTCGACGATGGTTCGGCTGATCGCACGGCCGAGGTTGCGGCGGCAGCGGGCGCACGAGTGCTCAAGCAGCAGCACAATCAGGGCAAGGGCGCAGCGATCCGTCGAGGTGTGATCGAAGCCGACGGCCAGTTCGTCATCTTCACCGATGCTGATCTCGCCTACCCGGCGGCGATGATTTGGCCCATCCTGGCGGAATTGGAGGCTGGATGGGACGTTGTGGTCGGAAGCCGGCGCCATGAAGAAACGACCACGCTCGTTCGCGCCCGCAAGATTCGTGAGCTGGGCGGGCGTGTCGTCAACTGGTTCACCCACCTCGTGTTGCTCGGACACTTTCGGGACACGCAATGCGGAATCAAGGGCTTTCGCGGCGACATTGGTCGGTCGATTTTCGAGCGCACAAGGGTGAATGGTTTCGCCTTCGACGTTGAGGTCTTCCTCATCGCCGAGCAGGACCACTTCTCGCTCACCGAGGTGCCTGTACGAGTTGAGAACCGGCAAGGATCGTCGGTGCGCATCGTGCGGGACACGGCAAAGCTCGTCCGTGATCTGTTCCGTATCCGTCGGGCGGCGGGGCGGGGCGAGTACCAACCGATCGACAACGAGTTGGTCGGCGCCTGAGTAGACCCACCGGCTTCTCCTTGAGGCAGTCGCCGAGAGATCGCTGGCCGTTACGATGCCCGGGTGCATGATCTCGATCTCATCGTCAAGGCATACGACATTCGGGGCACGTTCCCGGACCAGATCGATGCCACCACCTGCGAAGCATTGGGCGTCGGCTTTGCCGAGTTCATCAAGGTTGCGGAGCCCGACACCACCGAAGTGGTGATCGCCAGAGACATGCGGCCGTCCGGTCCGGAGCTCGTCGCTGCGTTCTCGGCGGGTGTGCGGCGGCAGGGCCTCGATGTCATCGACATCGGGATGGGCTCGACCGATATGATCTACTACGCCTCGGGCTCGATCGGAGCGCCGGGTGTCATGTTCACCGCCTCGCACAACCCTGCTGAATACAACGGCATCAAGCTGTGCAAGAGCGGGGCCGCGCCGATCGGTGAAGACTCCGGACTTGCGGACATCAAGGCCACAGCGCAGGCACATGCTGCGGGCGACGTCGCTGCCGCCGAGACCGCAGGAACGAGCAGCGAACGTCAGCTGCTCGAGGCGTTCGCCGCGCACGTCCACTCGTTCGTCGACACCAGCGCCCTCAAGCCCCTGAAGATCGTGGCCGACACGGCCAACGGCATGGGCGGCCTCGTCGTCCCCGCCGTGTTCGACAGCCTGCCCTTCGATGTCGAGATCATGTACCCCGAACTCGACGGTACGTTCCCCAACCACGAGGCGAATCCGATTGCCCCGGAGAACCTGGTCGACCTCCAGGCCCGTGTGCTCGAGGTTGGTGCCGACATCGGACTGGCCTTCGATGGTGACGCCGATCGCGTCTTCCTCGTGGATGAGAAGGCACAACCCGTGTCTGGCTCGCTGACCACGGCCCTGCTTGCGGCGGCGATCTTGCGAGACAACCCCGGGGGCAAGGTCATCTACAACCTGATCTGTTCCAAGGTCGTGCCGGAGGTCGTTGCCGAGAGCGGTGGCGAATCCATCCGGAGCCGCGTCGGTCACTCATTCATCAAGCAGATCATGGCGGAGGAGGGAGCGGTGTTCGGCGGTGAGCACTCCGCTCACTACTACTTCCGCGACAACTGGCGGGCCGACTCCGGGATCATCGCCTCGATCATGATCCTGGCCGAACTCTCGGCGTTCGACGGCACGCTTTCTGAACTGCTCGCTCCGCTGCAGCGCTACTCGGCCTCCGGTGAGATCAACACCCGAGTCGACGATGCCCAAGCGGTCATCGCTCGTGTGGCCGCCCACTTCGGCGACGCTGGCGCTCAGGTCGACGAGCTCGACGGTCTCACGGTCGACTTCGGCGAGTGGTGGTTCAACCTGCGTGCCTCGAACACCGAACCGCTGCTCCGCCTGAACCTCGAAGCAGCCGACGACGACGCCGTCGCCGCTCGGGTGGCCGAAGTGCAAGCCGTGATGGCCTGACATCCAATGCAGCGACTTGGCGGGCAGGTCCAGCACTACGCATGGGGTGATCGTTCGGCGATCCCGGAGATGCTTGGCCTCCCCATCAGCGATGAGCCCTGCGCCGAGTATTGGATGGGGGCACACCCCAAGGCTCCGAGCACGATCGACGGCGCACGTCTTGACGAGTTGATCGCAGCCGACCCCGCTGGCCTGCTGGGCGAAGATGTGTCGGCCCGGTTCGGAGCCTTCCCGTTTTTGTTCAAAGTGCTGAGCGCCCGCGCTCCACTCTCGATTCAAACCCACCCATCGGCGACCGAAGCCCAGGACGGGTTCGATCGAGAAGAGGCAGCGGGCATCCCCATCGATGCGCCGCATCGGGTCTTTCGGGATCGAAACCACAAACCGGAACTGATCGTTGCGATCACGGCATTCGAAGCGTTGTGTGGCTTCCGCACCGTCAATGAGATCACCGAGGTGCTCGCTCGTGTCGGTGGGCTCGAGCCGATCACCGATGTCTTGACCGAGGCCGGTGCCGACACAGATGCAGAGCGGATCGGGCGAGCAGTCCAGTTCGTGCTTTCGCTGTCGAGAGACGAGGCAGCCCCGCTCATCGAAGCCGTGATGGCCGAGTCGCTGGTGGCGAAGATTGCCGAGCATCATCCCGGAGACCCCGGCTTACTCGTGGTCCCGTTCCTTCACCACATCGTCCTGCAGCCGGGCGACGCACTGTTCCTCGCCGCCGGCAACTTGCACGCCTACCTCGAGGGCACGGCGATGGAACTCATGGCGAACTCCGACAACGTCGTGCGTGGCGGCCTCACCCCGAAACACATCGACGTGCCGGAGCTTCTCGCC
Source organism: uncultured Acidimicrobiales bacterium (assembly GCA_937997485.1). Taxonomy (GTDB): domain Bacteria; phylum Actinomycetota; class Acidimicrobiia; order Acidimicrobiales; family SZUA-35; genus SZUA-35. The sequence goes on along the minus strand of CALKTH010000059.1, from coordinate 104,248 downwards.
GTCACCGACTTCACGCCTGGCCCGCCGCCGAGGCAAACGGTGAGCGGGCAGCGTCACACCTACTTCAGCCCGGTACCCGAGTTCTCGCTCACCCGTTTTGAAGCAGGGCCGGCAGCGGTTCTTGCGGTGAACGGACCCGAGATCGTGTTCGTTTCCGATGGAGGCGCCCAACTCCGGTCCGAGCACGGCGACGACCTCTTCCTTCAGCGTGGGCAGGCGGCGTTCATCCAGCACGACGACGGTCCGTACACGCTGCGAAGTGACGGTTTGGTGTGGCGCGCCACGCTCGGTAACTCGTGACCCGTCTGGTTCTGTACGCGCTCGTGCCCGCCGCAGATGCGACGGGCACGGAGCATTGTGTCAGCTCTCGTCGTTGACGAACGCTTGGCCCGAGGATCAGTTGCTGCCGGTTGTGGCGCGGAACTCCTTCGAGTCGGAGAATTGCAGGATCATGGCCTCGCGGCCGAGGTCTGTCTGCAGTCGAATCTGCCAGTAGACAGATCCCTCGGTGTCTGCGAGTCGGCACATCACGTTGTTGTAGGCCAGCTCGACGAAGTCACGGTTGGAGGTCTCTCCGTACGTCTCGTCGAACTCAGGGCTCGCGGCGAACGACGCAGCGATCTCCTCGAGCGGCATTCCGGCCGAGGCCTTGGCACTCCAGAACGCATGGCCGTCGGCATCGGGCTGACGGGTGAAGACCGCCATGTAGAGCCGGGCGACGCTGGCGTCGGCTCCGCTCATCGCTTGGTAGCTGGCCGAAAGTGCACGATCACAACTGTCGAAGGCGAGCGATGCAGGCACGATGTCGAAGCCTTGGCGCTCGACGGTCACGTTGCCGGCTCCATCGGTGGCGATCACGACGAGTTCGTGGGTTCCGATCGCGCTGGTGTTGATGGTTGCACCGTTGTCGATCCGACTCCCATCGAGAAGCCCGACGCACGAGGACAGCTCGCTGCCACCGCCGTCGGTACAGCTGAAGCTCGCTCGGACGTCAGTTTCACGTACGACGGCGCTGGACGGGGTATCGATGGTGACCGTGGGAGCGGTGGTATCGACGGGTGCGATGCCAACGGTGACCGAGCGGGTGAGCACCGTGTTGTTCCCCACTCGGTCAGACGACACGAAGGAAATGACGTGGAGGCCTTCGGCGCTCGTATCGAGCGCCGTCCCGGGAGACACGGGCACACCGTTCAGCCAGGCGCCACACACGTCGACACCAGCGACGGGGTCGGTACAGGTGTAGTCCACGGTCATCACGGCATCGACCGCAACGGTCATTTCGGTGACGGGTGATGCGATGGTGATGGCCGGGCTGCTGTCGTCGACGGTGAAGCTCACGGTTTGGCTGGGTGCATTGCCATAGCTGTCAGTGGAGGTCACGGTCAGGGTGTGTGAACCTTCGGTGAGACCCGCAAGCGTGCCGCCAGGGGCAATGGCCGACGCTCCACTGTCGATCGATCCGGTGCAGGTCGGTAGTGTCGGACCGCCAGCGTCGGTGCAATCGAACTGCACCGCGATGTCCGAGCTCACGATGGCGCTGTCCTGCGGCGCTGAGATCTCGATCTCCGGTGCCGAAGAGTCCGGGGCGACGACCCACAGCTCGTCGCCGGTTTCGGGGGTGGTGGCCCGGAAGTAGAGGTTGTCGCCAAAGGCGGTGAGCTCGCGAGGAGAGCTGCCTCCGTTACTGGGGTTGAGGTCGGCGACGAGGGTGGTGTTGGTGCCGTCGTGGATGTAGAGCTCGTTGCTGGTGTCGGGGGTGGAGGCATGGAAGTAGAGGTTGTCGCCAACGGCGGTGAGCCAGCCGGGCGTGCTGCTTCCGGTGCCGGGGTTGAGGTCGGCGACGAGGGTGGTGTTGGTGCCGTCGTGAACGTAGAGCTCGTTGCCGGTGTCGGGGGTTCTCGCCCGGAAGTAGAGGTTGTCGCCAACGGCGGTGAGCTGGCGAGGGGAGCTGTCTCCGGTGCCGGGGTTGAGGTCAGCGACGAGGGTGGTGTTGGTGCCGTCGTGAACGTAGAGCTCGCTGCCGGTGTCGGGGGTGTAGGCCAGGAAGTAGAGGTTGTCGCCAACGACGGTGAGGTCGAGAGGAGAGCTGCCTCCGGTGCCGGGGTTGAGATCAGTGACTTCGAAGATCTCATCCGGCTCGAGGGCGTTCGCGCTGGTGGCGAAGCCGGTCATGCCAGTTGCAGCCAGCATCACCGCCAGTGTTGCGGTGCGCAGGCGCGGACATCGCCCCGCGATTCGTGGGCGAAGGTGGCTGGACATGTGTTGGGTGCCTTTCAGGCGAGACGAGTAGGCGTACTCGGCCGCCCCCACATCGGCAGCTGGCTCTCGATGTCGCGCTGTCGAGGCAAAGATGGGCCGAACGACTCGGTCGAGCTTCCTGCCCCGGGCAATCCGCTCGGATGCTCAGCATCTCTCCCCGGACAGATCGGCCCGGGTACGCTCATTCCCCTCACGAACTCAGGAGGAGCGATGGCGCTCGACCCCCAACTGCTCGACATCTTGGCCTGCCCAGAAGACAAGGGCCCTCTCTTCTACTTCGAGGACGAGTCCACGCTCTACAACCCCCGCCTCATGCGTCGCTACCGGATCGAAGATGACATCCCCGTGATGTTGATCGATGAGGCCGAGGCCCTCACCGACGCCGATCACGCCCGCTTGATGGGCCGCGTCGAAGCTGAGTCCCTCTCACCGACGTTCGAGGTCTGACATGTCCCGACTCGATTCCCTCGGAATGTGGGATGCCATGCTCGGGCTTCCCGAGCAGATCGCGGCCTCAATGGCCGAGATCAACACCATCGCGGGACTTCCCGCTCCTGACACGATCCAGAACGTCCTCATCCTCGGCATGGGCGACAGTGGCTTCGGCGGCGATGTTGCTGCTGCCAGTGCCCGTCCGTTCTCGCCGAAGCCCATCACCGTCTACGGCGGCTACCTCCCGCCGTCCTGGGTCGACCGCACGACGCTGGTCATCGCCATGTCTGAGTCCGGCAGCACGGAAGAGACGCTGGAATCGCTCGAAGCTGCGGTCGAGGCGGGTGCCTCCCTCGTGGCCGTCACGAACGGCGGACCGCTCGCCGAGTTGGCCGAGCGTGTTGGCGCTCCGGTCCTGCCCGTGGTCGGCGACGCCCCCATGCCTCGAGCGGCCTTGGGCGCGCTCTCGGTTCCCGTGATGCTCACGCTCGAGGCGGCCGGGCTGTTCCCCGGTGCCCGCACCTGGCTGCTCGGGGCCGTCGCCCAGCTCAACACTCGTCGCGACGAGTTCCTCGCTGACGACAACCCCGCTGCCGCGCTGGCCGAGCGCATCGGCCGGACCATGCCGGTGATCTACGGCGGTGGCGCCATCGGCACCACGGCTGCCCGACGCTGGAAGATGGCCTTCAACCACAACGTCAAGACACCGGCCTTCTGGTCTCCGATGCCCGATCTCTGTCACAACGAGTTGGTCGGCTTCGGTCGCAACGGCGACATCACCAAGCAATACATCACCCAGATTCAGCTTCGACACGACGCCGAGCATCCCCAAACCGCACGGCGCTTCGAGTTTGTTGAAGAGAAGACAGCGGATGTGCTCGCCGGCGTGCTCAGCGTTGGAGCCGGCGGCGATGGTCCGGTCGCCCAACTGTTCGATCTCGTCTTCACCGGCGACATCACCACGCTCGAGTTGGCCAAGATCGAGGGCATCGATCCCGGGCCGCTCGATGTCGTCGACGAACTGAAGACCTGGCTGGACGGCGGCGCCTGAACAGAGCGGGTTTGAGGCTCACGAGCCGTGAGCGTTCGACCCAGGTACGGCCTCCCTGCTAGAGAGTGCAGATGGCTGATCTCCAAGGCAAGACCATCGTTGTGACGGGTGCGGGCGGGGGCATCGGCCTTGCCGCGGTCGAGCGCTTCGTCGCGTCTGGCGCCAACGTGGTCGCCACCGACCTCGCCGGGACCGGCGTGGATACGGCGGGCGAGATGGGAGACACCGTGGTGTCGCAAGTGGCTGACGTGACCAGCCGTGCGGATTGGGAATCCACCCGCGAACTTGCCATCGGCACGTTCGGGCGAATCGACGGCCTCGTCAACAACGCCGGGATCGAGGGGGCAATCACGCCGCTCGTTGAGTATCCCGAAGAGATGCTGGATCGCGTACTGGCGATCAATGTCAAGGGGGTCTTCCTCGGGATGCAGATCATCGCCCCGTTGATCATCGAGGGTGGCGGGGGAGCGATCGTCAACGTCTCGTCCGTGGCTGGACTCAGCGGAGCGTCGAACCTCTCGGCGTACTCCGCCTCGAAGCATGCAGTGATCGGGCTCACGAAATCGGCTGCGCTCGAGTTCGCTCCGCAGGCCGTGCGCTGCAATGCAATCTGCCCCTCGCCGATCGACACTCGGATGATGCGATCGCTCGAAGATGCAATGAAGTCTGACGACGTCGACGCCGCCACGTTGCAAGCACTCATTGCATCCAACATTCCGCTCGGCCGATACGGAGCGCCGAGCGAGGTCGCCGACCTGATGACATTCCTGCTCTCCGACGACGCTCGGTTCTTGAGCGGTGCCGCCATCCCCATCGACGGAGCCATGAAGGCCCGCTGAGCGGGCGCTTCTGGCTGCATCCTCCCCGGCAGGGGACGTCATTGCTCCCAGACTGACTCCACAGCCATCGGCTGGGGCTGTCATCATCACCGAATGGCTCACTACGAAGTCACCATCGCCTCGCCGTTGTCTCAACAGGAAGCGTTCGAGCGTCTCGCAGCGGTTGAGCGATTCCAAGAGTGGGATCCGGGTGTCTCAGCTGGAAAGCAGATCGAGGGCGATCGGCCTGGTGTGGGCGCCTCCTTCGAGCTGGAAGTGAAAGGCTTCGTCGGCAACTCGCTGCCGTTGGTCTACAAAACCACCTCGTTCGACGAACCGTTCCGATTCGTGATCGTCGCCGAGAGCAAAGCACTGCGTTCCGATGATGTGATTACCGTGGTGGAGGCAGGCAGCGGCTGCGAAGTGACCTACGCAGCCGACCTGGTGCTGCTCGGGCTGTTTGCCATCGGCAACCCGCTCCTCGGCCTGGCGTTCGATCGCATCGGTGACCGTGCCGCCGCCGGCCTCCGCACCTTTCTCGAAGCCGACTGACCGAACCTCTCAGCGACCCACTCGCCAATCTGGGGTGTCCCCGGTGTGTCAGCTGAAGATGGGAAGCGAGCGCCAGGCCTCGAGGGCGGTGCCGTTGCCTTCGATCGTGGCTCGGTTCGGCCGCCCCCAAAGAAACTGAACGACATCGCTCGGCTCACCAGCGAGCACGTCCGCCGCCTCGGAGGGTTCCGCCGGCGCGACCCCGAGCTCGGGGTGAACGCGCACTGCCCAGCCCCGAGTGGGAATTGTGATGGCGAGCACCGGACCGGCGACGGCCGCCTCGTCTTCCGCTCCAGCAAAGGTGCTGAACAGCTCGTCGACACCGTCGGCCGCGAGGTCGTACGCGATCGACGTGATGGCATCGATGCCAGAGGCCGATTGCATGTCGACGCGGTGCATCGCCATCTCGTTCGCCATCCGTCGAGCCGCCCAATCGGCTCGATTCGGAGCCGCGGACCAGTTCCAGCACGGCGCATCGGCCTCTGTGTTGGCCAGCAGTCCAACGAGTTCCTCGCCCAGCTCAGTCAACGGGAGGCGGTGGCGGTCTCTCACCTGTGGGGTGAAGTCCGGACCATCGGCATCCGCATCAGCTCGTCGGAGCTGGTGGATCCAGAAGGCCAGCGTGCCGGCCATGTGGTCCCGCAGCTCGGTGAGCGGCCAGTCCGGACAGGCCGGAACGACGAGGGTGGGATCGCTCGCCTCGAAGACAGAGGCGGCGAGCGCCACATCGTGAGAAATGAGCGTGCGATATCGAACGAAGTCAAGTGGCATCCCCGCCAGCCTCCCAGGCCCCGATAGCCTCCGCAACGGACATTCGGGCTGCCGTGATCCGGGCCAGCAGGCCTCAGCCCTCCCAGATCCACCGACACCTACGGGAGACCGACATGACCGAAACTGACACCTCACGTCCGCGCACCGTCGCCGAGGGCGACTACAAGGTCGCTGACATCAACCTCGCCGGCATTGGCCGCAAGCAGATCGAACTCGCCGAGCACGAGATGCCCGGCCTCATGGCGCTGCGGGCCGAGTACTACGACGAGCAGCCGCTCAAGGGCGCTCGCATCATGGGCTCGCTGCACATGACCGTGCAGACCGCCGTGCTCATCGAAACCCTCGTCGTCCTCGGCGCCGAGGTCCGCTGGGTCAGCTGCAACATCTTCTCCACCGACGACTCTGCAGCAGCCGCTGTGGTGGTCGGCCCGAACGGCACCACCGATGCCCCCACCGGCACCCCGGTCTACGCCTGGAAGGGCGAAACGCTCGAGGAGTATTGGTGGTGCACCGAGCAGGCCCTCAGCTGGCCCGACTCTGAGGGCTTCTGCAACCTCATCCTCGACGACGGTGGCGACGCCACGATGCTCGTGCACAAGGGTCGGGAATGCGAGGCCAACGGGTCCGTCCCAGCCTTCGATGAAGAAAACGATTCCGAGGAGTATGGCGTCGTGCTCCAGACGCTGCAGGCGAACCTCGACCGCGACAACACCTACTTCACCCGCATGGCCGCCAACATTCGTGGCGTGTCGGAAGAGACCACCACGGGCGTGCACCGCCTCTACGAAATGATGGAAGCTGGCCAGCTCCAGTTCCCCGCCATCAACGTGAACGACGCCGTGACCAAGTCGAAGTTCGACAACAAGTACGGCACTCGGCACAGCCTGCTCGACGGCATCAACCGCGCCACCGACGTCATGATCGGCGGCAAGGTCGCCATGGTCCTTGGCTTCGGCGATGTGGGCAAGGGTTGCGCCGAAGCGCTTCGCGGCCAGGGCGCCCGGGTGCTGATCAGCGAAGTCGATCCGATCTGTGCGCTGCAGGCGGCGATGGAGGGCTACGAAGTGACGACGATCGAGCGCGTGCTCGATACCGCCGACATCTTCATCACCTCCACCGGCAACAAGGACATCATCTCGGCCGAGATGATGGGCAAGATGAAGCAGGGGGCGATCGTCGGCAACATCGGCCACTTCGACAACGAGATCGACATGGCGGGCCTGTTCAAGGCCTCCGACATCCAGCGCATCAACATCAAGCCCCAGGTGGATGAGTTCCGCTGGCCGGACGGAAAGAGCATCATCATTCTTTCCGAGGGTCGTCTCTTGAACCTCGGCAACGCCACCGGTCACCCGAGCTTCGTGATGAGCGCCAGCTTCACCAACCAAGTGCTGGCGCAGATCGAGCTCCACAAGAACGCTGAGGCGTACGGCATCAGCGTCACCACGTTGCCCAAGATCCTCGACGAGAAGGTCGCTCGCCTTCACCTCGACGCTCTGGGGGTGCATCTCACCGAGCTGAGCCAGGAGCAGGCCGACTACATCGGCGTGCCGGTTGCGGGTCCGTACAAGCCGGATCATTACCGCTACTAGTCCGCATCTCACCTCGTGGCTGAGCGCCGCAGCACCTTCGGGGTGCTGCGGCGCTCGTAGTTTTGGGTAACGGAGAGTCACGAAAGCAACACGGTCCGACAACGCGGCCGAAACAGCGCTGTCACACCGTCTCGTCATGATGGACGCATGCTTCTCAGCCGACGATGTCCCGTGTGCGGTCGGACCGATCGCTCGATCTGTGAGACGTGCCAGATGCGATTCCGCACCGGCGGGCCGCTGGCAGTTGCCGAGCTGGACCAGTGTCGAGCGCTGTATGAGTACGACAGTGTCAGCCGCTCACTGGTGCTGTCGGGCAAGAACTTTGGCCGGCGTGATCTCCTTCGTGAGGCCGCTCGCTCCATGGCGGCCGAAGTCGACCGGGCGTTCGGCGTGGACTTCGATGCCGTGAGCTTCGTTCCAGCAACAGCCAGCCACCGGCGAGAACGAGGCTTCGATCAGGGGCGCGTGCTTGCCCGCGCAGTCGCCCGGTCACTCGATCTTCCCTCGCGACCCTTGCTCCGTCGCCGAGGAGCGAGCCAAAAGGGTCGCGATCGCGAGGAGCGCTTCGCCGGTCCAGAGATCCGCACGCGTGTGGCTCGTGTGCCAGCCACCATCCTTCTCATCGACGATGTCATCACCACCGGTGCGTCGCTCCAAGCCGCAAGCCGTGCGCTCCGTTCGGCTGGGGCCGAACACGTCTCGGCGATCACGATTGCGGCGTCGGTCCGGCCCGGAGACATCCACCGGGCAGAAGGCCAGGGGTGGCAGGAGCAACCAGCGCTCTCCGGGCAGAGTTCGCACGGAGAATCTATGGTGGGCGGCAACCTCAAGCGGCGAAAGCGTCACGCAGCGTGAACCTTTGCCGATAGAGGGACACAGAACCCATACATCGAGCATTTCTGAAGGGAGCCTCCATGGAGGTAACGGTCAGCGGTCGACACACGACGGTGTCGGAGTCACTCCGACAGCAGGCAGTGGAGAAAATCGGACGTCTGGATCGATATCTCGGTGGGATGGACCGAGCCGAAGTGCACTTCTGGGAAGAGAAGAATCCCAGAAAGGACAAAACCGAGTTCTGCGAGGTGACGTTGGAGGGTCACGGCCACCACGTGCGAACGAAAGTGTCCGCCCCGGATGGCTTCACGGCCATCGACCTTGCCGTCGACAAGCTCGAACGCCAGCTTCGCAAGCTCAAGACCAAGGTCCAGAAGCGCAATCGTTCTCGCGAGAAGGTCGAGCTTCCGCCGGATCTCGTGCCAGAGAGCCTGCTCGAAGGCGATCACCCCGAGCCGATCTACACGATCGCGAAGGCCAAGGTCTTCGATCTGGGATCGATGCCTCCAGAAGAGGCCGCCCTGCAAATGGATCTCCTGAACCACGACTTCTACCTGTTCACGAACGAGCTGACAGGTCGAAATGCTGTCGTGTACCGACGAGACGAAGGCGACGTCGGGCTCATCGACATCACCCCGCCCGGGGGCTGACGGTTCCGCACACCGCTGAACGGCGGTGCCCAATCGCCAGCGAACGGCGACGGTAGACTCGCCGGTCTCATGAAGCTCCTCGACAAGATCCTCAAAGCAGGCGACGGCAAACGCCTGAAGGCTGCACAGAGTGTGGTGGCGCCGGTCGCCGCGCTCGAGGCAGACATGCAAGCGCTGTCCGATGCCGAACTTCGGGCAAAAACCGACGAGTTCAAGCGGCGGCTCGACAACGGCGCAGGACTCGACGATCTGATCGTCGAGTCCTTCGCTGTGGCCCGCGAAGCGTCGGTGCGAGTGTTCGACAAGCGTCCGTACGACGTGCAGATCATGGGTGGGGCCGCGCTGCACTGGGGCTGGGCAGCAGAGATGAAGACCGGCGAGGGCAAGACCCTCGTCGCCACCCTGCCCGTCTATCTGAACGCCCTGGCTGGCAAGGGCGTCCACGTCGTCACCGTGAACGACTACTTGGCATCCCGAGACGCCGAAGAAATGGGCCGGGTCTACAACTTTCTGGGCCAGAGCGTGGGCCTCGTTGTTCCTGGCAACAATGACTCCGCACACAAGCGGGAGCAGTACGGCCGAGACATCACCCACGGCACCAACAACGAGTTCGGCTTCGACTACCTCCGAGACAACATGGCTCGCAGTCGGGCCGAGATGGTCCAGCGAGGCCACAACTTCGTGATCGTCGACGAGATCGACTCGATCCTCATCGACGAGGCTCGCACCCCGCTGATCATCAGCGGCAAGGTCCGCGGCGCTCAGGAGCTGTACAACCAGTTCGCCGACGTGGCCAAGCGCATGCGTCGGGACGTCGATTACGAAGTCGATGAAGAGAAGCGCATCGTCGCCATTCTCGACGAGGGCATCAACCACGTCGAAGAGCTGCTGCAGATCGAGAACCTCTATGACGGCGTGCAGGGAGACTTGATCCACCAGCTCAACGCTGCGCTGCGAGCCAAGGAGTTGTTCAAGAAGGACAAGGACTACCTCATCCAGAACGGTGAGGTGAAGATCGTTGACGAGTTCACCGGTCGTGTGCTTGACGGCCGCCGCTGGTCCGACGGGCTCCACCAGGCGGTGGAAGCCAAGGAGAAGGTGGCCATCAAGGAGGAGCAGCAAACGCTCGCCACCGTCACGCTCCAGAACTACTTCCGCATGTACGACAAGCTGGCCGGCATGACCGGTACCGCCTTGGGTGATGCGGCCGAGCTGGAAGCCACGTACAACCTGGCCGTGGTGCAGATTCCCACCAACAAGCCACTGATCCGCAAGGACGAGGCCGACTACATCTACAAGACCGAGCTCGGAAAGTTCAACGCCGTCGTCGACGACCTCGAGGAACGCGTGGCCGCCGGTCAGCCGGTGCTCGTCGGTACGGCTTCGGTCGAGAAGAGCGAGAAGCTCGCCGGCATTCTCACCCAGCGCGGTGTGGAGCACGAGGTGCTCAACGCCAAGCAGCACTTCCGTGAAGCCGACATCGTGGCGCAGGCGGGCAAGCCCGGCGCCGTCACCGTTGCCACGAACATGGCCGGTCGAGGTGTCGACATCATTCTCGGCGGCAACGCCGAGAAGCTGGCCGAAGGAGATACCCGGGCAAAGGGGCTCGATCCCGAAGACAACGACGAGGGTCGGGCGTACTTCGAGGAGCGTCTCGAGTACTGGCAGCCGATTTGCGACGCCGAGGGCGATCGTGTTCGTGAGGCGGGCGGTCTCTACGTACTCGCCACCGAACGCCATGAGAGCCGACGAATCGACGATCAGCTTCGAGGCCGTTCCGGTCGTCAGGGCGATCCTGGTGAGAGCCGCTTCTACCTGTCGCTCGAAGACGATCTCATGCGAATCTTCGCCACCGGTGCCATGAACTTCGTGATGGACCGGGCGCTGCCCGAGGGCATCCCGATCGAGTCCAAGATGGTGTCCAAGTCGGTCGAACGGGCGCAGAACCCGGTCGAGCAGCGCAATGCCGAGCAGCGCAAGAACGTTCTCAAGTACGACGAAGTCTTCAACGAGCAGCGCAAGATCGTGTATGCCCGCCGTCTTCAGGTGCTCGACCAGGGCGACCTCAAGGAAGACACGATCGAGGCCATCGGCGAAGTCGCCGAGGTGCTGGTGCGCACGCACTGCGTTGAGGAACTCGATGACACCTGGGACCTCGATGCGCTTGTCACCGAGCTCAAGGGCTTCTGGCCAACTGAGCTCGACGAAGCGACGCTCGGTGAGAACCGAGGCACCGCTGGTCTGATCGAGATGATCGCTGAGGAGGGAGAGGCGCTCTACCTCGCCAAGGAAGAGGAGCTCGGTTCTGACGTGCTCCGAGCTGCTGAGCGGCAGATCATGCTGCAGATGACCGACCAGCGGTGGCGGGAGCATCTCACGGAGATGGACTACCTCCGCGAGGGCATCAATCTCCGTGCCATGGGCCAGCGTGACCCTCTCACCGAGTGGCAGCGAGAAGGTTTCGAACTCTTCAGCCAGATGATGACGGCCCTGCAGGTCGATTTCGTGCGCTACGTGATGCACGTGCAGGTCAAGGCTCCAGAACCCATCGGCGACGATGTCTCCGACGTGTCCACGTCCAAGGAGGACGTGGCGAACGCCGAGGCGAAGGCCGGTGGCGTGGGCACTCGTGCTGCTGCGCCGAAGCTGCAACCCAAGGCCCGTCCAAAGATTCAGGCTCCGAAGGTGGTGGCCACCGACATTCAAGCGGCCAAGGCCGACGCTCGATCCATGACACAGGCGGCGAGAGAAGCCGAGGAGCCCCAAGCACCGGCGCCCGTGCAGCAGACCGTCGTGAACGACGAGTACGCCAACACCGGGCGCAATGAACCGTGCCCCTGCGAGAGCGGTCGCAAGTACAAGCACTGCCACGGGAAATAGATCGTGGCCGAACTCGATGACGACCTCGCCCGCCTCCAGGCGGATTTGATCGAGGCCGAGGAATACCTCCGAATCCCCGAGCTTCGCGCTCGGCTGCCTCAGCTCGAAACCGAGATGGGCCGTCCCGATCTCTGGGACGACGCTGATCGCGCCAGGGAAGTTCAGACCGAGTACAGCCAAGTCAAGGACGATCTCGATCTCTACGACCGGCTCGCCAGTCAGATCGAGGACATGCCCGACATGATCGAGCTGTCCAAGGAAGACGCCGACTTTGCGACCGAAGCGCAGGCGCTGGTCTCGACCATGACCGCCGAGTTCAACCAGCTTGAGCTCCGCGCTCTCTACACCGGCCAGTACGACGAAGGCGATGCCGTGTGCGAAGTGCACTCCGGCGCGGGCGGCACCGACTCCCAGGACTGGGCCGAGATGCTGTTCAACATGTACCGGAAGTGGGCGCAGAACCGAGGCTTCACGCTCGAGGTCACCGAAGCGCAAGAAGGCGCCGAGGCAGGGATCACTGCTGCCACGTTCGTGGTTCGAGGTCGGTACGCCTACGGGATGCTGCAGGCCGAGCGCGGCGTCCACCGGTTGGTGCGCATCAGCCCGTTCGACAGCCAAGCTCGTCGCCACACTGCCTTCGCCTCGTTCCAGGTCGTGCCCTACATCGAAGACGCCGCAGATCAGGTCGACATCGACGAAAAGGAGCTGCGGATCGACACGTTCCGGAGCTCGGGCGCTGGTGGTCAGCATGTGAACGTGACTGACTCAGCGGTGCGCATCACCCACTTGCCCACCGGGATTGTGGTCTCATGTCAGAACGAGCGAAGCCAGCATCAGAACAAGGATCGATGCATGCAGATGTTGGCCATGAAGCTCGTGGATCTGGAACACCAGAAGCGGCAGGACAAGCTTGCGGAAGAGGCGGGCGAGGCCAAGAGCGTGGAGTGGGGGAGCCAGATCCGTTCGTATGTCCTCCAGCCCTACCAGCAGGTGAAAGATGAGCGCTCCGGTCATACCTCCGGCCAACCAGACGTCGTGCTCAACGGCGAGGTCAGCCCCTTCATGGAGGCGTGGCTGCGGTGGCGACGCGTCCAAGCCGCGAACTCGTGAGATCATCTGCCCCAGCCGCTCGCTGAAGCGAGCTGCGCGGTCGAAGATCAGCCACGCCAAACACCCCTCCACCACTCATCTCCGGACCGGCACGTGCCGATGGGCAAACGTGTCTCGGTTCCCACGGAATGTTGAAGCCAGCCTGACCGGAGGTCAGCAGCGCCCATGATCAAACTCGAGAACGTCACCAAGGAATATCCGGGACAGAACAAGCCCGCCCTGCACAACGCTGATGCCGACATCAGCAAGGGCGAGTTCGTCTTCCTCGTCGGGCCCTCGGGCTCCGGAAAGTCCACCTTCATCCGCCTGCTGAACAAGCAGGAAGAGCCTGATACTGGCCGCATCTTCGTCGCCGGCAAGGACATAGGCCGCTTGCGGAGCTGGCGTGTGCCGATGCTGCGCCGCAACATCGGCGCCGTCTTCCAGGACTACAAGCTCTTGCCGACGCGCACCGTTTCTGAGAACGTGAGCTTTGCTCTCGAGGTCATTGGCCGGCCTCGGCACGTGATCAAGACGCAGGTGCCAGCCATCTGCGATCTGGTTGGGCTCGGCGACAAGATGGACAAGTACCCGCACCAGCTCTCTGGTGGCGAGCAGCAGCGAGTGTCGATCGCTCGCGCCTTCGTCAACCGTCCGCTGATTCTTCTGGCCGACGAGCCGACCGGTAACCTCGACCCGCAGACCGCCATCGGCATCATGCGGCTGCTCGACCGAATCAACAAGACCGGCACCACCGTTGTCATGGCCACCCACGACCGAGGCATCGTCGACACGATGCGTCGTCGCGTCATCGAGCTGGCTGAGGGCGACATCGTCCGAGACCAAGCCCGCGGCGTCTACGAGTAGCGAGAACCTTCCATGGCACTACGCATCGACTACCTCGCGAAGGAGACCGGGAACAACCTGGTCCGCAATCCATCGCTCACTATCGCCACCATCTTGACCGTGTCCGTCTCGCTCGTTCTCCTCGGCACCGCATTGCTGATTCGGCGCGGTGTTGACGACACGAACATCCGCTTCCAAGACGGCGTGGAGTTCATTGTGTGGCTTGCGCCGGACGTGAGCCCGGAACAGCGAGACTCCGTTGACCGGGCGCTCGAAGAGTCTCCCGCGATCGAGAACCACCGATTCATCAACCGGGAAGAGACCTTCCAGGAGTTCCAGGCATTCTGGGAAAACTCCCCGGAGATCCTCGACGCCGTCGAGCCTGAGCAGCTGCCCACTTCGTTCCGCGTCGTACCCGTGGAGCCCGACTTGGCGGTCGTGGAAGCGCTCGGACGAGAATACGAATCGCTCCCGGGCGTGACTGGCGTGGACTTCGCTGGTGAGTACATCCGGCGCCTCAACAGCTTTACGGATACTGCCAGCCGCATCATGCTGTTCGCATCGTTTGGGTCCGTGGTGGCGAGCGCCTTGCTCATGTACAACTCGATTCGCACCGCACTCTTCGCCCGACGGCGTGAGGTCGAGGTGATGCGCCTTGTTGGGGCCACCAACTCGTTCATCCGCATCCCGTTCGTGCTGGAAGGGCTCACGCTTGGCGTCTTCGGGGCGGGACTCAGTGTTCTGGGTGTGTTCGGCCTGAACCGTGTGATCCGCAACGGTGTGCAGAACGCGGATATCGACTTCTTCGACGGCTTCGCGCTCGAACCGAGCGATCTCACACCCATCGTGATCTACCTGCTCATCGCCGGCGCGGCGATCGGTGCCATCGGCTCCTTCGTCGCCGTCAACCGCTACCTCGACGCCTAACCCCCACGTCTCCCTCAGGCCGAACCCAGGCCGAAATTTCGTGCCCAGCCCACCGTTCCGGTGTGCTGACGCTGCAAGATGATGCCCGAGGTCGTCCAGCACGACAAGAACTTCGCGCCGCAACGATTCGAGGCCGCCGAGGGGGTCCAGCTCGTGTCTGACCGACGCGGCGTGGTTGCGTGCCCTCAGCGTCCAACGAATCCGACCCGTCTCGCCCTGAATCGCAACGCTGGCTGAAATCGCAGCGCTGGACGCCCTCCGGGTCGTTCTCGCAGCACCAACCCACCGTTTTGGTGGACTGGACACGAAATTTCGGCAAGCGGCGGGGGACTTGGCGAGGGCGAGGAGTTGGCGGGGGTCAGTTGGCGAGGGCGAGGAGCTCGGCGAAGGCGTCGGCGACGCATTGGCGGAAGTCGCCAGGGTCGGCGATGGCGACCGGATCGATGTGCAAGCCGATGTCGAAACTGTTCTCGGTGCTGAGCGCGGTGGCATTGCAGGGCGTGCCGGCGAGCGGGCCTTGGATGGCCGTGCCGAGCACACGTGCTCCGGAAACGTAGAGCGGCACGGGAGCGCCCCGGAGGTTCGACGTCGCGATGTCGATGTCCTGAGCCTTGGCTCGTGCCGCCCGGCTCGTCACTGCGACGGGGAGCATGTTGATGGTGCCAGCCAAGGCACTGAGTCCGCCGCTCTCGCCGACCGCCGCCTTCGCTCGGGCGACCTTGGCGCTGATGGCAGCCAATCGTTCGGCCATCGGCATGTCGTGAGCGGAGAGGGCAAGCGCCACTGGGGTGAACGCATTGCCGCCGGCGGTCTTGCCTTTACGAGTACTGACAATGAATGACGTGTTGAACGCCGAGACCGGTTGGTTCCGTGTCGCGTGATAGCGGGCCGAGCCGGCCAGGAGACCGGCCAAGAACCCGTCGTTGATGCTGGCGCCGTTGGCCTTGACCGCCGCCTTCAAACGATCGAGAGGAATCGACAGGTGCTCGAAGTGGCGCTCGCCTGAGCGCTGCTTCCACAGGTCAGATCCGGCGTCCTCTTCTTCGTCGTCTCCGGAGAGTTGGTCGAAGAGGCTCTTGGCATTGCTGAACAGATCGGTGGCCTTGTCGGCGGCTCGGGTCGGGTCGGCAGGCCACAGGGCGACCTCGGCGGCCAGGTCTCGAGCAGCGTCAAAGGAGTCTTTCACGGCCCTGGCCGCTGACTTCACCGAAGCGCCGGCGCCATCGCTGGATGTCGTGTGCCCAGCATGCTCAGCCACTGCGGCCGCGATCACTGCCTCGAGGTCAACCTCGGCAGGCGCTGGTTCGTCGCGGTCCAGCGATTGATAGGCCTCAGCCATGCGCATCTGACCGATGCCGTCGCTGATGACGTGGTGCGTGATCATCCACACAGCGCCGCCACCGGACTCGAGACCGTCGATTGCCACGAATCGCCACAGCGGACGCTCACGATCCAACGTTTCTTCGTACAGGGCGGCGGCGAGGTCGAGCAGCTGCCGCTTTGTACCGGGAGCTTCAAGGGTGACAGTGCGGATGTGGTTGTCGAGGTCGAACGTGGCATCAGGCGCCCAGCGAGGGTTGGCGCTCAGCGGACCCGGCAGCCCACCACCCGGAACAACACGCTGATAGAGGCGAGGAAGTTGGGTGACCGCCAAGCGCATCTTCGCTCGAAAGTGATCGAGATCGATGGGCTGGTCGAGCATCACGAGCGCCGCCCCGCTGGGATTGAGCCACGGGTCGGTCTCGAGATTCCACATCATGGTCTCGTGATCCGACATCGATGCGGCCATCTCGATGTCGCGCATCAGGTGTCCGTTCCCGGGCGTCGCTCGGCTTCGCTCTCGGGGTCACCGTCGTAGCCAGGGGGATAGGTGCGAGCGAGTTCCTCAGGCGTCGGCGTGCGCTTCTGACGCGCTTCTGGGGGCAGGAGCTCCACCAGTGCGTCCATGATCCGTTCGGTGTCTTTGTTGGCGCTGCGGTACTTGAGATCGACGGGAGGACCGACGGTGGCGGTCACGTCGGGACGGAAGCGGGGGTCGAGGTTCGGGACTCGTGCGCTGCGAGGCCATACCAGCTCAGTTCCCCAGAGCCCCACGGGAATGACTGGAGCCTTTGTCATCGCCGCAAGGCGAGCGGCACCCCATCGCCCTTTGAGCTCCGGATCGAAGAATGCTGGACCCCGAGGGATCGTTCCCTGCGGAGCCATCATGAGGGCATCGCCGCCCCGGAGTGCCTCCGCCGCCGCTTCGAGCGGTTCTTCCGAGCCTGTGCCTCGATCAACCCGAACGCCACCCATGCCCCGCAAGAGGCGCCCGACCACGGGAACGTCGAAGACTTCCTTTTTGCCGAGGCTGCGAACGTTGCGCCCGGCTCGGGCGGCGACGAGACCCATCACGGTGGCGTCGAAGTAGGACCGATGGTTGAAGACGATCAGAGCGGGCCCCTCGGCGGGGATGTTCTCGATTCCCTCGATGTCGATGTGAGCCAGCGCCATGAGGGCTTCGGGTCGGAAGAACGAGCGGGTCCATTCCTGCAACTCTCGACCGGCGACCTTGAACACGCCCTCCGGCTTGTCGAGGTGACGAACGGGCCAGCCCTGCAGCAGGGCGGTGGCTTGGAGCGCTGCATCGGGGTTCACGGCGACCGGGTTGCCGACCGCGTCGAGCAGAGGAGAATCGAAGTAGCTATCGCTGTAGGCCGTGCTCTTCGATAGGTCGACCTCGTTCTCCGCGGCCCAGGCTTCAACGCCCCGGCGCTTCTCGGCGCCCCACACAAAGGATCCGTCGATCTCGCCGGTGTAGCGCTTGCCCTTCTTGCCTTTCTCGGTCTGCCACTTCGTGGCTACGACGGCATCGAAGCCCAGGCGCTTTGCGAATGGCTTGACGAATGGCGCGGGCGAGGTGGTGGCCATGACGAGGAGGTCCCCGTTCTTGCGGTGCTCGGCGAAGACCCCTGGGGCGAAGGGGAGAAGCTGTTCCTCGAGTTCGACGGCGGCCTTCTGCATCGCGGCCTTGACGGTCTTGGTGTCCCAGCCCTTCGAGGCCCGCACGGCCAGCTTGGCCGGCTGCATCATCACCCAGTTCTCACCGAAGGTCTCGTAGAACTTCAAGAAGAGGTCGGCGAGAGGCAGCCCGTCTCCACCACCGAGACCTGCCTCGGAAAGGTGCCGTTGAAACACCGGCGCGGATGAGGACCGAATCAGCGTGCGGTCGAGGTCGAAAATGGCGGCAGTTCGGCTCATGATGTCGGCTCCACCGGGCCAGTGTGGCACTTCTGAGCGGTGTGGGTCCTGCCGAACCTCTGCCGGCCCCCTGCCAGTGATGGCATGCTCAGTCGTTCGGCGGTCTCACGTCAGCACGAGAGCACCGTCGGTGAGGCGACGGAGCGCCGCTGTCACCACCGCGGCGACAACGACGACGACCCAAAACGGAGCCCGACGCCACACGGCTACCGCCCCGGCGGCCACTCCGGCGAGGCGGGCATCCACGACCAACGACTGCTCAGTGCTCAGTGTCCCCACGGCAATCAGCGCGGCCAGAAGTGCGGGTGGGAGCAGTGCTCCGATGCCCCTGGCTCGGTCCCCAGACATGAAGCGAGCGAGTCCAAACGTGCCCGCGGCCTTGAACCCGTAGGCGCCGGCGGCGAGGAGTAGCAGCGTCGTCCAACTCATGCTGACGCGCCCCCAGCGGCTCCACGCCCGGTCTCAGATTCGGCCGGGGGCCCGGGAGATGTCGAGGTGGATGTCGGCGCAGGCGGCGCCCCCGCAACGGCGAGAGCGATGACGGCGGCCCCAGCGGCCAGAAGGATCGGGATCCCCGGCTGGACGAGTGGCACAGCGGCAAGGGCGATGACTGCGCCGCCGATGCTGGCAAGTTGTCCGGAACGGTGACGCAGGGCGGGGGCGACCAGCGCGATGAACCCGGCAGGGAAGGCGGCGTCGAGACCGAGGGCGTTGGGATCGCCGATCGCTCCGCCGCCAACGGCGCCGATCGCAGTGCCGATGTTCCAGAACACGAAGACTCCAATGCCGCCGGCCCAGAAGCCTCCCTCGACGTCGGCCGGATCGTCCTGTCCGGTGCCGAGGGCCGTCGACTCGTCGATTGTGAGGTGTGCAGCCACTGCTCGCTTCACGACCGATCCTCGAATGTGCTGGCTCATCGTGACGCCGTAGAACCCATTCCGAGCGGCGAGGAGGAGCGCCGATCCCACGGCGGCAGCCGGACTCCCGCCGGAGCTGAGAACGCCGACGGCGGCGAACTGGGATGCGCCTGTGAACACCAAGAGCGACATGGCGCAGGTTTGGAGCACGGTGAGCCCGTTGGTCACCGCCAGCACGCCGAAGCCGACGGCGAAGACACCCACGGTCAGTCCGAGCACGATCCCGTCGCGCACGTAGTGCGTGGCCAGCAGCTGCCGTGTCCGCGAGCGATCCTTCATCGGCCGCGCACACTACCGGCACAATCCGCCTGCTCTGGCGAATACCACTGGTGAGTATCTGGTGTCAGACACCCATCACCTACCAGCCCGCCCTGGTGAGTATCTGGTGTCAGACACCCATCACCTACCAGCCCGGAAATCTCTCTCGCCCGAATGCCTGTGCCAAACTCCCGGGATGCGCATTGTTGTTGATTCGGAAAAGTGTGAAGGCCACAACCGCTGCTACTCGCTCGCCCCTGAGCTGGTGGACGTGGACGACTACGGGTACGCCTCGGCGATCGGCGACGGCAACGTGCCGCCGGAGCTCCTCGAGAAGGCACAGCTGGCAGTCGACAACTGCCCCGAGTACGCCATCACACTCGTGAACGACGACGGCACTCCTGCCGAGAGCTGATCAGCGATGACCGACCAGATGCCCCAGACGCCACCGGTCGAGGATTGGACGTCGGACTACGACATCTTCGATCCCGACTACCTCACCGACCCGACCCTGATCTGGGACGACCTGCGGAACGAGTGTCCGGTCGCTCATACCGAGCGGTGGGGCGGATCGTGGCTGCCGACGAAGTACGACGATGTGGTGAGGATGGCGCGCATGGTCGATGTGCTGTCTTCCACAGACCCCATCGTGGTTCGGCCGCCGGAGAACAACGCCGGCGATCCGAACGCCCCCGAGAGTGGCTACACACAGGCCGTCAACGCGCCGCCCATCAGCTCTGATGCTCCGGTGCACACGTGGTCACGCCGCTTGATCCTCCCAGCGTTCTCGCCGAGGTCTACGGCGAATCACGAGCCGTACACGCGAGCACTGTGTCATCAGCTGATCGATGAGCTGCAAGCCAGCGGCGACACCACGGTTGATGCGGCAACGAACTACGCCCAGCAGATTCCCCCTCGCGTGATCGCCCGCCTGCTTGGCATTGACGAGGGGATGTCCGAGCAGTTCACCGACTGGGTCCGCGGCGTGCTCGAGCTGGGCCTGACCAACCCGCCGCTACGCCAGAAGTGTCGTGACGAGCTCCGCGAGTTCTTCATGGCGGAAATCAAGGACCGCATCGCCAACCCGGGCGAGGATCTGATCTCGGAACTGCTCGCAGCAAAGGTTGACGGCGAGCCGGTTGACCTTCTCCATGTTGCTGGCACGTGCAACTTGATGCTCGTCGCCGGGATTGACACAACCTGGAGTTCCATCGGCTCCGCGCTGTGGCATCTCGCCACGCACCCGGAGGATCGCGAACGGCTCATCGCCGACCCGGAACTCATCCCGACCGCGGTGGAAGAACTGCTGCGGGCCTACTCGCCTGTGACCATGGCACGGGTGGCGACCGACGATGTCGACTTCAACGGATGCCCCATCAAGGCCGGCGACAAGATTCTCATGAACTTCCCAGGCGCGAATCGCGATCCTGAGATGTTCGACAACCCCGATGAAGTGATCATTGATCGCCAGCAGAACCGCCATGTGGCGTTTGGTGTTGGCATCCACCGCTGCGCCGGCTCCAACCTCGCTCGGATGGAGATGCAGGTAGCGATTGAAGTGTGGCTCGAGCGGTTCCCGAAGTTCACGCTCGATGATGCGGACGCCGTGACGTGGGCGGGCGGCCAGGTCCGTGGACCTCGCTTCCTTCCGATTGCGGTTGATGCCGAGGCCCAGGTTCCCGGGGCCACATCGGTGACGACATGAGTGACTTCACCGAGATTCGCTACGAGGTCGAGAACCGAGTCGCGACCATCACGCTCAATCGACCCGAGCGGCTGAATGCCTTCACCCGAGTGATGATGGCTGAGCTCATCGAAGCGTTTGATCGAGTCGATGCCGATGATGAGGTTCGCTGTGTCGTCATCACCGGCGAGGGTCGCGGCTTCTGTGCCGGAGCGGATCTCGGTGACGCCGGTGGTGACACCTTCGACGCCGGTGCTCGCGGTCGGGATCCCGACAAGGTCAATCGTGACGGCGGCGGCCAAGTCAGTTTGCGCATCTTCGAGTCCACCACACCCGTGATCGCTGCCATCAACGGCCCGGCTGTTGGCGTTGGCATCACAATGACACTGCCGATGGACATTCGCTTCGCAGCGGAGAGCGCACGCATCGGGTTCGTGTTCGCCCGCCGGGGGATCGTTCCCGAGGCGGCCTCGTCGTGGTTCTTGCCCCGCCTCGTGGGTATCTCCAAGGCCACCGAATGGTGCTACTCCGGTCGTGTGATGAACGCGGCAGAGGCCGCGGACGCCGGGCTTGTGCAGCTGGTTCCCGACGAAGAGCTGCTCGAGCGGGCCTACGCCCTGGCGAATGAGATTGCGACCCACGCTGCTCCCGTCAGCGCGGCGCTCACCCGCCAGATGCTGTGGCGCGGGCTCACCTTCGATCACCCCATGCAGTCACACCGAGTCGACAGCCGAGCGATCCAAGAGCTGGGGAGGCAGGCCGATGCGAAAGAGGGCGTGGTGAGCTTCCTCGAGAAGCGAGACCCGGACTTCTCGATGAAGCCGAGTAAGGACATGCCCGACGTCTTCCCAATGTGGGAAGAGCCAGACTTCAGCTGAGCCGGGCCAGGCGTTGGCCTAGCCAGCGGCGAGGGCTTGGACCCGCTCCCAGAGCTCGGCCACGTCGGCCGAGCTCGTACGAGTGCCGGGCCGGTACGCCTCTGGGCGTCGACGGCGGTCGAGCCAGAAACCGTCCGTGCCGATCCGATCGCTCGGCACGCCGCACAGCCACACGATCGTGTCGGCGCCCTCGTCCGGAGAACGCAGGAGCGGCCCGAGGAACTTGTCGAATGCGGGTAGGGCCTCTGTGACCCCAGGTGTGGCAGCCCAACCGGGGTGCATGGCGTGCACCGAGATGCCCATGGGGGAGAGGCGGAGCGCCCACTCCCCGGTCAGGTCGAGCTGGGCCCGTTTCGCCTTGGCGTACGCATTCGCTCCCTGATAGTCGCGCTCGTTCTGCAGATCATCGAGGTCGAGGCCAGCGGAGTACATGCCGCCACTGGAGACCGTCACGATGCGCGGGTCGTCGCCCTTGGCCAGCGCAGGCACTGCGCCACTGGTCAACACGAAGGGAGCCACGACGTGGGTGGCGAACGTGAGCTCGATGCCGTCGCCGGTCACCTGACGCTCACCGTGGAGGGCCCCGCCGTTGTGCACCAGGGCATCGAGGGAGGAGAGCGCTCCCAGTGCGTCGCCCGCTTCGCGACATGCGGCGAGGTCGGAAAGGTCGCAGAGGATCGATTGGGTACTCGCCGCACCAAGTTCGGTGAGTTCTTCGGCCAGCGTTTCGAGCTTCGTCGGGTTGCGTGCAATCAAGACCAAGTGGGCATTGGCCCGAGCGAGGCGTTGTGCGGTTGCTTTGCCAAGCCCGCTCGTTGGGCCGGTGATGGCCACGGTCCGTCCGGCGAGTTCGGGGTCTTGCCAATCGAAGACGCGACGGCGGATCGCAGGACCGAGCCGAGTGAAACTCGGAACGATCAGTGCGTCGAGCACATCGTCTGCCCGGCGAAGCAGTGAGGGAGTCATCCAGAGAGCTTGACCGGCGGTTCACCTGAATGGTGCATTGAGCGAATGATTTCCGTCCGGCACACTGTGCGGGTGGTGACGCAGCGATGAACCTCCGAACGAAGTTGACGGTTCTTCCTGCGTTGTTCGTGCTGACAGCGATGGCGATCGGTGTGGTTGGTGCCCGTCTCTCCCTCCAGAGCGAGTTCCGCTCCCAGGACGATGCGGCTGTCACGGTTCGTGTTCGTCAGCTCTCCGCCCTGCTCTCGAGCTTTGGCGAGGACAACTTTGTCGCCCTCGCCCCTTCGTTGTTCGAACAGGCGCAGGTGGCCGGCGGCCTGCAACAGCCCGACTTCGTGACATCGCTGACCCTCGAGAACGGCGAACGCTTCGATTCGGCGGGCGATGTACAAATCCCCCCTCCTCCCGGCCTGCAGGGTCAGCCTGCAGGTGCCGAATCACTGACGAGCTTCGTCACCGAGGATGGCGTCTCGTACCGGGCGGTTTCTCGCCGCTTGGAGTCTGGAGCGATCCTCCAAGTGGCCCGAGACAACACGCGCCAGGCTCCCGTGGTGGCCGGAGTCACGAGGTTGATGCTGATGGTCAGTGCTGCCTTGGTTGTGGCTGCCGCGGCGCTCGGTTCGTATTTTGCCAGACGGTTGACCGGCCCCATCGAGCGGCTCAGCACGGCAACCGAGCGTTTGGTGACCGAACCGGATGCGGTCGGGCTCCTCGAGACGGGTGAACGGGGTGAAGTCGGTCGCTTGACCGACAACTTCAACACGATGGTGTCGTCGCTGCGTGCCAGTCGTGCTCAACAGCGCAGGCTCATCGACGATGCCGGCCATGAACTGCGAACGCCACTGACCGCACTGAAGGCGAATGCAGACTTGCTCCGGCTTGAAGGCCTGCCGCCCGGGGATCGAGACGTGCTGTTGCAATCCATCTCGTCGGAAGTGGATGAGCTGTCGGGCCTGATCGATGAGTTGGCGCTGCTCGGCGAGGAGTCAGGCCGACATCGCACGGATGAGATCATCGATCTGGATGACATGGTCTTCAGCGTTGCCGAGCGGATGCGGGGAAGACATCAACGCTCCATCAGCTGCTCTGGGCGTAAGGGCGTGGTGGTCCATGGAAACCGTCAGCTGTTGGATCGTGCCGTGTCCAACCTCGTGGACAACGCCATCAAGTTCAGCGATGAATCAGCGCCGGTGGAGGTCGCTGTGGTCTCGAGCGATGGAAGAACCGAAATTTCTGTTCGGGATCAGGGGCCAGGCATTCCGCCTGATGAGATCGATCTGATCTTCGAGCGCTTCCACCGCTCGGCCGATGCAAGGAGCGTGCAAGGCAGCGGTTTAGGGCTGTCTATTGTCGAATACGTCGCCGAGCAACACGGCGGCGAAGTCTTCGCTCGCAATGACGCGGGTGGGGGCGCTGTCGTGGGCTTCGCCATCCCGGTCTCGAGCTGAGAGAGCGTTGCTTTCTCAAACGTGTTGCGTGGGGCACACTGACCGAATGCGCACAGCGTTGGACGGCATACGGGTGGTGGTGGCGGAGGATGATCCGTCCGTTCGTCAGTCCCTTGAAGTTGCACTTCGCTATGCCAAGTGTGTCGTGGAATCCGTCGCTGATGGTGCGGCGGCGCGCAACGCGGTCGAGCGGGCGATCCCCGATCTGTTGCTGCTCGACGTGATGATGCCGAAGCTAAGTGGGATCGACCTTTGTCACGAGCTTCGGGCGGCTCGAAGCGATCTGCCGATTCTGATGGTGACGGCGAGAGATGACATCGCCGACCGGGTCGTCGGGCTCGATGCCGGCGCTGACGACTACATCGTCAAACCCTTTTCGGTGGAGGAGCTTCTCGCCCGCTGCGCGGCACTTGTGCGACGAACAGGCGAACGGGGGGAACGCCGTGCCGGCCCGATCCGACTCGACCAGGCCGGCCGTGAAGCCTCGATCGGCGAGCGTGCTCTGCGTCTCACGCGCACCGAGTTCGATCTTCTGTGGCGGCTCGCTGCGTCGCCGGGGCACGTCGTGAGTCGAGAGATGTTGACTCGGTCGATCTGGGGCGACTCGTTGCCGGACTCGTCGCGGTCACTTGACGTCTACGTTTCCTATCTGCGCCGAAAGCTCGAAGGCGGTGGCGAGCCTCGCATCGTGCACACCGAACGAGGGGTCGGGTTCCGGCTCGGAGACATATGAGTCTCCGAACGAAGCTGACCATTCTTCCCGCAGCGTTCGTTGCCGTGGCGATGCTGCTCGGGGCATTTGGTGCCCGCCGAGCTGTGGTCGCAGAGTTCGATCAGCAATCGGCCGACATTCTCACCGCTCGGGTGCGGCTGATGCAGGATCGGCTCGAACGGCGGTTCGCTGGCGCACCGCCCCCTGTTCGGGGCGAAGGGCTTCCTGGAGCAGACGGGCTTCCTGGAGCAGACGGGCAGGGCCGGCCTCCGATCGATGCTCCGCCGGCAGGGCTCCCCGCTCCTGGATTGGAAGGACCACCACCAGGACTTCCACCCCGTGGCCTGGAAGGCGGTCCACCCGGCGCAGTGCGGGGCCTGCTGGAGGCACTTCCAGAGGACGTGCTCGAGATCGTGCGGGAGGCAGACGGCGTCACTCGGCTGATCTTTCCTGACGGCACCGAGTTCGCTCCCGTCGGCGACCCGCTGCTGGATCGGGTGAGTGCTGAGGACCTTGTGGCCGGCGAGATGCGCTTCGACATCTTCGAGACGGACAGCACGGACGTGCACGGTGTCTCCACGCTCACGGCAACCGGTGTGGTGATCCAAGTGGAGCGCGACATCTCAGCTCGTCGGCCGTTGGCCGCCGGAGTGCTGATGCAGATGTCGGTGATCGGAGCCTTGGCGGTGATGGCTTCCGCCGGAGCGGGAGCGCTGTTCGCGCGACGACTCACGCGGCCCATCGATGAGCTCACGTCGGCCACCGCCCTCGTGGCGGAGACCGAACGCCCGGTGGCCACTGACCTCGGCACCGAGGACAACGAAGTCGGCAAGCTCACCGACAACTTCAATCGCATGATGGCGGCGCTGACGGCGAGCCGCGATCGCCAGAAACGCCTGATCGACGATGCCGGTCATGAGCTCCGTACGCCACTCACGGCGCTCAAGGCGAACGCCGAACTTCTGCAACTCGAAGGTCTTCCGAACGAGGATCGTCAGCAGCTCCTTCGGTCCATCGCGTCGGAGGTAGACGAACTGGCCGACCTCGTCGACGAACTTGTCTTGCTTGGCGAAGAGGAAGGCGCGCGGCGGGTTGATGAACTTGTCGACTTGGTCGATGTAGCCGAGGCAGTCTCGGAGCGAATGGAGCGCCGTCATCAGCGTCCTGTACTGGTGAACAGCTCACATCACGGCGTTGTTCACGGCAACCGACAGCTCCTCGATCGAGCGATCCTCAACCTGGTCGACAACGCCGTGAAGTTCAGTGGCGATCGTCAGCCGATCGAGATCCTCGTGGACGACACTGCGGGCCGAACGACGCTCAGCGTTCGCGATAGCGGGCCAGGCATTCCGGAGGCAGAGATCGATCTGATCTTCGATCGCTTCCACCGCTCACCTGAAGCCCGCGGTGTGCATGGTTCCGGCTTGGGGCTCTCGATCGTGGAGCACGTCGTCCAAGCCCACGGAGGTGAGGTCTTCGCCCGCAATCGCCCGAACGGCGGTGCCGACGTCGGTTTTGCCCTCCCCCAAACCACCGCATAGGCCCCGAAGGCGCGTGCTGACGCCGGGTGGCGTGCACGGTCTCCACGTGGGGCCGGTCAGTGTGGGACGGGTCTTCGAGTCGGCGTGAGCAGAGTGGGCCTCGGAATCGTCTGGTACAGAGTGCCGTCCGGTCGGTGGATGGTGATCGAGCGGTCTGCGTGCATGACGGCCGTGTAGCCGCCTTCGTGGAGGAGGTGATGCCAGCGAACGGACACCGGTGCCATGTTCCACTGGTCCGATGGACCCCCGTCCTCCCAGAAGACGTTGATGTGGTGGATCTCGCACTGATCGAAGGGCGTGACACCGTCGATCGCACACGTGCGGTACAGCGCTCGCAGCGCCTTCTCCTGGGCGAGCGTTGCCGTGCGGACGCTGCGGCCCGCATCCACTCTGGTCCCGTCCACGCTCCGCAGTAGGGGAGTGATGATGCTGTTGCACAGAAACCGCTGCATCGTCGCCGGAGGGACCGGTCCGCCGGTACTGAACTCGCAGATGCTGTTGTCGTGTGGCCCGAACACGGCCGTGTCGGCGTCGACGAGGAGCGAGATCGACACTCGCGGTGCTCCCATGGGCCCCGGCGCTGGCGTGGGCGGTTCGGGCGGCAGTCGGAGGTCGATGATGTCGCCTGCGACGTCGCAGCCCGCACCCTGTTCGCTGGCCGCAGCGCTGCTGTGGCGGTCAGCGCTGCTGTGGCGATCAGTGTTGGAGCGGTCAGCGTTGGAGCGATCACTGGTGCCGTGACCGTTGCGGTCGGGACGGATGTTGCCTCGTTGGATGAGATGGTGGAGAGCCTCGGCGGCGAGGTTGTCGTCTTTGGCAGGACGCTCACCGTGCTCGTCTTCCCGGGCGGCGAGGGCGTTGGTTTCCGAGCGCACAGCCGCGAGAAGCGCTTCTCCTCTGACGGAATCCAGATCACCACGGAACCCGACTGAGCCGTCTCGCTTTCGCCACGTGCGAAGGAACGACGCTTTTCGCTGACGCTCCAGCTCATCGAGTTCGTTGTTCCCGGTGACGTCGTCGACTTTGCCGTCGAGCCAGCCCTTGAAAGTCTCGGGCGGGAGAGATGCAGCTTTGTCTGCGATCTCATCGTCGAGCTCATCAAGAGCAGCGAGGGCTGCTTGGTCTTTGGGTTTGCGGAGACGGCGGCGGGCTCGGCTGACTTCGTCAGCGTTCTCGGGGCGAACGCTGCCGTCCATCATCGCCTCGCCGAGCCCGGGGAGCTCGGATGCGGTCTTGGCTCGATCGGCGTCTTGGCGAGCCTTCTTGGCTGAGACATCGCCAAGGTTGCGCATCGTGTCTTCGGTTGGGTTGCCAACGCCCATGTCAGAGAGTTGTTGGGCTCGGACCCCGAGCCGGGTGACGATGCCTTCCAGCGTTCGCTGGGCTGAGCGGGCGTCGTCCATGAGCGAACAGACCTCGGCGATGTCGGCGCGGCCCACATCGGCCGCCGCCCATCGCTGCTCGAAGTCCGCCAGTGTTCCCATGCGTCAAACACTACGCAGGGGGTGTGACACTGAACCCCCGAATCCGGGGGTCCCGACCAAGAAATCCGAGAAAAACCTTCTCGTTCGCCGCCGTCGGATCGTTCACTTGCCGAGGCACCGCGCTTCAAGACATCACGCTTCTTGTTGGTTGTGTCTTGTTGTTTCGTTTTGTTTTGTTTTGTGGAGCTGGGGGGAATCGAACCCCCGTCCGCCGAGGAGTCACCGCTCGCGCTACGACCGTTCCCGTGATCTCGATTTTCGGCCATCGAGGTGCCGGGTCACCGCCTCCGAAGAGATACCGCCTGGTCTTTCCCAGATGTCAGGGGTCTTTCCCTCCTGGCAGTGGTCTCTCCCACCGTCCACCATCACTTCTGTTGCCGGGCTGTGACGATCAGGCCCCGCGTGGCCTCACGGCTCGCGATGTTCCTCTTGCTATCTGACTAGATCAGGCAGCGAGAGCGAAGTCAGCCTTGTTGGCGCTTCTTGTTGAGCCCTGTTTTACGAGTCTGAGCAACTCGGGTCGCACAAACGACTTCTCGTCCCGACGTCGAAACCGGTCAGCCCCGAGGTCGAAGAGATGTCATGCACTTGCGTGCAATGCTGATGTCTCTTCTGTCAAATAGCGGTCCCTTCGGAGTCAGGCGCCGAGGCGCAGGTTTCCGAGGGGAATGAGAGCCTAGCGCCGCTGGCGGTCCGAGAGTTCTCGGCGGGCTTCACGATCAGCATCTCGCTTGGCGATCATCTGTCGTTTGTCGACGGTACGTCGGCCCTTGCCGAAGCCGAATTCCAGTTTGACGTGGCTGTCCTTGAAGTACAGCGCCATCGGGATCAGCTGCGCCTGCTCTTGGTTCGTCTTGGAGAGCAGCCGGTCGAGCTCATACCGATGCAGGAGAAGCTTCCGCTTGCGCTCGGAGTCGTGCTTCACGTGGGTTCCCGCTCGTGAATACGCGGAGATGTGGAGGCCAACGACCCACAGCTGGTTGCCTTCAAATCGAATGTAGGCATCAGAAATCTGCACTTTGGACTCGCGCAGTGACTTCACCTCCGAGCCCCGCAGCATGATGCCTGCTTCGAAGGTTTCGGTGATGTCGTAGTCCCGGCGAGCCGTCTTGTTCGTGACGATCATCTTGACGGCCATGGGCAGAGGGTAGCGAGGGGAGGGCACAGCACCGGAGGCCTTTCGCCCGGCTGTGCTGTCAGCCCTCAGTCAGGACACTCGGTAATGACTCGGAACATGTCGGACCCACCAGAGACCGCCAAGACCGCTTCGATGTCTTCGTCGTCCAACACGATGGAGTCTGGGAACTCGGCTCCCCGCACCATGTCGCTGTACGTCGCCCCCGAAGCCCCGAGAACGTCACTGGCTACGAGACCAGCGTCGGAGAAGGCAATGGCCAAGATGTCCTCGTCGAACTCGAGCTTGAAGCCGACAGACGTGACCATCGGCCCCGGGTTGTAGAAGACGAGCGTCGAGCACACGTTGGTTCCGGCTGGGATCACCGCACCGTCAACTGCCAGATCGTCGGCCAGGGTTGTCGCGCCTTCGGTGAAGATGAGTGCGTTGTTCAGATCTTGATGCGGTCCCGTGGCCGTGAAGTCAGCGCCCGCCGGCACGGGTCCTGCGTAGGTCGCGTTGCCGCTCTCGATGTTGACCACGGTTGGTGGGGCGGTCGTTGTCGGGGCTGCGGTGGTTGGTGGGGCGGTCGTGGTCGGTGCAGTCGCGATGGGGAGCGCCGTGGTCGTTGTCGGGGCGATGGTGGTGGGAGGGACAGTTGTCGTCGGTGCAGCAGTCGTGGGCGGTGCCGTGGTGGTGGTCGGCAGGGCAGTTGTCGTCGTGGGTGCCTCGGTGGTCGGCGCTGTTGTCACGACCGTGGTGGATGGGGGCGCGGTCTCGGTGGTGGTCGGCGCAGTCGTCGTTGTCGTCGGCGCTTCGCTCGTGGTCGTGCTCGTCGTCGTGGTCGCTTCGGTCGTGGTCGTCGACTCCACAACGAAGGCCGCAACCTCCTCCCGGAAGGCGAGATTTGGCTGAGGGTCGGGGATGCCGATCGAAGACGCGGCAACGACGCTCACCGCGGCCGCAGTGGACACAACCGGTTGGAAGCTGCCAGCTACCGTGGCGGATGTGCCGCTGACCGTCACTCCCGCTCGCGCCAGAATGCCGAAGGCGTGCCCCAGCACGGGGATGCCGAGCAGGAGCGACATCGGTCCGGTCGCCACGCGCAACTTGCCGATCGAAACGTTGAGAAGAGCTCGGACCACGGCGGGATCGAAGTGGGAGCCAGCGCTGTTCGTGAGCTCGGTGCGTGCGGCCTCAGCGCTCATCGGCACTTTGTAGGACCTCGTGGCGGTCATCACTTCGTAGGCATCGGCGACGGCAACGATGCGGGCTGCGATCGGAATGGCGGCTCCCGCGAGACCAGCTGGATAGCCGGTACCGTCCCACCGCTCGTGGTGGCCGTCGGCCGCCGCAGCGAACTGGCCGAGGAACCCGGCAACCGGAGCAATCAGTTCGCGTCCGGCGACAGGGTGATCGTGCAGAATGGCCCACTCGGTGTCATCCAGCTTTCCCGGCTTGTTGAGGATCTCGGGCGGGACGGTCAGCTTGCCGATGTCGTGCAGGAGCGCAGCCCATTGCAGCTTCTCGAGATCGATCTCGTTGAATCCCATCTCCTCACCGATGAGGCGAGCGAGCACGCGCACTCGCTCCGAGTGGCCGCGAGTTCGGCGATCGTGCTCGCCGACGGCGGACGTCAGCATCAGTACCTGCTCGGACGCCGTCGTCACATCGGTCGACAGACCGTTGCGCTGTGCTTCCCGCACGTCTTCTGCGAGACGGCGACTACTGCTGGCACGAATGGCCATTTTGAAGCGAGATGGTGCCTGATCGGGGAAAACGAGCGAGAGTTTCATGAGCGCCGCCAGAGGAAGCAAGCGCCGGCAGATGTTGCCCGCGGCCCACCCAACGAAGGCTGAAGCGAGGGCAATGGGAGTGAGCATCAACAGCGCCGTCGTTCGGGACGAGGAGGCGGGGAGCATCCTGAGAAGGACCAGAACGGTGATGAAGGCGAGGATCGTGGGTGTCGAGGCGAGAACGATTCGCAGCGCCGTCGCGGCGCGCGCGTTCGCGGTCCAGCGCGGAAGTGCGGAGTCGCCACTGTTGGTCACACCAACAATTTCGGCGGCTCGCTGTGCCGACTGGAGCAAATGGAACCTTCTGCCCACCGCACTGGGTCGCAGGGCCCGAAAACGATCAGGAGCCAGGGCCCCTCCGGCCCTGGCTCCTGAGTATCACGTGTCATCACCCACGTACTTGGCTTCGTCCTCCGAACCCCTCCAGAACGTTGGAGCGAAGCGCTTGAAAGTGAAGGTACGTGAGTTGTGGATCGGGCTCAAGCGATCGGGAACCTCTACCTATCAAGGTCCCGAAAGGCTCAGCGCCAGAGGCTGGCCATGGGGCTCGCGGCGAGGTGCTTCATGATCCGGTCCGCGTCGTCGCGATCCAGGTTGCGCTTCCACGCGTCGGCGACGGCTTGGAAGTCCTCGACCTTGCCCCAGTTCGACAGCTGGACGGCGTCCTTGGCTGCTTTCTGGGCGTCGGCGTCCCACTGCAGATCGAGCGCCTTGTAGAGCAACTCAACGTGTCCCAGGGGGTCAGCACCGAGTTCTTCGTAGACAAGGCGGTGGTACTGGCGAGATGGGAGACCAGTGTCGTCGAGTGACTCGTTCACGTAACGCCACATCCACATGTGCGCGTCGAGATGGTCCATGGCTTCGATGTCTCCGAAGCGATCGCCCCAAACATCATCATGCTCGCGAATCGTGTGAAGCCAGCTGCGGGACTCGGCCAGCGCCTCATCGTGATCGTGCAGGCTGAGGAAACGCTTGGTGTAGCTGAGGTGTCGCCCGGCCGGGTGTCGAACGATGTTGATCACCGGTACGTCCGGTCGGTTGTTGAGCACCCAGCGAAGCACGCCGTTGGCTCGGTTGATCTTCAGCACGCCGTGGGCTTTGGCGAGGCTGTTCGACGAGGCGACGATGCTCGGCATCGGAAACTGGCCCGGACGCAG
The DNA here is from genome assembly GCA_937997485.1 of uncultured Acidimicrobiales bacterium. Taxonomy (GTDB): domain Bacteria; phylum Actinomycetota; class Acidimicrobiia; order Acidimicrobiales; family SZUA-35; genus SZUA-35. Next base: position 72,352 of record CALKTH010000059.1, on the reverse strand, counting down.
GCTCGGGAACACTCGGCGCAGCGATTCGAGAGAGCGGCGGCCGTGATAGCGGTCCGCGATCTTGAGCTGCTGCACGAGCGGTCGGGTGAAGCTCTTTTGGACAGCGAAGGGGTGATCCCGCTCGCCCATCGACAGTGTCGCGACGTCGGCGACCCCATCCCACTCGCGCTCCCAGATGTCGGCGTTGACGTCGTTCAGCCAGAGCGGGCCAAGGACCTCGAACGGCGAGCCGGGGATGGCGTTCGGTTCATTTCGACAGAAGGTGTCCGGACTGGTGTCGAGCAAGTCGAGCAGCCAGTTGGTTCCTGACCGACCCTGACCAGTGACGATGCTGTACCGGTGATTTCTCGTATGTCTACTACCCGCATTTCTCGCGGCTTGTTGCGCGGCCATTTCCCTCACTCCGCCTGCTGTGTCGTTGTTTGTCAGGTCCAACCGTGCCATAGATCTGACTTCGACTCATTTCATGCGTGCCCTTAGCTGGAGACGTACCCAAACGGACCGATACATTTCACCCACGAAGGAGCCGCTCGAGGATGCGAAGTCCACAACGAAATGAGCGGCCGATCGGCATGTTCGACAGTGGTTTTGGCGGGCTCACCGTCGCCCGCGCCGTGCTCGATCTGCTCCCGGATGAGGACGTCGTCTACTTGGGCGATACGGGTCGCTATCCCTATGGACCGCGTCCAGCGAACGAGGTCCGACAGTTTTCGCTCGAAATCGCCGAGTACCTCGTCACGACGCATGACGTGAAGGCGCTCGTGGTTGCGTGCAACACGGCGACCGCCGCGGCGCTCGACGACCTGCGCGATCGTCTGAAGATCCCGGTGCTCGGCGTGATCGCCCCCGGAGTTCGGGCCGTGGTCGAGGGAACGGACGCTCAACGCATCGGCGTCATCGGCACGGTGGGCACCGTCGCCTCCGGCTCGTATCAAGCCGCCGTTGCCGCCATGCCTCGGCCGGTCGAGGCGATCGTGCGCTCGTGTCCGGGTTTCGTCGAGTTTGTGGAACGCGGCGTGACAGATGGCCCCGAGATCCAAATTCTCGCCGAGCGCATGCTGGCCCCAATCATCGAGGCGGACGTGCAGGCGTTGCTGCTCGGCTGCACCCACTATCCGTACCTGGCCCGCGTGATCAGCGGGGTGCTCGGACCCGACGTGCTGCTCGTTTCCTCGGCCGATGAAACAGCGTTCGCCCTTGCCGATCTCATGCAAGCGGAGGGCCTTGCGCACCCCGATGCAGGACGTGGTCGTAGGGGGCACCGAACGACGGAGTTCATTTCCTCCGGCGATGTTGCGGCATTCACGCAGTTGGGCAGCAGACTCCTGGGACCCGAACTCGTCGATGCTCACCACTGGAGACACCCGCATGCGCCCTGACGGACGTGAAAACAACCAACTTCGCCCGCTCTCGTTCGAGCGTGACTTCACCGATATGGCCGACGGCTCTGTCCTCGTGAAGTTCGGCCGGACTCACGTGCTGTGCACCGCCTCCATCGATGAGGACGTCCCGCGTTGGATGCGCAACTCCGGCAAGGGCTGGGTCACCGCCGAGTACAACATGCTCCCCGGATCGAGCCCCGAGCGCATCCGCCGTCGCACTTCCGGGCGCGATCAGGAGATCCAGCGTCTCATCGGCCGAAGCCTGCGCGCCGTCTGCGATATGACGCTGCTGGGTGAGCGCTCGATCACGGTGGACTGCGATGTGCTCCAGGCCGATGGCGGCACCCGTACCGCATCCATCTGCGGTGGCTTTGTGGCACTGCACGACGCCATCACGCGTCTCGGCCTGCAAACGCACCCGCTGACCGAATCGTGTGCGGCGATCAGTGTGGGCATCATTGACGACGAGTGCCGGCTCGACCTTCCGTACATCGAAGACTCCACGGCCGAGGTCGACATGAACGTCGTCATGACGGGCTCAGGCGGGATGATCGAGGTCCAGGGCACCGCCGAGGGCAAGGTCTTCTCGCGCGATCAGCTCAATGAGCTGCTCGACCTCGCCTCAGGCGGCATTGCTGAGATCACCGCAGCCCAGATGGCTGCGGTCGCCACGCCGCCAGCAGAGCGCCCCGCACGAGGCTGACCGCCATGGCCCGCCCGACGCTGGTGCTTGCCACCGGAAACCTCGACAAAGTCGCTGAGCTCGTCGAGTTGCTCGGCGACCGGTTCGACGTGCAGCCTCGTCCCGTCGATCTTCCGGAAACGATCGAAGACGAAGACACCCTCGAAGACAACGCCATCAAGAAGGCATTCGAGGTGGCGACGGCCACGGGGCAACTTGCACTGGCCGATGACACGGGCCTGTTCGTGGATGCGCTCGACGGCCGACCTGGCGTCTTCACGGCCCGCTACGCGGGGGAGAACGCGACCTACGACGACAACGTCGACAAGCTGCTCGGTGAGCTCGATGGGGTCGAGGAAGAACGGCGGGGCGCCACCTTCCGCACGGTCGTGGCGCTGTTGGGGCCCGACGGCACCGGCATGACGGCGGAAGGCTCGGTCGAAGGCATCATCACCGAAGCTCGAAGGGGCCAGCGCGGCTTCGGCTACGACCCCGTGTTCGAGCCATTCGACGGCGATGGACGAACGTTCTCCGAGATGGATCTGGAAGAAAAGGGCGACATCAGCCACCGGGCCCGAGCCATGAGTGCGCTGCAAACCGCGATCGAGCGAAATCCGCTGCCCGGCATCTGAGTCCGGCCTCCGAGGTTCGGCTGGTGCGGACGGAGGGACTTGAACCCTCACGTTCTTTCGAACACTGGGACCTAAACCCAGCGCGTCTGCCAATTCCGCCACGTCCGCGTGACTCGGACAGGTTAGAAGCGCCAGTCGACGGAACGGTTCCGCCCGGTCACCGAACGAGAACGCGGGAGCGATAGCCTCTCGCCATGACCCTTCCTGGCATGCCTGTTGCCGAAGCCCCCGGTGGCGGCTTCGGATTCGACATCTACCAGCAGTTGCTTCGCAACCGCATCGTCTTTCTCGGCCAGCAGGTCGACGACACGATCGCAAACTCGATCGCAGCCCAGATGCTCTACCTCGCCGGCGAAGACGCCGACAAGGACATCTGGCTCTACATCAATTCTCCCGGTGGCTCGGTCACCGCGGGTATGGCGATCTACGACACGATGCAGTTCGTGAAGCCCGATGTGGCCACGGTCTGCCTCGGCCTCGGCGCCTCCATGGGCCAGTTCCTGCTCACTGCAGGAGCAGCGGGCAAGCGGTATGCGCTGCCGCACGCTCGCATCCTGATGCACCAGCCGAGCGCTGGTGTGCAGGGCCAGGCGTCCGACATTGCCATCCAGGCAGAGAACCTCGTGCGCATCAAGCGCGAGATGGCTGAGCTCATCGCTGAGCACAGCGGCCAAGATGTCGAAACCATCATCGCCGACTCCGATCGAGACAAGTGGTTCACCGCCCAGGAGGCCCAGGAGTACGGCCTCTTCGACAAGGTGATCTCCCGCGCTGGCGAACTCGGCTGATCCGAGCCAGACGCTCCTCCGCTCCTGGGTTGAGGTGGCTGGTGCTCAGGCCAGGCGCGTTGTCCAGGCTTCGGTTGCCAGCTGTCGCAGCTCGGTGACGGCGGCCCCAAGGCCGTCAGCATGTTTGAACATCCACGATCCCGAGATCAGCACATTGGCTCCTGCTCCTGCTGCTCCGCCGATTGTCGACGAACTGATCCCGCCATCGACCTCGAGATCAATCCAGTGATCGGCGCCGTCGAGCATGGCTCGGGCATCGTTGATCTTGGGTTCCATGGTTGCGATGTACTGCTGGCCTCCGAATCCAGGGTTGACGGTCATCACCAGCAGCATGTCGAGCTGGTCGAGGACGTGAGCGACGGTGTCCAGCGGTGTGTGCGGGTTGAGAGCAACGGCGGCCGAAGCCCCCAGGTCCTTGATCAACGCAAGCGTTCGGTGCAGGTGTCGGCACGCCTCGGCATGCACGATGATCAGCTGGCATCCGGCGTTCACGAAACCTGGAATCAGATGATCCGGATCCTCGATCATGAGATGCGCCTCAAACGGCGTCGACACGGTCGAACGGCATGCGGCAATGACGTCGGCCCCGAACGTCAGGTTGGGCACGAACCGGCCATCCATCACGTCCCACTGGATGCGATCCACGCCAGCGAGCTCCAGCGCCTGGCACTCATCACCGAGGCGGGCGAAATCGGCAGGAAGCACCGACGGAATGATCTTGATGCCGGGCATCGAATCGGCGGCGGAGGGTGCGGGCTGGTTCATGGCGTGGAATGGTGGCCGGACGAACGACCAGAGGCAAGCACATGAGCGAAGTCTTTGAAACGAACATTGCCTCGCTCGGAACCGGGGGAGCGGGAATCGGTGCTCACCCGGACGGGCGGGTTGCCTTCGTCGAAGGAACCGCTCCGGGCGACCGTGTGAGCGTCCGGGTCGACCGAGCCAAAAAGCGCTTCGTGAACGGCACCGTTGTCGAGGTCCTCAGCGCCTCTCCCCAGCGGGTGCACGCGCCCTGTCCTCACGTTGCTGAGGGGTGCGGCGGGTGCGATTGGCAACACCTGCGCACCGACGCCCAGAGCGACCTTCGCGTCGGCATTGTGCGAGACGCGCTGGAACGCATCGGACGTTTCGAAGCGGTGGACGCCATCGACCTCGCAGCGGCGCCGCCCCTCGAGCCCTTCGGCTATCGAACCACGGTTCGCGCAGTGGTCGAACAGCGAGGTGCAAACCGAGGGCGGGCTGGATTCCGGGCCCGCCGACAACACAAGGCGGTCGTTCCGGAGACGTGCCTCACCGCCCATCCCGCGGTGGCCGAGCTCATGGCGAGCTGCCGCTTCGAGGGGGCCAAGGAGGTCACCTTTCGCGTGGGATCTCGCACGGGCGAGCGCATGGTTGTGCTCGACTCGCCAAAGGCCCGAATGAGCGATGGGCCCAGGGACCTTCTGGTGGCCGGCCTGGATGCGCCGCTCTTCCTCCACGAAGAGGTTGCCGGTCACCGGTTTCGCATCTCCTCTGGATCGTTCTTCCAGTGTCGACCGGATGGGGCGGACCTTCTGGTCGAGCTCGTGGATCGGGCGCTGCATCCCGAGGGGCTCGATCCGAGTCCGGATGAGATCTTGCTGGATGCCTACGGCGGTGTGGGATTGTTCGGTGCCACCGTGGCCCGAGGAGCGCGGGTGATCGGGGTGGAGAGCTCCCGGTCTTCGAGCGAGGATGCTCGTGTCAACCTCCCCGATACTGCAGAGCTTCACTGCCAGCGGTTCGAACAATGGCAGCCGGAACCAGTCGCACGGGCTGTGGCTGATCCCGCTCGCGCAGGACTGGGAGCCGAGGCCGCCGCGGTCCTGGTCGCCGCCGAGCCGTCGAGCATCGCCCTGGTCAGTTGCGATCCAGGCTCGTTTGGCCGAGACGCCCGTCTGCTGGTCGATGCGGGCTATTCGCTCGACTGGGTTCGCACGGTGGACCTCTTCGGATCAACATCGCACATCGAAGTCGTCAGCCGTTTCGCCCGCCGCTGAATCCAGCCGAGGGACCCGAGGTCCACACGCGACCGAGATCGGGGCCAAAGCGCTTGTCAAAGTCGGCAGGCACCATCGGTCGCGACAGGAGAAATCCCTGTCCCCGCCCGCAGCCCAGTGCCCGGAGATGGGCGATGGTTTCTTCGTCCTCGATGCCCTCGGCGGTGACGGAAAGGCCAAAGTCCGAGGCCAACCGCACGATCATTTCGGTCAAGCTTCGGTAGCGCTCGTTGGTGAGAACCTTGCTCACGAACGTGCGGTCGATCTTCACGGCGGTCACGTCGAGTTCGGCCAGGACCGCGAGACTTGCTCGTCCCGTGCCGAAGTCGTCGATGGCCAGGCCAACATCGGTTCTTCGGAGCTCGGCGAAGGCAGCACGAGCGGCGTCGATGTCTTCGATCTCGTCTCGCTCGGTGAGTTCCAGCCCCAAGCGTTTGGTACGGGGAAGCGAAGGGAACGAGTCGATGATTCCCGGGAGGTCCGTGCGAACGAAGGAACGGGCGGAGAGGTTGACCCACACCTCGAAGTCGCGATCCGCCTCCTGGCGGTTTGCCCAGCGTTCAAGTTGACGATGGGCGTTGCGCAACACCCAATGATCGATGTCGAGAATGGCGTTCGATTCCTCGGCGATGGGGATGAACTCACCGGGCCCGAGCAGACCGAGGCGAGGGTGCTCCCACCGGACGAGTGACTCGACGCCGGTGATCTTCTGGGTATGGAGATCAAAGATCGGTTGAAAGACGAGTCGCAGTTCGTTGTTCTCGACTGCTGCGCTGAGCTCGTCGGCCAGCGACATACGACGCATCATCTCTCTGCCGATTGGCTCGGAGAACAAGCGAACGCCCGCACCGCCGTCTCGCTTCGTGGCGTACATTGCGGCGTCGGCGCGAGCCAAGACCCTCGCTGGATCAGCGTCCTCGTCCGAGCGGGCAACGCCGATGGAGAGATTCACTCGCCGCTCTGTTGCTGCCACGGCGACAGCCGGCTCCATGTGCTGGAGAATCGCCTGAGCCGTCTCGAGGAGCGCTTCGCTTCGGCGTTCGCCTGGCAGGACCACAACGAACTCGTCTCCGCCGTTACGGAACACCGACGCGGTGATGTTGGTCGAGACAGCACCGGAGAGGATTCGGCGCCCAACCTCGATGAGGAGCTCGTCGCCAGCGGCATGACCCAGGTTGTTGTTGATCCACGAGAACTGATCGACGTCAATGCCGAGCAGACCGAACGGCGTACCAGAGGCCGTCAGTTCCTCGAGTTCGAGGTGCATACGGCGTCGATTCCCCAACCCCGTCAACGGGTCGCTGAGGGCGGCATGAGAGAGGTCCCGCTCAAAGGCGTGGCGGTCTGCGATCAAGCCCATCAGGCGCCCGATGAGCGTGTGCACCGACATCTCTGCGTTGGAAGGACGGCGGTCGGAGGAGCGAAACACCTCAAGGAATCCGACGAGCGTTCCGTCGCTGCGGAACGCCGGTGTCGTGATGCAGCTCGCAATACGAAGTTCGTTCAGGCACGGCCGAACGCTCTCCCAGTGGGAAGGCCCCGTGGCTGTGTTGATGTCCATCTCGATCACGCTCAGGCGGCGGTCCAAAGCCTCACCAAGACTGTCTGGTGGGTCGTGGGCATCCTCAGCGTGAGCACGATGGAGGATCGATGACGGCAGTGCGCTCGCCGTCCGGGGTACGAGCTGACCGGCATCGTTGATGCCGTAGATCACACAAATCGATCCATCGATGTTGCGGTCACTCATGTTCGCAAGATCCAGCAGCGACTCAGCCGGGCTCTGACCGGCGGCCAGCCGCTCCAGGATCTCGACTTGCTCGACCGCGAGCATCTCCGCTCGTCGCCGCTCCGTGAGCCCTGAGAGACGGAACACGACCGCCTGTCGCACGCTGCCTTCGTCCGTGGTGCCGGGCTCGATCAATTCGCTTGGATCGACCAGGGACTCGCCGCTGACGTCGAAGGCGATGTAGCTGCCGTCGCCTTGCCGAATTCGGTAGACGTCGGGAGGTCGAAGACCGGCGCGGGTGGTGACTTCGCCAAACGCCATCAGCGCTCGCTCGAGGTCGGCGGGGTGAATCAGCTCGAGCGCGCTGGCGCCGATGACATCGTCGGCGTCGAGGCCGAAGATCGCTGGCGCTTGATCCGAGACAGCCTGCAGGACGAAGTCGCCATCAACGAGCGCGACAACACCGTCGGGGTCATCGTCGGGTCCGCTCGCAAGCTGCGCGTCGAGTGCGCGCTGCCACGTCTGGAACGATGTCGCCATGTTTCCATATCGGCAGGATTTGGCTAGATCGGAATAGGTCGTCTAGCCCTGGATCTTCGACCTCAGCCGTTCGCTCGCTTGGCCGCCTGTGCCGCTCGGCGCTCTCGGCCAGCCGTGAGCAGCGCCTCCCGATTCGAGTCATCGACCCTCATGTACATCTCCCGCCAGTCGTCGCCACCCGACCATCGGAACGGTGACTGCGTTGTGGTTCGTGGGAGAACCGCAGTCGAGAGCAGTGTGAGCGCCTGATCGAGAAGTTCGGCTTGCATCTCGACGTTGCCGGGCTCCCCGCATGGATTGCCGAGTGGGAAGTCCACGAACAGGAGGCGTGGAACCCCGCACTCCTCGACGATGTCGCGGGCGCTGCCGATGATCACGGTGGGGATCCCTGCGGCCTCGAGGTGACGAGCGACCAAACTGGTCGTCAGATGGCAGACGGGTCAAAGAGGAACGAGAACGACCACGTCGACGTCGTCCTCACGACACCAGGATTCGATCGCAACGGCATCCTCTCGAGTCTGGCGTTGGCTGTATTGGGTGGGTACGCAGAACGTGCGAGGAGCCACCGACCCGATCGTGCCGCGCTCGACTGCGGCATGCAGGGCGTTCAGCGGAAGGAACGACCCGACATCGTTGGTGTGGGTGGCGTCCTTGTCCCAAGACAGATCGGCAGTGAACATCGCCTCGGGCGTTGGTGAGGTGGGGATTGCCATCACCTGCTTCGGCATCGGCGCCCCCACGGGAAAGGTGGTGGTGACCACCCCGACCCGTAGCGCGGCCAACGCCCCGCTGGAAAGCGGGGCGAAGGGCACGTCGTCGTGTGTGGCCCATTGGTAGGGCTTGTCGTACCCGTGGGCTGCGTAGAACTCACGGGACTTGTCGATGTAGCTGACGAAGGTCCGTCGGGCGGTGGATGCGTGTTCCCTGCTCACTTCCGGGACGCTAGTGCACTGAACCAGACCAGAACGAGTGCTCCTGCACCGGCAACCACGGCGATCGGATGTCCGAAGGTCCACAGCTTGACCGCAGTGGACACGATCAGCGCCACACCGATGATCGAGGCATGGCTTCCTCGCCATGGAACACGAGGTGCCAGCAGGGCTTTGCGTTCGAATCGTCCGAGAGCGGCGACGATGCCAGCGAGGAAGACGGTGCTGAGGCCGATGAGGGGCAACTTCTGGAGCCACCAAGCGAGAGTGTTGACCTCCGCCGTTGGCAACCAGCCGAAGGCGTAGAAGACGGCTGCAGCGGCGACGGCTGCGCTGAAGTGCCAGAGATACACGGTGAGTGAACTGGCATTCGCTGCGATCGTGGCGGCCCAGGCTCGGGGGCTGCGAGCCAGCCACGCCGAGATCGCCGGAGCCGCAGCGATGGCCGTGGCGCTGTACGCAGCGCCGAACAGCATCAGGGCAATCGACGGCGGATGCGTGGGCGAGTTCTCCAGGCCGGGGAAGTGGACCATCGACACGGGGTAGGGACCGAAGACAGCGACCAGAGCGGCTGCCCAGAACCCGCCAGCGAGGGCAATCATGCGACGACCGGCGGGGAGCAGCCCGTCGCGCCAGGCGAATCCAGCGATCTGGAAGAGCAGCCAACCGAGGACCCAGTTGATCTGAGCGATCGTGTGGTGCCCCATGAAGCGAACGACTTCGAAGCCCACGAAGGTGAAGCTTCCGCCGATAGCGACGAGCGCCGGATGTCGCCGAAAGAACGGAAGCACGGTGGGGGCGATGGCCGTATCGATGGTGTAGTTGGCCAGGAACCACAGCGGAATCGCCGCCGCAATCGCGCCCTGGAAAGCCAAGTTCCCGACGCCGGCGAGCTGACCCAACGCCATGATGCCGAGCCACGTCGAGGCGAGAACAATCGTTGGCGCAAGCATGCGACGCAGCCGAGCAGCAACCCAATCCTGGGGGCGTCCGCCCGCTCGGTTGTGGCTGTCGAGGGAGATGGCAGAAGAGAAGCCACCGACGACGAAGAACAGGGGCATCACCTGGAAGATCCAGGTGATCCACGACATCGACGGTGCAAACTCGAGTGCGTTGCCAGCGATCAGTGCGCCGGAGCTGTCCTGTGCGATATGAATGGCGGCCCAATGCCCGTAGGCGACGGCCAGCATGGCCATCGCCCGATAGAAGTCGACCGCTCGGTTGCGATCCGACTTGGTCGCCGAGGCCAGATCTGCGAGTGAGGTCTGGGATGACGGGCCGGGGGCGCTGGCACTGCTCGTGCGAGTCGCCGTCCGAGTGGAGGTGGGGGAGTGAGCCGTGGAGGACATGTCCACCATCAAGCCATTGATGCGGATGGCCGTCTGCTGGGGGATGCCCCCAGAAACCTCTGGGGGTTCCCCAACACCCGGTCTGAGACGCGATCAGGGGGACCCTTTCGGGTCCCCCTGATCAGCGTGCGTTGAAGATGAGAGCCGGATGGCCATCACCGGGAACGTTCAGTGTCAGCTCTTGGGATGGGTCGGCGAGAGGGCGAAGCCTGCTGCCTCTGCCCGCTCGGCCGTGTCGAACCACACCTCGGCGATGGTCGCCCCGTAGTTCCGAGAGTCTTCACGGTGGTAGAGCATCGAGTCCACGTTGCCCTTGATCGTGTAGCCCTCTGGCATCCGGCGCGGCTCGTTGGCGTACGGAGCATGCGAGCCCTCGCCGTAGGGGTGCTGTTCGCCAGCGAACTCGTCGCTGTCGGCCGAATCGGCACCCTCTGGCGTGTCGTTCGTGCCGTCGTCGGCGAGGGCCTGGGCGCTCGGGGTCGGGGCAGCGGCGAACGTCATGCCGTCTGGAAGGTCCGTCGAGGGGTGGCTCGGTGACAACGAGAAGCCAGCGGTCTCGGCGGAGTCGGGGGTGTCGAACCAGACTTCAGCGCCGGTGGCGCCGTAGTTCCGGCTGTCTGGCCGGTGGTAGAGCATGGAGTCGACGTTGCCCTTGATCGGGTAGCCGTCTGGCTGATCTCGCTTCGCCTCAGCGAACGGTGCGTGCGAACCGGCGCCGTACGGGTGCCGCTTGCCAGTGACCGCCCGGAGACCGGCATCAGCGCCCGCCTCGGTGTCGACGGCATCTGCGGCCGGTCCTGCATCGTCGGCATCGCTCTTGGGATGCGTGGGCGAGAGGGCGAAGCCAGCGGTCTCGGCGGAGTCGGCGGTGTCGAACCAGACTTCAGCGCCGGTGGCGCCGTAGTTCCGGCTGTCGGGCCGGTGGTAGAGCATGGAGTCGACGTTGCCCTTGATCGGGTAGCCCTCGGGCTGCTCCCGCTTGTCGTCTTCCCACGGAGCGTGTGATCCATCGCCATAGGGATGCACCACACCGCCGACCACGGCTCGGCTTGCGCCATCTCCGTCCGCATCAGCCTCCGCGTCACCATCGGTGGTGGCGACGAGACCCTGCACCTCATGATCGCCGCCATCACCGTCAGCGGCACCGGCCGCCCCTGCAGCGGCGGCTCCCGCAAGCACACCTCCACCAAGACCAGCTTCGCTGTCTCCATCCGGGCTGCCCGCGTCAGCACCTGCCTCGTGGCGGCGGTTGCATTCATCGAGGGAGGCCTGGAGCTCGTCTCGCTCTGCTCGAAGCGCATCGAGGTCACTCTGATGCGAGTCGAGATCGGAGCGCAGGCCCTGAAGCTCGGCATCGGTGTCGACCGAGGATGCACGGTTGGACTTTTGGCGCATGGTCTCCCACTCCGTGTAGGAGATCTTGGTGCGGCGCCAGCCCCACCACAGCCAACCGATCAGCAAGCCGATCAGAAACGCAATGATGAGGGGAAGGACGATTTCTGGAAGTGCCCAGAGCATGAACAATCCTTTGGGTTGGTTGGTGGCGGGAACGTGTGAGAGGAGGGAACGAGCGGACAGATCAGTTGTCGAGATCGGCGAAGGAAGCAAGGGCGACGAGTTCCACTCGTCGGTTCTCCTGGCGTCCTTCCTCGGTGCCGTTGTCGGCGATGGGAACGGACTCACCGAGTCCACGTGACTGAATGCGGTCCTCGCTGATGCCCGCATCGATCAGATACTGCGCCACGGCGGCGGCTCGTGCCCCGCTGAGCGCTTCGTTGGCGGCCGCTCCGCCCTGGTCATCGGTGTGGCCGGAGATGTCCACGACGGGGAGCGAATACTTGTTCATCAGTGCCACGGCCTTGTCGAGCGTCTCGGTCGCCGTGGGGTTGAGCACGTCTGAACCGGTGGCGAAGGTGACGTTCTCACGGATTTCAGCCTCCAGCTCGTCGAACTCTTCCTGCAGCGTGTCGATCTCGCCTTCGATGATCGTTGCATCGATCGTGAGGGTGGAGCTGGTATCGACGCTGCCGAAGCCGTTGAGCGTGCCTTCGAGACCGTTCTTGGCTGCCTCGTCGGCAACGTTCCCAGCAAAGTCGAGCGAGGTGTCGGTGAGCGTGGCCACGCCATTGCTGCCCTCTGGCAGGCTGAAAATGAGTGATCCAAGTGCGGTGACTCGGCCGCTGGCTCCAGGCTCGAGTGCACCGAGGTCCGAGACCGTCAGGTTGTCGGTCACGTTTCCTTCGCCGAAGCGCGCGATCGCCAGATTGACGAGCTGGCTGCGTTGGGCCTCGTTCAGTACCTCACCCTCGAGCACGACCATGCCGTCAGCGTCGATCGTGGCCGTGACGTTTGTGGAACCCAGCGCAACCTCTGGCTCGGGATCTTCGACTGGTGCTTCCTCGGCGACTTCTTCTTCCACAGCGGGCTCTTCTTCGGCGGGTTCAGGGGCCACGGGCGCTGTGAGCGCAAGCGAAGCACTGCGAACTGAGTCGTCCCCTTCCAGAGCTGCCTCGAAGTCCGCCGCGCTGACACCGTCAATCGACGGTCCAGCGATGTCGATGTTGCGGTAGGTGGCGTCGTAGTTGTAGTCGCCCGGATCCCCGCCGAGCGCAGCAATGCGAGCTCGTGCGTCGTCCTCCACCATTCCTTCGATGTGCGGAACCGCCCACAGCGTGCTGATGCCGACGACGGCGAGAAGAGCGAGGAGGGCAAGCGGGAGCATCTTCCACCACGGCAATGGGAACTTGCCGTTGCGCTCGTCGATCCAATAGGTGACGGTCTTTTCCCGCGTGGAAACGCTGGACTGGGTGGAGGAAGCGGAGGGCATCTGTTCTCCCGATCTGGCTCTCGGGTCAGTGGGTCATTCGACCCATGGCGGCACGGACCATATGCCAGGTTCGTGACGCTTGTCGACCGATCCCGAGAACATGTGGTCAACCATCACCCAGCGTGGTCGCAGTGCCACCCGAAGGGCTCATTCGAGGCCGCAGGATTCCCCATGGAGCGCGGAAGCAGCCATCGGTACGTTCGGTGTGTCGAGGCGTTTCCTGCGCCTCGATGCAAGGGGCGATCCACTTCCGTGGTTCGCAGAACGCTGGGTGTGGCATGGAGCGGAGACGAGTTCACGGGCGATGCAGCCGTGCGATGCGCGTCATGGCAGGCGCCAGCCTTGCGGTGATCACGCTTGCCGGGTCGTCTGCTCCGGCGGCTGCAACCGACACCGAGGCGCTCGCAGTGCCCGACGAAGCATTGGTATTCGCGGAAGAGATCTACCGCTGGGCTAGCTCGACGAGCGACTGCCAGGTGCCGTGGACGATCCTGTCCGGCGTCGCCGCGTTCGCGTCAGACCACGGCCGAGTGGGCGGTGCGTCGGCGATCGGTAACGATGGGCAAGCCGTTCCCGCCATTGTCGGACCGGAGCTGAATGGCAGCCCCGGGCTCGACCGCGTGGAAGACACCGACGGGGGTGAGCTCGACGGCAATGCTGCGTTCGATCACGCGGTCGGCCCGTTTCAGTTCCTCCCGACGACGTGGGACAAGTGGGCCCGCGACGGCAACGGCGATGGCGTAGCCGATGCCCAGAACGCATGGGACGCGGCGACTGCCGCTGCGGCATTGCTCTGCGACGCCGGTGTAGCGACCACGCCGCGAGACGCCCTTGACCGCTACTTCGGCGGCAGCGTCTTCACCGATGACGTGCTTCGCCGATCCGAGGCGGTCGTTCCGGTCGCACCGGATCGACGCGTCTCCCGCGTGGAAGAGGTGATCGGTCGCCGGCCGCCACTGCCCGCCGCGATCCAGCGTGAAGGCAGCCCAGCTGAGGGGTCGGCGTCCAATAACGTCGTCGCTGCGGTCGAGAAAACGTTGGTCGGTGATTGGAACGGCGATGGTGAGGACACCATCGCCACACTGACCAACAACGGATCTGAGCGGACAGCCAGCTTCGTTGACTCCGAGGGCCGTCCCTACGGCCACCGCTTCACCCTTTCTGCCGAGGGCACCGTTCTGGCCGGCGACTGGGACGGTGACGGTGTGGACACGCTTGCCGTGGCGATGGACGGACCGTCGGGCGCAGCGGTGGCGCTCGATCGGTTGGGAGCGCCCGATCCGACGATCGCTTTGGAGATCGGTGCGGGGCACGGTCCGCTGGTTGTACGTCTCGCCACCGACCTGGTTGCACCATCCGCCGGGACCGCAGCGCTCACCGACCTCGCACTCATCGAGTCGGACGAGGTCCGGTATCTCGGCCCGGCGCTCGCCCATGGCGGGGCCACACTCGAACTTTGGCGAGTGCGGGGCATCACGGTGGAGGCACACGTTGCTCCTCAGCTGCACGCCCTGCTCCTGGCAGCTGAGGCGGACGGCATCGCGCTGAGCGGCTGGGGCTTCCGCTCTCACGAACAGCAGATCGTCCTGCGGGCCTCCCACTGTGCCGACGTCTGGGAGTCCCTCGCCAGCAGCTGCAGCCCTCCAACGGCAAAGCCGGGAAGCTCCCGGCACGAGTTCGGCGTGGCCGTCGACTTCACGCAGAACGGCTCGGTGTTGACTCGGGCTTCGACGGGCTTTGCTTGGATGCAAGAGTTCGCGGCCGACTACGGCTTCATCAATCTTCCATCTGAGCCTTGGCACTGGTCGGTTGACGGAGGCTGACTCACGAAGGTGAGGGAATGCTGAGCGGGAGTCGCTGGTTCTTGATGGCAACGCCTACACGGGTGGGCGACAAAGGAAAATCGCCGTGAGCACTATCAATCTGACCATCGAGAAGTTCGAGGACACCATCAGCCAAGACGGCATCGTCTTCCTGGATTTCTGGGCCGCCTGGTGCGGTCCCTGTCGCTCGTTCGCACCCATCTTCGAGGCCGCGGCCGACAAGCATGAGGACATCGTCTTCGCCAAGATCGACACTGAAGATCAGCAGCAGCTGGCTGGGAGCTTGAACATTCGCTCCATTCCCACGCTCATGATCTTCCGTGACGGCATCCAGCTCTTCTCCGAGCCGGGCGCCCTTCCGGCCGACGCGCTCGAAGACCTCATCACTCAGGTACGGGCCCTCGACATGGACGAGGTCCGGGCCCAGGTTGAGGCCGGTGCCACCGCCTGAGCTCAGTTTTCTCCGGTCACAAGGGGTGTGTCGGTGCGGCGTCTCGCCCACCGATACGCCTCTTCTCCGTTTTTGGGCCTCCGCGCTAGCTTCCGTGAATGGTCGGAAAGATTGCAGCAAGTTTGGCCGACGCAACTCCGGAAGTGCTCCGGGCAGCCGGTGAGGGCCACCACCTGAACATGGGGCCAGGCGTGGCACTCGAAGACGAGTGGCGGGCCGATGGGCTCGACATTCCAGACATAGCTGAGATGCAGCGGTACCGCTTCTCCCGTATCCAGGGTGAGCTCCAACGCTTGGGTTACGACGGGATCATCCTCAAGGACCCCCTCAACATTCGGTACGCCACCGGCACCACCAACATGCAGCTGTGGGTTGCCCACAACTCCACGCGCTATGCATGGATCGGTGCAGACGGATCATCGATTCTGTGGGACTTCTTCGAGTGCGAGTTCCTCGCCGGAAGCAGTCTGACCGTTGATGAGGTTCGCCCGGCCATCTCGTCGATCTACTTCATCGCCGGTCCCCGCTACGCCGAGCGGGCGAAGGCGTGGGCTGACGAGATGCTCGAGGTCATCCACACCCACGCGGGCAAGGGGGCGCGCATCGCCATCGATCAGTGCGAGCTGCTCGGGTACCAGAACCTGCTCGATGGGGGCGTCACGCTGGGCAACGGTCAAGAAGTCATGGAGCAAGCACGCCACATCAAGGGTCCCGATGAAATCAAGGCGATGCGATGCAGCGTCCACGCTTGTGAGACCACGATGGGCGAGATGCGTGAAGCCCTCCGCCCGGGACTCACGGAGCGAGAAGTCTGGGCCGTGCTGCACGAAGGCAACATTCGGCGGGCGGGCGAGTGGATCGAAACACAGATCATCGCCTCCGGGCCGCGAACGAACCCGTGGATGCAAGAGGCCAGTAGCCGGGTGATCGAAGCGGGCGACTTGCTCGGCTACGACACTGACCTCGTTGGCGCCTACGGAATGATGGTGGACATCTCACGCACTTGGCGGGTCGGCGACGGCCCACCCACCGGTAAGCAAGCTCACGTCCACGCGCTCGCGCTCGAGCAGCTCGAACGGAACATCGAACTGCTTCGCCCGGGGACCACCTTCGACGATCTCTCGTACAAAGCCTGGTTCCCGCCGGTCGCGGAGTACCGCCACTACTGCTGTCTCTTCCACGGTGTGGGGCAGTGCGATGAGTACCCCGACATCTTCTTCCCCACAGACTGGGAGCAAGTCGGATACGAGGGAGTACTCGAGCCCAACATGGTGCTGACGGTTGAGGCGTTCGTCGGCAGCCGTGCTGGGGGAGAGGGTGTGAAGCTGGAGAACCAAGTGCTGGTGACCGAGAGCGGGCCAGAGCTGCTCACCCACTTTTCGCTCGACCTGTAGGCCGTTGCGACCCGGACCTCGGGGCCGCGTTCACATGTCGCCGGTCAGCCGCTCCATGTCGAGTTCGCCGGTTCGCGTCTGCCCGCCCGCATCGAGGAATCGTTGCATCGCCACCTTGGTTGCGGGCTCGCGCATGGTCTGGTCGAACAAGTACGTCTCTTCGAGCAGACCGTCGATCGGATCTGGACCGGCGGCCAGCACGGAGGCCTTCGCAGCTCGGACCGCGTGAGGCGGGAAACGTCCAATACGTCGCGCTAGCTCATCAACGAAACCGTCGAGCTCGTCTGCGGGGAGTGAGCGGTTGAGCCAGCCCCAGGCTTCTGCGGTGCGGGCGTCGAGGTCTGAGGCACCCAACACGATCTCCATGGCCCGACCTCGCCCGACGAGGCGGTGGAGCCGCTGCGTCCCGGTACCGCCGGGGAGAATGCCCAATGGCACCTCCATCTGGTTCACGATGGTTGCATCGTGCGCCCCGAAGCGCATGTCGAACGATGCCGCCAGCTCGGCGCCACCACCGCCCACTCGGCCCGCCACCTTGGCGATCGTCACCACGGGCATGGTTCGGAACTGCTCACACATGTGATGGAAGGCGTTGAGCTCTGAGCGCCGTTGTACGGGACCCTCGGGCGAGGCGGCGAGAAGCACTTCAACGTCGAAGTGGGCGATGAAGAACTCGGGGTCAGCGCTTTGGAGCACCAACACAGACGTTCCATCGGCGGCGGCTTGCGTTGCACTGGCGAGGGAGCGGAGATCGGCGTAGAGCCCCACGGTCATGATGTGCACCGGTGGCGCGTCAATCGTGGCCCAGACCACTCGCCCCTCGCGTTTGATGGAGATGTGCTGGAAGTCCTGTTCCTCCAAGAGCGTGGTCATGCCACTCATCCCGCCTTGCGGACGAGGATGCTGCCCACCGAGTAGCCGGCACCGAAGGAGCAGATCACCCCGAGGTCACCGGCAGAGAGATCGTCGCGGTGTTTGTGGAAGGCGATGATCGACCCCGCCGAGCTCGTGTTCGCGTATTCATCGAGCGTGACGGGGGCCTCGTCCTCCTCTGGCACTCGGCCGAGAACACCTTTGGCGATCAGCTGGTTCATCTTCAGGTTCGCCTGGTGTAGCCAGAAGCGGCGAACGTCGTCGGTGGGAAGCTCGGCTCGCTCCAAGTGATCTTTGATGTGTGTGGCCACCATTGGACAGACCTCCTTGAACACTCGATTGCCGTTCTGCCGGAAGATCAACTCGTGCGGATCCCGCTCGCCGTCCTCTGCTCGGTTGATGAAGCCAGCGTCGTTGCGGATGTTGTTCGAGAACTGCGTGGCAAGGCTTGTGCCAAGCACGGTCCACCGGGTGTCGGCGGTTGCCGGCAAGGCGTCGGCCTCGCGCTCCAAGACGAGCGCTGTGAAGGCATCGCCGAAGATGAAGTGGAAGTCTCGGAGCTCGAAGTTGTTGTGCGCCGACGTGATCTCTGGATTCACGACGACCACGCAGCTGGCCGATCCGTTGCGAAGGGCATCGACACCGGCCTGAATCGAGAACGTGGCGGAGGAGCAGGCGACGTTCATGTCATAGGCCCAACCCGCAGCACCGAGCGCGTCTTGTATCTCGATGGACACGGCTGGGTAGGCCCGCTGGACGTTCGAGCAACCCATGATGACGGCATCGACATCGGAGCCGCTGCGTCCGGCCTGTGCGAGCGCTTGTTCGATCGCGGGGAGGGCCATCTCGGCCTGGATGCTCAGCTGATCTTCGGAGCGCAGCTCGAGGCGCGGCTTGAGCCGGTCGGGGTCGAGAACGCCCGCCTTGTCAAGGACGTACCGAGACGAGATGCCTGATGCCTTGTAGATGAAGGTCTCGTCTGGCGCTGAGCGCGCTTCGACGTCGCCTGCCGCGATGGCATCGGCGTGCTCGAGGTTCCATCGCTCGGTTGCCGCGGTCAGCGACGTCACCAGTTCGGCATTGGTGATCGACTCAGACGGGGTCATGAGGCCCGTTCCGGTGATGGCAACAGCAGGGAGTGCAGACTGGGTCATGATGGCATCTCTAGCCGCTCGAGCGCGGCGGTGCGAGCGGCCAACTGAAGAAGTTCTGAACAAGCGCAGCCTGATGATGCATCGTCCGGACAATCGCCTACGGTTGCCGCTTGTGGAAACACCTCGACGCACCCTCATTGCCTTGGCGGCAGCCCTTGCGCTGCTGATCTCGGCCTGTGGGTCTGGTGGCGACAACGCCGAGACAACGGCTGCAGCCCCCGCTGCGGCCAACGACTCGACCGACTCCGGTGACGCTGCCGATCCATTCCCCGCTTTTGTCGGAACGACTTCAGACGGCGCGGCCTTCGATCTCGAAGCCCACCGTGGCGATGACATCGTGCTCTGGTTCTGGGCACCGTGGTGACCGACCTGTCAACGGGAGGCCAGTTCGGTCGCCGCAGCACAGGAGCAATACGGTGATGATGTCACGATCATCGGCATGGCGGGTCGTGATGACCCCGGAGCCATGCAGCAATTCATCGACACCCGAGGTGTCAGCGGGTTTACGCACGTGTTCGACGAAGCCGGCGACATCTGGACCGCGCTCGATGTGCGAGGCCAACCCTTCTTCATCTTCATCGACGACGATGGCAGCATCGTCGATCGGACCGGAGCGCTGGGAGCCGACGGTCTCAGCGAGCGCATCGATCAGCTGATCGCCGCTTGAGCTTCGCCGCTCGCCCCGTGCGCATCATCCTTTGCCTGCTGGCGGCCGCTCTTGCGGCCGCCAGCTGTGCGTCTGACCTCGGTGCCGAAGACGGTCCGACGTCCGCTGAACTCGCCGGCGCCTGGCGACACACCGGGGGAGCGGTGCAACCGGTGGAAGATGGAGTGATCGTGCTGCGGTTCGACGGCGGGACATTGACCGGCGAGGTCTACTGCAACGAGATCAACGGGCTGGTTTCATCCACGGCCGCCGACTTCACGGTCGCTGACGTGGAGGTTGGTGGCCAACAGTGCAGCCCACTTCTCGACATCTCTGCTGGAGCGTTCGTGCAGACGCTCATCACCGCCAACAACGCCAGCATCGACGCTGGCGCGTCGGACGCAGGGGAGCGTCAACTCACGCTCGATGGCGAACTCGGCGAACTGGTCTTTTCCTTCGTCGGCTGACGCCGATCGGCGTCAGACGGCCTCGGCGACGAACACGGGAATCTCTCGATCCGCCTTCTCGGCGTAGTCCGCGTATGGCGGATAGACCTCGACAGCCTGCGCCCACCAAGAGGCCCGCTCGTCGCCGTCGATCAAACGCACCCGTGCATCGAACGGCTCGGGGCCGTCCTGAATCTGTACGGATGGGTCTGCCATCAGATTGTGGTACCAGCCGGGGTGGTCGGGCGCGCCACCTTTAGAGGCGATGACGGCGTATGCGCCGTCTCGCTCCACGCGCATCAACGGGACCTTTCGGACCTTGCCACTCTTGTGTCCGACACAGGTGACGATGATGATCGGGATGCCGGTGTCTCGGAGCGTGTTCGCTTTGGTGCCACCAGACGCCTCGTATTCGGTGACTTGCTCTGCCACCCAACCCCACGTGCTCGGTTCGTACTGTGCATCGAAGCTCATTGCCGGACAGTAGAGCCGCTCAGCGGTTTGTGCACGAAGGGGCGAAACACTGGCAAGGATCTGCTCAATGGAACCGACCTTCGTGCCGACGGAAGGGGAGACGAAAGAATTCTGTAAGAAGCGGCCCGGAGGGTCATGTGCACCCAACAGTGACATCCTGGACGATTCCGACGCCGCACGGCCTGTGGTATCGCGCCGTGATCGTGTTCGATCGCGGTCTGTTCCTCACCCATGACATGGATGTCTCGTCCATGAAGCGAGTGAACGCCGCCGCCCTCCAGGGCACGAAGGTTCTTGTCAGCGAGCTGTTGGAGCACGATCGATTCAAGAAGCCAGCATTCGCACCGCTCGATCAGATCGCCGCGATCCGGGCCAAGCCGACACTTGGCATGCTCGAGATCGAAGCTGGCGGCACGATTCTCTCTGCTCGTATCCCAAAGCGTGAGCGCCTGAATGAGGTGGCTCGCGAGGTCAGCGACGCCATCCGGGTAGCTCGAGCCGCGGCTGCTACCTGAGACCGGCACGACCGGTGGGCGATATCACCCAGGTCAAGGGGCCTCACTTCCTCAAGACACCCTCGTTGAGCACCGACAGTACTGGAGTGTCCGAGGTTGCTCGATCGTTTTCTGTGGAGCTGTGGAGCGTGTTGTTGCACGCTCTGCCGACCCCTGCGACCTTGGCGACCCAGGACGGCATCGTGGTCGAGGCCAACGCCGCGGCGCTCCGGGCCCAGATCGACGTCGGGACTCCGGCGCCCATGGATTGGACGAACAAGACGCTCGGCGTCGCCGGTGACTACCAACTGATCGCTCCCTCGGTCGGGCTTCTGGCCGACTCGGTCAGTGAGGAGACCAACGACATTCGCGACCATCTCCTCCGCCAGTTTTTCGCCGCGGAGGGTGTGCTCTTTCAGGT
Organism: uncultured Acidimicrobiales bacterium; assembly: GCA_937997485.1. Classification (GTDB taxonomy): domain Bacteria; phylum Actinomycetota; class Acidimicrobiia; order Acidimicrobiales; family SZUA-35; genus SZUA-35. The sequence goes on along the minus strand of CALKTH010000059.1, from coordinate 51,303 downwards.
GATGAACGAGGCGGGGCGGATCGTGGAAGGCAACGACGCTTGGCGAGCGATCAGCGGGATCGCTGACGCCGAGGTGATCGACGAGAACTTCTGGGACCTCTTCCAGCCTGACGCCGCTGACGACGGTTCCAATCTCCGCGGTCGCATCGTCGGGCGCCAGAAGGCAGAGGGTGTGCTGTCGACGCGCGAGGATCTCGGCAGCCGAGAGATTCATTGGTCGTTGGAACGCGATGACACCACCGGCTTTGTCTTCGGCGTCGGCCGAGACATCACCGAAGAGCGGCGAATGACGGGAGAGCTCCGTCGCCTCGCCTTCAGCGACACTCTGACCGGGCTGGCCAACCGCGCCCGGCTCATCCGCCAGCTCCGCCGAGAGCTAGACCTTGGTCGGATGCCTGCGGTGCTGTTCTGCGACCTTGATCGCTTCAAGGTCGTCAATGACTCGCTCGGCCACGCTGCCGGCGATGAGCTGCTTCGTGTCTTCGCGGCCCGACTCGCTGATGCCGTGGTCACTCGCCGAGATGACGACGATGCGATCGTGGCGCGCCTTGGCGGTGACGAGTTCGTTGTCATGCTTGGCAATGCCGATCAGCCCCGGGCGGTTGAAACCGCTGAGGCGATCCTGAGTGTGGTCGATGAGCCGTTCACCATCTCGGGCCGCTCGGTCCGGATTGCCATGAGCGTTGGTGTGGCCATGGCCCGCCGCCCAGGGCGGGAGCAAGCAGAGTTTCTGCTGGGTGAAGCCGACACGGCGGCGTACTACGCCAAGGAACGGAATCGCGGCGGCTATGTCGTCCACGACGGCGAGCTTCAGGCCAAGCTCGAGCGACGTTTCAATGTCGAGGCCGGCCTCGTTTCTGCGCTCGCCGATGATCGGTTCGAAGTGCATTACCAGCCCATCGTCGAGGTGCCCTCGGCGAAGGTCAAAGGCATCGAAGCACTCGTCCGTTGGCGAGACGAGCACGGTCAATTGCACATGCCCGGGGCCTTCCTGGACATTGCCCAGGAAGCCGGCTTGGTCGATGAAATCGGCGACCGCGTGTTGTTCATCGCGACTCGTCAAGCCGCCGAGCTGCGTCGCCGACATCCGGACCTGACGCTGTCGGTGAACGCCACCTCTGGCCAGATCGCTTCCCCCGCCTTCGTGAACACGGTGCGGGGAGCGCTGAAGCAGGCCGGGTTGCCGGCCGAACACTTCATTCTCGAGCTGACCGAGTCGGCCATTGTCAACGATCTCGACGCCACGATTCCCGTCCTCGAGGCTCTTCGGTCGAGTGGTGTGCGCATCGCGATCGACGATTTCGGTACGGGATACTCATCACTGTCCTACTTGCAGGAACTGCCAATCGACATCGTGAAGATCGATCGTTCCTTCGTCGCCCGCATCAGCCACGATCCCGTGGCTTGCAGCGTCGTAGAGGCGGTGGTGGGGCTGTGCCGGGCATTGAACCTGGGCGTGATCGTTGAGGGCGTTGAAGAGCCTGAGCAGGCGAGCGTGGTGGAACGCCTCGGCTGCCGCCGGGTCCAGGGGTTCCTCTTCCACCGACCCCTTGACGTGGCTGCGCTCAATGTGGCCATGGACGCGGAACCCGTCGCCTACTGAGCGTCCGCCCGTTACGGCGAGGACAGCACGGTCAGGCGGGAGGAGATCCGGGGGTGACCCCGTTCGTTGTCGCGACCGTTCCGGAACGCGACCGTTCCTAACCGCGACCGGTGCTAAGCGCGACCGTGCCCGGGCGTGTCGCCCGGGCACGGTCAGGGATCGTTGGTTTCGAACGGTTCGGTCAGCCCTGGATGGCAGGAGCGACCGGCGGTGGTGTGGTCGCCGGTGGCGCAGCCGAAGCGGCGGGAGCCGAGCCTGCAGCTTCGGCCGTGAGACGGTCGAGGATCACCTCGAACAGCGTCAGGAGGACTTCCTTCACCGAGTGTCGATCGCGTGCGTCGCACGCCATCAGCTTGGCCTTGGGGTCGAGTTGCAACGCCGTGCGAACCATGTCGAGCTCGTGGGCAATGACACCATCGAACGCGTTCACAGCGGCCACGAACGGGATGCCCTTGCTCTCGAAATAGTCGATGGCATAGAAGCTGTCGGCGAGGCGGCGTGAGTCGATGAGAACCACGGCACCGAGAGCGCCAGCGATCAGGTCGTCCCACATGAAGCCGAACCGGTCTTGGCCTGGCGTTCCGAACAGGTACAGCACGAGGTCGTTGTCGATCGTGATGCGGCCGAAGTCCATGGCCACCGTGGTGGTGGTCTTGGACGAGACCTTGGAGGTGTCGTCGATTCCGATTGATGCCGAGGTCATCGAGGCCTCGGTCCGCAACGGGTCGATTTCGGAGACGGTGCCGACGAACGTGGTCTTGCCCACGCCGAAGCCACCGGCAACGACGAATTTGGCGGAAACGGGATTGGCGTCAGACATTAGAGCCTCCTCACGCCCGAAATGAGGCGCGTGATCAGTTGCACGTCGTCGGGGGCATTTCCCTCGAGCGTACGGTGCGCTTGCAAGTGACCGCTAGCGATGAGATCGCCAACGATGACTTTGGCGGCGCCGAATGGCACCGATAGATGAGCCGAGACCTCGGCGATCGAGGTCGCGGTTGAACACTGTGCTGCCACCTTGGCAGCTTCGAAGCGAAGGTTGGAGGTGGGCTTGTTTGTCGCCTGCACCAAGGTCTCGAGCTTCAGACCGTCAACTTTGCTCTTCGTCCGCCCACCCGTGACCAGGTAGGGGCGCACGAAGTCCGTCTCCTGCTCGATCATGGGCTCGTCGTCCAGCGGTGACATGACAGCCTCAGATGCTCAGGGTGTTCTTGAGCGAGGTGATGAGTTCGGGCGTGAGCACACGGCTGGCGCGCTCGGCGAAGATCGTCATCTCGTAGGCCACGGCCCCGATGTCGGACTCCTTCGTTGCCACCACACCGAGAATCGAACCGTGGTTGATGTTGACGATCAACAGGTAGTGGCGGTCCATCTCGATGACGACGCGATGCACCGCATCTTCGGCAAAGCAGCGAGCGGCGCCGAGCGTCAGCGAGGACAGTCCGGAGGTGATCGCCCCGAATTGATCGGCGGTCGCTCTCGGAAGTCCTGCCGAGGCCGCCAACTTGATTCCGTCAGCTGAGACCGCAATGGCGTCTTCGACGCCCGGGGTCTCGGTCACGAAGTTGTTGACGAGCCAGGAGAACTGCTCAGTATCGGTACGGGTCATTGGTCGAGCCCTTCATCAAGTGATTCAAAAGCGTTGTCTTCGATTCCCCGCCGAACACCGGTGGAGAACGCAGACATCATCGAGGAGAAATTGCCAGCCTTGTCACCGTTGTCTTCTGCTGGCGCTGGCTTGTCGGCAGCCCGTGATTCGGGCGTGACCGGAGCCGAGGTGTCGAGGGCAGCACCCCGCACTCGCAACGGCAAGTTGTCCGGTAGGCCGGGGGCTGGGGCGCGGGCCGGCGCTGGAGCCTGAGCTGCGGGTGTGGCTGGCGCACTAGCGACGGGTGCTGGTGATTGGTCGAGTGCCTGGCCGGCGTTTCGGACCGGTAGGGGAGTGGTGGGGGTATCGCTGGGGAACAACGACTCGGGCGTTGCCGCCGCGACGGGAGTCGGCGCAGCCGGGGCTGGCGGTGGGTTCACGGGCGCAACGGCGCGTGCTGGCTCGGGCTCGGCCACCGGAACCGGGTCGATCGGAGCCGCCTCGGGAGCAACCGGTTCGTCGGGCTGGGGGACCTTGAGGAGTCCACCACCACGAACGGGAAGGTCTGGGAGAACCTTGTCGGGAGTGGTTGGGTTCGAGACCTCGAAGCGCTGCACCTCGACGGGAGGAGTGGTGCTCTCCTCGAAGACAGAGCCGTCGTGGTCGAGATTGGGAAGATCGAATTCGCCGGCTTCGCTCTCGATGTCGACATCGCCGAGGCTCAGGTCCTCATTGATGGGATCGGCGTACGAGTTCGACAGTTCTGCCAGTTCGTCGTCGAGGAAGTCGCCCGCAGCGGTGAGACTCTGGGTGTCCCCACCGTCGATGGCATTGTGGCCGTCGAGGAGGAGGTGCTGCGCCGGAATCTGCACACGGGCCATGAGGCCACGGCCGGGAGCCTTGGCCAGGCGGACGAGGATTTCGTGGCGGTCGGCGAGACGGCCAACCACGAACAGCCCGAGGAAGCGGGTCGGTGCCTGGTCGAGAGGAGGCGGATCGCTGATTCGACGGTTGTTGGTCTCGAGCTCGTCCTCGGACATGCCGATGCCCTGGTCGAAGATCGTGACGACGTAGTTCTCGTTCTCGAAGTGGCCGCCCACGAGAACCTGAGAGTTCGGGTCCGAGAAGTTGACGGCGTTCTCGATGAGCTCAGCGAGCATGTGAGCCACGTCGGCAACCATGTTGCCGGGGAGGTGGACTTCGGCGAGGGCGGCGATGTCGACTCGCTGGTAGTTCTCGACCTCGGAGAGCGCCGAGCGCACGGTGTCTTCGAGGGTGACTGGGTTGCTCCACTGACGAGGCGTCTGGCCGCCGGCGAGCACCAGCAGTGATTCAGCGTTACGCCGCATTCGGGTGACGATGTTGTCGAGAGCGAAGAGCGTGTCGAGCGTCTCGGGGTTCTCTTCTTCTCGCTCCAGCTCGGTGAGCTGGTTGAGAATGCGCTGCAGCAGCTGCTGGTTTCGGCGACCGAGGTTGATGAACATGTCGCCGACGTTGCGTCGACCGAGTGCCTGTTCGGTTGCCAGGTCGTACGCAGCAACCTGCACGTCATTGAAGGCCGACACGAGCTGGCCAATTTCGTCATCGGACTCGACGGGGATCACCGACGGGCTCGGAAGTTCGGCGACCGAGTCACTGTGACGCAGCACACGAATCAGTTCGGGCAGCTCGTCGTCGGCCACGGTCTGGGCCCGGTTCAGCAGCGAGCCAAGTGGAAGGGTGATGGATCGGTAGATAACGAAGACCAGGCCGCCGAGTACGACCAGGCCACCGAGGCCGAGCAGCGTGAACAGCGAGCGAATGCCGTTGGCACGATCCAGCTCCCAGGTGACCTTGTCGAGGAGGAACTGGTCGGCGGAACCCAGCGCATTTCGCCACTCGGCTCGACTCTCGGAAAGCGTGGAGACAACCTGATCAGCGGGGATGGAGCCTTCGCCAGCTGCGAGCTGCGTCGTGGCGAGGAAGGCCAGCTCATTCAGGCGGCGCTCGGCAACAGAGTCCTGGGCCTCACTCATGGTGGGTTCGACCTGTGTTTGCACGAACTCGTAGGCCTCCTCGGTCAGCACTTCGGCTTCGCCGAGGGCAACCGAGACATTCAGCACGTCGGACGGGCTCGCCGGGTCCAGCAGGAGGTACTGCAGCCAGGCTGCCTCGCGAGCTTCAATCATTTCGAAGGACTGATGAGCGGCGTTGGCCACCTGGGCCTGCTCGGCGGTGAAGTAGCTCTCGCCGCCGCCGCCAGCATTGAGCAGCGTCTCAATGGCGGTGGAGAACGGCTCGGCATAGGCGGCGAGGTCTCCGCTGGCGACACGGGTGCGGGCTTCCGTGACCAGCGCCTGCATGTCGGTCATCATGGCCGTCATCTCGGGACTCAGGTCACGGGTGAAGACTTCGGCGAAGGCGGCGTCAGTTGCCGCCTGCAGATCGGGAAGGAGCGCCCGGTCGGCCGTTGGCGCCAGCGCCGCCCGCTCGTCGCCCATGGCAAGGATGGCCTGGTGCACCTTGCTGGTTGTCTGGACCGCGGTCACGGCATCCTCTGCCACCTCAGTCACGACGGACTGAGAGCGGAAACCCCACACGGACGCGCCGAGCACGCCGAGCAGAGGAATGAGGATCAAGGTCAAAAGCTTGCCGCGAATGTTCACGCTGGCTCCCATCGGAAAGTTGGGCTTCTCCCAAGTGGATCGACGGGATCTGTCCAGAGTTGAGCAAAATCTGACTTCAGATCTGTGTCAGTTGCCCAAACGGGAAGATCCACCTACTGCGTGCACGGCGCTGCTCAATGGCTGGGTTGGGATGCCGATGGAGCCAGTAGGCGTCGACAGTTTCTCTCGTCTGCCTGGCCGGCTGTCCGGCCGTTCCTCTGTTCTGAGAAGAGCCGCTATGTCCCCCCTCCCTCCAACTTCGTCAGCCGAAACGACCTCCGCCCCGACCCCCGTTGCCGCGGTGGGCGGCATGCGTCGTTTGCGTGCCGGACTGCCAGTTCACGGCGAGCCGGGGTCCACTCCGTTGACCCCTCGCCACCATGATCAGTTCGTTCATGAGCTTCAGAAGGCCGTCGAGATCGCAACCGAGCAGGAGCACTCTGTTCTTGTTGTTCGAGTGCGACATCGCCCTCTGCCGTCAGTCGCCGTTGCGAACACATCGAACAGTTCCAGCCGTTCTCAGCTGCCGAACGTCATTTGCGAGCGCCTCACGGCTGTCGCTCCCGGCTTCGTCGGGGTCGTCGCCAATCCCGAAGAGTTCATCGGCTTCGTTCCGTCTCTTCGTCGTCGAGCTGATGGTGAAGCCATCATGGACGGCCTGCTTGAGGGCTTGAAGGAATCACTTTCGATTGACCAGCTACCCCACGCGATGAGTGCCCGGTTGGGCGGGGTGCTCTTGGACCATGAGAATCCGACGGCTGACCACCTGCTCGAAGCGGCCGAGCTTGCTCTCGCCGAGTCCGACGATTCCCGTCGCGGTGTCCTCTTCCACCCGTATCAGCGCGTGCGGAGCGAGCGGCAACGGGAACTGGAGTCCGAGCTGCGTCTCGCCGTGGTCAACCAGGCCATCGGGTGCGCCATGCAGCCGGCGGTTGACATCACGACCGGCAAAATCGTCGCCATCGAGGCCTTCGCCCGATGGAGTCGAGGTGAGCGGGGCCCGGTTCCGGCGCCAGATCTCATCCTGGCAGCGGAAGCACTCGGGGTTATCCACGAGATCTCGCTCCAGGTGCTCGAACGGGCGCACGTCGCAGCAGCTCGGTTGACGGATGAGGGCGTTCTCAGCGGCATCACGCTCTGGATCAACGTCGGCCCAGCCGAGATTCTGCACCCTGACTTCGCCGGTCGCTTCTTGGGGGTGATGCGCCGCGATGAGCGGATCACGCTGGGTCTCGAGGTAAGCCCGAGCCCCGATGCTGACGATCGTGCGTCGGCTGGAGTGCTCCGTGCGCTTGCTTCGCGCGGCGCCCGTGTCGCGATCGGTGACTTCGGTGTCGGCTACTCGAACTTCGCCGCCGCGCACGAGCAGCCCTACGACTCGATCAAGCTCGACCGCCGGCTCGTGGCTCAGTTGGGCTCGAGCGAACAGGCGACGAACACCGTTCGCTTGATGGTCGAGTTGGCCCACACGATGGGTCTGGAGATCACGGCCCAGGGCGTTGAGAGCGAATCACAGGTCACCCACCTCCGCTCGATGAACGTTCCCCTCGCCCAAGGTCACTTGGTGGCCCGGCCGTCTACGCCCGAGGAATTCGACGCCATGATTCACCGACTCACGGCTGGCTGAGCCCCTGGATCGGTGGGTTCGATCCGTTGAGCCCAGACACATGGCGATGCCCCACGGCGGTGCCGAACCACCGTGGAGCAAGGCCATCGGCCGAGTTGTGCTCGTTCGTCAGCGCAACCTTGATGGTGCCCTCGGAGCGATCCATCATCAGGCGACGTTCACGACGCCGGTGTGGATGGTGAGGTTGCGGAACAGTGACGCCGTGTACGGCTGATCCACGGGACCGAAGAGGTGCCCGAAGCCCAGGACGCTGATCTTCGCCCCGGCCTTGTCTCGGCCAAAGTCCAGGCGTCCCTCGTGGCGGCCGACGAGGACGACCTGCTCAGGGTTGAAGAGCTGGCTGGCGAGCACCGAGCTCTGGCCGATGGGGCCGTCGCCGATGACGACAATCGTGCCGCCCTCCTGAATGTTGGAGTTCGCGCCCATCATCGGCCGGCACCTTGAACGCCCACTTCTTGCCAGGCTCGGCAGCGACCACAACACAACCGACATCCCAGGAGCGCTCGCCGGACCTGTTGTAACCCCGAAACGTCGCGCCAACTTCAGGGCCAGTCGCTCCGCCCTCCCATTCCGCCCGGTAGCACTCGGGACTCACCTCGCTGATGCGGTGCAAGTCGGTGATCAACGCGTACACCTTCTCGGGGCCAGCCTCGATGTGGATCGTTGCACTGCCGGTCGTTTCAGTCATGCCTCTTCTTCCGTCGACGCTCGCCGTCGACACTATGCCTCGCGCTGAAGCGCCGCAGTGACGCCGTCCAATGCCGTACGCGCAACGGCCCGCCTCCTGCGGGGCAGAAGACGGGCCGTGTGTGACGCCTGAATCTTGTTCGATCGGATCAGAGCCGATCGAGGATCTGTTGTCGCTTGCGGTCGTACTCAGTCTTGGTGATCAGACCGTCCTTGTACAGGCCGTTGAGCCGTTCGAGGATGGCTCGAACGTCGCCCGAACCCTTGCCGCCGCTCTTCTGAGTGGAGGCGCCTCGGAACTGACCGGCTCGAGCTCCGCTGCCGCTCGCTCCGGGGATCCGGGATCCGGCACCGCCGCCAGGCTTCTTGACGACCTTGCCTCGGTACATCATCGTTTCGCCGTCGTCGGCAGCAGCCTGGGGCGGCGCTGGTGCAGAACGATCCCGAGATGGGGCCTCCTCGGCGTTTCGATCGACCAGCTCACCCTCATCGAGGGCACGTCGCGACTTGCGGAGAAGCTCAAGGTCTCTACGGCGCTTGTCATCGACGCTCACGATGGGGGCCTTTCATTGCGATGGAGTACGGACGAGTGTGTCAGATATTGAGGTCGTCGAGGAGATCGTCGAGCGAGGAGAGATCGTCGAAGCCGACGTTCTCGTACTCGACGAAGTCATCGTTGTACGCCGGGGTGGCGTGCTCGGCGAGGTCGAGGCCGGCCATTTCCTCATCAAGGGAGACACGGAGCCAGTTGATGCTCTTGAGCACCGAGAAGAGAATGCCGACGGCCAACGCTGAGAACATTGCGATGGCGCCGACGCCGATGACCTGGGTAACGACCTGGGAGATGGGGCCGCCATAGAGGAGGCCGGCCGGGCCGCCGCCGATGACGGCGTCGGGGTCAGCGAAGAAGCCGATGGCGATGGTGCCCCACACGCCACTCATGAGGTGCACGGGCACAGCACCCACCGGATCGTCGATGCCGATGCGGTCGAGGAGGAGCACGCCGTTGGTGGCGATGATGCCGGCGATGAAGCCGATGACGATGGCGCCGAAGGGGCCGAGGTTGGCGGCACCGGCGGTAATGGACACGAGGCCGCCGAGCACACCGTTGCCGATGAGCGTGACGTCCGGCGTCTTCACTGTGATCCAGGAGGCGAGGGTTGCACCGGCGCCGCCAGCAGCGGCTCCGAGGGCGGTGACCATGGCGATGGCGCCGATCTGGAGATCAGCGGTGAGAAGCGAGCCAGCGTTGAAGCCGAACCAGCCGATGAGAAGAATGAAGACGCCGAGAATGGCCATCGGCAGGTTATGACCGGGGATCGGCTGCGAGTTGCCTTCGGCGTCGAAGCGACCGATGCGTGGGCCGAGGAGGAACGCACCAACGAGGGCCGCGGCGCCACCGGTGACGTGCACCACGGAGCCACCGGCGAAGTCGATGAATGGCGTGTCCATCTTGGAGAGCCAACCGCCACCCCACTGCCAGCTCACGATGATTGGGTACACGATCGTGGAGATGACGGCGGCATAGACGAAGTAGGCACGGAACTTCACTCGCTCGGCAACCGCACCGGACACGATGGTGGCGGCAGCAGCGGCGAAGCCCATGTTGAACAGGAAGTGGACGGGCGTGGTCAGCGTCTCGGTGCCAGTAGCGAGGGAGTCGGGGCCACCCCACAACCAGTTGAAGCCGACCCAGTCAGAGCCGTTGAAGGCAATGTGGTAACCGATGAAGGCGAAGCCAAGTGCACCCACCACGAAGTCGAGGAGGTTCTTCAACATCATGTGGGCGGCGTTCTTGGCACGGGTCAGCCCGGCCTCCACCATGGCGAACCCGGCCTGCATGAAGATCACCAGCACGGCGCAGATCAGGATGAAGGCGTTGTCGACCAAGACCGACGGATCAGCGAGATCCACGATGCTGGGCGACTCGCTCTGAGCACTGGCGGGGCCGCTGATCGCCAGAGCGGCGACGGCACCGAGGGCGAGCATGCGCCCACCGATCGATTTGCGATTCCTAAGCATGGGTGTCCTTTCACCTGCCGGAGAAGAGCCCGGTCAGGCCGATCCTCGTGCTCGTAGGATCGGCGGCTGCCCCAACAACCTGAGAAGTTTTTGCCGAGTTGTATGACAGAACGGTGCCAAAAAGGGATTCGGGGCCAAGACCGCCCGGATTGGTGGGTGAGGCAGCCCAGGCCGGCAGGTGTTCTTGCTCATCAGCTCGACGAAGGCGCCTCGTCAGCTTCGGAGCGCCGGTGAGCGCCGTGGGCGGGTGCAGCTGACAAGATGGACGGATGCAACGGGCCGAGGTCGCCATCGTCGGAGGAGGGATCGCCGGTTTGTCGGCGGCCTTCCGAATCGCCGAAGACCGGTCGGTCGTCGTGCTAGAGCAGGAGTCGGAGCTTGCGTTCCACACCACTGGGCGATCTGCAGCGGTGTACATCGTGAACTACGGCGGACCAATCAACTCACGATTGACGAAGGCGTCACGGCGCTTCCTCCAGTCGCCGCCGGCGGGTCTGGTCGACGCTCCGATCCTCGAGGACTGCGGGGCGCTGATGGTGGGCGACGAGAGCCACGCTGCGGCAATCGTCGAGATGGCCACCGAAGGAGCCAAGATTCAGGACGACATTCGCCTGATCGACACCGAAGAGATCTGCGAACGAGTGCCGGTCTTGATGCCCGAGCACTGTGCGGCCGGAATGCTCGAGCCCGGCGCAGCGACCATGGATGTCATGGGTCTCCACCAGGCGTTCGTCCGGGGTGCTCGGGCCGCCCACGCTCGAATCGTTCCCAACGCCCGGGTGACCGCGCTCGACTGGCGGGGCGATCATTGGCTGATCACGACGTCGGCCGGAGCATGGGAGGCCGAAAAGGTGGTGAACGCCGCCGGCGCATGGGGTGATGTGGTGGGCCGGATGGCGGACGCCCAGCCCGTCGGGTTGACGCCGATGCGGCGCACTGCCTTCACCGTGCCGAGCACTGTCGATCCTTCGCCGTGGCCGCTTCTTCACCACGAAGGAGAGGGTGGGCAGTGCTACTTCAAGCCCGAGGCTGGATCCCAGCTGCTCTGTTCGCCAGCCGATGAGATTCCCGACGAGCCACGAGACGCTCGCCCAGAGGAAATCGACATTGCGGCCGCCATCGACCGCATCAACACGGTGACAACATTGGGTGTGCGGAGCGTGCGGACGAGTTGGGCTGGGCTCCGTACCTTCACCGAAGACCGGTCGCCAGTCCTCGGGATGGATGACCGGGTCGAGAACTTCTGCTGGATGGTCGGCCAAGGCGGCACGGGAATCACCACGTCAGTGGCTGCTGGCGAAGTCGTGGCTGCCGCTGTCATGGGTCAGTCCTTGCCGGATCATCTGCTCGAGGCGGGGTTGACGTTCGCCCAGATGGGTCCCCGCCGGTAGGGGTTCGTCGTTGGCCAATGGCAGCGACTTGGTGCTTGGACATAGTGTGCGATCACGAGAGACACGCCAGTTTGTGTGTCGGGGACGCTCGTATCACTAGCCAACATCCATCACGACATCAGGGGGAAACTGATGAGCAAGCTGCGTTTCGGCACATTCATGGCGCCGTTCCACCCACCAGAGCACAATCCGACACTGGCCTTGCAGGACGATCTCGACCTGCTGGTTCACATGGACGAGCTCGGCTTCGATGAAGCGTGGATCGGTGAACATCACTCCGCAGGAAGCGAGATCATCGCTTCGCCCGAGATCTTCATCGCCACAGCTGCCGAGCGGACCAAGAACATCAAGCTCGGCACCGGCGTGGTCTCGCTGCCCTATCACAACCCTCTGTGGGTGGCGGAGCGGATGGTGCTTCTCGACCACCTCACAAAGGGCCGGATCATGTTCGGTGTGGGTCCTGGAGCACTCCCGACCGACGCTGCGATGCTCGGCCTCGAGCCGCCGGAAATGCGGCCGCTGCTGGAGGAGTACATGGAGGTGGTGATGCATTTGCTCACCTCCGAGGAGCCCATCAGTTACAAGAACGATCGCCTCACCCTCGACAACGCTCGGCTGCACCTGCGGCCCTACAGCGACCCACTCTTCGATGTTGCCATCGCCGCCGTCGCCTCTCCGTCGGGAGCCAAGCTGGCTGGCAAGTACGGAGCCGGCGTGCTCTCGCTCGGGGCCACGGTCGCGATCGGGATGGACGTCCTGGCGCATCACTGGAGCGTGCAGGAGGAGGTGGCGGCTGCACACGGCAAGGTCGCTGATCGTGACAGCTGGCGGCTCGTTGGCTTGATGCACCTTGCAGAGACCGAGGAGCAGGCCCGCATGGATGTCGAGTACGGCATCACGCAGTGGTTCCGCTACTTCCAGAACGTGGCAGCGTTCCCCCAGATGGCCGTCGAAGGCGGGAACATCGACGAGATGGTCGACTTCGTCAACGGCGGGCTTGGTGTGGTTGGCACCCCAGAGATGGCCATTGCTCAGATCGAGGAGCTACTCGAGCAATCCAACGGCGGCTTCGGCGCCTACATGACCCTGGCTCACAACTGGGCCAACAACGCAGCGACGAAGAAGAGCTACGAGCTCTTCGCCCGACACGTGATGCCCCGGTTCCAGAGCAGCGGGGGTGGACTCGTCGGCGCAGCCGAGCGGGCGCAGGCTTCCCGTCCCGGCCTCGCCGAGAAGCAGCTCGCGGCCGTTGAGGAAGCGACGCTGCGCTACGAGGCAGAAAAGGCCTCCGCATAGCCCCTCCACACCAGAATTTCCGCGCTCATGTACCTCAGGGGTACATGAGCGCGGACATTCGGAGGATGGGACGGCAAAACGTGGCGAACCAGCCGCCGGAGGGAGGGCGGCTGGTTCGCTTTGAAGGGAAACGGCGGCCCCTTTGCTTTGCGGGCATCAGGAGTTCCCCGATAGTTACTGACGGGTAAGTTGCGGAAGAGTCGCGAAGTTTCTTGTCGATTGATCAATCTGGATCAGGGAGCTGTTTCAGGAGGTCGGCGGCCAACGGCGGCAGTGTCTTGGAGGTGGGCCACACCGCCCGCAAGCGACGTTCGATCGACAGGCCTTCGACGTCAATCGCGATGAGGCTTCCCGCATCGAGGTCAGCCTGCACGGCCCGGGAGCTGACCACGGTGGGAGACCGGCCGCTGATCACCGCTGCTCGAACAGCCGACGTCGACCCGAGCTCCAGCGCCGACGGTGGTGGCGCATGCCCGAGAGCGGCCAGCGCCTCTTCCAGGGCCTCGCGTGTGCCTGATCCTTGTTCTCGGACGACAAGCGGGGTTCCAACGAGGGCCTCGATCGGAATGTGGGGACGAAGAGCCCACGGGTGTTGACGGCCAACGACTGTGATCAGTCGGTCCCGGGCGACAACCTGTTCGTGCATGCCGGGTGTTGGCAGCGGTGACTCGATGAAACCGAGATCGGCGGTGCCGTTCGCGAGGTGATCGAGCACGATGGAGCTGTTGGCTACCTCAAGCTCGACGGAATCGTCTGGGCGGTTTCGGAGGAACTGCTCGAGCCACGGCGGCAACAGGTACTCGGCAATGGTGAGGCTGGCCGAAACCCGGAGTCGGCCGGAGCGTCGGGCCTTCAGTGCGTCGACACCAGCGGTCAGCTCGCTAGCGGATTGCAGCACACCCTCTGCCCAGCCGGCCACCAAGGAACCGGCCACCGTTGGCGTGGATCCTCCCGGAGATCGCTCGAGCAGTGTGACGCCGAGTTGGCGTTCAAGCGTGCGAATGCGGCTGCTCGCGGATGGCTGGGTGATGTGATGTGCCGATGCAGCCTTCGAGAGGCTGCCCCAGTTCACCACCGAGACGAAGAGGTCGAGGGCGGCCAGCTCAGGTGTGTTCGCGGCGAGGGGCATGTATTGAGTCTATGTTGGGATAAAGGTTTGATCTATGGCGTCCAAGATCGTGCCCCTGTTCCGCTCAGCTGTGATCGGGGTGACGATGGAGAACGTGGCTCTCCAGCACTCGTCGGAATCGATCAACCATCCCCGATCTCCTTCGACGATTGAGGAGAGCCACACCTCTCGCCCCGTCCAGCGCTGGCACGAGCCCGTTGCGCCGCTGCTCCCCGGGCTGACCGTGGTGATCATCGGCGCACTGGCCGCTCGATTCCTCGGCAACGGGATCCCCGGCGTCTCGGCCCTGGTTGCGGCCGTTGTGATCGGTGCCGTGCTGGGCAATGTCGGCGTCGTCACTCCGACCGTGGCACCCGGTGTTCAGTTCGCCGCCCGCAGAGTCCTTCGAGTCGGCATCGTGCTCCTCGGGCTCCGCTTGTCTATTGGCAATGTGCTCGATCTCGGTCCGGCTTCTATCGGCGTTGTTGCCGTCACGGTCGGCACCACCTTCTTCGGGACGCAATGGATGGGGCGCCGACTCGGTTTGTCCCGGGATCTTTCACTGCTCGTGGCCACCGGCTACTCGATCTGTGGAGCGTCGGCGATTGCGGCCGTCGAGGGCTCGACGGATGCGGAGGAAGAGGAAGTAGCGGCTGCGATCGGCCTCGTCACGTTGTTCGGAAGCCTCGCGATCTTCGTTCTGCCGCTGCTCGCCGGCCCGCTCGGGCTGACCGATGTCGGCTTCGGGACATGGGCCGGAGCCAGCATCCACGACGTGGCGCAAGTCGTAGCGACGGCCTCCACCGCTGGGCCTGAGGTGCTCGGTGTGGCGGTCGTGGTAAAGCTCACTCGCATCGTGCTCCTTGCACCCATCGTTGCTGGTGTGAATATCCACCGCCGAGCAACGGCGCCCGAAACGGCCGAATCGACTGGCCGTCCGCCGCTCCTGCCTCTGTTCGTCGCCGGCTTTCTAGCGATGGTCGTCGTCCGGACGACCGGCGTCCTCCCCGGCGGCATCGTCTCCGGCGCTCAGTCGGCTGAAGGTTGGCTCCTCACGGCTGCGCTCGTCGGGCTCGGGGCGGGTGTCCGTATCGACAAGCTCCGTCAGCTCGGCCCCAAGCCACTCGTGCTTGGGACCCTCGCCTGGGTGTTGGTCGCCGCCATGTCGTACGGCGGCAGTCTGCTCTTCGTGCAGTAGTACACCGCTTCGCACCCACAGGGCAGGGGAGTGATGGTGGGGGTCAGGCACCCACAGGGGAGTGATGGTGGGGGTCAGGCACCCACAGCTCGCGGAGTACGGTGCGAGGGTGTCAGCGAGTGCCTCGGTCTTCACGCCATTGCGGCGCAAGAACTTTCGGCGGATGGTGCTTGGCCAGTTCATGTCCGAGATGGGTGACGGCATCACCTTGGTGGCCCTGCCGCTGTTCGTCTACGCCGAGACGAACTCGGAACTGCTGACGTCGCTGACCTTCGCTGCCGAGCTCTCGCTCGGCGTGGTGCTGGCCATGGTGGGCGGCGTGATGTCGGACGCCTTCGACCGCCAACACAACCTGCTCGTGAGCTATGTGATCCGGGGCGCACTCCTGATGGCCGCCTTCATCGCTGGCGGCACGTCGTCGCTGCTGTGGCTCACCATTGCGTTCGGGGTGCTCGCCCGAGCGCTTGGGCAAGCTGACAATCCATCGTTCGATGCGCTCGTCCCCGGACAGGCCGAAGACGACCTCCAACAGGTGGTTGCGATTCGGCGACTCATCCAAGCCGTGAGCTTCACCGTTGGACCGGCCGTTGGCGCTTTCGCAGTCCTCCTGATCGGTGCCCGCTCTTCGCTGGCCCTGAACGCTGCGTGCTTCGCTCTCGCATTCGTCTTCCTCATCAGCGCCAAGAACCTTGATCGAGACATCGCCGAGCGCCGAGCTTCTCGGGCCGGCGTGCCCATCGGCGAAGCAGTGCGAGATCTGCTGAGCGGCATGGCCGTCGTGCTGCGAACGCCCGGCGTCCGACGCCTCATGGTCTACACATCGCTCACGATGATCACGGTCGGGCTGCTCATGGCTGCGGCGGTCGTCTACTACGAGCGCGACCTCGACGCCGCCGACTATTGGTACGGCCTGGCCATCGCAGCCTTCGGCGTGGGCAATGCGGCAGGCCTTGCTGTGGCCGGCAGCATGAACCTCACCGTGCCGCTGCCTCGCCTCGCGCTATTGGGCGCACCGGTGTACACCATCTGTTGCGCGATCGGGGGTGCGCTGACGGCTCCGTGGGTTCTCGCCTTCAGCTGGTTCTTGTGGGGCGTGGCTATCGCTCCCGAATTCGTGCGCAGCGAAACCTTCTTCGTCGGCCGGATCAAGGAAGCCGAGTTGGGACGGGCCTTCGCCGGACTCGGCGTGGCGAACACTCTTGGGATGGCGGCTGGCTACGGCATCGCCGGGCCGCTGCTCGAAGCGTTCAACGCTCGCTGGGTGATTCTCGGGACTGGGGGCATGGTCCTGGCCCTCGGTCTGTTTTGGCTGCGGCCAGCGCTCCAGGGCGCCGACTGGCCGGGTGTCGATCCGGTGCATCCATCGCCCGTTGACACAGCGACGGCTGAAGCTGTGGTCAGCTGACCGAGGTTCGTCGGCTCGACGACTCCGCTCAGGAGCGCATGCGTTCGGCGAGTCGAGCCATCTCAACCGCCACGAGTGCGGCTTCCTCGCCGACGTTGTGCTCTCCCGGGCCCTGGCTGCGGGCCATCGCCTGCTCGTCGTTCTCGACCGTGAGAATGCCGAGCGCGACCGGCACGCCGGTTGTCAGTTGTGCGTCTTGGACGCCGCTGGCGCAGCCTTCGGACACGATCTCGTAGTGCGTGGTCTCGCCGCGGATGACGGCGCCGATGCACACGATCGCATCGACGGTTCCGGATTCGGCGATGACCTTGGCCCCGAACGGGATCTCGAAGCAGCCGGGAACGGAATGCTCGGCAACATCAGTGACGCCCAACGCCGTGAGGCCACGATGCACCCCATCGGCCAGGCGGCCCACGATCTCGTCGTTCCAACGGGCGCGCACGATCGCCACACGAAGCCCGGCTCCGTCGATGTTCTCCGGTACGGCTGCTCGCATGTCTCCACTGGCCATGGCGTGAAGATAGACCGCATTGCACGCGGCTCCACGAACTGATGGACTCCTGCGATGGAACAGCAGCCAGGACGAATCGCAGTGGTGACCGGTGGCGGCGATGGCATGGGTCGAGCCCTGGTTCGGCAATTGGCGGCGAAGGGCTGCCATGTCTCGCTCTGCGACGTGAACGACGACAACATGGCGGAGACCGTCCGGCTCGCAAACGCCGACTCGCCGAGCGGCACCGTCCTCAGTTCGTTTCACTGCGACGTGTCTGACGAGGCCCAAGTGCTGGCCTTCCGTGACCACGTGACCGAGACACACCAGGAAGATCACGTCCACTTCGTGTTCAACAATGCCGGCATCGGTGGGCCCGGCAGCATGATCGAGTCACCCCGGGAGGCATGGGAGCACACGTTCAACGTGTGTTGGTACGGCGTGTACTACGGAACTCGTGCGTTCTTGCCGCTCCTCGTCGCTGGCGAAGGTGGACACATCGTGAACACGTCGAGTGTCAACGGTTTCTGGGCGTCGCTCGGGCCCGCTCGCCCGCACACCTCCTATTCGGCGGCGAAGTTTGCGGTGAAAGGGTTCACGGAGGCGCTCGTGCAGGACCTGCGGATGCACGCACCACACGTGCATGCTCACGTCGTGATGCCGGGCCACATCGGCACCGGCATCGTCGGCAACTCGGCAGCCGCCTTCGGAGCGCCACCTGGCGAGGTCGCCGAGCAAGCTGCCGCCTTTCGCAACAACGCACCGATGACGGCCGAGACCGCAGCCGGCGTGATTCTCGCCGGCGTCGAGGCGGGGGAGTGGCGCATCCTCGTCGGTGAAGATGCACACACGCTCGACATGATGGTTCGGGAGTCTCCCGAGGAGGCCTACGAGGACTCGTTCCTGGCCCGTATGACCGAGCAGGGCACCTTGGCGAACCTGGCCCGAGCCGATGGCTGATCTGCTGACCGAACTTCAAGAGCGGCTGCCAGCGGACCGGATCCAAACCGATCCCGACGTTGTTGCGGTCTACGGTCAGGATCGGGCCACGTTCGAAAAGAGCGGCGTGGCTGCGCTGCTGGTCAGCCCTCGTTCGACCGATGAGGTCGTGGCGGCGGTGCAAGCTGCTCGCGCCGCCAATGCGATCATCGTGCCGCGGGGCGCGGGCACAGGACTGACCGGTGCGGCCAACGCCGTGGACGGTTGCATGATGCTGTCGCTGCACAAGATGGATGCCGTGATCGAGGTGGATCCGATCAACCGGATGGCAAAGGTCCAGCCCGGCGTCATCAACGCCGACCTCAAGACAGCGGTTGCCGCCGAGGGTCTCTACTACCCGCCGGATCCGGCCAGCTTCGAGATGTCCAGTATTGGTGGCAACGTCGCCACCAATGCCGGCGGTCTGTGCTGTGTGAAGTACGGCGTCACTCGGGACTACGTCATCGGACTCGAGGTCGTTCTTGCCGACGGCGAGGTGATTCGGACAGGGCGAACCACGATCAAGAGCAGCACTGGCCTTGACCTCACCGGCCTGTTCGTCGGCTCCGAGGGCCTGCTCGGCATCATCACCGAGATCACGGTGAAGCTGGAAGCGGCGCCGCCACCGCCGCAGACCGCTGTGGCCTACTTCGCCGATCTGCCGTCAGCGGGCGAAGCGATCTGTGCCATCTTCTCGGCCGGGCTCCAGCCAACGGTGATGGAGATCGTTGATCAAGCCTCGCTTCGGATCGTTGAACAGTTCTTTCCCATGGACCTCGACACCGATGCCGCCTGCCTGCTGCTCATGCAGGCGTCTCCAGAAGATCAGCCAGTCGAGGAGCTCGCCGACGTCTGTCTGGCCAACGGCGCCACGTTCGTACATCACGCCGCTGACCCCCACGAAGGCGAAATGCTGCTCGAGGTTCGGCGCCGAGTGTGGCCCGCAGCAGAGCAGCTCGGAAAATCGCTCCTACCCGAAGACGTTGCGGTGCGCCGAGAGCGTCTGCCTGAGCTCTTGGCCGGCATCGTTGATATTGCCGCCCGCCACGACGTCTTCATCCCCACCATCGGGCACGCCGGCGACGGCAACATGCATCCGCTTCTGGTCTTCGATGAGAACGACGCTGATGAGTTGGCCCGGGTGAAGGCTGCGTTCACCGAGATCGTCGAACTGTCACTTGCGCTCGGAGGAACGATCGCGGCCGAGCACGGTGTTGGCACGCTCAAGCGCGCCTTCATCGACGACGAGATCGATCCCGTTTCGCTGGCGACCCAACGAGCCGTCAAAGGACTCTTCGACCCCGACAACATCCTCAACCCCGGTAAGGCGCTCTAGGTCCCATCTTGGCGGCGACGTCTCGATGTCCGCCTCCTCGGCTTGCACGATTGGTGTCAGAGGAACATGCGTGGGGTGGGCGACCATCACACAGTCGCGCCCCGCCCGCTTCGCCTCGAAGAGCGCCTGGTCGGCCTGACGATAGAGATCGCTCGGTGTCACCGATCCGTCCGTGCTCGCAATCCCGAACGACGCAGTGAGGTCGATGTCGCCCGGCCGCGCTGTACGGATTCGCTCGCAGAGCGATTGGGCCATCGCTGCGGCTCGGCTGGAATCGACGGCAGGGAGGATGACGGCGAACTCCTCACCGCCCACTCGGTAGGCGAGGTCGGTTGCCCGAAAGGCCGCATCCAGTTCGCGGGCCACGGCAACGAGCACCTCATCACCTCGGTCGTGTCCGAACTCGTCGTTCACACGCTTGAAGAAGTCGATGTCGACCACCACCAATGACGTGGCCGATGGAACGACATCGTTCTGTTCACTCAGGCGACGCATCTTCTCGTTGAACGAGCGACGGTTGGGCAGGCCGGTGAGACCATCGATCCGCGACGCCCGTCGGTGTTGAGTGTCGGAATCGAACAGCGCAGAGACGCAGATGACAGCGGAAAGCGCTAGGGCGAGCAGCCCGCCGATACGGAGCCAGCCGGTGCCAGCAGCAATCGCCGGGTCACCCAGGCCGGCGAGCACGATGCAGAGGCTCAGGATCGTCATGCTCGTCTTGAACAGGAATCGCCCGAAGATGGCGGGCATCAGGGCCGCGTACAGCCCGAGGAGCGGGAAGAACGGCGAAGCTGCGCCGCCGGAGTGGTAGATGCCGTAGGCGATCAGCGCCATGCTCGTGTACTGATCGAAGGCAAAGAACCACTCGGGTTCTTTCGACCGAAGGGCGACAGCCTGATTTGCAACGGCCTTCGCCCCATCGATGATGACAAGGCTGATCATCCACCAACCGAACGTTGGGACCGAGGCGAGGAGCAGCGCGCCGATGAGTGCGTACGCCGGTCCCAGGCGAGGAAACAGTCGAAGGCTCATTTCCACGACCCGATCCCGTTCGGCGCGGCGGCCAGCCGGATTCGAGCTCATCATTGCGAGTGGACAATCGACAGATCCAGCGCGCTCCTTGACGTGGCAGCTCACAGATAGGCCATTCGGCCCCCGCCGTAGCCCGGCTCTGCGCGCTGCCTTGGTACCGTCGCCGTCATGGCGCAAGCGCAGAGCAACGGCATCACCATCGAGTACGAAGAGCACGGTCGAGATGCGGGCGGTGAGCCGCTGCTTCTCGTCATGGGCTTGGGTGGCCAACTCACCGATTGGTCTGACGAATGGGTCGATGGCCTGGTCGATGCAGGGTTCCATGTGATCCGCTTCGACAACCGAGACATCGGGCTCAGCACCGAGTTCGACTGGAAGCCTCCCACCCAAGCCGAACTGGCTCGGTCGCTCGTCACGCGCCGGCCCGGTTCGGCTGGCTACAAGCTGAGCGACATGGCCGACGACGCCGTGGGGCTCCTCGATGCGCTCGAGATCGACGCAGCGCACGTCGTTGGCATCTCGATGGGCGGAATGATCGCCCAGACGATGTCCATCCATCATCCGGAGCGAGTGCGTTCGCTCACCTCGATCATGTCCAACACCGGTGATCGCAAGCATGGCGGTGTGCACCGCACCGTGATCCGCAAGATGGCTCGCCGGCCAGCGCCCAATCGGGCCACGGCAGCACAAGACAGCGTTGACGCGTTCCGGATGTGGTCCGGCTCGTCGTGGGATCCCGAAGCCCATCTCGAGCGGGCAACAAGGTCCGTTGCTCGCAGCTTTCGGCCAGCGGGCACTGCCCGTCAGAACGCCGCCATCTTCGCCAGCCCGGATCGGACGGCGGCACTCAAGCGCATCACGGCGCCCACGCTCGTGATCCATGGTCTTCAGGACAAGCTCGTGCGGCCATCTGGTGGAACGGCAACGGCCAAGGCCGTTCCCGGATCACGCTTGCTGATGTTCCCCGATATGGGGCACGACATGCCCCGCAACCGGTTCGGAGAAATGATCGAGGCCATCGTCGCCAACGCCAAGAGGGCGACCGCTCATCACTGAGCGGCCCGGCGATCAGCCGAGCGATTCGTTCAACCAGTTGATGCGTTCGCGCATGAGATCGAGTCCAGCCTGCGGCGGGCATGGCTCAACACCCGAGTTCGGGCGGTTGAAGACCATGTGATGCGGGTCGCTCGGCACGTAACCGGGCCACGACGGGCGTCCGGGATGGTCCGGCACACCCTCGGCCGCGAAGGCGAACCAGTGATCACCCATGGCGCGAGTGAGCAAGTGGGCGCCCTCTCCTTCGGGCACGAGCGGGAGCGAGGTGCCGAAGACGTGCACGATCTCCGCGGCGTGAAAGGCGCCGATCGTCTGATTGGGCAGTGCCGGAAGCGAGCGGAAGTGGTAGCGATAGACGGGATAGCCGGCGGCAGCGTGTTCCCGAGACGCATGATCGACATGCACGCCGAACATGTGATCAGCCAGATGGATCTCGACGGCAGTGGAATCCAGTCGATCAAGACCGGGATACGCAGCGAACACCCGGGCGACATGCGCTTCGGTTGGGTATGAGCGGCTGAACGCGTCGGCTACCTCTTCAGGTGAGCAGTTCACCGTTGGCACGGGGACGTCTTCGATCACCTCACCGGTGGCGGCCATGGGCTCCGGCAGTCCGTCTCGAGGGAGAAACTCCGGGCCGGCCGGGTGCATGAACTCGGCCAGGAGCGACGCTTCATCGGCGTTGTAGCCAATCATCAGCGGCACCGGGGCTTGTTGCTTGCGGGAGAACGCGGTCATGGGTGCGGCGGGAAGGATCCGGCCGTCGACGCACGGATAGAAATGGCGGCCGAGCACCGGATTTGCCCGGTAGAGGGAATGCAGCTCCTCAGCGTCCATCGCCCGCAGTCGCTCGAGCTGCCCGGGGCCGGGACCGACGGCCAGATCGGCGAAAGCGACACCTGCCTCCTCGGCTGACATGAGATCCATCGCAGGCGAACGCAGATGCAACCAGCGGCCACTGTCGCTCGGGCTCTGGGCGATCGCCCGATGGAAGAGCCCCCGAGCTCGGGGCGCTGTCATCAGGTGCAGCACGTCTTGGCCGCCAGCAGACTCGCCGAAGATGGTCACGCGTGAGGGATCGCCGCCGAAGGCCTCGATGTTGTCTCGAACCCACTCCAGCGCAGCGATCTGGTCGAGCAGGCCGTAGTTGCCGGAGACGCCATCCGGCGATTCGGCCGAGAGCTCAGGGTGCGCAAAGAAACCGAGAAGGCCGAGCCGATAGTTGATCGTGACGAGAACGCACCCCCGCTCAGGCAGCGCGTTGCCCTGATACATCGGCTCGCCGCTCGATCCATCGGTGTTGTCGCCACCATGGATCCACACCATCACGGGAAGCCCTGTGGCGCTCTTGGGCGCCCGAACGTTCA
The DNA here is from genome assembly GCA_937997485.1 of uncultured Acidimicrobiales bacterium. Taxonomy (GTDB): domain Bacteria; phylum Actinomycetota; class Acidimicrobiia; order Acidimicrobiales; family SZUA-35; genus SZUA-35. Next base: position 28,474 of record CALKTH010000059.1, on the reverse strand, counting down.
GGGTCAGGCAGTCTTCGCTCTCCTTGCTCGGTACGGCGTTGATGGCTGCCCGCATGGCCTTCTGTTTCGCCCGGCCCAGACCGAGTCCGGCGATGAGGTTGTCGAAGAACGCGTCGAAGTTGGCCTTGCGCTGCATGGGCATTGGTCCGGCCTTCTTGCACGACTTCGTGCCCCGCCATGACGCTGCCGCTGCCGGCGGCGTCCAACGCCGATCACCGGTGGGAGCTGCGGCGTAGGGAATGCCCATCACATTGATCATCGTGCCCTTGGCCGAAGTTGCGCCTCGGACAGAGCCGTCAAGGAGATCGAGGTCGATGGTGTTGCGGGAACCGAGCATGCTCGATCTTGCCACGAGGGGGCGGCTAACGCATCAGTCGTGCTTCCGAGGGAACGAAGCAGCAGCGCAAGGGGTTGTAGCCGTCCATGACAGACGAGAGCACCGCGGGCGCGTTCGAGCGAGACACCGACTACATCACGGATCGGATCACCGCCGATGGCCGAGAGATCAACGGCGTGAGCTGGCCCGTTGAACCCGGCCGCTATCGGCTCGTAGCTGCGGCGGCGTGCCCGTGGGCGAACCGAACCACGATCGTTCGCCGATTGCTCGGGCTCGAAGACGTTCTGAGCTTGGGGTTCGCCGGACCAACGCATGACTGGCGCAGCTGGCAGTTCGATCTCGATCCTGGTGGGGTAGATCCAGTGCTCGGCATCGAACGGATTCGGGATGCGTATCTGGCCCGCTTTCCCAACTACCCGAAGGGCATCACGGTTCCCGCCATTGTTGACATTCCCACTGGGCATCTCGTCACGAACGACTTCGCCCAGATGACCCTCGACTTCTCCACCGAGTGGTCTGCCCATCACCGGCCGGGGGCGCCCGACCTGTTGCCCGACGCACACCGAGATGAGATCGATGAGATCAACGCCCTCATCTACCCCGATGTCAACAACGGTGTGTACCGCACCGGTTTCTCGTCATCCCAAGCTGCGTACGAGGACGCGTATCGAACGCTCTTTGCTCGGCTCGATTGGTTGGAAGAGCGGCTGAGCACGCAGCGCTATCTCGTCGGCGAGACCATCACCGAGGCTGACGTTCGTCTCTTCACGACGCTGATCCGTTTCGATGCCGTCTATCACGGACACTTCAAGTGCAACCGAAACAAGCTGAGCGAGATGCCGGCCCTGTGGGGCTACGTCCGAGACCTCTTCCAGACGCCGGGCTTTGGTGACACCGTGCACTTCGAGCAGGCGAAGGAGCACTACTACGAGGTCCACACGAGCATCAATCCGACGATGGTCACACCGATCGGTCCTGATCTCCGACCGCTCGCCTCAGCTCACGGTCGTGAAGCACTCGGCGGACGCCCGTTCGGGGATGGATCGCCACCCCCGCCGCCGCTCCCCGCCGAAGCGTTCGGTCAACTGTCCGACGGTCGCTGAGCCCCACGAGGAGCGAACCCACCGACCGAGACTGGCTCACACCAGGTGGTCTGGCTCACCAAGGTGGCCGCCGAGGAAGGCGGCCGCGGCGGCGACCCCGGAGCCGCCCATCGGCGCATCCATCGAGTGAAGCGCTGCCTCGATTGTGCCCAGCGTGCCGAGCAGCATCGGAGGATTCAAGTGCCCCATGTGTCCGATGCGGATGCCTCGCCCTTCGAAGCTGCCAATGCCTAGCCCGATCGTCAGGCCGGCACGCTCCTCACACACCCGGCGGAGTTCGTCCGGGTCGATGGAGCCGGTGATCACGGTGGTGGTCGCTCGAGACCGAGACGCTTCGTCAGCGATGTTGCACCGCATACCGTCAGGTGTTGACCAGGCATCGATTGCGGCCCACACGGAGCGGGCGAGGATCTCGTGCCGAGCCCAAACAGCGTCGATGCCGCCTTCCTCCGCGATCATGTCCAGCGCTTCCCGTAGGCCGAACAGGTGGGAGATGGGTGGGGTGCCGGCATAGAGGTAGTAGTGCGCTTCCGGTGTGCGGCGAGGCTCCCAGTCGAAGTAGCTCGTCACGAGATCGGCGGTTGCTCGAGCGGCGAGCGCTCGGGGCCCGGCCCAAACGAAAGCCAATCCGGGCGGAACCATGAGACCCTTTTGCGATGCCGCCACCGTGAGATCGACCCCGGAGGCGTCCATGTCGAAGACATCACAGCCAATCGATGCGATGCCGTCGACCATGAACATCGCAGGGTGGCCGGCTCGATCGATGGCGGCCCGGAGTGCAGGAATGTCGTTCAACACGCTGGTCGCCGTGTCGGTCAGGACAACCAAGATCGCCGCGATCTCATGATCGGCATCGGCCCGGAGTCGGGCTTCCAGCGCTTCTGGGCTGACCGGGGCGTCGTCGGAGCCAGGAAGAATCTCGGCGATGACACCGGACTGTTCGGCCATCTCACCCCAGCCGATGGCGAAGCGTCCTGACTCCAACACCAACACCTTGTCGCCCCGGCTGAGTGTGTTGTTCACCGCCATCTGCCAGCCGGCATGACCATTCCCAATGGTGATGAAGACTTCGCTGTCGGTCTTCACGATGCCCGGGAGGTCAGCCAGAACGCTGTGCGAGACATCGACGAGTGGTCCCTCGTAGATGTTGGGCATCGGCCGGTGCATCGCCGCAAGGACGCGATCGGGCGTGATGGACGGCCCGGGGATGGCCACCATGGGGCGTCCGTGTCGGAGGTTCATCGGATCAGAGTAGAGCCGCCGAAACCCGCACGGACGAACGTTCGTTCAGGAACGTTCGAGGCGCCGCCGACCCAGCCAGCCAAGTGCGTTGTGGGTCGTCTCCAGCCTCTTGCGGAGCTGCGATTCGAGCGCCCGGTGTCGGCGAAGATCCTGCTCGTGACGAGCTTCGCTGTCTTCGTTGGCATCGAGCAGCTGGTCGATCTCGGCGTCGCGTTCTTCCGCCAGTGCCTCGGCGACGGCCCGACCCGTGTTGGCCTCTGCGAGATCGGCACTCAGACGCTGATTCTCCGCATCCTGCTCCTCGATCGTTGACTCGAGGGAGCGAATTGTCTGCTCGTTCCGCTCGAGATCCTTCTCGAGGTGAATCACCTTCTCTTCCGCCCGCTCTTTGGCCACGACGGCGGTCTGGAGCTCGCCACCCATCTCCAGGAGGCGTTCGAGCATCTCGGAGAAGGCCGGACTCTGCTCTGAGCTGGCTGGATCGTCGCGAAGATCGATGATCCAGCCTTCACGGCTGGCGATCGATTCCAGCTGATCTTCTGGGAGCAGCCAGCCGAAGCCATTCGGATCCGGCGCTGCCTCCGGGAGTCGATCGGTCGTAAATCGTTGCTCCAGCGACGCCACGGGTACGCCAAATACCCGTGCTGCTTCAGAGAACGTCAAAAGGTTGGCCCCACCTGCCATTCGGCGAGCGTAACCATTTCGCCACGTTTCGCGCCATCAACGCTCGAATCAGCGGCGAACGTGAAGCGGCGTGCCCAGAACGACATGTGCAGCCTCGCCGATGGCCTCTGACATTGTGGGATGCGCATGGATGGTTGTCGCCAGATCTTCGATGGTCGCTCCAAGCTCGATTCCCAGCGTGAGCTCGCCGATCAGCTCAGCGACGCCAGCCCCCGCGAGCTGGGCGCCGATCAAGGATCCCGCCTCGTCGGCGACGAGCTGGACGAAGCCAGCTGTGTCATCGACCGTGCGGGAGCGCGAGCCGGCGGCGTAGGGGAATCGAGCGACCGTTGCCGCGATCGACTCGAACCGCGCCGAAGCTGGGGTGTGACCCACACTCGCCACTTCGGGGTCGCTGAAGACGACCTCGGGGATCCCGGCTGGATCGAACGCTGCCGGCTCACCGTTGATAGCCCGCGCTGCGACCTCGGCTTCGGCCGTTGCTTTGTGGGCGAGGGCTGGGCCATCGGTGATGTCGCCGATGGCAAAGATGCGAGGGGTTGCGGAGCGATTCGGGGAGACGGGAATCAGGCCCCGTTGGTCCACCGTGATGCCGGCCACGTCGAGACCCAGGTCGTCCGTGTTGGGGGTGCGACCAACCGCAACGATCACCCGTTCGGCCTCGAGCGTGTCCTGCATCGCTGTCGACGGTTCTTCGGTCGTTGTGACGACGCCAGCGCTCTCAGTCGAGCGGGCCGAGATCTCGACTCGGGCCACGGCGTTCGTCGACGGGGGTTCTACGGCTGCGCTGGCGAACGAAGACAAATGGATGGTGACGCCCAGTCGCTTGAGGCGCTTCGTGACCTCACGGCCCAACATTGGGTCCATGCCGGGCAGCAGACGATCCTCGGCCTCGACGATGGTGACGGTGCTGCCGAGCTTGGCCCATGCGGTGCCGAGTTCGACCCCGATATAGCCGCCGCCAACAATGATCATGCGATCCGGCACCGACTCGAGCCGAAGCGCGCCCGTTGAGTTGACCACCGTGGTTCCGTTCGTCGGGAGAGACGGCAGCTCGGTGGGACGTGAACCGGTCGCCACGATGCAGTGGCTGAATTCCAGATGCCGGACGGCGGTCCCATCGACCACCGCAAGGCGGTTGGACTTGGAGAAGCGAGCTTCACCGCTCCAGACCTCCACGCCGGCAGCGGAGAGGAGCGAGCGGACGCCGCCGGTCAGTTGATCTACGACCTCATCGCTGTGCGCCACGATCTGTGTCGCATCGACGGTGGCGTCGAGGTTGACGCCCCAGGAGCGTGAGCGTCGAGCCAGCGCCGCAGTGTCGGCCGCATGAATGAGCACCTTCGACGGGATACATCCGACGTTCAGACAGGTGCCCCCTACCGGGCCGCGGTCGATAAGAATCGTGTGTTTGCCCAGGTCAGCGCAGCGAAGAGCGGCGGTATAGCCACCGGGGCCAGCTCCGATCACCACGACGTCGGCGCGTTCAGCCACCTCGCCGACAACCATCAGCGGGCCAGCAATGCAGCAGGGGCCGCCAACAACGTGAGGATGTGCTCCTGGAAGGCAGTCATCAGGTCGCCATCGATCAGGCGGTGGTCGGCAGCGACGGCGATGGGGAGGGTGGGTCGAGCGGCTACCTCGCCGGCGACCACGATCGGTCGTTCACGGATGGCGCCGAATCCCACGATGGCCACCTCGGGCGCCCGAATGATGGGCGTGGAGTAGCGGCCTCCCATGCTGCCGTAGTTGCTCACGGTGCAGGTGCCCTGCTGGAGGTCGATGGTGCCGATCGAACGGTCTCGGGCGGCTGATGAAAGGCGGGCGACTTCGTCAGCCAGGTCGAAGAGCGATCGTTGGTCGGCGTGCCGGATCACCGGGACGAGCAGTCCCTGTTCGGTCGCGACGGCGATCCCAATGTTCACATCGTCGTGCACGGTGATGGAACCCGAGCCGCCCTCGCCGTTGGCGACCTCGATGCTGGCGTTCATGAGGGGGTAGCGACGCAGAGCATGGGCGACGGCCATGACGAAGAACGAGAGCGGCGTCAGGCGGGCCGCTCGATCGGGCTGCAGCTCTCTGATGTGACGTCGGCTCTGCAGCAATGCCGAGGCGTCGATTTCATCCGCCCCGTGAATGTGCGGAATTTTCCAGGACTGGTCCATCGCCGCGGCCGTGACCCGTCGAATCCCTCGCAGGGGATGGGTTCCAATTGCCATCTGGCCCAACGACGAGCCCGCGGGAGCAGCCGGTGGGGGAGTGAGTGGCGCGTGGGATCTCGCCGGGATCGAGGACTGGGGAGCACGGCGTGCCCCGAGGTCGGCGCCACCAGTCCGCTCTTCGATCGCCTGGCGAAGGTCGGCGTCGGTGATCCGCCCTCCGGGGCCGCTTCCGACGATGCTGCGGAGGTCGACTCCAGCCTCGAGGGCGTTCCGTCGCACGATCGGTGCGGCTTTCGGTCGCCGGGAAGTGGGGCGCGATGGGTCATGAGTTGCCTGGGTCGTCGCCTCGCCCGGTGGCACGGCGATGGGCTGCTCCTTCGAGCGGACGGGCATTGATGCTGCTGTCGGTTCGCCCGCGACTTCGCTGATTGGCTGGCGGTACTCGACCAGAACATCGCCGACGGCCGCCATGTCGCCTTCGGCGAACGCCAGGCGACTGATCACGCCTGCGGTGGGCGAGGGCAATTGCGTCTGACTCTTGTCGGTCAGAATCTCGACCAACGGCTGGTCACGAGCAACTTCATCGCCTTCGGCCACGAGCCACTCGACGATCTCGGCCTGATCGAGACCCTCGCCGACGTCGGGCAAGCGGAAGTCACTCATGTCGGTACCTCGGCGGTCGCCCGAATGGCATCCATTACTCGGTCCACGTCGGGAACGTAGTGGTCCTCAAGCTGGCCAACCGGGTACGGAGCGTCATAGCCCGACACTCGCTGCACTGGTGCTTCGAGTGAATAGAACGCGTTGTCGTTGATGGTGGCGATCACTTCGGACGCAAAGCCGTTCGTCTCTGGCGCCTCTTGGACGACCACCACTCGCCCACAGTCTTCAACGGCGGCGACGATGGCATCTACGTCGAGCGGGACGAGCGTCCGAAGATCGATGACACGAGCGTTGATTCCCTCCGCGGCAAGCTCTTCCGCCGCTCGGCGAGCTACATCGACCATGTAACTCCACGTGATGACCGCCACATCGGAGCCCTCGGTCACGGTGCGAGCCTGGCCGAAGGGGACGAGGTGCTCGCCGAGAGGCACCTCGTCCTTGATCATCCGATAGCCCCGCAGAGGTTCGAGGAACATGACCGGGTCGGGGTCTCGGATCGCCGTTGCCAGCAGACCCTTGGCGTCGGCGGCCGAGGCGGGGAGCACGATCTTGAGGCCCGGGATGTTGGCGTACTGCGCCTCGAGTGAGTCGCTGTGCAGTTCAGGTGTCCGAACACCGCCGCCGAACGGCGAACGGATGGTGATCGGTACCTCGAACCGGCCCCGCGTTCGATATCGCAGACGGGCGATCTGACCGGCGATTTGATGGAAGGCCTGGTACGAGAAACCAAGGAACTGGATCTCGGGAACCGGGACCATGCCGCTCGCTGCCAGACCGACCGCCGTTCCAGCGATGACGGCTTCGGCCAGCGGGGTGTCGACCACTCGACTGCTCCCGAACTGTTCGTGCAGTCCTTCCGTGGCCCGGAAGACGCCACCATTCGCGCCGACGTCCTCACCGAACACGATGACGCGTTCGTCTCGTGCCATCTCCTGATGAAGTGTGTGGTTGATGGCCTCGAGCATCGTCATGACCTGGGAGTCGCTCATGACGCACCTCCGGGGCGAGTCTGAGGTCGTGCGCCGTCGAGCCCCTGGCGAGCCCGGAACTCGGCCTGTTGGCGAGCGAGGCGAGGTGTGGGGTGGGCGTAGACGTGTTCGAAGATCTCCTCGCCCGACACGGCTCGTGCCTCGCCTGCCTGCACGGCTGTTTCCATGCGAGCGTCGGCAGTGGCGATCGTTTCGGCTTCATCCGCCTCGGACCAGAGCCCTCGAGCGGCCAGCTCCACACCAAAGGTCACCAGGGGGTCACGAGCCGCTGCCAGTTCGTCGGCTGGCACGTATCTCGTTGGATCGTCGGCGGTGGTGTGCGGGCCGAGTCGGTACGTGGTGGCCTCGATGAGGGTCGGTCCCGCCCCGGCGACGGCCCGGCTTCGGGCATCGGACACCGCGTCGTGGACGGCGACGGGATCGGTGCCATCGACGGTGACACCCGGCATGCCGAATGCGTGCGACTTCTCGGCAAAGTTCTTCGCCCTGGTCTGTGTCGACACGGGCGTCGAAATCGCCCAGCCGTTGTTGACAACCAGCACGATCACCGGGGCGTCGAGCACCGCTGCGAAGTTGCAGGCCTCGTAGAAGTCGCCCTCCGATGTGGAGCCGTCCCCAAGAAAGGCCAGGACACACCCGTCCTCGCCCTGCTGCTTCATACCCCACGCCAGTCCCACGGCGTGGGGGACCTGCGTCGCGAGGCTGATCTGTGGTGGCCAGACCCGGGTGGGCGCCGGAATATGGCCGCCGTCGGGATGGCCGAGCGCGTAGAGGACGTACCGGTCGAGTACGTCGGTGCCGAAGCGCTCGAGCCCAACGAGCTCTCGGTATTGGGGCAGGATCCAATCCTGAGTGGGGTCGAGTGCATAGGAAACGCCGGCGAGGATGGCCTCGCTGCCGTCGACCGGTGCGTTCGTTCCCGCGCGCCCTTGACGTTGGAGATTGAAGACGCGCTGAGAAAAGACTCGGCTCGACACCATCGCCTGCATCATTGCTCGCAGTGTCTGATCGTCGAGCGGGTGATCGGTGGCGTCAGTCAGCGAACTCATCGGGTCAGAACGTACTCGCACCACCTTGCGGGCATCCACCGCACCGATTCTTGCTGATGCTTGGCGCCGGATCGAAGCGTCTCGATCCACGAAAAAGCCCCTTCAGGAGCGAAGTTTCGGCTCCGATGTTGAGTGCGTGACCTTGAATCCGGAGATCGCCGCCAGCCTTCGGTCCATCCACGAACAGTTGGGTGATGACTTCGACGCGAGCATTGGGACAAGCGCGCCGCCAGTGGAGGACGCGCCGAAGGGCAAGAAGAAGCGCAAGAACGACAGGCCGAAGAAGGAGAAGAAGGCAGCGGCAGCTGTCGCTCCCGCTCCGAGAAACAAGGACGGCGACCATTCACCTGCTGTCAAAGTCCTTGCCGGAGCGGCGCTGGTCGCTGTGATCGGAGCTGCTGGATTCGCCGCTCTTCCTCACCTCGCAGCCCTCATGGAGGATGACGCCCCTCCTGTCTTGGCTGCGTTGGCGCCTGTCGGAGATCCAACACAACGGTTCGTGATCGACGGGGACACGATGTACCTCGAAGGATCTGTGCCCGATCAGGCGATCTCCGACAGCATCGAAAGCGCGGCGGGAGCCGCCATCGGCCAAGAGCGAGTGATCAACAACTTCGAGATCAGCGACGACGCCGTCTTCGATCCGGATCAGGCGGTCCAACTGACCGTCGCCGAAACAGTGCAGTTCCGTTCCGGACGAGCCGATCTGAGCGAGCAGTAAGAGCCGTTGATCTCACTGGCGGTTGACCTCCTGACGGCCGAGGAACAGGCGACGCTCACTGTGGTCGGCCACACCGACGACATCGGCGACGAGGACGCGAATCTTCGCCTCTCGCTCAGCCGGGCCACCGCCGTCGCCAGTCTCATCGAGGAACACGGCATCGACCCGAGTCGGCTCACGGTCGATGGCCGCGGTGAGAGCGAACCGCTCACCACCAACGAGACCGCTGAAGGACGAGCGATGAACCGCCGGGTGGAGTTCTCGATCGTCGGCGTGTTCGGCTGAGGTCGGCCTTCGGGTCTCGACGCCTCAGCTTCCGGTGCCGAGCCGGCTGAGCAGATCGTCGTCGGTGAATCCACCGGCGCGACCGTGAACCCGATGGAGGAACTGCCGCTGCGCATCAGACACCGACGAGATCGCCACCGAAAGGCAGACGAACCCGATGGTCATGATGGCGAAGCCCATGGCCGAGAAGGTGTTGGCCCGAATCGACTGATCCAGGCCCGTAGGTGTGATCAGCGCCGCAACGACGGTGATGAACGCACCGATGCCGAGCAGGATTGGCCACAGGACAATCCATGGGTTCGGACGCCCATCGTCGGGCCGCGCTGCTCTCCACAACCCGTGCATCGCCAATGGCGGAAGGAGCAGATTCGCGATGGGGATGGGCCAGGCGATCGTCGCCGTTCGTCGGGCGATAGTGAATTGGGTTCGGCCCGAGGTCCACGCTGCTGAGTACGCGATCGTGGTCCAGCGCAGAAGCGCGATGAGGGCGGCGAACACGGCGATCAGCATGAGCGGCTGAGCCCCGAAGGTGAGATACCGGTCGATGGTCTCGGCCGGACCGGTGTCGTTCGTCGTGGTCGAACGGTCGAGCCGGAGATTCAGCGTGTACAGCAGCGCAACAATCCCAAGGCCGAAGAGCGCAGTGGTGAGCGTCGCCACCTGGGCCGCAATCGTCGAGGTCGTCATTCCGCGCTCCAGCTTGGACACCGTGGAGCGATCAGCAGAAACGACGATCTCGAGGTCAGCCGCAGGCGCTGCTGCGCCGATTGGTGTGGGCGTTGGCGTCGCGGCAGCAGTGGTCGGCGCGTTGGTCTGATTGGTGCCTCGCGTCGGGGTCGCGGCAACGAGTTCAGTCTCCGCCACTGCCGCTGCAGCCGGGGCCTGGTACGGCGCTGCCCCGGCTGCGATGAGCGGCGTTGGTTCGGCTTCGGGGGCGGCCACTGCTGGAGGCTCGGAGGTGGCGGGTCTGGCTGGTTCCGCCAGCGGACGAGGCTCAGGAAGGTTCTCGGGGACGTCGAGCGAGCGGAAGAGCTCGAAGTCATCGGCATCCGGCTCTGCCGCATCTGCAGCCGCAACGCTGGGTTCTGAGGTCGGGGCCTCGGGCTCGGAGGCGACAGTCTGGCTGACCTCTTCCTCGTCGATGTTCTCGACGTGTGGTGCCGCGGTCGGCGTGCCCTCCTGGTCGCCGTCGGCTCGGAGCTGTCGCTCCACATGAGCGGTATGGGCATCGACACCGGCCAGATCTTCTGATCCAGCAGCATCCCAGTCGGCGAGGTCGGCATCGATCGCCCGATCGAGGTCGTGATCCGGCTCCCTGTCCTGGACCGCTTCGGCCGTCTCGGCGTCGGGGACGCCGTGTTTCCCAGCAACGCCGTCTTCCGCTGCGACGTCGGCACCAGGAGCTTCGTGCGGATCCGCTCCGGGCGTTGCCTCTTCGGGCGGTGCCTCTTCGTACATCGGCTCAAGGGCCGCGCCGCCGTCGCTGTGGGAGGCGAGTCGTTGGATGGTGGCGGCCACTCGATGAATCTCGTTGTCGACCTCGTCGTCGAACGAAGAGCCGTCGGCCTCCACAACGTCAGCGGACGGCAAACGGTCGGGCCCTTGCTCTGATGGCGTTCGTACGGGGAATGCTCGCACGTTCGATGGCGGCGTCTCAGCCTCGGCGGTCGGGCCGACGGGGTGTTCGAAAATGGCGTCGAGCGAGCTTGCCGCAGCTTCCGCGTCCTGGACGGCGCTTCCCGACACGTCCGGGTTCGTCACCGCGTCAGCGGGCGCGTCGCTCTGCACCGAGGTCGTCGTCGGCCCGCCAAGGCCCGGAAGTTCCTTCCCGCAGGACACGCAGAACTTCCACTGCGTTTCGTTCTGGGACCCGCAGAGCGGGCAGAACCGGTGTGCTGTTTCTGTGGTCATCGCTGCTCCACCCATACGTGCGACATCAGGTGTGCGCCTCCCACCGCACCGCCAAGAGGCAGTGAACGGTCGCCATCAGGGAGGTCGGAACCTGTGAGATGAACGTCGAGATTGTGAACGACTGCCCAGACAGGCCAGGACAGCCAAATGTTGTATGCCTGCTCGCCGAACCGCCGGTTCAGCCGCTCCGCTGAGAATTGTCGCGCAGATTGATTCGGCTCTTCCGAGATCAGCCCAAGGAGCTCGTCGATCTCGGGGTCGTTGATCCGGCTTGCGTTGGCGCTGATCTCTCCGACGGGGCGCAAACCTGAGGAATGCCAGTTGTTTCGTTGGAGCACCGGATCGAAAGACCCGTGGCCTTGCCACAACGCCATCTCGAATTCACCTCGGTACACGGCCAGGCTCAACTCGTCGCGGGGAAGGAACACCGGAGTGACCTCGACACCGACTTCACGCCACATCAGGACGAGCAGATCGCTGGAGATGAGATTCGTGGGAATGTCTTCGAGTAGCAGCGTCAACTCGATCGGATCGTTGGCGGCCTCGTAGGTCTCGATCAGCGCCGACGCTGCCGGCTGATCGTTGGCGGGGATGCCGGTGTCGTTGAGGTAGCCGATGGATCCAGGGGAGAAGGGGCCATTCGCCGATTCGAAGAACCCAGCCGAACGTGCCGCCTTCCAACGGTCTCGATCGACGGCGAACGAAAGTGCCCGACGCACGTTGACGTCGGCGAGGGGTGAGTCGGGGTCGGCCTGGTTGAGCATGACGTACAGCGTCTCGCTGTTCGATGCGGCCTCGACCAGGTTGAGGGCACCCACGAGTTCTCGGGCTCGCAGGATTTGATCGGACTGTGTGGTGACCGCAATCGGCGACGTTCCGTTCAGCACCGCAAGAAGGCGTGAGGCGTGATTCGACGTGATCTGGAACTTCACGCCAGCGACAAGGGGCTGGTTCTCACGCCAGTAGCTCTCGTTGCGAGTGGCGGTGAAGGACCGGCCGGGGTTGTAGTCCTCGAAGACGAAGGGGCCGGTGCCAACCGGTTCTTCGGCTGCGGCCTCGCCGGCGTCGACCGCCGCCAACCATGTGGGCGATGCCATGTAGCCGATCTGGGAGGTCAGACGAATGGGAAAACTTGGTGTTGGTCCGTCGAGCGTGACTTCCACACGACGGTCATCAAGCGCTTGAATCGAAGCGATATCGGAGGTGAAGGCGGCGGTCAGCGCTCCGTTGCGGTGTCGTTCGAGATTGGTGACGACGGCCGCCGCATCGAAGGGTGTGCCGTCGTGGAACTGAATGTCCGGGCGAACGGTCAGGATCCACGCCGACGCGTCGTCGTTCGGCTCCAACGTTTCCAACAAAAGGGGTCGAGGTTGGCGCGCAGCGTCCGGATAGACGAGCGAATCGAACACGGTTCGCATCACCAAATGACCACTCACCGTGGGCGTGACTCGCTCCGGCATCCACCCGTTCAGCGAGTCGGATTCGATCTGGTAGACGAGCTCGTGGTCGGTGTCTGGGGTCTCATTGTCGTTGCTGGAGCCTCCTGAGGCAGAGATGACGTCGCTTGTTTCGCCGTCTTCCGCGTCTCGTTGCTCGTTGTCGGTTTCCTCAGTGTTGGAGCCGGTTTCCGGGTCGTTGACTCCGATGGCTTCGTCTGCTGAATCGCCGAGCCGACCTCCGCACGCGGCGGCCACCAGGCCGAGCGCGCAAAGAAGAACGACAAGGTTCCGCTGATGATTTCGAACCGCCCTCACGCCTCTGATCCTGATCCCTCTTGTTGGCCTTGCGCAACCGCCACTTGCGCTGCGTGGCCATCCTATGATGCACTATGTCGCTCACCTAGCAAAGTTGAGGGACATTGTGGTGGATATGGCGGGTGTCCGAAACGGCATTTTCGCGTTGGTGCTATTCCTGATTCCCGTGACGGTCGCCGTCGCAGGAATCACGCTGCTCCGGTTTCCTCCCGGCTACGAAGCCGAAGCGGGACTCGACGAGGGCGAGACGCCAACGACAACTCCGATCGCGGAGGCAACAACAACGTCTGAGGTGGCGACGAGCGAGGTCGCCACGGTTGCTGATGAGCCGGAGGCCGAAACGGTCGAGGCCGTCGCCGGGCCCGTGGCAACCACGACCTATCGAGTGCAGGTGGGCGACTCCCTCAGTGAGATCGGTGATCGGTTCGGCATCGACTGGCGTGACATCGCCCAGCTGAACGACATCACCGATCCGAACCGCATCTTCGAAGGTCAGGTCCTTCGACTCTCAGCTCCGCAGGCAACAACCCTCACCATTGGCACTGGCGAATTCGACGAGAGCCTGTTCGCCGCTGCCGCATCCGGGACGACCGTCGACACGGAGCTGTTGAAGGCCGTGGCGTGGATCGCATCGGAGTGGGATGCATCGCTGATTGGGCCGAACGGTGAGCTCGGTGTTGGCCAGCTCAGTCCAGAAATCGTCCAGTTCATCAACCGAGACCTGTTGACCGACGAGGCCGATCCTTCCGATCCCGCCGATAGCACTCGGGCGATGGCTGCATACCTGGAGTGGCTGCTCAGCCAGTCCGGCGGCGAGCTTTCACCGGCGCTGGCGGCCTATCACGAAGATCTGGTCACGGCTCGCAACATCAGCTGGTCCAATGACACGCTGGTGTTCGTCCAGCGTGTCGTCGACGCTCGCACGCAGTTCGTCGCTGCCGGCAGCTGACCCATCACCGCAGCTCGATCTCGTCGCATGGCGTCAGTTGAGCTGCTTCCAGAGGACAACCGTGTGGTCGTCGGACGGAATCATCTGGCGCTCCTTCAGGTAATGAGGTCCCAGCCCAGGAGTTTGCGGGCAACGTTGCGGACCCGCGTGCGGACCTTCTCGATGACCATGTAGAACACCGGGAAGGCCAGCAAGACCAGGAAGGTCGAGCTGACGAGGCCACCGATGAGCGTGAAGCTCAATGCCTCCCAGAACGGATCGCTCAGAGCCAGCGGCAGGAGTCCGACCACGGTGGTGATGGTGGTGGCCACAAGCGGACGGAACCGCCGCGTGACCGATTGTCCGATGGCGGCACCAGGGCTGAGCCCGTCCCGTCGGGCCTGGTTCGCAGCATCGACGAGCAGGATCGAGTTGTTGACCACCACGCCGACAAGGGCGATGAGTCCGACGTTCACGAAGAAGCTGATCGGGTTGTCCGTCAAGCGCAGGATCGAGAAGAGGCCAAAGAAGCTGAACGGAATGGCGAGGAACACCAGGATTGGCTGCACGAACGAGCGGAACTGCAGCATGAGGAGCAGCAACATCAGAACGAGAGCGATCATCAGCGCCCGACCGAGCGAGGCGAAGTCTTCCTGGTTGTCGCTCTCCTGCCCAAAGTCGAATGCAATGGCGTCGGACGGCAGGCCGCGTGATTCGAGTTCGCCGGCGCCGAACTGGTCGGCGACCAATGCTTCGGCTGCGTTCAGATTGTTTGTGAGGTCGTCGTTGCTGAAGGCTGCTCGCACCTCGATCTGACGGACGCCATCGGTTCGCACGACCTGACCTTCGGTTGAGTTGATCGTGCCAGTGATCGACGCCGGTTCGCCGCTGGTCTTGTCGAGGTCGGCGCCGTTGAGCGCAGCCTGGAGATCGGCAGCGAGCTGCTCGGAGATTGCGACATCAACGTCGGCGGGCACCGAGATCTGGGCTGCGAATGGGAAGTCGTCGACGGGAGGTCCGTTTTCGACGGGCGCGACCGTGATGCGAGCGTTGTCGATCGCCGCAAAGCGTTCCTCCAGCCGACTGACGTACTCCGGTGAGGTCGTGTCTCGGGTGTTGAACGGCACGAGGTCGATGAAGGCCACCACCGTGCGCTCGTTGCCTCGGATGTACTGCGAGCGAAGGAGGTCCTCACCAAGAACGTCGAGCACGATGTTGTCGGCCTCGGCGGAGATGGACTGGGCCTGTTCGAGTGTGGTCCCGAACGGGAAATCGATCGTGACGAGCGCGGCGTTCCCGTCCTTGGTGGGAGGGAAGATGTTGAATTTGAGGCCGGCGGCGATCACGAACGATCCGGCGATGAGTACGAGAGAGGTGGCGACCAGAAGCAGGCCGACCAGCCAGCCCTTCGGTCCGTTGCCTTCTGGGTAGGAGGCCAAGCGTCCGAGCGCTCGGGCCGCTGCCTTCTCGCCCCGGATGATGGCGTTGTCCGGTGCTTTGGATCGCAGCAGGAACGGGCGAGCAATGCCGGGAATGAAGACGATCGAGAACAGGAAGCTGAGCAGCAACGTCAGGATCACAGTGGCGGGAATCGCCCGGATGAACTCGCCGAGAATGCCGGACACGAACAGCATCGGTGCGAAGACCAGGACTGTGGTGAGCGTGCCAGCGAACGACGCCGAGCCAACGCGGTTGATGGCAGTGCGGACCACGCCAAGCGGTTCGTTCGCCTCCTCTCTGTTCGCATCAATGGACTCGGAAATCACGATTGCGTCGTCGACCAGCAGGCCCAGCGTGAGAATGAGGCCGAAGAGCGTGATGGTGTTGAGCGAGTAGCCGAGAAACCACAGCCCGGCCAGCGATGCCAGCAACACGGTGGCCATGAAGCCAGCGGTGATGAGCGACACCCGCCACCCGATGAGGAGCAAACTGACGATGGCGACAGCGATCAGACCGGTGATCATGTTGCCGGTGAGGTTGCTCAGCTGTGACCGGATGTCGGTGGCGAAGTCGGCCGTGATCTCGGCGTCGTAGCCGTCGGAGAGCGGTGGGTCGGCCTGGAGTCGCGCGGTTACTGCGTCGCTGAAGCCGAGGATGTCCAAGCCAGCGGCATCGTTTCGCACGAGGCCAAGGGTGATCGATTCATCGAAGGCACTGTCACCGCTGGTCGCTACCCGCGTGAAGCGGGTCTGGCGGATCTCGTCTGTGCCCGTCACTGGGTTGACGCCTTCGGTGAGGAGGTTGCGGACCGTCGCCCGTTCGATGGAGCCGTCTTCCTGGAGGAACGTGGACAACGCTGCGGCCTCGGCCTCGAGGTCCTCGGGAGTCGCGCCCTCTGGGCCGCGTATGGCCACGATGACGTCGAACTCTTCGACGAACTTCGTCGGGTTCAAGGCTCGGACATCGAGTGTGGCTTCGGCCGGGATGAGCTCGTTGCCGTTGGCGGCGGACAGCAGCGCTGCGCCATCTTCGGAGCTGAAGTCGTCTTCGAATTGAACGACCAGGGCGAAGTTGTTCGGCTGGGAGAACGATTGAACGGTATCGACGCCTTCGACCTCGGAGTAGCGCTCGGTCAGGGCGATGGCGATGTCGGCATCAGTGAGCTCGGGATCATCGACGAAGTACGTTCCGGTGACGACGGCGAGTGGCAAGTTGACCGGCGGGAAGCCTTCGCGAGCGAGGCCGCCAAAGTACGCCGTGAGCCCGAGGGCTGCGACCGCAAGCCACGCTCCCAGAACGATCCGTCCCCGCTGAACCGCAAAGCTGGCGATTCGCGTGATGAAAGAGGTGGCCGGTACCGAGGAGGGTGCGTCCATAGGAGAGGACGGTAACGCAGAGGTCCCAAACCGGGCGGAGTGCTCCGGGTCCTCTGTCACAAGTGTCCACCTGCAGGGACAATCGTCGGGAGGGCTACGATTTCACGAGCGTCGAGCGCACATGATCCCGCCCGTTGGAACGAGGTGCCACATGCCCATTTCCGCTGCGTTGCCGTGGAAGAAGCAAAGGCAAACAATCAACGGCCACACGATGGCCTACGTCGACGTTGGAGAGGGCGATCCGATCGTGTTCCTTCACGGCAACCCGACCTCGTCGTACCTCTGGCGCAATGTCATCCCTCACCTCCAACATCTTGGCCGGTGCATTGCTCCTGACCTCATCGGATTCGGTGACTCCGACAAGCTCGTTCAGGCCGGGCCGGACTCTTATCGGTTCGTTGAGAATCGGATCTATCTCGATGGCCTGCTCGATCAGCTCGACCTTGGAGACTCGATCACGCTCGTCGTTCATGACTGGGGGTCCGGTCTCGGCTTTGACTGGGCGCGTCGCCACCCCGATCGAGTGAATGCGATCGCCTATCTCGAAGCCAACGTCGCCCCGCGTTCGTGGTCACAGTTGTCAGCTGCCGGCCGAGAGATCTTCGAGGCCCTCCGCACCCCGGCAGGGGAGCAGATGGCGCTCGAGGAGAACTTCTTCATCGAGAGGGGTTTGCCAGGCGGCGTTCTTCGAGAACTGACCGAGGCAGAGATGACTGAGTATCGGCGTCCATTCCTACAACCAGGCGAAGCACGGCGGCCGACCTTGACGTGGCCACGCGAGATCCCGTTCGACGGTGACCCGAGCGACGTTCATTCCATCGTCTCTGAGTACTCGGAGTGGCTCGGGTCATCGCCGATTCCGAAGTTGCTCATCAACGTGTCAGAAGGCGACACCCTCAATGGAGAGCTCCTCGAGATTGCCCGGAAGTGGCCGAACCAGACCGAGATCGACGTTGTCGGACGACACTTCGCCCAAGAGGACAGCCCCGACGAGATCGGCCACGGCATTGCAACCTGGCTTGAGTCTCTCGCAGCCGCTTCGTAGCCCAACGCCGCTACGGCACCGCCGAATCGCCGTCGACGATGTACACAGCGGTCTTGGCAGCGCCGGGGCCACGAGTGCGCGTTCACGAGCGTCCCAGGCGTGGTCGACGAGATGGGCAGGGTCCGGTAGATCCGGCTCGTCGTGATCCTTCCAATAGCCAATCGGCCGCAAGCCGGGGAAAGGATCGAAGCTCTGAGCCATGTATGCGAAGGTACCCGAGCCCGCTGGTGTCGGACGCGGCGAAGAATTGCCGACGAACGCGAGCGGCAAGGCAGACTTGCGGGCTCATGACTGATCTGACCTCCGAGACGAGCTCGCCGTCGTCGCTCTTCGATAATGAAACCCGTGTTGCGCCTGGACCTGCCGCCAGTGGCGAGTTCGCCGGGTCGCTCCAGCTCTCGAGCCGTTGGAACATTGGCGACAACCCGAATGGTGGCTACCTCATCTCTGCCTGCGTCGCCGCCATGGCGGAGCTTGCCCCTCAGCCAGATCCTGTCTCGGTCACAGCCCACTACCTGCGGCCGGGTCTCGGCGACACGCACGCAAACGTGGCGGCACAGCTGGCCAAACCCGGACGATCGTTCTCGATGCTTCGATCCCAGCTGGAGCAGGATGGCAAGAGCCGCCTCGAAGTCGTTGGCGTGTTCGGAGATCTCACGCCGCCGGCGTCTGATCTCGCGCCCGAGCGTCACTTGGAGATTCCACCACCTGGCGTTCCCGGCCCCGACGAATGCGTAAATCGGAACACGCTTGAGCAAGGCGTCGGTCTGCCGATTCTCGAGCGCCTTGACGTGCGCATCATCCCGGCCCACGCCGAGATTGGTCGTTCGGCCAAGGCAGAAGTTGTGGGCTGGATCCGCCACATCGATGGCCGGCCGACGGACGCGCGGTCGCTTCCGCTGTTCGCCGATGCCTTCCCGCCCTCGGTCTTCGCGCTCTACGGGCGCATCGGTTGGGTGCCAACGATCGAGCTCACGGTGCACGTTCGCAAACGTCCGGCCCCGGGATGGGTGCTCGCCCGATTCTCTTGCGACGACCTGTCCGGCAACACGTTCATCGAAACCGGCGAGCTGTGGGACAGCGACGGGCAACTCGTGGCCCGAAGCCGTCAGCTGGCGATGCTGCTGCCAGCATCGGACGACCGCTGATGAGCGGTCTCAGCCCGCAGCAGGTCGATCGCTACCTCGACCGCATCGGCATGGAGCGGCCTGAGGCCCTCGATGTCCATTCGTTGGAGTCGCTGCAACGAGCGCATCTCACTGCGATCCCCTTCGAGAATCTGCACGTCTTTCGCCAGATTCCGGTGTCGACTTCGGCAGCGTGGTCGATCGACAAGATCGTGAACGGCGGGCGTGGTGGCTGGTGCTTCGAATTGAACGGCGCCTTCGGTGAACTGCTCAGCGCCCTCGGCTTCAACGTGATCAGGCTCGGCGCTGCCGTGCTGCTCGACGGACCGAACACGATGATCGACCACCTCGCGCTGGAAGTCGGCCTCGACCGTCCGTACCTGGTAGATGTCGGATTCGGCAACACCTTCATCCGGCCGCTTGACCTATCCACTCGATCTGCTCAAGATGGCGGCGTGGGCTCCTTCGCCTTCATGCCGAGTCCGCACGGCACGACGCTGACCGAGGACGACGATGGCGTTCCTCGGGCCCTCTATCGCTTCAAACGAGTGGCGCACGAGCTCACCGACTTCGAACCGGCTTCGACGTTGCTGCAGGGCGATCCCGAACGCCACTGGCGCCAACGCCCGTTCCTCACTCGCTTGCTTGATGGTGGGCCCGATCGGGTGACGCTGCTCGAAGACCGTCTGAAGATTTCTCGCGGTTCTGACACAACTGAGACCACGGTTTCTGCAAGCGACTGGGAGCCGGTCATGAGAGAGTGGTTCGACATGGGATGGCCGAGTTGAGCAGCATCACCGAGGTGGCACCGGCCGATCCGGAGCGCGACCGTCTCCAGCCGCGCACGTTGACGGTTCTTGTCTCGAGCACGATCTTCGCTCGGGCGTCGATGAGCCTGGCCTTCACGGTTGCCGCGTTGGCGTTGCGCGACATGCTCGACAGCGCCCGGCTCGCCGGACTGGCGACGGTAGCGATCACCGTGGGCACGGCGTTGGCTAGCACGTGGCTCAGCTCCCTCATGGCTCGGCGAGGCCGGCGACCCGGACTGCTCGTTGGCTACCTGTTCGGTGCTGGCGGCGCGGCGCTGGCGGCGGTCGGCGTGCAAACACAGTCGGCACTGATCTTTCTCGTTGGCCTGGCCCTGTTCGGCGGCGGTCAGGCATCGGCGAACCTGTCTCGATATGCCGCGGCCGACCTGGCCAAGCCCGACCGCCGCGGCGCCGCAATCAGCCTCGTTGTGTTCGCTGCCGCCTTTGGTTCGGTCGGCGGACCGGCCTTGACCGGCACCGCGGCCTCCGTGGCCGACGGGCTCAACTGGGTTGACGAAGTTGGCGTGTTCGGCTTCACCACGGTCTTCTTCCTGATTGCCGCCGTTGTCGCCCACCTGTTCTTGCGCCCGGACCCGCTTGTTGTCAGCGACGGCCTGCGCCCAGAGGGCCTGGCTCGTGTGGGCACGGTTGAAACCTTCCGACAGGGCATGCGGGTGATCTGGGCCAACCCGAGCGCGAAGCTCGCCTTCGGTGGGCTGGCGATCTCCCAAGCCGTCATGGTCACCGTGATGGCCATGACGCCGCTGCACATGGAAGCGCATGGGCACGAAACGGGGAACATTGGCTTCGTGATCTCCGCCCACACAGCCGGCATGTTTGCCTTCGCTCCGATCGCTGGTTGGGCCTCCGACCGGTTCGGGCGACGGTCGTCCTTGGCTGCGGGCTCGGTCATTCTCGTCCTGGCAACGATCATCACCGGTCTGGCCGTGGATGCGCCGAACCTCCTGATGTACCCGGGGCTCTTCTTGCTCGGACTCGGCTGGAACTTTGGAGTCGTCGGCGGAAGTGCGCTGTTGACCGAATCAGTGAGTGACGAGGAGAAGGTGGTCGTGCAGGGCACGGGCGACGTGACGATGTCGCTGGCCGGTGGACTCGGTGCTCTTGCTTCGGGCTTCGTCTTCGACATGGCGGGCTTCCACATCCTCTCGCTGATCGGAACGGTGAGCGCCGGGCTACTTCTCGTATGGGCGTTCAGTTCCATCCGTTCGATCTCGTCAGGCCTGCGAGCGGCGTGACGGAGAAGCGGTTCGAGGCCGCCGTTGATGTCGCCGTTGTCGGACTGGGACTCATCGGCTCGGCCGCGCTTCGGCATGTGGCGAACGCCGGACTGACGGCCGTCGGCATTGGGCCGGGCGAGCCGGATGTCATGGCCGACCACGACGGGCCATTCGCCAGCCACTTCGACTCCGGTCGCATCACCCGCCGAATCGACGCCAGGCGGGAGTGGGCGGTCCTCGCCTCCCGGGCGATTGCCGAGTACCCCGCATTGGATGCCGCTTCGATCGAGCGCTCCGGCCATCCGGTGCACACGCCGGCCGGGCTGGTCTTCGTACGCAACGACACGACGGGCCGTGCGAATCAAATCGCGGTGGCAGAAGAACTCGATATTCCGATCACCGTGGGCACGACCGACCGTCCCGGTGTCTCGCTCCCAGGTCTCGAGCTTCCCGCCGGGTGGACCACGATCTACGAGGGCTCGCCAGCTGGACACATCGATCCTCGTCGGATGGTCGAAGCTCAGCTCGCGCTGGCGGAACAAGCGGGGGCCAGCATCGTTCGCGCCACGGCTCGCTCGGCGGCTCGCTCGGAAGAAGGCTTCCACATCGCATTCGGTGATGCTGGCGACGGCGGAGACCACATCGTGGCCGACCGCGTCCTCCTGGCAACCGGCCCCTACCCGAGCGATCTCCTCGTGGAACTCGGGGGCGAGCAACTCCAAACGTCGGTCCGACCGGAAGCTGTGGTGTTGGGAGAGGTGGATCCGGACGACGACCGGACGAGCCGCATGCCTTCGGTCATCTGGCTCCTTGACCATCCCGAGCTCGACGATGTCTACATCGTGCCGCCGGTCCGATATCCGGATGGCAAGACCTACGTGAAGATGGGCGGCTCGCGGCGAACGGCGCCGCGCTTTGTCTCAGTCGAGGAGAAGCGACAGTGGATGTCGGGCGACGAGGCGGACGAACAACTGCCGATCATGCGAGCAGTGCTCGAGGGTGTGTTGTCCGAGACTCAGTTCTTGTCATGGCAGATGAAGCCCTGCCTGATCACCGACACCGCCTCGCACCTTCCGTACGTCGATCGGATCGACCACGGTCTGTTCGTGGCGATCGGCGGCAATGGGCACGCCGCAAAGAGTTCCGATGGCATCGGCGCGTTGGCGGCATCGCTGCTCCGCAACAACGGTGAATGGACGGATCCGGATCTCGACCAGGCGGCCTTTGCCGCCCGGTTCGGTGCGTTTGATCCTGGCCTCGGGTCACGTCACGGCGCCTGACTCTTGGTCCCCGCCGAGACGGGATCAGCTCCCGGCGAGTTGTTGAACCAGCGCCCAGACGTGGTCTTCGACCTTGACCGAAGTGGGCTCGGTGCGATCAGCACCGGGGAGCCGGGCCCCTTCTTGATCGGCGATGTCTGCGGCCAGCGCAGACAGGTGGTCGTAGAAGCCTGCGTCGCTGTAGGCGGCGGGGTCAATCAGGATGTAGAACTGGCCAAGGTCGTGCGGCGGACCGTCCGGCGTCTTGAGCGGTGGCACGTCGACGCTTCGCCGGGAGCCAGTCAAGGCCGAGGCCAAGAGCTCCACCATCAAGCCAATGCCGAAGCCCTTGTAGCCGCCGGCAGAGACCAGCGAACCGGCAAGCGCTGCGGTCGGATCCGTTGTTGGCTCACCGTTGGAGTCGACCGCCCAGCCAAGGGGAATTGACTCGCCTGCCGCCTTGGCCATTGTGATCTTGCCGAGCGCGACCGCGCTCGTGCTGAAGTCGAACTGGAAGGCAACGCCGCCCTCACCATCGGGCACGGCCATGGCGATGGGGTTCGTGCCCAGCACCGAGGTCGCTCCGCCCGGAGGGGCAACTCGAGGTGTGGCATTGGTTGTCCCGATGGCCAGGAGTCCGGCCTTGGCGAACTGCTCGGTAAAGAAGCCGAGCGAGGTGCAGGTGTGAGTGTGTTCGATCGAATAGCCACAGATGCCATTCGTGCGGGCTGCCATGATGGCCGCGTCGAGGCCGGCTGCGAACGCGGATTGGGCGAAGCCGAAGCGCCCGTCGACTCGGACGGCGCCCGGACGTGGGTTCGAGATTCGAGGGGCGACGCCTCCATCGATTCGGCCGGTTTCGAGTTGCTGGCAGTAGCTCTCCAGGTAGTAGAGGCCACAAATCTTGTTGCCGTTGCCTTCCGCTACTCGAACCGCTCGCGCTACTTGGGCCGCGATGGCGTCTTGAGCCCCGTGACGGATGAGTGCAGTGGCAGCCATCGCCTCGATCTCGTCGAGCGAAATGGTGGTGGATGCAGTGGTCATGAGAACCTCGGGCTGTGGCGAACGTCGGGGATCGTAGGTCGAAATCGCCCGCAGAGGTACGGTTCCACCGTGCTCGTCGTTGATGACATCGAAGCCGTGTTGTTCGACAAGGACGGCACGCTGATCGACTTTCATCGAACCTGGGATGCTGCTGTCGGGCGAGCACTGAAGGCGAGCGCTCCCGACGATGCGTCGCTGGCCCGGGCAGCGGAGGCGTTGGCCTTCGATCTCACGACGGGTCGCGTCGGGCCCGAGTCCCCGTTCATTGCCGAGTCCAATGATGTCATTGCCGCACTCCTGGATTCGTTGCTGGATCTCGGTGCGTTCGATCGAGCCCTCTCTGCCAGCGCGCGGGAAGACGTCGCACCAGCCACGGGTGCGGCGAGCCTGCTGGCCAGTCTGTCCGGCGCAGGTGTACCGGCGGCCGTGGTGACGAACGATGACGAAGCGACGGCACGGGTCCAGATGGAAGCGCTCGGTTGGGGCGACTTCTTTGCCGCCATCGTCGGCTTTGATTCTGGCTTTGGAGCCAAGCCCGGTCCGGGCCCGATCGTCGGTGCGTGTTCGTTGCTCGGGATCGAGCCGGCCCGAGCGGTGATGGTCGGCGATAGTCGGCACGATCTTGTGGCTGGCCGCGCTGCGGAGGTGTCCACTGTTCTGGTGACCAACGAATCTGCGAATGGCCTCCCTACACCTCGCGGCGATAGTGCGGATCTGGCTGATCTCGTGATCTCACGCCTCGACGAGCTGGAGCAGATCTTGTTGCTCGGCTGAGTCGGACACGACGGGTCCGGCAGGCAAATCAGCTCCCCGTGTTTCGCTGCGGGCTGGCCCACAGCAAGAGCAGAGCGAACTATCGTCATCGAGCCCGCCAGTTTCTTCGAAAGGGCCCTGATGACCGCCGCATCATCACGCTCACTCTCATTCGCATGCCTCGTCGTCGGCTGCCTCGCGCTCGTCGCTGCCTCGTGTTCCTCGGCTGATGCTGATGCTGTGTCTCAGCCAACACAGCCGGAAGAGGTCGCCACGTTCTGCTCCGAGGCCCCGCTCGACGTAAGCGAGGAGCCGGGCGATCATGTCCGCACCGCCGGCGTCCAGGAGGGCAGCGAGTTCTGCCTCGGACCAGCGTTGCTCGACGGCGCGGCGCTTGCCTCGGCGGAAGCACGACTCGACAACCGGGGCAGCTGGACGATTGCTCCACATTTCCGCAACGACGACCCGGGAATCGACCTGTTCAACGAGGCCGCCTCGATCTGTTTCCAGATGCAGCCGGCGTGCCCTACCGGTCGGCTCGCGATCGTGGTGAGAGGCAACGCAGGCGCCGCGCCCACACTGGAGGCACCGACGTTTGATTGGGATCAGGTCGTGCTTGCCGGCGAGGGGATCGGTCCCGAACTGGCCAACGAGATGACGCGTCTGCTCGGGGAGGATCCTTCGATGCTGCTCTTCCGTCCCGTTCTCGCCGTGACCGGCGAGAAACCGCTCACTGAGTAGGACGGCTGACGCTTAGCTGTCCTGGGCCTTGGACCGGATGTGCACCAAGCCGAGGGGAACCTCGACTGCTTCCCCCGGCTCCGGCTCGGCGGCCGTGACCGTCCACCGGTGGCCAACCGCCTGAACGAGATTCCGCCCCTCAGGCTCGAGGTCAACGAAGCCCTTGCTTCGAACGATCGACGCTGGTCGCCCCTTCAAGAGCGCGTCGAGCTCGGCCCGGTCGATCGGGCGAGGAAGCGCTTCGAACCAGGTCTCGAACAGGGCATCAGCGCTCGGCGCTGCGCACTCGAGCCTCGCTGCGGCACTGGGGGAGAGCGGAAGGTCGGTCAGTACGGACAGCGGAACGGCCCCGTTGGTGGCGGGGACGATGGCGGCCCTCGGAACCAGGTCGTTGAGCCATGAAGTGACCGAGGCCGCGTCGTCTGGCGTCACCAGATCGACCTTGTTGAGCACGATGAGGTCGGCTGACTGCAGTTGCAGCTGGACCGTTTGCCCGACCCACCGGTCCTTCGAGCGGGCGCGAATGTCGGAGGCGTCGGCAACGACGACCGTCGTGTCCAATCGAAAGCCCGGACCGTGACCCCAGGCCGCGACCTGGCGAGGGTCAGCCACGCCGCTCGCCTCGATGAGTAGCCGCTGGGGGCGGGGTTCGAGCGTGCGGATCGTTTCCAGTGCGGTCGCGAACCCATCGACCAGACTGCAACAGATGCAGCCGTTATCGAGCGCCAGTGTCCGCTCGTCCCGGCGTTCCAGGATGTGGGCGTCCACGTTGATGTCGCCGAAGTCGTTCACCAGCACGGCGAGTGTCTCGTCACTGGTGCGCAAGACGTGATTCAGCAGCGTGGTCTTGCCTGCTCCGAGATAGCCGCCCAGCACGGTCACGGCGATACGTGACGGTGTCATCCGCCTGCAGGGAAGGGAACACCACCCAGAACCGTGCCCCAGACCTCGATGTCCTTCAGGGTGACCGGATCAACCTCGAGCGGATCGTCGGCCAAGATGGCAAAGTCGGCCAGCTTGCCCGCCTCGATGCTCCCCATCTCGTGATCGAGCTTGAGCTGGTGGGCCGCGCCAAGAGTGATCGCTTCCAGTGCTTGCTCAACCGAGATGCGTTCGTCGGGGCCCAAGACCTCACCGCTTGCCGTGAGACGATTGACCGCACACCAGGCGGTGTGGAGATGGCCCATTGGCGTGACGGGAGCATCCGAGTGGATCGCGATCGACACACCGGCCCGCAACGCAGTGGCGCACGCATCCATGCCCCGAGCCCGCTCGGGACCGAGGGTGATGTCGCGATGTTGGTCGCCCCAGTGGAAGATGTGGTTGGCAAAGATGTTGGCGCACATTCCGAGCGCAGCCATTCGGGCGTATTGCGCTGGTGTGGTGAGCTGGCAGTGCTGGACCGTGTGCCGGTGGTCGGGCCTCGGCGAGGCGGTGAGCACTTCTTCCATCGCATCGAGATAGACCTCGGTGGCCTCGTCGCCGTTGCAGTGCACATGGATCGTGAGGCCGTCATCGTGAAGGCGTCGGAGCATGCCTGCTAGTTGGTCCGGTGCGATCAGCCACAGTCCATTACCTGGGTGGCCTTCGGGTGGATGGAGATAATGGGGCCAGCTGACCCGTGCCGTGAAGCCCTGGATCGAGCCGTCGAGCACGAGCTTCACGATCCCAAACCGCAGCTTGGCGTTCGCATGCTCGTCGAGCGTGGGACCCAGGGCGGACAGCTCGTCGACGGTTCCTCCTCGGAGGGTGCCCATCGCAACCATCACGCGCACCGGGTAGTCAGGGTCGCTGGTGATGGTCTTCCACTGCTCGAGTTCGCGTTCGTCGGTCAGCCGCGTGGTACCGAGATCGGTGACCAGCGTGTGACCCGAGTTGCGGGCTTCTCGGGCGTAGTTCCAGTAGGCCTCCGGCGTGTAGAGCGCCTTGCTCAGTTTGATGATTGCCCGACGGGCCAGCCCCATGGCTGGTGGCTCTTGCAGCTCGCCGTCCGGCCGGCCGGCGGCGTCGAGGCTGATTCCCGGTGTGGGGGTAGCGGCCGTGATCTCGGCTTCCTGAAGTTGCGCCGTGTTGACGGTTGCGAGGTGGGCGCTGGCGTGGAACACGAAGATCGGTCGGGTCTCGGACACTCGGTCCAGATGATGGGCGAGGAGCCGTTCGGTCGGGAAGTAGATGGGGTCGAGGCCCCAGGCCACGAGAGGTTCGCTCGGACCCGTCCCGGAGTCGCTCATCGCCGCTTCGGCTTCGATGAGGCGATCGACGACGTCGGCGATCGATGTACAGCCGGGCGCAATCGCTCCGTCCGGGCTTCGCCGATCGAAGAAACCCACGTACGGCATGGTCCACATGCCGCCTGCCATCACATGGGTATGGGCCTCGATGAATCCGGGCATGACCACGTGGCCAGCGAACGAGTCGTCAATGTTCACCGGGTTGTCCGTTGTCTCCCACTGCTGGAGCTCTGCCACCGTGCCGGTGCCAAGGACCCGACCGTCTCGAACCGCAACTGCCTCTGCGAACGGGTTCGCCTTGTTCATCGTGATGATTCGCCTGGCCGGATAGATGGTCGTGCTCATTGTCGGACCCTAATGTCTTCCAACATGCCGACCGAATCCTCCCCGCCACCTTCGGACGATGGAGCAGGACTCTCCGGACTCGCCCACGCCGAGAGCACGGACGAGGTGGTTGCCCGGTACGACGGCTGGGCATCGGACTACGACGACGACCTTGACCGATGGGGTTACGAGGTGCCTGAACGGCTCGCCGCCGAGTTGGCGGCATTGGTCGGCCAAGCCGCGCCCCTGGGAGCGCCGACCGACGGCGCTGCGCTAGAGGGAGTCGTGCTCGACGCCGGATGTGGCACGGGCCGCTGCGGTGTTGCTCTCCGGGCGCAAGGCTTCGCTCTGGTGCACGGCGTCGACGCGTCGCTCGCTTCGCTCGAGCTCGCTGCTACCCGTGGTGTCTACGACGAGACAACCCAAGCGGATCTCACGCAACGGCTGCCGTTCGACGATGCAACCTTTGCCGCCGTGACCTGCGCCGGCGTGCTCACCTACCTGGCAGACACCGAAGCTGTGCTCACCGAGCTCCTCAGAGTGGTGGAGAGCGGGGGTTCGGTCCTCGCCTCGCAACGGACAGATCTCTGGGAGGAACGATCGTGTGCCGACGCCATTGCCGCCCTGGTCGCTGCCGGTCTCTGCCGGGCCGAGGTCAGTGATCCGCTGCCGTACCTACCCGGACACGCCGAGTACGCCGAGAGTATTTTGGTTCGACAGATCACGCTCACCAAGCGGTGACGGGCACACTGGCCCGGTGCAAACGCTGCTCCGCTTCCAGGCTGACGATCTCGGTGATGGCCGAATCGACAATCTGATCATCGACCCGTCGGCTCACCTCTACACCGGCATGGCGGTGCTCATCACGATGACGATGGTCACGGTGCTGGTTGGTCGCCACGCCATCCGGAACGAGCCGCTGGAACGGCCAGCCCATCTCGCCCTTGGGGCTGCGATCGTCGCCCTCGCCGTCCAGGTACTCCTTGGCATCAAGCTGCTCGACCAGGGCCAGGGCATCGTCCAGCTCTATATCCACTACGTCGGTGGGCTCATCCCGATGGGGGCGTTCCTTGCCGGTGGTTGGTTTGCCCGAGGTGACACGGGCCGAAGCAGCCGAATCCTGGCCGCGTTGCTGGTGGTGGGCTACGTCTCCGCACTCATGGCCTTCTTCATCGGCCGCTCCTTCGCCAACGCCTAGTCCAACACCCACTCAAAGGCCCACTCGAAACGCCCGAACACACCAGAATTGCCGCGCTCAT
>CALKTH010000058.1 GCA_937997485.1 uncultured Acidimicrobiales bacterium | reverse complement strand
CGGAGAGGGCGACTACATCATGACCAACACGCCCTCCGCTCTGGAAGCGATGGCCACCCAGATGACCGAGATGGGCGTGCGCATCGAGATCGAGGCTTTTGACACGGGCCATCTCGCACATGCCAAGAGCCTGGTGCAACGCGGCTTCATTGAGGACCCGGTGATGGTGCAGCTGTGCATGGGTGTGCCGTGGGGAGCGCCTGATGACCTGAACACCTTCATGGCCATGCGCAACAACGTGCCGGACAGCTGGACGTTCTCTGCCTTCTCTATAGGCGCCAACCAGATGAAGTATGTGAGCCTGGCTGCGATGGCCGGCGGAAACGTGCGTGTCGGCCTCGAGGACAATCTCTACCTGAAGCGCGGCGTGCTGGCGTCCAACGGGGATCTCGTCGACCGAGCTGCCACGATTCTCAACGCGCAGAATTACAACATCCTCTCGCCCGCCCAGGTGCGAGAGAACCTCCAACTCACCAAGCACGGCTGATCACGATGGGCGACTCAGAAGTGCACACGGCCCAGACGGACCCGACGGCGCACATGGCAACCGTTGGCTGTGGCGTGATCGGCGCGGCATGGGCCAGCCGGATGTTGCTGTCTGGCCACGACGTGAAGATCTCGGACCCGAATCCAGACGCCGAGACGATCCTCCTCGAGGTGCTCGACAATGCGGTGGCGGCATGGGACGACCTTGGCCTCCCCACCGATCGGCAGGGTTCGTACACGATCGTGTCGTCTATTGCCGAAGCCGTGAGCGGGGCAAGCTTCATTCAGGAGAGCGTGCCCGAGCGTCCGGATCTGAAGGCCGCTGTCCTGGCCGACATCGAGGCGGCGGCGCCGGTGGACACGATCATCGGATCATCGACGTCGGGCATCAAGCCCTCGACGATGCAGGCCACGATGATGCATCCCGGTCGGCTCGTTGTTGGCCACCCCTTCAACCCCGTCTACCTGCTTCCCCTTGTTGAGGTTGTTGGTGGCGAGCACACGCCGCCAGTCATCATCGAACAAGCGATGGAGCTGTATCGCGGGCTTGGCATGCACCCCATCCATGTGCGGGTGGAGATCGATGCGTTCATCGCCGACCGGCTGCTCGAAGCCGTGTGGCGAGAGGCCTTGTGGCTCGTGAACGACGGGGTGGCCACTACCCAAGAAATCGACGATGCCATGACCTACGGGTTTGGCTTGCGTTGGGCCCAGATGGGGCTCTTCGAGACCTATCGGGTCGCCGGTGGCGCCGGCGGCTTTCGCCACTTCGTGGAGCAGTTCGGTCCCACGCTCGAATGGCCGTGGACCAAGCTTATGGACACCCCCGAGTTCACTCCCGAGCTGGTCGACAAGCTCGTTGAGCAGTCCGACGCTCAATCCGGGCATCACTCGATTCGAGAACTCGAACGCATTCGGGATCGCAACGTGGTCGGTTTCCTCAAGGTTCTCGAAGGCAATCGCTGGGGCGCAGGCAACACCATCGCTGCTCAGCGAGCGGTCGATTCCTGACACGCCGTCCTCAACCGCGACGTTGCCACCAGAGGGCAGCCTGGGTCCGATCTTGGACACCAATCGTCTGGAATGCCCGGCCGAGATGGCTCTTGACCGTCGATTCCGAGATTCCGAGCTCTCGTGCGATCTGTTTGTTGAGCAGGCCTCGCGCGAGAAGTTGGAGAACTTCTTCCTCCCGAGCAGTGAGCTGCGGGGCCCGTTCGACCGGCGAGACGCGAGAGGCGAGGACTTCGCTCGCGACTCGCGGATCGAGCGGGGCGTGGCCCTGGGCGGCGTTGCGGATACCTGCCAACAGCGTCTCGGTCTCGGCGTCCTTGAGCTGATAGCCGATTGCGCCAGCATCAAGAGCGGCCAGCACTCGCTCACGATCCGAGAAGCTCGTGAGCACCACAATACTGATGGAGGGGTTCTCCGCGAGGATCAATCGCGTCGCCTCGACGCCATCCATCCGCGGCATCGAGAGATCCATCAATATCACGTGCGGGAGCAACGCGCGGGCCGAGGCGCACGCTTCTACTCCGTCAGCTGCCCAGCCAACCAATTCGATATCAGGCGTCTCCTCAAGCAGTGCCTCCAAGCCCAGTCGGACCACTCGATGGTCGTCGACAATCAGAACTCGAATCATCGAGGGAGCTGCATTCGAAGGTCGGTTCCCACTCCCGGCTTGGAGTAGATGTCGAGCACACCACCGGCCTCGATGACCAGATTGGTCATGATGCGCAGACCGAGGTGACCGGATCGACTCGGTTCGGTGACGTCGTCCGGATCGAAGCCGTTGCCATCATCCACCACTCGCAGCGTGACGCCGCCAGGCACCTCGGCGACCTCGACAGTCAGTGTGCGTGCCTCAGCATGTCGGACGACGTTGCGGGTGGCTTCCTGAGCTACTCGGTACAGCACTTGATTCGTTTCGGCGGGCAGTTCGAGACCCTCGGGGTAGTGCAGCGTGATCTCGATGTCGCGGCCTCCGACAGCGGCGAGCAGATCGGAGAGGGCAACCTGCAGCCCGGAGCGCTGCAGGTTGGGCGGATAGATCTCGACGAACAGAGATCGGAGCGACTTGATCGAGCGTCGAACATCGACCTGCACTCCCTGCAAGAGCTCCACCGATCGTCCATCCCCGTTGTGCTCGGCGCGGTCGCTGACGACCGAAAGTGCATAGCCAACACCGGCAAGGTCCTGCACCGCCCCGTCATGTAAATCGTGGGCGATGCTCCGGCGCTCACTGTCTCCGGCAGAAATGACGCTCTCGAGTAGCTCCGCCCGCTCGTTCTGGGCTCGCTCGACTTTCCGGGCCAGGCGAATGGCAAGCGGGACTTGAACGACTTGGAGCAGAACGAGCGGCAGCAGCACCGCCGGCAGAAAGCTCCACCAGATCTGCCGAGCATTGCGGTCGACATTCTGGAACGAGTCGTAGGTCTCAAAGAGCAAGGGGGTGCCATCAGCTGCTGCAACGGGTTGATACACCTCGAGAAGCCGACCCTGGTCGCGCTCCAGCACATTCTCCGCCTCGTCGAGTTCGCTGACTTCAGCAACGACCCGGCCCGTTTCGAATGCCTCGCGCGCCTCTTCACCAAGTTCTACAACAGTGCCGGTCACACCCGGCTGGTCGGAATAGAGGATGAGTCCGTCCTCTTTCCAGAGTCGAAGGTGAAGAAAGGATTCGGTTTCGAAGATCTCACCCATCCGCCACTCCAGCCGCGACATCGCCTCGGCATCGCCTGCGAGCAGCTCGGGAGTGAGCTGTTCCTCGATGACCGTTCGGGTGATGGCAGCGGTGCGATCTTTGGCATCGTCGATGGCTTGCGAAGTCCCGGCACGACGGCTCGCAAACACGCTCGCCAACGCAAGCAGCACCACAGCGATGACACCGGCCACAACGAAGTGGCCCACATGGGTGGCGACCGAGGTGCCCTTCGTTCCCTTCATCAACGACCAAGGTAGCGATCTTCGAGTGCCGGGCTCTGTTCGAACCGAATCCGAAACCCGGTTCATGAGTCGTAGGTTTCCGCCCGTGAGTGCACGAGCACCGAGTCCTGGGACGATGCTCTCACCCGTATCGAGATGCGGGCGGTGTCGTTGAGGAAGTTGATCTCGTGCACATCGACGCCCACGATGTCGAGTCCGGTCCTTTGCCCGAGGTCGGCCAAGAGCTCACGACGTCGGCCGGGATGCACAAGTTCCACGCGCTCGTAGACGATGGAGTGGACGGTCGGCTGCTTGGAGAGCCAGACACCACCGAGACCCTCGAGAATCGAGATCACGACGACGTTGGCGATCACGGCCTCAGCGATCGTGAGCGAAGAGAACGCGAGGGCATTGAACGAGGCGAGCGCAATGCCCGCGAACAGGTACGTCATTTCAACGACAGGCAACGTGCCGGTCCGGAAGCGGAGTATGCCGAACAAGGCGAAGAGGCCGAACCCGACGTTCACGCCCACCGCAGCGGCGGACATGAGGTAGGTGACGAAGAAGACAACGATGTTCACCACAACCAGCGTGAAGACATAGATCGCCCGGGATTGGGACCGGCGCATCGTCAAAGTCGCCAGAGTGAGGATGGCCCCAAGGTTGAAGATGAGGCCGAGAAGAAGGCCGGGTATGCGCTCGGCGTCGACAACCTCGATGGCGAAGAGTGAGACGGAAGGGATCGTCATGGCGTGTACTCCTGGGAAAGCGGTGACCTCATCGAGACCTCCAATGCGGCAAGATTGCGAAAGACTCTTTTGAATCGGTTCCGGCGGAGCTCTGGATGGCAGGCGGCCAGACCCATGCAGTACTTGGAGAACATTTGCGGCCGACGCTCCATGGCTACGACAGCGGGCGAGGACCGATCAGCAACGGATTGCTTGAACTCACAGATCGCCAGCCCGGCGGCCGCCACGACAGTCGCCTCGCTGCTGAAGACGACGTTCAGATCGATCGTGACCCGCTCGGAGAAGTCGTTCTTCACCAGCAAGATTCGGTCGTAGTCAACCGTGAGCGACGGGAACATGCGGTCTGGTTGGCTCGTGCCGCGATCATGAGCGAAGAGTGCGTCCTCGGGCCACAAGCGCCCGATGGGCACCTTAGAGCGGCGGCGTTCCTTCACCGTCCGACCCCGTACGGATCGCTTGATTTCGAAGTACGTGATGTCGGAGTTGACATACGTTCGGTAGCGCAACTTCCGCCGACTGAGCTTTTGATTGTGATGATCGTGATAGTTGCTCAGAACCACATCATCGAAGTACTCGGTTCGATAGCCCTGCACGCGCTCGCCGTTGTGCTCCAAGACCTGATACTCAGCCGCCAGGCGGGCAAGAGCATCACCGACGTGGGCATCGTGAAGAATCACCTTCGACTCGACCCGGTCGTGGAGCTGGGCGGTGTCCAGCTGCTGGAGATCGACCGTCGCCAGTGCGCCGAGGGGCGAAGACCACGAGCTCTGAAGTCGTTCATCAAGCAGCGGGCGTCCTGATGCGTCCGTCATGACAACTTCCCGTTCAACCCAACACCGTGAGGGTCACGACGCTGTCTCGATCAGCATGTTCAAAGTGGGGCGGATCACCGTGAGCGGCCAGACGCACTCGGCCCTCGTCGATTCCATGATCCATCAGGTACGACTCGATCGAGGTTGCCTGCAGTCGGCTGAGGTCGTGATTGGTCTGGCTGTCGCTCGTGCCGTAGAAGTGCACATCGATCCCGATCCGGGCTTCGGGAGACCGGCGCAGCGCAGCGACCACGCGGTCAAGAGATGCTGTTGCCTGTGGCGTGAGTGTTGTTCCACCTTGCACGAATGACACAGCCTCGAGTGAAAGCCCGCCGAGCTCGACAGCAATCGCGGCACGAGCGCCGACCTCGATGGTCAGCTCGGTCGAGCGATCGGCGATCGGCACGGACGTACTCCCGAGCCCAACTCTTTCGATTTGGGAATCCCTCAGTCCTGCTGCCATGAGAACCTCTGCCACCTGATCGACCAGAGCGTGAGAGGCATCATGGTTGGCGCTCTCGTTCGGCTCGCTCCATGCGTAGCCCACGAGCGAGATCTCTGCGTCGCCCACTGCGATGGCTGCTGCCTCCAGGGTCTGGTGTGACGAGTCGCTGAGTGAACCTGACACTGGTGTGTCAAAGATCAGGGGTTCGACCGGCTGGCCACCGGCCACGTCGAGAAAGAGTGCGGCGGACGCTCTCGGCCGCTCTGTTCCTTCGCTGCCGAGACCGATGACGCTGACACGGTCGGCCTCCACACTCGCGCCGACGAGGGCCGCTGCGATCGCGTTGGCCTGAAGCACGCTGAGTCCATGATTTCGCCCCGGTGTCGATTCGGAATAGGTCCTGACCCGCACATCGACAGGCTCCGTTGGATGTTCCTGTAGCACTTCGGCGAGCCTGCCGAGTTCCACGAGCGCCCCCGGTGTCAAGATCGCCTCTCCTGGGACGAACGTCACGCGATCGAGGTTGAGGTCAGCGATCTGGGCCGACAGTGCATGCTCCGGAGCTGCGTGCGACTCGACATGAGGTGTCGGTTCACCGGTCTCCGCCCGAACGGGGTCGGGCGCTGCTGCGGCTGCTTCCGAGGGAGGCTCGTTCTGCCCGATCCCTGCACCAGCAACCGAGACGGCCTCGGCAACAGCGAGTTCCGGGGTGCTTTCTGAGGCGCCTCCGGACGAGCGCAGCCAGCCGAGCACCACCCCACCAAGAAGTACGCAGACGATTGCGCAGGCGGCGAGTAAGAACGGCGAGTAGACCGTTCCAGAAGGCTCAGACGGAGCAGTTCGGGTCGTCAAAACCAACGTGGGCCGATCGATGTTCTCGATCGCTGGCCGATGGTCGTAACGGCGGTTCGCAGCGAATCGCTCCGCTGCCGTTTGCTCGCCACCGTCAAGCTGCAAGTCGGCCACACGGGGGCCAGCCTGCACTGTCGTGTCCGTTTCGGTCGTCTCCATCGCTCGTTGATCGTGATCGATGACCGCGGATAGCGGTATTGGACGTTCGTACTAGTCCGTCCCCGTCAATCCACGAGGTCAGGGATCAGGACAGGTGAGAGCCACTTCGACGACCTCGATGGCAATCGGCGTGTCCAGTGTGCCCACAGTCTTCATTGGTCACGAGTCCACACTGCTTGACTCCGCATCACGAAGGCAGAGGCGAAGGGCCGGCCCGTCGGCCATTGGCTCGACGCTGATTGTTGTCAATGCTTCGACGGACTCCAGACCAAACCGCTCAAGCCAGTTCTTCAGCGCACCGACATCATTTAGGCTGACGAACATTGGCTGGTCCGTTCCAAACTCGAGAAGATCGACGGTCCGGAGCCAGATCGCTGGGTGTGAGTAGTGCAGGCCCGACGCGCGGCCGGAAGCGACCTCGCAGACCAATACCTGCGCATCCACGGTGACGAGCAGGTACGGATCGCCGTTGGGATCGGCCGCCGCGCAAGCTTCCGTCGCTTCGACATTCGGATCCCAGACCTCAGCCTGAACGCAGTCGTTGATGATCTCGTCGACCGGCCACGGCCCGAGCGCGTAGCCGTGCCTCGTCGATCTCAGCATGCGCAAACGTGGGCATCGCGAGTTCCTCCGTCGTTGTCGTTGGACTGGCGCTGGGCCCCACCGCTTCCCCGGTGCTACACCCAAGCGTCCCGACAAGGTCAAGGAAGTCCTCCGGAACCGGCGTCTGCACGATCTGGGGTCCGGACATGCCGTAACCGCCGCTCACCACGAACAGGTACACACCACAGGAGAACCAAGCCTGCTCTGGTGTTGCGGCGATCTCCTGCCCTTCTTCAGCCACCTCAATAAGGAACGAGGAGTCACCCCAGAAAACCTCGAGGTGAGGAACTGATGATGTCTCGCCTGGCCCGGTGGTCAGATCGAGGAACCCGGCCACGTTGAGAAGAAAGGCCTCCGGTGTGGGCAGCTCGAGTGCGAGCGGCAGCGCCTCATCTCATGAGCGGCGGCGTCTGGTGGCACTGCCAACCCAGAGTGAGGGGTCGAGGGACTCGCTCACTGCGGTTGGGTCCAGCTCACGCACGTGGCGCCAGGCTTCGTCGGCTCGAGTCAGGGCATCGACGTAACGACGGTTGGCTGCGGCCGCGGCCTCATCGGCAGCGGCGATGGCGGCGGGGTCGACATCGTCGGTCCCGGCGCTCAGCCGGAGCAGTTCGGCCTGCACCATGAGTGTCCCCGCTTCTTCGGAGAGGACGTCGGCTCGTTGCTGGCGGGCGACGGCGCGGTCTTTGGCTTCGAGAATTGCCGCCTGGCCGCTGTCGTCGGGTTGAAGATCGAGCTCCACCGAGGCCACCGCTTGGGCGAACACCGTGAGGCCGAGGTCAGGCAGCAATTCGCCGAGCGCCCGATCGCCCGGACCCAGCGCCTTGCCTTGGCGAACCCGCAGTGGGGCGAAGAGCAGATCGGCCGGTCGCACGGCTGTGGCCATCTCAGATGCTGGGATTCGGCCTGCCATTTTGGCTGGAAGGCGAGCCTCGTCGAGCAAGACGCCGATGCGGGCGAGGTCTTCGTCGGTCCCGTGCTCGGCGGCAAGCCAGACATCGATGCGGGCGCCCTGCCACACGCGAGCTCGGGTGCAGAGGAAGGCGAGCATGGTGAGGAACTTGCCGGTGTCGTCATCGGTCCACCAGACAGCGATCGAACGATCGTCGTGGCTGACGCCTGTTACTCGGTCGAAGTCGGCGGCCGGGGCGTGCACGACGGCAGCGTTGCAACCGTGACGAATGCTGGACCGCACGAGGGCTGCGGTGGCGTCGGTGTGTTGACCACCAACCTCAGGCGGAGCAGCGGCGGGGTCGTGCGCTCCGAAGAGGGCAAGATTCGGCCGCAACGCTCCGATGCCGTGCACTTGGAGCATCGAGGCCACGCCGTCCTCCCGAGACGGGGCAACGAGAACACGGCCGTACACCACATCGCCGTTTGACGATTCGCCTCTTCGTTCCTCGAGCTCGCGTTGCAGTTCCACCTCGATCTGGGCGGCCTTCTTCCGCAGCATGGGACCAGTCCCGGGAATGATGCGGGCCACCGTGGTGAATCCGGCACTCCCTTCAAGCCATGTGGCGACCTCAGCCAGGCGCTGCCGTCGAGCTGGGTCTCGTGAGACGAAGGCGATGGTGCACGGTCGGTAGTCACGACCGGGTTGGCTGTCCGAGCCCATGGAACGGAGATGCTTACGAACTTCGGAGGCGTGGAAGCCGCGGGTGCTGTCGGCCCAACGGACCCGATCGTTCGTCGTTCGGAGGTAGCGGAAGAGAGCAAAAACGGCGATACCAGCCAGGGCGCCGGCGAGGGGATCGATGGCCAGTATGGCGCCGAGGCAAGCGACCGTTCCGAGCAGGCTGAGACGCCAATCGAACAACCGGAAACGGGGGCGGAACGAGGTGCTCGCTGCCCTGGCTTCGGAGTAGGTGGCGTAGTTGATCATCCCGTAGCTGGCCAAGAAGAACATCGAGATGACCGGCGCCACCACATCGAGATCGCCGAGGGCGACGGTCACCAGAGCGATCGCTGCACTCAGCGCCGTTCCCCTTCGGGGGTTGTCCGACGGACCGGCACCGACAGCAAAGGGCTCGAGGGGTTTGACGAGCCGGTCGGCAGCAAGCCGCTGAAGCGTGCGGGGAGCCCCCATGATCGAGGAGATTGCGGAGGAGAGCGTGGCTGCGATCACACCGACGTCGACGAGCCATGGCGTGAGCGAGAGGCGGCGCATGATCGCCGTGTCGCTCTCCAGCTCCGTGAGCGGGACCGCCATCACGAAGGTGAAGATCACCAGCAGGTACACGACGGTGGAGACGCCGATGGCGCCAAAGGTGCCGCGGCTGATGCTCTCGGACGGTGTCTTGAGATCGCCGGACATGGCCACGCCTTGCGTGAAGCCGGTGATGGCAGGGAAGAAGATGGCAAAGCCGAACCAGAAGTTGCCGCTCACCTCTGCGGTGAAGTTCTCGCTGATACGGCCCGGTTCGAGTTGATCAGCCACGCCGATGAAGTAGGCGGCGATGGCCACCACGAGGCAGGCCATCACGACGTATTGCAGGCGAGTGGCGATATCCGCCCCGAGCCAGGCCAAACCGAGGAGGCCGACGATGGTGACCGCCGCGATCAGCTGGGGCATTGCTGCGTTGTCGTTCCCAATCGCGCTGGCGACCGCTTCGCCCAGACCGATGGCGTAGAACGCGACCGAGACCGACATGGCCACGAAGAGGACAAGCCCGATAGCACCGCCGAACGCGGGACCGAGTGTGCGGGAGATCAGGAAGTAGACCCCTCCTCCGCCAACGCGGAGGTTGGTGGCGATCGCTGCGAGCGAGATGGTGGTGAGCACCGAAACCGACGTGGCCAACGCCAGGATCAAGAGCATCTGGCCGAGGCCGACCGTGCCGGTGACAAAGCCCAGCCGGAGGAAAAGAACGAGGCCCAGGATCGTCAAGATGCTGGGCGTGAAGACACCACCGAACGTGCCGAGCTTGGTCGGCTCGCCGGGTTCTTGCGCGACGGCTGCGTTCATCGAGGGAGGAGCTTTACTCACGTTCCGAGCAGTACTCAGCCAAAGCCGCCCATGCCCCGGCCGACGTGATTCTTCTCAACTTCAGCGCGCAAGGCGGCTTCGTCATCCGAGAGCCGCTCCACACCGTGGGGCTTCACCTGCTCTGTCGACTTCGCATTCTTGAAGGCTCGAAGCATGTTGCTGAGTTGTCGAAGGACGGCCATGCGGCATGGTAGTCGCCGCCGCGCGCGACGTTCACGCGACGGGACCACCAGTCCTAGGTCCCGCTAAGGGCGTGGCGACTGCCGTTTTCCGATCCGCTCATCGAGTCGATCCATCTCGTCCAAAACGTCATGGGCGATCCACACCCGATCTCGAGCGGCGTTGGTGATCTCGGTGAGCACACCGGCCGCCTCGAGCTGATCGAGGCCACGGAGCGTCGCCTTTGCCGTGGTCTCCACCAGGGGCCTGGCACTCGCTGCGGTCACCCTCAAAGCAAAATAGTCTCGGCAGTTCACATATCTTGTGCCCCTATCCGGCCATGGAGTGGAGGCCAACCATGTTGCCTTCCGTGTCGGAGATGATCGAGACGAAGCCGTGTTCGCCAATCGAGTACTTGGGCGCCACGACAGCGCCGCCGGCTCCTTGCGCTCGGGCCTCCTCGACGGCACAGTCGTCGCACGAGAAGTAGACCATGGAACCGCCGGGTCCCGGCTTGGCGTGTGCCAGCTTCACCAACGCGCCGCCAGCGCCGTGTGAAGCGAAGTCATCGCCGAAGGCCCGCATGACGACGGTGTCGTCGTTCGGATCACCCATCGGTGTGAGTTTCGTGTCGAGCACGGTCTCGTAGAAGGCCTGAGCCCGGTCCATGTCCTCGACGTAGATATCAAAGAAGCCGATCTTGCGCATGAGTTGTTCCTTCGTTCGGGGAAGGCCGTGTGCCTTCTTCGACAACTCAAGCACTGCGTTCGGGCGAAGGATTGTAGATATCAGACATCGAAGATCTTCTTGAATTGACCCGGCGTGTAGCCGGTGAGCTTGCGGAACGAGTGCGTGAAATGAGCCTGGTCGGCGAACATCAAGAGGTAGTCCTGACGGAATGAATGCTGCAGCCTCAGCACCTTCAGGAGATCGTGGGGGGAGAACCCGGCCGTGGACTTCAACGCTCGCTGGAGCTGCCGCGGTGAGAGGCCAGCGACCTCGGCCATGTCGCCGACGCTGTAGATGTCGTCGAGGTTCGTGAGGATCGCTGCGGTCACTGGGTTCGGGGCAACGAGACCCGCTTCGAGGAAGCTCTCGACGAGCTCGGTGAAGACGGTGGTCTTGCCATCGAAGTCGAACTCGGCTGCCGCGGTGCCAGCCTCGATCAGCGGGAGGTCGCCTTCGTACGGCTCACCCACGTAGTGATCGACCGAGGCCTCGGGGTCGCCACGCCACACCCCGGGAAAGAACTGAACGCCGACGAAGTGGAACGAACGGCCGAGGTCGAGCGTGGTGTGCGTTGTCTGGAGTTGGGTGACGCCGGCAATGCGAGGGTCGATCTGGTTGAAGAGCAGGTTGACACATGCGTCGGGCATGGCGTGGAGCGTGAAGTCTTCCGCCAACTCGGTCTCGGTACGCATCTCCCAGAAGCAGTGCAC
>CALKTH010000057.1 GCA_937997485.1 uncultured Acidimicrobiales bacterium | reverse complement strand
CTTGCGCATCGAGAGCTTGGCCAACCCATCTCGTTCCGCCACGCGAATCGCGGCCTCGATGATGGCTCCTCTGGTGAGCGGAGGACGTGCGGTGGAGGCCATGAGTTGCGAAACCCTACACGGGCCGTACAGTGTACCGATCCATCCGTACACTGTACGGAGTATCCACTACCCGGCGATCGCGCCAGAACAGAACGAGGACCCGCCATGCAAGCTCCCCCCACGATGAAGGCCGTCGTGCAAAACTCGTACGGGCTCGATGCCCTGACCGTCACCGATCAGCCGGCCCCGATGGTCGGGCCAGCCCAGATACGGATCAAGGTCAGTGCGAGCTCGGTCAACCCGATGGACTGGCACCTGGCAACCGGATCGCCAGAGATTGTCCACCTTGTTGAGGGCTTCCGGCGTCCGAAACATGCGATCCCTGGCCGCGAAGCGTGTGGCGTGATCGACCAGCTCGGAGCCGGGGTCACCGACTTCGAAATCGGTCAGCCAGTCTTCGGCTGGCTGACCGGGGGATTCGCCGAGTACGCCGTGGCCGAAGCCGCACGCATGTCCGCCACCCCCTCGGGCACGGCCGAGGCTGAGTGCGCTGCGATGCCCATCGCCGGGGCGACCGCGTTGGAAGCAGTTGAACGAGGGAAGGTGGAGGGCAAGCGCGTCGTGGTGAACGGTGCGTCGGGAGGCGTCGGCCACTTCGCGGTGCAGATCGCCAAGGCCTTCGGAGCGAACAGGGTGGCCGGTGTGTGCTCGAGCAAGAACGCCGACTTCGTCCGAGGTCTCGGAGCCGACGAAGTGATTGCGTACGACGCGGAGGACTTCACCAGCCAGCAGTGGGACGTCGTCATCGATTGCGTCGGCAATCGAACCGGCTCGGAGATCCGGGGGGCGCTCGTGAGCGATGGCCGATGGGTGGTTGTGGGCGACAACAACAAGGAAGGTCTGCTCGGGCCGGCCCCTCGGCTCTTGGCTCGGCTGGCGCGCTGGCAGTTCGGGAGCCGGACGTGCCATTGGTTCGTCCAGGGCGAGGAGGGTCGCTACCTCAAAGACCTGGCGGCGCTTGTTGCGGAAGGCGCCGTCCGCACGCACCTGAGCGAGACCATCGATCTCGCCGAGGTGAGGACGGGATACGACCGCATCGAGGCTGGCCGAACCGTCGGAAAGCTCGCCATCAATGTTGACCTCACCCGAAACGGCGCTCGAGACCAGACGATCGACCGCCCGGAGGTGTCGACATGACGGCAACCACGGCAACGAACGCGACCACCGATCCGCATGAGCGCATCGATCGCATGGAGCAGCGGGCGATGTTGTCCGCGCTCTGGTTGTTCGTCCTGCTCAATTTCATCTTCCGCGACCTTCACGAGATCGTGAAGGCCGACTTCCTCGCCGGCGCGCTCGAGGGCGTCTACAACGGGCGGGAAGTGACCGACGTGATGTTTCTCATTGGCGGGATCATCGTCGAGGTGCCGATTGTGATGATGCTCATCGCATGGGCGCTGCCGCTTCGCACCAATCGTTGGGCCAACACAATCGTCGCTCCCCTGTTCGGTCTGAGCTTGGTCGGCTCGGCTGGCGATCTG
This sequence comes from uncultured Acidimicrobiales bacterium, assembly GCA_937997485.1. GTDB lineage: Bacteria > Actinomycetota > Acidimicrobiia > Acidimicrobiales > SZUA-35 > SZUA-35. The sequence goes on along the minus strand of CALKTH010000057.1, from coordinate 24,366 downwards.
GACGACTACTTTCACTTCGGCTTGATACTGGTGGCGTTGGCCGCCATCGTCTGGAAGGCCCAGGGCTGGACCGCTGCGGCCCGATCGTCGAACCCGACGAAGAAGCATCGCTTCACCTGAACCCAGAAGAGAGCCTCAACAATGACTTCGAGCACCGTCTTCGATCTCGACATCTCACGGTCCAGCGCCTGGATCTTCAATTGCTACGTCGTGCACACGGGCCCAGAACTCGCCGTCATTGACCCCGGTCTTCCGCTCGTCGCCCGCCAGACGCTCGAGATGATCGAGCGCGAACTGGGCAGATCAGCTGGCGACGTCGCCGCCATCAACTGCACCCACGCTCACCCGGATCACGTTGCCGGCGTCACGACCATCACCGCACAATCCACGTCGTGCGGCGTTCATCTGCCCCAGCGATGCGAGGACTACCTCGCAGGAGAGCGACCTCGAAACTTCCCGCTCGTTGAGTCGTCGGTCCGGTTTCTTCCGGTTTGGAGCGAGCAACCGTTCTCCATCAAGGCGCTCGCCGAGTTCGCGCGCCACGGCAAGTCGATCGGCTTCGGCGGCCCACCGGACATCGCGCTCGACTTCACTCCCGCTGGCTTCGTCGATGAGGGAGATGCGATGCCCGGAGGTGAAGGATGGGAAGTGATTCATGCACCGGGCCACACCGATGACTCCACCTGCTTCTACCACGCTGAGACCGAGACGCTGATCAGTGGTGACGCCGTCGTGACGCTGGACGGGCGGGCGTGGTTCAACCCCGAGTACGTCGAGGCCGACGTGGCTCATCGCACCGAGGAACGCCTTCGAAGCCTGAAGGTCCGCCACCTACTTCCAGGGCATGGCGAGCCGATTCAGGGGCCTGACGTCTGGCAGTCCGCCCGCTCCTTCACGACACCCCCTTCGGGAAGCGGCGTCTTTGCCCGCTGTTCCCGTCGCTTCGGCAAATGGGGAGACGCCGCGAGCACCTAAGCGCGGCTCGATCGCTCGAGCCCATCGAGGATGAGATCGAGCAACCAACTGAATTCGTCCCCGTGGTCGTCGTCGCCGGCGTGGTCGCGGACGTGCTGCGCCAGGTGCGGCATGTTCGACGTCTCGAGCCCACCCAGGAAACCCGCCGCCAAGTCCTCGAGATCGACACCGATGGGCATGTCGAGGTAGCCGAGTTCCTGAATCGTGAACCCGACGATGTGCATCGTGATGGCGTGGTAGCCGTGGTAGACGACCTCGGGGCGAAGACCGGCTTCGGTCAAGGTGCGCAGGATCGCATCCATGTAGCGCAACCGATTTGGTCCGGGCCTGCGGCGAGTCCACTCCGCCGCCGCCCACTTGTGAGATACGAGAACGGCATGAGCGCTCGCTGCGCTGGCCCGCATCGCTGAACGCCACTCGTCGCCGTCGGCTGGATGATCGATCTCTCCGGAGACCACGTCGACCATCCCCTCGATCATCTCGTCCTTGTTGGCGACGTGGTTGTAGAGCGACATCGTTCCCGCGCCAAGTTGCTCGGCCAGCTTGCGCATTACCAGCGCATCGACGCCGTGCACGTCAGCGAAGGCGACGGCTTCATCCAGGATCCGCTCGCGAGTGAGCGCGAGCTTGGGTTCGTTCTTATTTCTCGCCATTCGTAGCCCGGGTCGGTGGAAAGGGGGTTGACCGACGTACAGCGTACCTATAACGTACGACGTACGCAACAGATACGTACGACGTACGTACGAAGCGAACACATCCTCGCTGGCAAGGAGCACCAATGCAGACCGCATCACGAAGCACCCAAAAAGACACCAACGAGACGGAGCCTTCAATGGCCGACCAACGCAGCCCGAACCCAACAACCCCCGACACGATGCTGACCAGCGCACACGATCGATACGGCGACAGCAGCGTGCTCGAGATCCGTACCGTGCCCGTTCCGGAGGTGAAGCCCCACACGGTGCTCGTGCAAGTGATGAGCGCAGCGATCAATCCCCTCGACTGGCACAAGATGACAGGCACCCCGTGGCTCGTGAGAATGCAGGGTGGGTTTCGCACGCCGAAGCACAAGGTGCTCGGCGTTGATGTTGCTGGCCGTGTGGTTGCGGTGGGAAGCGAAGTGACCGACTTCCAACCAGGGGACGAAGTCGTCGCCGTCACCGGTTCATGTCTCGCCGAGTACGTCTCCGTGCCCGCTGATGCGTTGGTCCGCAAGCCAAGCAACGTCAGCTTCGATCAATCCATGGGCGCCGGCGTAGCCGGCCTCACTGCGCTCCAGGGCCTGCGAGACAAGGCCAAGCTGGCCCCCGGGCAACACGTGCTGATCAACGGCGCGTCCGGCGGGGTCGGCACTGCGGCCATCCAGGTCGCCAAGTCCATGGGGGCCGAGGTCACTGCCGTGTGCAGCACTCGCAACCTCGAGATGGTCCGCTCACTCGGCGCCGACCACGCCATCGACTACACCGCCGAAGACTTCACGGCGAGCGATCAGCGGTACGACGTCATCTTCGACAATCAGGGCAACCGAAAGCTGGGCCTGATGAAGGAGCTCCTGACCAACGAGGGGATCTACCTCCTCGTTGGCGGGCCGAAGTCGAACAAGCTGCTGGGCCCTATGGGTCACATGCTGCATGCCATCGTGCGTTTCAAGTTCTCGAGCAAGTCGGCACAGCCGTTCCTGGCAAGCCAGCGGCGAGACGATGTGAGCGAACTGACCGACTTGTTGGCGACCGGACGGCTTCGCACGGTCATCGACGCCAACTACTCACTCAATGACGTGGCACAGGCCATGGATCAGTTGGCCGGAGGGCACGTCAGCGGCAAGGTCGTGATCAACCCCTGAACGCGCCACGCGCTCAGCGGGCGTTCTCTTCTTCGTGACAAGCGGACCATTCATCGTCTATCGTCGATGAACGATGAAAGACATGACTGAAGATGAGGCAGATGAGTACGCGCGGTGGTTTCGGTGTCTCGCCGATCCCACCCGAATCCGGCTGCTCCATCTGATCGCCCAGGCCCCAGATCCGATCACGGTTGGCGAACTGGTCGAACAGATTGGCAAGTCTCAGTCCACGGTGTCGCGGCACCTACAACTGCTCGCCGACGACCGCTACATCTTCACCGAGCCGGATGGCGTTCGGACGTTGATCAGCGTGAACCGTGCATGCATGTCAGCGCTGCCCGAGGCCGCTCGCCGGATCATGGCTGCCGACACGTGAGCGCCTCATGATCGGCTCAACAGCCTTCCTCGTCATCGAGCTCATCCTCCTCTTCCTCGGTGTTGCCTTCACTGTCGAGTTGCTGCAACGCAGGCTCGGCCCGGATCGCCTTCAGGCCTGGATGGGCGGTGCGCCGATCACCGCTGCGCTCAAGGGCATCGCGGTTGGATTCATCACTCCCTTCTGCACGTACTCCGCTATCCCCCTGCTGATCGGACTCCGCCGAGCGGGAGTGCCTCCTGCCGGATACGTAGCGTTCATCGTCGCCGCCCCCGTGCTCGACCCGGTGCTGTTCGGTGCCCTCGCCCTCATCGTTGGCCTGGATGTGGCGGTCGCCTACGTGACCATTGCCTTCGTTGCCGCGATGACCCTCGCCCTGGTCGCCGAGCGAATTGGGATTGAACAGTGGCTCAAGCCGCTCCCGGGGGCTCGGCCCCTGGCGCTCGCAACGGCGGGCAGTGTTGGAGCTGGCTCACTCGCCGGAGGTCCAGCGGAGTGGAGCGCCCCGGCTGGCGAAGCGTCTGATCCGGGCGGTTGCGAGACGAGCAGCGCTCCCTGGGCTGGCCTGAAGATCGAGGCTCGCCAGGCTGCGACAAGCGCCAAGAACTTGCTGCGCTCCTTCGGCCCGTTGCTGGCGATTGGCGTGGCGGTTGGCCTGGCGATCGAAGCATTCATCTCGCCGGAGACCGCGGCCCGCATCACCGGCGACAACGCGACATTGGCGATCCCCATCGCAGCAGCATTGGGCACCCCGCTCTACTTCAGCACCGAACTCTTCATCCCGATCGCCGACGCCCTCAAGGGTGCAGGTGTGGGAACGGGAGCGATCGTGGCGCTCACCATCTCGGGCGCCGGAGCGAACGTTCCAGAGTTCATCATCCTCACGCGGCTCGCCCAGCGGCGCCTCGTCGCGGTGCTCTTCCTCTATGTGTTCGCTATCGCCGCAGTCGGCGGACTCCTCGCCCAAGCAATCAGCAGCTGATCAACCTGCGGGCGGAGTGCCAATGACGTCGGCGTAGTGACGAGCGGCAACGTCGGGGTGCGAGCGCAACCGGACCTTCAGATTGTTCTCTCCAAAGAGCGTGAAGATCGACTCGCCCTTGAGGTCAACCCGCTCCGGACGCGCCCGGGCCTCGATCTCAGGAGGAAGGTCGAGTGGCTCGAACGTGGACTCGAATGCGGGATTGAAGAAGAGCACGATCGAAAGGCGGTCTTCGTCCCCAGCGGGGCTGATGACTCGATGGGGAGTCGCCCGGAAGTAGCCGTTCGTTGCGGTCTGCATCATCGCCCCGAGGTTCATCACGTAGGCCCCCGACAGCGGTTCAACCAGCACCATCTCATCACCCGCCCGTACTTCGAGCCCGGCGACATCGTCCTGAAGAATGAAGGTGAGGACACCGGAATCGTGATGAAGCCCCACACCTTGCTGCGACGCCGGATTGCCTGCCGGGTAGCGAATGATCTTGGCGTGCAGGTCATGCACGGGGATGAAGGCCGAGTCGAACCGGTCGGCTGGCTGGCCCAGGGAAAGAGCGAGTGCTCGGAGCACGTCCACGCCCAGATCAAGCATGGAGTCGAGCCAGTTGAGCGCAACAGTGGACAGATCGGGCAAGCTCGCCGGCCACTGATTCGGACCCCGTAGCCGCAGCCAGGCGGGGCCATCGTGACCGGGCGGCGGAGCGAGTTGTTCGGGCCCAAAGTCGAGCTGATCCCGCCAGTCGGCGGCTCCCGCTGTCCGCTCATCGCCCAGGGTGGTGTACCCCCGGAACGCGGCACTGTTGACCAGAGCCAACGCCTGACGCTCCTCGAGCGGCAGGTTGAGGAACCGCCGGGACTGATCCAGGAGGCGCGCCTCCATTGCCGGGTCGATGCCGTGCCCGACGATGTGAGCGAAGCCGATCTCGTGGCATGCCTTGCCAAGGTCCCCAACGAATCGCTGGCCCGCCGACGATGAGGGGTCTGCGAGAAACGGGGCGATGTCGAGAACCGGGAGCTCGCGCATGAGCCGACTCTAGAAGCGGGGCGGAGGCCTCATCTGTTCCTCACCAAGAGAACGACAGACTCGCACGAGCTGACACTTTCGAGCTAAACCGTCAGCATGACCGCAGCGCAACAACTGCAGGAGCGACTCCACCAACACTTCGGTTCCAAGGCGTCGATCGAGTCACTCACGACCGAGGACCGGATGGGTCGTCGCATTCATGGGCTCGATCTGACCAAGAGTCTCCAGCCAGCGCAAGCCGCACTGCTGCAAGACCTTCTCGACGACTTTCAGATCATCTCCTTCCCCAGTCAGGATTCGCACGGGCTGAACGTCCACCACGTGGAGCGATTGGCCAATCACTTCGGCGCACCGATTCCTCACCCGAGCAACTTCTCCAACTACGGCGTTCCGGTGCACGAGATGGCGGCGAAGACGGCAGAGCATCAGGCAATCGCCAAGATCGATGCTGCCTTCCCCGGAGCCATCGCATGCATCGAAGGCGCCGACACACTGGCCACCTATCCCGTGAACAACCTGTCAGAAAGCGGGCCCGATAAGGAAGAAGTCCTCGCCGCAGGCCAGCATTGGCACACCGACATTGAGTTCGAGAAGGTCCCGCTCTCCACCAGCATCTTCTACGTGCAGTGTGCTCCCCAGACGCGGAACGCTCCAGGCGGAACATGGGTCACCGACCCCGGACATGAGCCGGGTTTCTACCACCCGGACTCTTCACCAGGTTTGGAGGCCGCACGCATGGCACTGCCGCTGAACGGTGAGACCGCATACACCGATACCGCACGCGCTTTTGCCGCGCTGAGTCCCAGCCGCCAGGCCGAACTCGAGCAGGTGCAGATTCGCCGACGCTTCCGTAAGGACGACGACGGGTGGCTCGTACCCCTCGTCTATGTCAATCCGCGCACCGGCGTGAAGTCGCTCCACAGCCCCATCTGGGCTTCGCGAGGCAAGCGGGTTGCCCCAGCGCAGGTAGAGGGCATGACTGATGACGAGTCGCGCCACTTCCTGGACCCTCTCGAGGAACACGTCCTCCAGCCGCAGTTCCGGTACGACCACGTGCATCGTCCGGGAGACGTCACGATCTGGAGCAACTTCTCCACGCTCCACGTCGCTCCTCCCAACAAGAAGGTCATCAACGATCCAGCTGATGCTCGACTCATGTACCGCATCAGCTGCAAAGGTGCGCCCAGCTACGAACTCCCTCGTCCCGACACCGATGAGTGGATCGAGCACAACATCACGCCGCCCTACCGGTCGCCGCTCACCTAGCTGTTCGTTTCGGCCAATCGGAGCTGGTGATCAAGGCGATCGATCACGGTGGCTGGATCGCTCCACCACTCGGTGATGAGCACGCGGGCGATCGGCCAACCGAAGGCCTTCAAGACTCCTGCCTCCGCCAACATCCGGGCCGCTGTTTCGCCCTCGCCGGGGTCGATGAGGACGCCGAGTCGATAGCCATCGTCGCCTCGAATGGCCGCGTCGACCGTGAAGATCGAACGACCGACGTCCAGGTCTACGTCCCAGCCACGCTGTCGCAATTGGGCAGCGAGCTCTGCTGCTACCGCTGATCGAGCGGCTCCGTCATTCTCGGCTTGACCGAATGCTTCGGGCCGAAGAGCGGCCAGCAGGTTGGCGGAGACGGCCTGGTCGCCCCGGCTCTCGGCGGCCGCATAGTCCAGGAACCGCGCCAGGTTGTTCGCGCCATCGTTGTGTGTGTTCGTGATCTGGCGTCCCTCGATCGAGCTCACGATCGCCATGTGTTGCTTGGAGCGGCTGAAGATCACGTTGAGCCGCCGCTCGCCTCCGGCCTGGTTGATCGGGCCGAAGTTCATCCGCATCTTGCCGCCCGGCCCCGGTCCGTAGCAAACACTCATGATGATGATGTCCCGCTCATCGCCCTGGACGTTCTCGAGGTTCTTCACGAAGAGCCCCACGAACTCGTCGTCATCAACTCGCAGCTGTTCGGCTTCGAGACGCACGGCGAAGTCTGAGTCCAGGGTGGCCAACTCGGCGAGCGAGTTCTCGATGGCGGACTGCTGAGCCTCCGAGAAGGCAACCACGCCAATCGTGAGCCGGTCGCTCTCCGAGTCAGCCTGCTTGGCCAACAGGCTGCGAACGAGTTCAGCGATGTAGTCGGCTTCCGGCTCGTTGCGTCGGTCACGATAGAGACCGTTGGTGATCGTGTGGAAGGAGATGGGTCGGGCCAGCGTCTCGGGCAGGTTCTCTCGCGCATCTTCAGGAGTGGAGGCAGAGAGAGCGGATCGCCCGGCGGCGGGGAACTCTCGATCGGGCACCGTGGCGAGCCGTGCGTCGTAGAAGGCGTGGTTGCTGTAGGCGATGAGCGACTCGTGACGAGATCGGTAATGCCAACTGAGCAAGGCGGAATCGAGCGAGACGTCGGCCTGGGTGAGGAAGCTGTCGGCATCAAGGGTGACGCTGAGTCGGTGACCGTCCTCGTCCACCATCACATCTTCCTCGTCGTCCGACTCAGCGGAGAAGAAGCGGGTGGGTGGCAGCTGCATGCGGTCGCCAACCACCACCACTTGTTGGGCTCGGTGCAGTGTGGGAACCGCGTCCTCTACCGGGATCTGACTGGCCTCGTCGAACACGACCACGTCAAAGAGCTCGTCGTCGAGCGGCAGCGTGTCAGAGACGGAGAGCGGACTCATCAGCCACACCGGCTTGAGATCCCGCAGCACGGTGCCCGACTCGCCGGTGCCAAGATCGCGAATCGAGCGATAGCGCATCTTCTTCTGGAACTCTCGCTCCAGAACTCGACGGCCCGCGTTGTACTCGCTCTTGAAGGCTTTGTCTTCGTCGGAGCGACCTGCCATCGATGCTTCCGAGAACGCCACGTGCTCGAGGAAGCGTTGCTGCACCTTGCTGGCAACATGACCAGCGTTGGCTTCGAGAAGATTCCTGTGCGCTCCCAGAAGTTGTTCGAGCGCTGCCTCGAGCTGCGCACTCGTCATCCCGGAGAGTCTTCCCGCGGCGTTGTGCAGCGCCCGCTCGATCACCGCTCGCTCGATCTCATCAAGCCCGTCGCCTGAGAGCGCTGCCTGAAGGACGGGTGCGGGATGGTCAGCCAGTTCGACCCAGGCGACGAGTGCTCGTTCTTGCGTGACCGACACCTGTTGCAGGCCGGCGGTGATGGCGTGGAGGTCGGCCACCGTTGGTCGCCCTGCGCTCTGGCGATGATCGAGGAGCAGACTGTCGACGTGTCCGGCGAGCGCATCAGCGCTGTTGATCACGGCCTCTGCGTCAACGCCGCCAGATGCCAGGCCCCGAACGACGGGATGATCGTGCAGATGCTCGACCAACGCGAGGAGCAGCTTGGGATCGTCGGTACCGAACCGGGCCTGAACGTAAGAGCGCTGGGCGGCGAGGCCGTCGGCCGCGTCGTAGGCAGCGACGAGATCGGTGAGTACCTGCGTGATCGAGGGCTCGACTTGATGGCGAGAGAAGTCGTACGCCCCATCCACCACGCCTTTCACCTTGCGCCACCGACCGTCGAGGAACTTGAACGTCGAGCCCTCCTTCTCGGTGGCCACCGCGAGCGCGTTGCGAGCGTCTTCGGGAGCAAGCGCCTGGCGCCAACCCGCGGACCCAGAGGCTGCCGCTGCCGCTGTGGCGGACCAGCCCTGCAGGTTCTGATCGGCAGTCACGAGCTCGGCATGCACCGGACCGTTGCGGTCGAGCACACCAAGCGCGCCGGAACGGTGAAGGGCAAGAAGCGCCTCGCGGTGATCAACGAGCGTGCGAAGCGAATCAACCGGAACCTCGGCCATGGAAACGGAAGGACCCGTTGCGTCGTCGAAACTGGTCGCAGCCGCAGCCATGGAGGGGCCGAGCGTGCGCAGCACGGTGAGCGGGTCGACAGGGCCGAACGCACGAGGGTGCAGTCGGAAGATCGGGTGACTGCCAACCTGAGGTGCAAGACCAGCCTGGGCCAGCTCGCTGGCGACGACGCTCAGCGCCTCTCTCGCCGCGAGCCAATCTCCAGCCTGGAGATCGGCTGGCAGCGCATCGTTCGGCGCCGCGGCGATACCGGCCGCCCGCAGGAGCACCAGGCGCTCCACCAGCTGGACGAGTGACGCTGACGAGCCGCCGGTCGCGGCGCCAGCCAGTCCGCTGTCTGGATGTTGAATCTCGTCGAAAGCCAGGCGGATGGGGCGGAGACGCTCCTCGACGGCGGCGAGCGCTTCCGGGCGGCGATCGGTCGGTGTGGTGGTCGTCCACCGGTCGTACACCTCGCCCAGTTCCTTGATGAACGCCTTTCGGTCGAGCTGGGAATCGTGGATCGTGGCCACGAGATCCTCGAGCCCAACTTGCTTGAGACGCTGGGCAACCACGTCGAGGGCAGCCCGCTTCTCGCAGACGAACAACACCCGCTTGCCATCAGCCACGAGGGCGGCGATCAGGTTGGTGATGGTCTGGCTCTTGCCGGTGCCGGGCGGGCCCTGGATGATGAACGAGTCACCCCGCACGCCGCGACGAACGGCTTGGGCCTGGGCGTCGTCTGCAGGGAGAACCAGGACCTGATCGGTGGAGATCGAGGCGACCGGTTCACTGCGCTGACCCAACGGGTCCGGTGAGAAGAGCAGGTTGAACGGCGCGTCCGGCATCGTTGGCGCCGCCCCCGGCCCGGTGTTGCTGGCGTCGGCCAGAAGGGCGTCGTAGTCACGCGAGAGGGTGGTGCGGCGAGAGCCGAGGGCGGCAAGCGTGACGGCGCACAGGTCGACCTCCCAACGCTGGCGGCTGACGTCGCCCGAACTCACCGCATACAGCTCCTGCTCCCGCTCGCCCTTCTGGTTGGCAGCAGCGAAGGACTCCGGTCGCCTGAGGAACGGAGGGGCGCTGGTGAGTGAACGCAACGGCAGCTCTGGCGGCTCGACGAATCGCCGGTAGAGGGCAAGACCGAGTGGGCGCCAGTCGTCGGTGTCGTAGCTGTGATCTTGGCGGCGCCACCGGCCAGACGAAGCCTGCGCCTGCGCTCGTCGACGGCGATACGCGTCCACCCGGAGTTGGGCCCGCCGCTTGATGAGATTGATGCGTGGCTTGTCGACGAGTTCAACCTCGACCGAAGGGTCGGTGGCCTGAATGCCAGCTCGGAGTGCATCGATGAGGGCGGCGATCGAGGCGGGATCGGTGTCCACCCGTTCGGGCAGCGCGATGCTGAATCGGGTGCGAAGCAGGTAGCGCAAGACGGGGTTCACCTCGGCCTCGCCATCGGCCTCGCTGCTATCTACCTCGACCGTGTAGCGATCCTGCACACCCTTCTTCTTGGCCAGCTGTGCCGGCAGCGAGATGAGCGGCGAGTTGATCGTTTCCTGCGTCTCCGGATCGACCCACCGGAGGAAGGCGATGATGAGTTGAAGGCGCCCCTGACCATGTTCGGTCCGGAACTTTCGCTCCGCGCTGATCATCTTGTCGAGGCTGGGCACGATGTGCGGCGCCTCCTCGAAGCGGCACCACTTGGCAAGATCGACGGCCTTCCCGTTGCGGAACGCTTCCGCGCTCTTGCCCGTCCAGGTGAGCAGGTCGTCGGGCTGAATGCGTTCCACGTTCAGCATCAGGGGGACTGATGCCTCAGTCAGTGAGAGAGCCGTGGATGAAGGCTTGAAGTAGAGCTGGCGATTACGACGGGAGAGGTCGAAGACCCGTTCGCGCAGTGTCGTGAGCACGGCGCCCCGCCAGCCACCGGCAATCGTGTTGGCCGAACCCACGTAGGCGGCAGAGAGATCGAGGTCAGTGGGCAGATCACGATGATGTTCAAGACGCGCCAGCACCAAGCCGAGATCACTCGGCCGCTCGTGGCGATCTGGCCGAATCATCTCCGAGAGCACACCGGCCACCACCGGGTGCAGTGCAGGGTTCAGCTGCAGCAGATGCTTGTGGTTCAACGCCAGCTCATGCACGGCCGGCGCCAGATCCAGGTCCAAGCCCAGCGCGTAGCTGCTGAGGACGAGGCCAGCAAGCGTGATGTCGGTCAGCACGTCGTGGTGATCGTGCAGCTGCTCCCAAGCTCGGTAGCCGACGACGAACATCGGGCGTTGCGGCCGTCCCTCTTCGCCGTCGAACACGTCGCCGCTGGTGACGGTCTGGCCCTGACCGAAACCGTGATCCACCCGCAATCGGCCCGCCACCTCGATGCCGCCTGCCCTGAAGCTCGGGTTGAGTTGATCGAGCAGTGCATTGGTCGAAGGTCGCTGCACGAGTTCGGCGTCGAACGAGAGCGCCTTGCCGTCGTACTCGAGCCCACGAAGGCCGACACCGTCGTCAATGCTGAGCGAACGGAGAACCATGCCATCGCGGTGCAGGCGGTCGAGTTGGCGGAGGAACGGGAGGCCAACAGCGAGCACGTCGCCAGTGCTCGGCAGGTGGGTGCCGGCGATCGATTCACTGAGCAGGCGGGCGAAGGTCATGACGCCGCTCGCAGCTTGCGAATCTCAGCCGCCGTTCGGGAGGTTGCTCGACGGAGAATCTTGTCGAACTCAGTCTCGATACCGAGCCGCTCAGCTTCAGAGGAGTGCGCGCGAGCTTCGCCGAGGTTGGAAGCGGCGCCATCGCCGATCAACGCAAGGTCGACTAGCAATGCGGCGCAGTAGTAGCGAACGGAAGGAGCAGCATCCGCCAGCTCACCATCAGCCAAGGGCTCCACGGCATCTGCTGGTCGGGGTGCGGTGAACTCATCGGTTGGCTCGGTAGCGGGGCTGCGAACCCGCTCGTGATCGCGGGGGTCGAGAGAGCGGAATGACTGGCGATAGGCCTCGGCTTCGATCCGTTCGCTGCGCTCGGGAGCGATCGAGCTGGCTGACGCGAGGACCCGCTGCGTGAGGGTTCGGAGCCGCACCTGGCCCAGGAGATCAATGCGGTCCAGGTCGTCCGGGCCCTCGATCAGCGACCGAATGATCTCGCCCGGATCGGCAGCATCTCGAGCTGCCATGCAGGCCACACGCACGTGGAGCTCGGGGTGAGTCCAACCCTCGCTTGACGATGCGTCAGCCGAGAGAATCTGTTGGGCCTGGCGGAGGTAGGCATCGGGATCGACGTTCTGCAGACCGGACACAACCTTCACGATCGAGGAGATCGAGGCGGCTCGGTCGTTCGTGATGGTGAGGGCGACGGCGTCGGCCCAGACCTCGGTGTGGATGCGAAGACGACGAGCGGTCTCGCTCACTTCATCCGGTGCCAGAGGCTCGGCATCCATGCGATGCACCATGTCGTTGAGCACTTGGTAGGCCCGGCCCTCGCGCTCCCACAGCGCGATGTGGGCGAGTTCGTGGGCCAGGACAGATTGCTGCTCCTCGAAGGTCAGGAAGTTCAGGAGGTCGCCGCCGAAGATGACGTGAATGTGGTTGCCCAGCTTCATGACCCGGGCGTTGCGCTCGCTGAGACCGAGCTCTTGGTAAAGCGTGATGCCGAGATCGAGATCGAGCTGGCCGGCCATCAGCGTGGCCGCACCGATGAGTGCTCCGTGCAGCTCCTGCTCGAGCCGGTAGCTCGTCTTCAGCAGGTCGAGCTCAGCCTGCTGGATGGCCTCCGTGGACGGGAACGCCATCTCCGAGAACCACGCCCACATCTCGGGCTCGCGTTGTTCCAGGTGCTCTCGCAGAGCCTGGTGATACGTCGGGGTTGGCAGCTCGATCATCAAACTCCTGTCGGCAGAACCGACGGGCTTCGGAGGGATGGTCGAGCATCAGAAAACTGGTAGGTAGTGGGTGTCAGGCACCAGATTTCCACCAGCTGAGATCGTGGGGTCACGTGGCTTCGCCGAGGCGGAGGCGGTTGCCGTCCGGATCGGTGAGTTCTGCCTCTCGAGCCCATGGCGCCCGAGTGACCTTCACTCCAAACTCCGCCGCGATCGCGTCAATGTCCTCGACCCAGAAGTACATGAGCGTGTTCGGCGTGGCGTCCCCTGTGTGTTCGGAGAGATGAAGCTGAACGTCGCCGCGCTTGAGGAACATGTAGGCGGGCATGTGCGGCTCGAAGCGATGCACTCCCGTGACCTCGAAGCCCATGCGGGCGTACCACTGCGCCGTGTTCGCGGCGTGTGCAACGCGAAGAATCGGAATCATCACCTCAGCCATGAGATGACGGTAGGCGATGCCAGACTCTCGTCATGGCCGATGCGAATGAGCTCTACCAGTATCCCTACCCCTCCCCGGAGCTGGCAGCCGAGCACCCCTTCATCCCCATGCCGTTCGACCGACTGTCAGCTGGCGAGATGCAGGACAGGGCAGAGGCGTTCCACGCTGAGATGGAACGCCGGCGCAGCCCGCGCATGTTCAGCCCTGACCCAGTCCCGCAAGAGTTGATCGAACTGGCGATCCAAGCGGCGTCGACTGCTCCCTCCGGAGCCCACAAGCAACCGTGGCGATTCGTAGCGACGCAGAGCATTGAGGTGAAGCGAGCCATTCGTGAGGCGGCCGAGGAGGAAGAGCGGGTCAACTACCTCGACAACCGGATGAATGAGGAGTGGCAGGAAGCCCTGGCCCCTCTGGGCACCGACCATCACAAAGAGTTTCTGGAGATTGCTCCCTGGATTGTCGTGCTGTTCGAGGAGCGGTATGAGGTCCGGCCGGATGGAGAACAGCGCAAGAACTACTACGTGAAGGAAAGCTGTGGCATCGCCGCGGGCGTGTTCATCACGGCACTGCATCACATGGGCCTGGCCACCTTGACTCACACTCCATCGCCGATGGCCTTCTTGCGCAACACGCTCGGGCGGCCGGAGAACGAGCGGCCATTCGTGCTCTTCCCGATTGGCTATCCGTTGGACGGCGTGCAGGTACCAGACATCCAACGCAAGTCGCTCGATGACGTGATGGTCATCGTCGAGTAGCTCGACGCGATTGCGGGAGCGCGATGGCGTTAGCGCGATTGCGTCAGAGCGCTCAGCCGTTCCAGTCGAGCGGGAGCGGCGTCTCGTTCAACTCTGCAAGCTGATCGTTCGAATAGATCTTGCGCTTGAAGCGGTGGTTCTTCGACGACATGTCGATCTGGTACAGCCCCTCGCCCGATGGGCGAGGCAGGCCGATGATCTCGCAGAGGTTGCGGGCCAGCCACTGCTCAATCTTGAGCACCACCATCTTCTTGCGAAGGCGGCCCTGCACATCTCGGTTGAGCACCGTGGGAAGCGTGTTGAGGGCGAGGATCTCGTCGATGGCAGGGTTCGCCATCTTCTCTCGCCCTTCCTGACTGGCGTAGAAGTGCGTGACGGCGAAGACGGTCTTGCGTGGCTTCACCTGTTTGAGGAACTCACACGACTGCACGACCGTGGAACCGGTGCGCACCATGTCATCAAACAGCACGATGTCGTGGCCGGAGATCTCATCGAAGGTTGAGTCGCTCTCGGGATGCAGACTGATCTCCACCTGACGCTCACCGGAGCGCTCCTTGTCGAGCATGATGAACTTCGCGTCGGGCAGGTCGAGCACGCGGTACATCTCACGGACGAAGTCCCGAGCACCCTTGTCGGGAGCACACAGGACGAGGCCCTCGCCCGTGGACGAGGCGTCGATGATGTTGGCCTTGCTCAAGTAATCGGCGTAGATCTCGTACGGGATCAGGTTGTGGAACCGACCCTCGAACACGTCGGAGAACTCGGCCTGCACTGAGACCGAGTGGTTGTGCACGGTGATGACTTCTTCGACGCCGGCGAGGCGCAGCATCTGGGCGTAGAGGCGGGAGGAGAACGGCTGGCCATCGAACTTCTTGCGATCTTCGAGGTCGCGCTCGAAGTGCATGCGGCCCTGGTCCGCGCGGGGGCCGCGATCTTGGGCGCTGTAGTAAAGGTCCGGCTCGACGAGCACCACGTCGGCCGCGCCGTTGTCCTTGGCTGCACGAGCGATGAGGAGGTTGCGCATGGCCAAGGCGTTGCGGCTCATGGCACGGTTGGAGGTGCTGACGATGACAACGGTCTTGCCGTCGAGGTCGTGGCCCACCTTCTCGAGGCGCTGTTCGTCGTTGATGAAGCGAGGACAGAACTCGCCATTGGCGAAGGTCTTCATGCTGATCAGGTCGGCGATGTCCTCCGCCTGACCGACCCCGAAGGCCACGTCGATAGCGAACGGGTCATCCGATGAGTTGCCGACAACGATGACATCGGCGTGCTGCAAAGAAGGCATGTTCCCTCGTGGGGTCGATGGCGTGCCCCCAGTGTCTAGCCGCCCGCCGGGCCGGAAGCTGACTGATGCCTGCATCAGGGGTGAATGATCTCCCACGATTGGTCGCGGCAGACGGCGATCGACACTCCATTCGACTGGCGGGAGCCGCTCTGCTGAGGGAGGCTCGCCTCATGAGCAACGACGAGGCGAGTGATTGGGCGCGGCCGGTCGTGCACTGGGAGATCGAGGCGCTGGACCCGGAGCGACAGCGAGCGTTCTATGCCGCCGTCTTCAACTGGGACATCAGTGAGGGGCCGATAATGAACGTTGCGCCCGGCCTCGGCGGTCCAGAGCCGGGCCCTGCGGGTCACATCCGTCAGGGCGACACCAGCAGAGTCAGTCTCTATGTGCAGGTGCGGGATCTGGCCACTGCGCTCGAGCGAGTGGCCGACAACGGTGGCGGCGTCACGTTTGAACGCTTCGACGTTCCGGGCGGACCGACTCTGGCTGGCATCACCGACCCCGAAGGCAACCCGCTCACTCTCGTGCAGCAGTAGTCGCCTGGCCGAAGCGTTGCGACAAGTGCCCCGTCATGCGCAGACAATGAACGTTTGGTCAGCGAGGCGGTAGGGAACAATGTGCGTCATCCCTGGTGGCCACATCTCCGAAGCCTCCGTCGACCAGCTGGTGCACGTTGCGTGAAGTCGATTGAACGTGACCTTGCCTGAGTCCGCAATGTATGTCGCGAAGTAGGGCGCCTGTTCGCGCATCACGAACGGAACAACGCTCGTCAGGTCTTGCGCGTCGTCGAGCTCCAGGTGCGAGCCGACTTCATTGGATCCCTGCGACAGCTCGTTCTGCAGGTGGTCGATGTTCACGTTCGGCTTCCAGGCGTTGGTCTTCAAGAAGAAGTTCTCTCGGCCCCACGTGAACCACGCGAATCGAGTCCATCCTCTCGCCCACTGCTGTGTCCATTTGGGCGACGCTGCAAGCGGCGCATCGCCTGGCTCCGACGTCGCCGTGGTGCTGAGGAGCCAGGTCGTGATGCGTCCGTTGCTCTCGTCGTAGCCAACGAAGAGAACACGGCCCAATGAGACCAATGGTTTCACCATGGAGAACCCGCTGGTCTGTGGTGACCGGTACTGGATGAACTCCATGTGATCGAGCGCCACGAGGTCATCGCTGACGGGGAAGAACCCGAACCAGCCCGGGTCAGCCTTGTAACACATCAGGTGTGGTTGGTTGCCGAGCACGAATGGTTCGATTGCGTCCCACTTCCTGCTCGACAAGTCCATCTCACTTGGCACCAACCGCAGCCAAGGCTCAACATCCAAGAGTTCGTACATGTCGACCTCTTGGTCCACCCGGGTGTAGCCGAGCAAGTAGGTGCAATGGGCTACCTCGATATGACTGAGCACGTCATAGGTCTTCTGCACCTCCGCCTCTCCCGAGCCGCGGATGTCGAGCTCGTTCCGCTTGGCACCTTCTGCAACCCGGTAGATGAGAGCGGCCGGCATCGCTACTGCTCGCTCTTTCCGATGTCCGCAGTCGTTCCGATCTCCCCGGTCTGGTGAGCGGCTTGTTGGACGGAGTGGCCCGCGATCGTCGCCCATGCGAGAAGCGCCCCGTTGAAGCTCGAGTAGACGCCGCAGGCCTTGTAGATGCCGCCTGACCAATCGGAGCGAACGTTCGCCGGAATCGTCAGCTTCTTCTGGCTCTTACTGGGCACGATCGGATCGGAGATGTTGCGCACGAAGCAGTACTGGACGTCCTTGTCTCCCGCCACCTTCGCCACGACTGCATCGTCCATTTCGAGCACGCAATACTGCTCGGAATCGTCCCCCGTGGCGATGAAGTAGAAGTCAGTGGTGAGCAGCGGAACCTCCTTGGCTTCGATGGCTTTGGGGGAACCGAGATTCGACGGGGTGATCGGGGCGTTCACAAGGTCGCCCAGACCGAACGCCTTTGCCGCTGGATCCTTCTCGTGGAGTTCGGTGAGTAGGGTCTCGAGTTCGGTCCTGGTCAGTACCGAGTCGAGTCTGAACAAGAGCTTGTCTTGCACCGCCGGGACGAGATCGAACGATGGGTACCACGGCGAGGTAAACGTCTTGTGGTTGTACGACACGGTCTCGTTTTGCTTCGCCTTCAGAGAGATCGTGGCGCTATTCGTGATCGCGGTATCACCCAGGTTCTGCTGCAGACTTGTGCCTCCTGCCGTGCCAATCGAATAGAACCGATCGGGCTGAGCATCCTCGATGATCCGGCCGACCATCTCTTCGAGTGCCCCGATCCACGGGGAGTACGCCAGGTGTGCGTTCGACTTGAACAGAAGCACCGTCTGCGGCGTGCCATCCCGATCATCGATGCTGACAAGTTGGTAGGAGCCCCACAAAGGCGGCGGCGTGTACTCAGCACTCGTCGGGCTCTTCGGACTCTTTGGTGCGCCCTTGGTGTACGGGAGCCAGGCAGCCTCGAACGTTCGAGACGATGGCGAGCTGCTGGTCGAGCTGTTCAGGAAGACGTGATCGAGTGCGCACCACTCCGCCGTCGTCCACGTCATCACCACGACATCAGCCTTGGGCAGTGATGCGTTCGGACCGCCGTGGCCGACCTTCAAGGGGCGAGGTGCCTGGCGGCCCACCGCTTGCCAATTCACTTCGGGCAGTGGCACGGACTCTTCGCGGCTCGGCGCCGTGTCCGCATCGGCGTATCTATTCATCGTTCAAACCTCACGTTGCACTGGGTGTTCAGGAATCGCGTGGCCCGGACTGCGCTCGCTCCGCTCACGCCGACGGTCAATGAGATTGGTCAGGACCACGCCTCCGACGAATCCGCCGGCGACCAACGCCAAGACCCAAGGTGTCGAAGGACCTACGCTCGCCGGGATCGAGTCAGCATCCACCACGGTGTTCGCTAGCTCGTCGCAGGTTTCGAGGGCCACCTCCGCTGCTGCGGGCCGGCCGTCCCCTCGGTCAGACGCTCGCTCGTCGAGTGCGGCGACATCGCAGTTGGCGACGTAGAACCGTCGCAGTCCGATCGCCAGTTGAAGTGAATAGTCCGTCGCCACCCGCTGACTGTCACTGGCTGGGAGTCCGGCCGGCACATCGCTGAACCACCACAAACGCTCTCGCACGGGCGCAAGGGAACCGCCTCCATCATCCGCCTGGAACCAGGCCGCTGCTTCAGGAACGATCGGAACGCCGGGAACGCCGGCGCTCTGGTGGCAGGACATGCACGATGAGTTCTCGTTGTCGAGCGGACCGGAGAGCCGGCCAGCCCAGCCAAGGTGGATCTGCGGGTACTGCTCCTTGTCTCGATACGCCGGATTGATCCACGTTGCAGTGAGCTCTTCGCCCTGCTCAACCATGGTCGGGGTGATTCCAGGATCGTTCCCCCACATGAGACCAACCGGTCGCAGTCGATCGAAGCCAGTCTCACCCTCCGCATCAGCGAAGTAGGCGAAGGTTCCGAACGCCCATCCGAGGGGCAGTCGGTCATCGCGAACGGCAACATCCATCTGGATCAGGCGCACCTGTTTCATGACGCGCTTCGGATCGGCCGACCCATCGTCAGCGCTGTTGGGATTCGAGACGCTCAATGGAAGCGAGGCCGGGAAGATGTTCGCCGTCCATTCCAGCGACCCATCCAGGAACGATTCCTGGTGTTCGAACGCCGTCGTGAAGAGCAACTTCCAGACCGCCGATCCGTCCGGCAGCGAGTTCGGGCCCGTCTGGTCCGGATTCAACGCCCGGGGATCCGGGTTGTTCGGGTCGCACCAAACCTGTCCGATCGCCCAACCTCCTCGATCGTTGTAGGCACCAACAGCCCAGGTTTGTGCTTTGTCTCTCTGACTTGGCCCAAGCAGGCCAACGCGACTGTCCAGTTCGTGCGTGAGACCGTGCACGAACTCTCGGCCGTCCAGCGTGGCGTCGAGCCACGGCGTGTGGAACCAAGGGCGAACTGTGTTCTTCTGAACGTTGAAGTAGTCAGCCTCGTCCGCGTGATCGGTATTGCCCTCGATCATGTACTCGAACATCCGGTTGAGATATTCGTGAGGGTCAACGGGCGCACCCTCGGATATGGCGACCTCCAGCCACGGGTAGTCCTCCTGTTCGGGCAACTCGGCCGGATACGACTGGCTCAACTCGAACAGGGGGCCGTCGTAACCGGCGGGAACCGCGTCGGGATCGGCCTCGTCGTGATAGTTGGGAAACGTCCCCCGTTGGCAGTCGATGGCGAATCCGCCCGTGTCTTGTGCCGCGACCGGACCGGAGAGTGGCCCTGCCCCAAGCAACCAGAGAAGCGCTCCGCATCCAATCGTCCACCGCATCCGGCCGACCACTACTTGCGGGGCGGGCTGGGCAAGGGCGCCTCGGGGCCGCCCTGCCAGTTGGATGTCGCCCGATCATCCACGATCTGGACCATGTTGATCCCCGAACCGAGGTAGGCCTTCTTCGTCGCCTTGATCGTGCCGGTCAGTTGCCACCGAACTGCCACGTTCTCTCCGCAGCCAAAGATGTCCTCGATCACCAAAGCCATGTCCGGCATCGCCTCACGCAATCCCTTCACCCAGGCAACGAGCTCCTCGGGCGTCTGCGGCTTGCCGTCGAAGAGGTACCCGTCGGCCAACGACTCGGCGACGACCTCGTAGTCGGCCTCGTTGAAGAGTGCGTTGTAGAGGCGCACTGTTCGTGCGATGTTCGGATCCTGCGTGTCACTCATGTGGGCTCCTTGGCCTGTCGTTTCGGTACCGCCACCTGTCTGAGGACACTCTCCCCGGTTCGTGTGACACCTGCGTTTCGTCTTCTCTCCGGGAGGCCACGTACGCTTCAACAAGGGGGGTCACACGTGTCAGGTCAACTCGGGCTACTCGGGCAGATTGAGTTCGTCGATGCCGAGGGGTCGAAGCGACTCCTCGCAAGCTCGAACCAGCGTCGCCTGATGGCCGTTCTCGGGTGTAGCTACCGGTCCCCCGTGAGCTCGGAAACGCTCGCTGATCGGCTCGATCTGACCGCTGGCGGTTTGCGCACTCGGATCCGTCGTATTCGTCAGCGGATCGGCATCGAGACGATCGTGACCGAAGGATCGGGCTACCGACTCGGACCGATCTCCGTCGACGCCGAAGTCTTCGAACAGAAGCGCGCGTCCGTCATCCACCTCAATGCGCACGCACAGATCGAAGGGCTACAGGCGGCATTGGCACATTGGCGAGGGGATGCGCTCGAAGAGTTTGCTCACGAAGCCTGGGCCGCCGGCGAAGCCGCTCGCCTCGATGAGTTGCGCTGTGTCACCTTCGACGACCTTGCCGATCTGTTGGTCTCGCAGCACGCCTACGCCGAAGCCGTCTCGATGTTGGAGGGCCGCATCGGCGAACGCCCGTTTCGGGACAAGACTCGGCGTCAGCTGATGCTGGCCTTGGCTCGCGACGGGCGGCAGGCCGAAGCCATTCGGTCGTACCAGGCGTACCGCACCTTCCTGATCGAAGAGACCGGCACCGAACCCCCCGATGAAACGAAGGCACTGGAGCTGGCGATCGCATCAGGCGACACACTTCCCGGCCCGCACGCCAAGATCGTCGTTGACCTTCGATCCGAGAATCGACGAACCGGGCTCTTGACCTTCGTCGCAATCGATCTCGAGCCAGCTGCGGGAAACCCGACCCACGACGTCGCCGTGGCCACCGACCTTCTGGAACTCCTCGAAGCGGACCACGCCCACATCGTCGAGGCATCCTCCACTCGCGCCGTCGTGGCGTACGTCGATCCACGAGACGGTGCCCACGCCGCGAGCGAGATGATGCAGCGTCTGACCCCTCCCGCTTCACGCAGGGGCTCGGATCTCCTTGTTCGCA
Source organism: uncultured Acidimicrobiales bacterium (assembly GCA_937997485.1). Lineage (GTDB taxonomy): Bacteria > Actinomycetota > Acidimicrobiia > Acidimicrobiales > SZUA-35 > SZUA-35. The sequence goes on along the minus strand of CALKTH010000057.1, from coordinate 3,213 downwards.
TTGGGATTCATACCGGTACCGGCTACGGCGAAGGAGGCGAGTTCTCTCCTGCTGCCGTTCGCCATGTCAGCGAGATCGTGACGGCGGCAAGTCACGGCCAGATCATCGCTTCTTCCACCACGGCCGACTTGCTCGCCGAGCACGAAGCGTTCAGCGTGCTCCCTCGAGGTCGCCACCGTTTGGGGTTGCATACCGATGCCGTTCATCTCAGTGAAGTGCTGTGGCCGGGTCGCGGCCCACAGCAACGGCTGCGCACGATCTCCGATACTCCAACGAACATTCCGTCCGTACGCCCAACGCTGTTCGGGCGTGACGAGGATGCAACCGAGATCGCTGCCCTGCTGGAGAAGACCCGACTCCTGACCTTGGTCGGACCGGGCGGAGCCGGCAAGAGCGCCCTCGCCCTCGAAGTCGCCAGTCAGCAGGGCAACAGCTACCCCGAGGGCGTTTTTCTCGTCGACCTCGCTGCCGTCAACGATCCCACCCTCCTTCTCGATGCCCTGGCCCAGCCCCTCAAGCTTCGAGTCGACGAGCGGAACCTCGAGTTCCTCACCAGTGCGCTCGACGGGCGTCGACTCTTTCTCTTGCTCGACAACGCCGAGCACCTCCTCGACGACGTTGCCGACCTCGTCGAACACCTGCTCTCCATCGAGGGGCCAACCATCCTGGTGACGAGCCGCCAATGGCTCGACCTTCCGGGCGAGAAGACCTTCTACCTGCCAACGCTTCACCGCCTCGCTCCCTCTGGTCGGTCCTACGGCGCCGAGCTCTTCTTCAAGAACGCGCTCGACGCTGGCATCGACATCGGCACCTTCTCGGACGACTCCGTCGAACGCCTGTGTGATCGACTCGACCACCTGCCGCTTGCGCTCGAACTCGCAGCCGGGTCCTCGAGACGCCTCCCTCCTGATCTCATCATCGAGTCGCTCGATCGCGGCGACCATCTCGAGTCGGGTCGACGACGCCACCGGAGACGTCGATTCACCTCTGTTGAAGAGATGCTCGAGGGAAGCTTCGAACTCCTCGACGAGCACCAACGTTCGCTGCTGATCACGCTTGGGATCTTCCGAGGGCCGATGACGTTCGAGGCCATCGAGGGCATCTGGAACTGCCCGGACGGGGTCGACCCCGTCGCTGTTCTGCAGCAACTCAGGGCGAGTTCACTCGTCCAACACCTGATGGACAACTCAGGGGACACCCACTACCGGCTGCTCGAGACGGTTCGCGACTTTGCTCTCGAGATTGGACGCACCAGCGGCCAGTCTGACGATCTGCGTCGACGCCATCGCGACTGGTTTCTCCAATGGTCAGAAACCACGTCGGCCCTGGCGATCTACGCATCGACACGCCGCGCCGTGCTGTTCGAAACACAACTCCCGAACTTTCGGGAAGCAATGGCGTACTCAGAATCCCGAGGCGAGTCGCTGACGCTGCGGAGACAAGCCGTACTTCTGACGACCGTGTGGCAGGTGTTGGTCCGAGGCGACGAAGGTCTGCGATGGCTCGAGGCAAGCGTCTCTCCTTCACATCCAGATAACCAGGATGTCTCGTTTCTGGTCAGCAAGTTCTGTGCCTTCCTTGCCAGTGATCAATGGGGCTCCATGGTCTCCCTGGCACCGCTGCTAGAGGAAGCCAGTCGAAAGGCCGGGACTGCGCCATCGATCCTCGGGCTGGGACTCAGCGCAGTGATGCAGGCCATCGACGCTCAACGCTCACAGCAGCTCTTCGAACTGGCCCGTGAACGGGACCGGCAATTGCACGCCGGCTTCGAGCCCGTCATTGATCATCTCGCTGGCGATGTGAGCCTCATCATCGGGAACCACAGCGCGGCCGCCGAGTTCTCCAAGCGGGCGTCATCAACGCTCGACGGGGACGAGTTCGGATGGATCGTTTCTTCCGCGCTGACCACGGCAGGCCTGGCCACGTACGTGCTCGGCGAGAAGAGTGAAGCCCACGCCCTTGTCGACCAGTCGATCGAGGTGGCGCGAACAATGCCAGACTCGCTCGGCGGCATCACGCGCGGCATCGTCGCGACGGCGGTCATCGAGAGCGCTTCGGGCGCAATCGCCACGGGCGCTGAGCTCCTCCAACGTGAGATCGAGCGGAACAACGCTCGGGCAAGCTCGACGGCGGTGCGGGCCGAGCCGCTCATTGGAGTTGTGCATGTGGCACTGGACGCGGCCCAGACCGAACTCGCCTGTCAGCTCATGCATCTCATCGAGAACCTGGACATCGTTCACCGATCACCCTGGCAGCTGTTCTTGCACCGACAAGCCCAAGTGAGGTCTCCCGCCGCAGAAGTTCAAGCGCCGGGTGGCCCGCTCTCCATTGATGAAGCCCTTGCTCTCTCGGCGGTGTTCCTCTGCGAAATCCAACAGGCATCGGCTCCCGAGGCCGACCACGTGATCACCCGCTGAGCTGGGGGACCGAGCCGAACTGCTGACGATCGACCGACGACGGCTCAACGAGTCGCATCATCGCGGCGACGTCGTCACTCGCTTCGAACGCCTGCTGTGCGCTCGCCGCCTGCTCTTCCGAGTGCCAGATGGTCAGCACCAGCCAACGCCCATCCTCTCCACGGGCGAGTGTTCGCCGGGCGAGTCCGGGCTGTTGGTACGCGACGTGCGTTTGCACCCTGCCGTCCGCCTCGACGAAGGCCGGCTCATCAGCACCTTCGACGAGGCGAAACGTCAGTAGCTCAATCACGGTTGCTACTTCCGGCTCTCCATGAGCGGCATGACCTTCTCGCCGAACTCCTTGGTGGCGACCGGGTAGTCATCGAAGACGCACATCGTGCCCTTCACGCCAGGAATCTGAGCGACCTCGTCAAGACGGGCGGCGATCGTGGCATGGCTGCCGACGATCGGGCCGATGTTGAGGTTGAACGCACCCTGCATCTCGGTGATCTTGTCGGCGGTGGCGCCGGCGGTGTCCAGCTCGGCTTGGCCGGTCATGAACTTGATGGCCTCGAGATCGGCACCGTCCTTGTAAGACTGCCACTTCGCTTCGGCCTCCTCATCCGTCTCACCCATCGTGATCTGGAAGAGCACGTAGACGCCCACGTCACGACCAGTCTTCTCGGCAGCGGCCATGAGCCGGGCAGCATCGGCACGGACGACGTCGAGGTCGCCGGTACCGATGATGAACTGGTAGTCGCCATAGGTGGCGCAAAACTCCATGCCGCGGTCGGATTGGCCGGCGCACACGAGCGGC
>CALKTH010000056.1 GCA_937997485.1 uncultured Acidimicrobiales bacterium | reverse complement strand
ATCGAGAAGTTCTCTTCCGCCGACCTCTCCCTCGCCAATCTCGTTGGCGCCAACATCGAAGATCTGACTCAGCCTTGGCTCAGAACCAACAAGACGAAGCCGGGCTCTCTCGTGATGACCTTTCGAGGGCGCCAACTCAAGGCGATGCTGCGCCTCGTTGAACTGCTCAACAGGCTCGGTCTTGGCGAGGGTCATAGTCTCCGGCACCCGAACTACCGAGACAAGAAGAGCTCTGACTGGATCGGCGTGACACCGAAGCGAGCGCGACAGATGCATGAGAACACCAGGTTCCGCATCTCGCTAAGGACGACCGACGAGTTTCGGCGACGGGCGCCCTTCCTCGATGGAGATTGGTTGAACGGGTTCGCCTACTCGGTGATGTCGGATCACCTCCGCCGGCACGCGATCGATCACGAGCTCTACACCAACGTGTCCTACACCGCGGCGCCGGACTTGATGAAGCTCGGCGGCGAGTTCGATCTGCTTGCTCAGGCCGGTGACACCCTCGCCGTCGTCGAGTGCAAAGCGGGACGGCTTGACATCGAGCGCGGAGATCTCGATCAGGTGTGCAGAAAGACCGATGCTTTGCAGAAAATCCTGGACCGGATGGGGTGCGATCTCGAGCTTCGGAGCTTTCTGCTCATCAATCCGGCGAGTTCGCCACGCGATGAGATCGAGTCGGCGCTCGAGGGTACGGGGGTGATCGCCATCGCTCCCGGCGAACTCCGACAGACTGTGGAGAGCGTGTTCGTCCGCTGATGATGGACGGAGAACTCCCCGGTTTTCCCTTTGTGTCGCCGCGCAGCGTCGGCACTACTCTCGCCTCCGCTACCGGGCGACCGGTGACAAGTCTGACAACAACGCCGAAGCTGTGGAGAACCCCGATGTCCCTGGACCGACCCACCCGATCCGTGCTCGCCGCACTCGGTGTCGCGACGCTGTTGCTCGCCGCTTGCGGCCCAGGAACGGCCGAGGAGTCGGCCGTGCCAGCCGCCGAGTCGGCCACAACGGAACAGCCAGCAACGACCGAAGCCCCGACGACGACGGAGGAAGCCACCACAACTTCTGAGGCAGAAGTTGATGAGGAAGCGGCCGAGAGCGTCGACGAGGCTGAGCAGCCGGTGCCGATCGAGATCATCTCAGAGGCCGAGATCACCTGGATCGCCGAGAACGAATTCCACTTCCGCTACTTCACGAACGACGTGTGCGGTAGCGGCAACTTTGTGGTGCGCGACAAGGAGACCGGCGAAGTCATCGGCACCTTCGAGGGTGAAGAGGGTTGCTGGGGACCCAAGCACGGCGGCTTCCCCGCCGCGTCGAACTACTTCGGCGAATTCGTGCTCCTCCCGGAGACCACGTACATCGTGACCGAGACCGTTCGAGGGACGGCCGATGGGCCGCCGGACGGCGACAACCTGGCGCCGGGTACGGGCACCGCCGTGATCGAGTTCGAAGTCACCACGATGCCCGTCGGCGGTGAGTGGCGACTGGCCGATCAAGTGCAAGAAGAGGGCTGAAACCGCTCACCTCCTGAGCGCAGCACCGTCGAAGGACTCACGGCGGGACCCCGGCGAGTCTCAACAGGAGACCACCGTGGCGAGCCTTCGGGCTCGCCACTTTCGCGTTCCCCCTTCCTTCCTCCTTCTCTCACCGTTGATCGGGGAGACAAACGTGAAAGTGATGTCACGCCAAACAACAAAGGAACAAAGCGTGACCATCGCACACACGAACCCATCCAACTCAACTGCAGCAACCAAGCACAAGCGTTCCGTCAGGCTTGTGCTGACCCCGTTGCTTGCTTTGGCGAGCTTCATGTTCACTCTCACCCCATTCACCGAACATTCACTCCAAGACGTTCCTCTGATCGGCGAAGCTGTCGAAACCCGACCTGCCGCTGCCGACAGCCAATCATCGACGGTGATCGTCCCGACATGGTGGGGATGGTGCCCCGGTCGCAGCAACAAGGTCACATACCTGGCGGTAACACTCCTCAATTATCACGGCGGTACAAGAATCGCCAGCGGTCGTGACTCGGTCAGCATCCGACTGCAACCCGCCGCAACAGCAAGTTCCTGGAACCACGTCAACGTGTCCGTCTTTTGCTCCCGCTCAGGCTCTCAGGCTCGGACCGTGTGGATCCGGCAAGACCGCAGCGGTCAGAAGCACTACATCGGCGCCTACTCAGGCTCCTGGTCCAACTGACAGATCCATCGCCTACACGCCAATCTCGGTGCCGCCCTTCCAGGAGGGCGGCACCGCCGCGTAGAAGACCCTCACGAACACCAAGGAGGCAGAGTCGGGCCAGCAGCGGTGGACCAGCCGTCGACCGCTCCGACAGGCGCCGAAAGCTCGGGCGAGCTGGACCTCGCCCGACGTGGCAAATGGACAGAACCGAAAGACCGCCCTCAGTCAGCAGGAACGCAAAGCTCGCCCGGTGCTTCGAGATACACGCCCTGGTAGCCGAAGCGCCTCGCGGCTTGAACGCCGTTCGTGGCAACGACTGCGGTCTCGGCGGGGAGATAGAGCGCAAACGCACCGGGATCCCAGCCCGGAACGTTCTCAGAGGCCGTGACGTAGACCGTGAAGTCGAGTTCAGCCGCCAGATCTCGGCCTGCCTCACGAGCTTCGGAGCGGTCAGCGAAAGTGGCGAGCTGCGCGATATGGCAGACCTCGGGGACGGCAACAGGCGGCAGCGGTGCAGGGGTGGCTTCGATGGGAACCGTGGTGGGCGCAGTTGCCGGAGTGGCGCCGGGCGCTGTCATAGGCAGTTGTAGCGCCACCGTTCCGGCAACGTCGGTGGCCAGGCGAGTGTTCGGGTACCAGGTGAGGGCGACGAGACCTGCGATGAACGCAATCGCAGCGAACCCCATCGTGCCTCCCCGGCCCTCGATCGGGCTGCGGAAGAGCAGCGCCGCCATCGCCACGGCAACAATGCCGGCGCCAGGAATCGCCACGAACAGCATCGAGCGAGCTTCGCCGAAGGCCCGCTCGACCTGACCGAACTCAGGGGCAACAGACCAGCCCCATAAGCCGATCAGCAGCGGGACGAGAACCGTGAAGATCAGCAGGAAGCCTGCGGTCCTCACGCGGGCGTCCCATACCGAAGGAGGGACTGCGCCCATGCCCCAGGTGGCGACGCGATCCGCGGTGGAGAACGCATGACGGGCGGCAGCGAGGGACAGGCCGACGATCCAGACGAGGACGAGCAAGCCGGGCACGTTCGACGCAACCGGGATTGCCGCGGCCAGCGACGCACCTGCCACCAAAGCGAGAAGAAGCGCCTCCAAGCCGAGTACTGCGGCCGCTCGCCCACTCGTGAGCAACGTGGTGAGTGCGAGCAAGACAGACACAGCGAAGAGGATCACCGGACGGCCGAGTGCACCGGTGTCGAAGACGAAGTTGTCGAGTGCCCCAAGATCGATGAGCACCGGAGCGAACCAGCGCTGAAGGGCAGCCACGGGGCCCGGTGCTTCGGCGAAGCGGGACACCGCCCACGCAGCCAGGTTCACGACGAACAGCAGGCCAGCGGGGTGGGTCATCAGCGATTGCCACGCTGGCGTGACCTGACGAAGCGGAGGCGCCGTTGTGCTCGGTGTGGGTGTCGAAAACTGACCGAACGAAGATGGGGCGGTGGTCGGCTGCGCCGGAGTCGCGGCTGGTCTCGTGCTAGGCCGGGCCTTGGGAGGCGAAGTCGTGGAGAACCGGTTGGCCGGCGGAAACGGAATCGTGCCTGCCGGAGTTCGACCAACGGCCTGCACCGCAGCCTCGAGCGTGGTGATGGCCGATGCGATCTCCCGGGTGGTCGGCTCATCCCCCTCGGTGCGATGCGAGACGGCGTTCCGGGTGTGCATCGCGCCGTGGAGCTGTCGCCCGTTGACACCGATGCGTTCACCCAGCGCTTCAGCCACGGCCACCGTGAATCCGGTGCTCTTGGGAAGGAAGCCTTTCGCCGCCGCATCCTTCCGCAGCTGCTCAGCTGTGTCGATCAGCTGCAGCTTCAGCTGCGCGTCGTTGTCGCCCACCATCTCTTTCTACCTCCACCAAGCTCCAGGTCGTAGAGTAGAGACCCGACGCGAGCAGTTCATGCCCCTCGATCAGAGCAACCGGGGACTGCCTTCGCCAGCCGCCTGCAGATCGCAACCCAGCGACGTGTTGATCCTGCTTGACGGGCACGCCGTTGCGCACCGCTCACCCCGCTCAGCGAGCAGGCCTCTCTCAGCCGGGCGAAGCTGAGATCGAGCGCATTGCAAGAACCAGCGCGACCGACGCGCGGCCGCCGCCCACCGACGTTGTCGTGGGCATGTCTGACGACCCCCTCGAGTGAGGCGTTTGACGTATCACCGACGCTGGCCGCTGCGTCCTTTGAGCGAGCGAGCATCCACTGAACCACCGAGGCAGACCAATGCAGACCGTTCGATACCTCATCACCAATTGGCGGAAGCCGACGCTCATGTTCGGCTTTGGCGTTGGCCTCCTCATCGTTGCTGTTGCACTTGGTGTCTCGATGTTCGAGATCTGGCCTGCAGTGGAGG
>CALKTH010000055.1 GCA_937997485.1 uncultured Acidimicrobiales bacterium | reverse complement strand
ACCCAGCCACGTCGGTTTTGGTGGTGGCGGTGCACACTTCTGCCTTGGCGCCTCGCTCGCTCGCCTCGAGCTCTGTGTGCTGATCGAGGAGATGCTGCGTCGCAACATCACGTTCGAACACGTCGGCGAGCCGGAGTTCGTGGAGTCGAACTTCGTCAACGGCATCGATCATCTCGAGGTCACTCTGTGACCGAGGATGACCAGTGGGGTGACCCGCTGTCGGCCGAGCGTCCGAGCTCGGTTCAGGCCTGGAACGAGGCGTGGAGCGAAACGCTCCACTTTCGTGGAGACCCGTTCGCCACGCTGGAGTCCGCGAACGCAGGCGACGCCGAGTTCGCCCTTGGTCCGGTGTTCTGCGGAACGTACCGCGTGCTCGGAGCGGCCCGGCTCGACGATCCGTCATTGGCAGTGGACGTGCTCCGAGCGACCGAACGTGCCCGATCTCCACGGGATCTTGGGCACGTCGAGGCGCTGCAACTCCTTACCGCTGGCGAGTTCACCGCGGCGGGTGACCGATGGGATGCCCTCGCTCGCGACCGCCGTGACTTCGCTGCGGTCCGTTTCGCCCACGACGTGTACCTCCACGTCGGCGACGACGCCCGCCGTCTCGCATCTTCAACCGCCGCAATGAAGATGTGGGACGGGGGCGTTCCTGGCTGGAATCACGTGGCCGGGATGCACGCCTTCTCCCTTGAAGAGGCCGGTTGCTACGACGAGGCCGAAGCGGTCGGAACGGAGGCGCTCGGCGCCGACCCGCTCGACACTTGGGCGCTGCACGCGCTGGCTCACGTTCATGAGATGCGGCAGGACCAGGCGGCCGCTCTGGATCTCCTTCGTGGTCGTCAGACCACCTGGACCGAGCAGACCTCGCTCGCGACGCACATCTGGTGGCACCTGTGCCTCCGCCTGATGGCCGGGCAGTCTTTCGACGAGGTGCTGGCGATCTACGACGAGCTGGCCGAGGACCCTCGCACGCCCTTCCGCTTCTGCGACCTCGCCTCGCTGCTCTGGCGGCTGGAACTTGCCGATGTCGCGGTCGGTGATCGCTGGGATGCACTCGCCGCCTCCGCCGACGCCTTCGAGACGAGCCACACCTCCGCCTTCGTTGAGCTTCACCTCGCGCTCGCTCACATCCGATCATCGGACCAGCGGCGAGCGAACCGCTTCTTCGAATCCAGCCGCACCGCTCACGCCGTCGGTGACTCGGAGAACAACGTGACCTTTCAATGCGTCGTCGAGCCGCTCGTCGACGCCCTCCGTTCGGCCCACGACGATCCTTCGGCGGCGGTCGTCGGTATCGACGCCATCGGCTCCTCTCTGGCTCGCGTCGGCGGGAGCATCGCTCAGCGCAACATCATCCCCCTCACTCGAAGGACGCTTCAGACCCAATGACCTGGCAACTGACCAACGAACAGATCGCCCTCCAAGCAGAGGCCCGCGAACTCGCTCACGACGTCATCGGGCCTCGAGCCGCCGAGGTCGACGAGAAGGAGGAGTACCCGTGGGAGAACGTGAATGAGTTGAGCAAGGCGGGCTTCACCGGCCTCACGATTCCCAAAGAGTTCGGTGGGCCGGGACGATCGTTCCTCGATGCCGTGCTCGTGGTGGAAGAGATGGCAAAGGTCTGTGGTGTCACCGGCCGCATCGCCGTTGAGTGCAACATGGGGGCGATCTCCGCCATCATGGCTTACGGGTCGGATGCCCAGAAGAAGCTCGCCGCTGACTTGGTCCTGGCCGGAGACAAGCCGGCCATCTGCATTACCGAACCCGATGCTGGAAGCGCCGCGTCGAAGATGACGACGAGAGCCGACCGGCGGGGTAACTCCTACGTCCTCAACGGCAAGAAGCACTGGATCACCGGTGGCACGGTTTCGAAGCTTCACCTGATCTTCGCCCGTGTGTTCGATGAGGACGGCAACGACGAAGGCATTGGTGGCTTCCTCGCCATCCGCGACGAGACCGAAGGACTGCGATTCGGTCGGCGCGAGCCCACCATGGGCTTGCGGGCCATCCCGGAGATGGAAGTCATGTTCGAGGACATGGTGATCGAGGCCGACATGGTGGTCACGCCTCCGTCCGGCTTCGGCCGTGGGTTCGCCGAGCTCATGAGTGCCTACAACAGCCAGCGAGTGGGAGCCGGAACGGTCGGCCTCGGTATTGCCCAGGGTGCCTACGAGCTCGCGCTCGACCACGCAAAGACCCGCGAGCAGTTCGACCGGCCGATCGCGGAGTTCCAGGGTCTGCAATGGATGTTGGCCGACATGTCCGTGCAGCTCGAAGCCGCCCGCAGCCTGACGTACCGGGCCGCCGAGTCTCGGGGTCCGAACGACTCGCCCTTCCCCGACCCAGCCATGGCTGCGCAGGCCAAGATCTTCACGGCCGAGGCATCGATCCGAGTCGTGAGCGACGCGCTCCAAGTCTTCGGTGCCGCCGGCTACAGCCGCCGCAACCCGTTGGAGCGGATGTACCGAGACGTTCGCATGTTCACGATCGGCGGCGGAACGGCACAGATTCTTCGCACCGTGGTTGCTTCGCGCATCCTCGACATGAAGTTGCCCCAGGGCCGCGGCGGGTTCCTGCCTCGTTCGTGAGTTGAACGGTGCGAGGTGGGGAGATCTTCCGGCGCTCTGAGCGCCGGGCTCTTGCCCCATCTTCGCACGCCGTATACGGTATGCGAAATATGGCACTCAGAGATGCTGGGCAGCCGGGGGAGAGTCACACGTGCGTGAAGACATGAAGGATGAGATGGCCATGCCAATCAGGAAGCCAGCCGCCCGCGGCGGGAAGGTCGTGCGAGCGCTCGCACTGTTGGCTGCGCTGGCGATGACCGCCGCCGCTTGTTCGAGCGATGAAGAGCCGGCAGCTGACGACAGCCCGGCCGAGACCACGGCCGCTGCGAGCTCGGATGATTCCGGGTCTGATGATGGTGGTTCCGATGATGGTGATGCGGCTCCGGCTGCAGCGCCGTTTGATATCGACGCGGTGTTGAACGCTGATCTCGATAATTGTGCAGCGGCGCCGAGTGGTGATCCGGTTCGTGTTGGTATGGCCATGGAC
>CALKTH010000054.1 GCA_937997485.1 uncultured Acidimicrobiales bacterium | reverse complement strand
GGAGAGCACACTCAGCATCCCTCCGTTCTACCGCACCTGAGGACGAAATGGAGGGGCGGGGAAGTGCATCGCCCCTCTCGTGGTTTGCTGGAGTCGTGGCTTCGTCTCGCCGGTTCGGCGTCCCCATGCTCGCCTGCCTGCTCCTGCTCGCTGCCTGCGGCGCCGACGACGGTGCCCAAGTGCTGGGTCGCGCCACCCGTCCGCTCGAGCTCACGCCAGCTGCAGCGACGCCTCCGGTGCAGATCGACGAGGCCTCCGTGCCATTGGAAGAGATCGTGTTCGACACCTTCGACGGTGGCTCGCTGCCCCTCTCGGAGGCGACGGAGCCAGAGATCGAACGGCTCTTTGACGCCATCGCCCCGATTGATGCGCCTGAGTACGAGTCGGCGAATCAGGCCGCTGGTTGGCTCGATCCGGACGATCTCGTGGTCGGCTACCTCGACCCCACGGGCAATGCGTGGGCGTTCCCCGTCCGAGTCCTGAACAGTCGGGAGATCGTGAACGATGAGCTTGGTGGCGAGCCACTTGTCGTGACGTACTGCCCGCTCTGCGGCAGCGGTGTGGTGTTCTCCCGAGAGACGATCGGGATCGACCCCGACGCTCCCGAGTTACTCACGTTCAGCAACACCAGTGCGCTCTATGAGAACGACATGGTGATGGTGGACCGAGAGACCGGCTCGTACTGGTGGCAGGTTTCTGGAGCTGGTTTGGTGGGGCCGCTCACGGGCGCCGAGCTACGCATTCTCCCTTCCAACACGACGACCTTCGCTTCGTGGGTAGAGCAGCACCCGGACACCGCCGTCATGACCCGGCCGGACGGGCGTGACTACGGTCCAGACTCGTTCGGCGAGAGCTACGCCAACGCCCTTGATGCCGGACGCACGCCGTTCCCCGTCAGCCCCGAGGCGTTCGAAGACGATCGTTACGCACCGTCGGAGCGAGTGCTCGTGGCCACGGTGGGCGATGAAACGCGCGCCTGGGCGACCGCGCCCGCGCGCCGTGTGGAAGAGCTCGTGGGTGGTGTCTGGCTGATCGTGACGCTCGACGGCACAGGTGGCTCGATCATCACGCCAGACAACGAAGTGATCCCCACGCGCAACGCCTACTGGTTCGCCGTGGTTGCCTCGAATCCCGAGGTCACCATCGGGCTCTGACCGCTTGCGGCCGTCCTTTGCTCAATTCAGTCCGCGGGCGGCGACATTGGGTGCGCGCCAGCGTCAAGAACGGGCTGTCTCTGCACCCAATGCGTTCGGCAACCAATGCTGGTGAGAACCGAGGGCGGTGGGTGCTCGCGTCAGTGATCGTCGTGGTTACCGACGGGGCTGGCGTCGGCCACGAGCTGGGCGGGGTCTCGCATGAGACCAGGCTCGATGTACATCGGGCGGGCGTACGGAACGTCGGCTCGCACCGCTCGCTCAACGCCATCGATCGCCTCTGAGAGTTCCTCGACCGTGAGGTTCTCGTCGAACACGATCTTGGCCCCAACCAGCAACTCCTCAGGGCCGAGGTGCTGCGTGCGGAGATGGATGACCTTCTGCACGTGCGGGGCGCCGTTGATCGCCATGCGGATCTTCATCATGTCGCGCGGCCGGGCGCCCTCACCGATGAGCAGGCTCCGCATCTCGATGATGAGGATCACCGCAATGACGAGCAGCAGGATGCCGATCCCCAGCGTGCCGATGCCATCCCACACTGGGTTGCCAGTGGCCTGAGCGATGATGAGCGCCACGAGAGCGAACGCCGCGCCGATGATGGCGCCGCTGTCTTCCAGCAGCACCACGGGAAGTTCCGGAACTCGAGCCCGCTTGATGAACTGGGCCCACGTGATGTCGCCCTTGATCTTCGCCGCCTCGACGATGGCTGTTCGGAGGGCAAACGCCTCAACCACGATGGCGAACACCAGCACGCCGAGTGCGATGCCGACGTTCTCGATCTCGTGCGGATGACGGATCTTCTCGATGCCTTCGTAGGTGGCGAAGCCGCCGCCGAGGCTGAACAGGACAAGGGCAACCACGAAGCTCCAGAAGTAGCGCTCACGCCCGTAGCCGAACTGGTGCTCCTCATCGGCTGTCTTCTGTGCTGCCTTGCCGCCCCACAAGAGCAGTCCCTGGTTCGCCGAGTCGGCTGTGGAGTGGATGCCTTCCGCCAGCATCGAGGATGAGCCCGTGACGAAGAACGCCGCGAACTTTGCAATCGCAATCAGTGAGTTGCCGACAAGAGCGGCGACCACTGCTTTGGTACTTCCTCCAGCTGCCATGGCAGGGAGGCTAAGGGGGAATCGCCGAGCGTTGCTTCGCAGTTGTGCGATTCCTCGGATTCGGCGTGTTTCGGCACTGCGCGCGACCGGACCAGCGGAGCGTGGGCACGGTCGGCTCAGACACGGCATGATGGCTCGGTGATCGTTCACCTCGTCGATGGCACGTACGAACTCTTCCGCCAGTTCTTTGGCCGGCCCGGACACGAAACGGCCGACGGCCGGGAGGTAGGCGCTACGCGTGCGGTGCTTCGGAATCTGCTCTCGATGCTCGACGACGGCGCCACCCACGTTGGTGTGGCGACCGACAACGTGATCGAGTCGTTCCGCAACGAGATGTACGACGGCTACAAGGACGGCTCCGAGATGGACCCCTTGATCATGGCCCAGTTCCCGTGGCTCGAAGAAGGGATCGACGCTCTCGGCGTGAAGCTCTTCCCGATGGTCGAGTACGAAGCCGACGACGGCATGGCCGCTGCCGCCGCGATCGCAGCCGAAGACGATCGGGTCGAGAAGGTGTTGATCTGCACGCCAGACAAGGATCTGGCGCAGTGCGTTCGCAAGGGGCGCGTGCTCCAGTTCGATCGCCGCAAGGAGAAGGTCTACGACGTCGAGGACGTGATCGAGAAGTACGGAGTGCCGCCGGAGTCCATCCCTGACTGGCTCGGTCTGGTCGGTGACTCAGCCGACGGCTTCCCCGGTCTGCAAGGTTGGGGTGCGAAGTCTGCAGCCGCCGTGCTCTCCCGCTACGGCAAGATCGAGGACATCCCGCTCTCGGCCGGGCAGTGGGACATCACGGTGCGGAGCGGAGCCAAGCTGGCCCAGACGCTCGCCGACAACATGCCCGATGCGCTGCTCTTCAAGACCCTGGCCACACTCGCTCTCGACGCTCCCACGATCGACAACGTCGACGAACTGCGCTGGACCGGACCAACTCCCCAGCTCGCGGCGTTCGCCGCCTCGATCGATGCACCGGACCTGGTGGAGAAGGCCAACCGGCTGGCATCCTCCCGGGCGTGATTCGTCCGTATGCAGTCGGCGATGCCGACGCCGTCCTTGCCCTCAACGCAGCCAACGTTCCCGAAGTGGGGGAGATGGACCGGGCGAAGCTCGACTTCCTCGTGGCCGAACGACTCGAGGTGTACGTCGTCGAGGTGACCGGAGCCATTGTGGGAGCCATCTTCCTGATGCGAGAGGGCTCGTCCTACACCAGCACGAACTACGCCTACTTCAGTGATCGGCATGAACGCTTCGCTTATGTCGACCGAGTGATGCTGGCGGCCGAAGCCCGCGGCCTCGGTTGGGGGCCAGCGCTCTACGCAGTGGCAGAAGCAGTGGCTCGTACGGCGGATCTGCCCTTCTTGTGCGCCGAGGTGAACACAATCCCGGAGAATCCTCGCAGCCTGCACTTCCACGAGGTCGCCGGTTTCCTGCCCCTCGAGCGCCGCCTCCCCTACGGCACTGACGAAGAAGTGCTCATGCTCGAAAAGCCCCTCGCCGTCGCCACCCCCTAACCGCTCAACTCGCACCCGCCTGCGCCGAAATTTCGTGCCCAGCCCACCGTTTTGGTGGGCTAGCGCTGCGAGATCGGGTGGAAGGTCGTCGTCCGCTGCAGTTTCGGCATCGTCGCGGCCCCAGCTCCCGTCTTGTCCCGATGACCTCGCTCCCCGGTTCTGTGCGCACGAGAAGTGCGTGAGGCACGCCGAGTGCCCACAGTTGGAATGGTGCGGGTGAGAGGAGCTGTGAGTCAGTCTTCGTCGATGCCGCTGCGAAGGGAGTTGAACCACGAGCCCTTGCGCTTGGGCTCGGGCGGAAGATCCGGCGCTGCGTCGAGCTCGGGTTCGTCGGCCCAGAGTTCGGAGAACTCCGACGACACCGACTCGCCGGCATCCGCTGTGGTCTCGGGAGCGGGATCGATCGCTTCAGGTGCGCTTGGCTGGTCGGCCGGGTCGCTTGATTGCTCGCCCGTCGTTGCGGCCGGCGCCGCCTCGTTCGGCTCCAACACCGGCTCCGACACTGACGCCGAGGCCGCAGAAGTCGACGCCAACGGCTGAGTCGAGGTGAGTTCGGGAGTGGCGGCCGTTGCCGTGGTGGTTCTGCGGACGGTGGGTCGGCCCGCCCCAGACTCGATGACGGCAGGTACTTCCTCGGGATGGCGGACAACCTGCACCGCGAGCCAAGTAGTGAGCGGCACGGAAGCTACGAGGCCGATCGAACCCACCAGCGTGCGCACGATCTCGATGGCCACGATCTCGGAGTTGGCCACATCGCCTACTGGTAGTTGACCGATCGAGAACAGCAGGAGCAACGGAAGGGAAGCGCCGGCGTAGGCGAGGAAGAGCGTGTTGACGGTGGAGGCGACGTGGTCTCGCCCGACACGCATGGCGGAGGCGAACAGCTTCCAGCGGGAGAGCGTGGGGTTGTTCGCTCGCATCTCGAACACGACCGAGGATTGGGTCACGGTCATGTCGTCGAGGGCACCCAGCGCACCGATCACAAGCCCGGCCAACAACAGACCTCGTACGTCGATGTTGCCCGCCCCGGCGATGTAGAAGGACTCCTCGCTGGCGAAGCCACTGAACGCGGCAAGCGAGATGAACGCGGCACCCAACAGCACGGTCAGCGCGAGTGCGGACAGGGTGCCGAGCAGCGCCACGGTCGTCATCGACGTGAAACCGTGGGACAGGTAGAGCGAGAGGAACGCGATCAACGCGGAGGTGACACAGGCGGTGACGAGCGCGTTCTGTCCGGCCAGCAGGGCGGGCAACGTGTAGAAACCGATCACGGCGAAGCTGGCACAGAGCCCCAAGAGCGCAGCGAACCCTCGCAACCGGCCGAGCAGCACAACGGCAACGGCGAACACGGCAGCCAGGGCAATCAGGGATCCTCGTCGTTCACGATCAGAGAAGCCGTAGCGGAAGGGCACGTCGACGCCGTCGATCCGGGCCACCACCAGGGTCTCGCCGCTGGCGAACTCGGTGCGTGAGTCGTAGAAGGGTGGCAGTTCGAAGAGTTGGCCAGCATCGGGCCCGTCGTTCAGCGAGATCTGGATGAGCGTGCATTCCACATCGCTGTCGGGAATGACGTCGCCCGGGCGGCACTCGCCCACCTGCTGAATGTCGGCCCGGTACAGGTCGGCGCCGAGGTTGAAATCTGAGCGCTCCGGGTCTGCATCGGGCCAGGTCAGCGCCGTGACCACTCCGGTGACGGCTGCGAGCGCGACAGCGATGACAGCGAGAATGATCCCGATCGTTCGGCTACCGGCTTGGTGATGTCCGCCATCACCCCCGTGGCTGTGTCCTGCTCCCACCGCAGCGACGGTAGTGCGCCCGCGGCCCAACGCGTCCGAGGCGTTCTTCCTGCGGTCGCCGCAGCGCTAGTCCGTCTTCTTGGCTCGGCTTGGGGCCACTCGCGGCGGTTCGTTCGGCATCTTGGGATACACGGGCGGCCACGGGGCATCCATCAACCCGTTCGCCATGTCCTGCTCGCTCATGTCGAGCAGGGGCTGAATCGACTGTGGATTCGCATTCATCTCGGCCCACGGATCGCCTTCGGCGTCCACCTTGGCTGGCACCGTGGCGATGGTGAGAGAGTTCAGATCCACCGTTGGCACCTCGTCCCACGAGATCGGGCAGCTGACCTGAGCGCCGACTCGGGGCCGGACGGACCATGCTCCGAACACGGTCTTGTGCGGAGCGTTCTGATTGAAGTCGACGAAGACCCGCTCGCCCCGCTCTTCCTTCCACCACGCAGCAGTCAACGTCGTCGGGTGGCGCCGCTCCAGCTCACGGGCCAGGGCGACCGCTGCAGCTCGCACGCCGTAGGACGTCCAGGTGGCCTCGAGACGCGCATAAATATGGAGGCCGCGGCTGCCGCTGGTCTTCACGAACGAACGAATGCCGAGCTCGTCGAGCAGTGCCTTGGTGTCGAGCGCGCCCTGGCGAATCTCGTCGAACCCAACGCCGGGGGAGGGGTCGAGGTCGATGCGCAGCTCATCGGCCACTTCCTCGCCGTTCAACCCCGCGTTGTCGGCCTGGTAGGGCCAGGGGTGGAAACCGAGGCATCCCATGTTCACAGCCCAGGCGATGTGGGCGATGTCCGCGGCCACCATGGCGTTCGAATCGGTTCCGTTGACCGTGCTGACGGTGCACTGTTCGAGCCACTCAGGAGCACCCTTTGGCACTCGCTTCTGGAAGAAGCTCTTGCCCGAGGCGCCATCGGGGAAGCGCTGCATCAGCGTGGGTCGGCCACCCATGGCCGACATGATCGGCCCCTCGATGGCGGCGTAGTACTCGACGAGCTCGAGCTTGGTTTCACCGCGCTTGGTGAAGAAGACCTTGTCGGGGCTGGTGATGCGGACGGTCTTGCCCGCAAGCTCCATCTCGATCGGTTCGCCGTGCTCTGCGCTCTTGGCCACGCCGGCCATCTTCTCATCTCGAACAGGCGCTCGCCGAGAGCCCTCCCGCCAGAGACGGGTCGGGTAGCGTCGGCGCGATGGATACGACGACGGTGGTGGAGTTGGCGAGTGAGGTCGACGGGGACCTTGGGAAGCGGATCAACTTCCTGCTCGAGATCGACAAACTGAAGGGTGTCCTCCGGCGAACGCACCTCATCGACAAGAGCCGGCTCGAGAACACCGCCGAACATTCCTGGCACCTCGGGATGCTGGTCATGGTGCTCCACCCGCATGCCAAGGGGACGGTCGATCCTGCCCGGGCCACGGCAATGCTGCTGGTTCACGATCTCGTCGAGATCGACGCCGGCGACACCTTCGCGTACGACGTCGCTGGTCACGAAGACAAGGCAGAGCGTGAGCAGGCAGCCGCTGACCGCATCTTCGGACTGCTTCCCGGCGACGCAGGCGACGAGCTCCGGGCGCTGTGGGATGAATACGAGGGCCGCGAAACCGACACCGCTCGCTTCGCCTACGCCTGCGATCGACTGCAGCCCATGATCTTGAACGGTGCGGCCGGCGGTCCGGGTTGGATGGAGCACGGGATCGTCCAGTCGCAGGTTCGGTCGTACAACGCGCCGATCGAAGACGGGTCGGCTGATCTGTGGGCGTTGGCCCAGAAGGTGATCGGTGCCGCCGTCGACGACGGTCACCTGGGCGTCGACTGACTGCACAGCTGAATCGGCCACCAGGCTGGCCCGAACGCAGTCGGTCCCTCAGGTTGGAGTGTTGGCGTCGGAGATCGCGTGATTGATGCCATGCTTCCACCGTGAGCGCCGCACACCTTCCAGCTATCTCCTCAGCACCCACACCGTTGGGCTACGCCGAGTTCGGCGACTGGTACGACGACTACCGGCGCCGCGTGCTCGAGCCCGCCATGGATGCCGCTTCTGATCAACTGGATGCTGCCTTCGACGATCTGCTCTCCGATCGCGACCTCGCCCGCATTCGCAACGCCACCGGGCGTGTGAAGTCCAAGCGGCGCACCTGGCGAAAGATTCGCCAGCCTCGCTACGCCGAGCGCATCACTTCCGTCGACGACATTCCCGCTGTGATCGACGATCTCATCGGTCTGCGCATCACCTGCACGAACTTGCGCGACATCGAGATGGTGCAGTCCGCTCTCGAAGCCTTGCCCCGCACAAAGGGTCCATCGCTCTGGCTCGACCCCGCTTCGGAGCGAGACTATGTCGTGAGTCCGAAACCGTCCGGCTACCGGGGCTGGCACGTCAACCTCGGCGTCACCGTCAACGTCGCCGATGGTCGGCTACCGATGATGTGCGAGCTTCAGGTCCGCACATTGCTCCAAGACAGCTGGGGCGAGCTCACGCACGAAGAGACGTACGCCAAGGATGGCGCACTTCCTCCGCTGGTCGAGGTGCTGTCGAAGCGCATGGCTGACCTCTTCTCCACGCTCGACGACATCGCCGAGGATCTGCGTACCGAGCTCGATCGGATCGACGAGGAGGTGGCCGCCGCTCCGGTGGAGTCGACGGGTAGCTCTGTCCCGCTCTCGGGAATCGCCGCCGATGCCGCCGATGTACTCCTCGATCGCTGGCGAGCCATCGACCGCCCGACCGACATGGGTTCGCTCGCCTGGGCGTTGCAACGAGAGTTCGGTGCCGAAGTCAGCGATGACTGGTTCGGTCACGGCAGTTTCAAGCGATTCCTCCAAGTGGCGGTACCTGATGGAGAGATCTCGACGGGTGACAAGGCGTATCTGCTGCCCCTCGCTGAGCCAGAGTCGGAGGAGGTCGGAGAGTCAAGGGATGCAGGCGACTTCCAGGTCGAGATGCCAAGCGCCATCACTGAGCTGCGACGCGTCGATCAAACGTTCCCGCTCCTCGAGACCGACCAGTGGGCAAACCTCTACGCCCAGCTCGCTGCGGCGTGGCAAGAAGTGGGTCCCCGCAGCTCGTCCCAGCGGGCGTTGCACGAGCTGACCAAGACGGCGCGAGATCGGGCAGATGCCGCTGGCGTCTCCATCGCTCGCCGTCACTTCGAGCATGTGGCCAGCGTTGTTCTCGGCGCCGAGGAAACCGACGGTTCGCCCCAGGATGCGAGTGTGATTGCCGAGCGCTTCTCAGCGCTCACGATTCAGCGGATGCTGGATCTGCGCATCGTCGGCCGGAAGAACGGCGCCCGCCGGGCTGCCGTTGCTGCCTGGCTCGCCACCTGACACCAGTGCTGCACCGAACCCTTCGGCGAGACGCTCAGTTGCGCATCCGAAACTCAGCGTCTTGCAGAAGAACACGTTCGCTGCGCTAGAGGCTGAGCCAGTGGTGGATGAGGCCTCGCAAGCGGTCGATGCCCACTCCCTTGTGGGCACTTACCCACACGATGTCGCCCTTCTCCAACATGCAGCCTTCGGCCAGATCCTTCTTGCGTTTCTCACGCTTGGAGGACTTGACCTTGTCGTGTTTGGTGGCGATCACCGTGTGGGGCAAGTCGCTGGCTCGGAGCCAGTCGAGCATCTGAACATCAAGCTTGGTGGGGCCGATCTCGCCGTCGACCAGCACCATCACCATCGTGAGCTCTTCCCGCTCCAGCAGGTAGCCCTCGATCATCTTCTGCCAGTTGCCTCGCATCTGACCGGGTGCCTTGGCGTAGCCGTAGCCGGGCAGATCCATGATGCTGCCAACCGGCTGTTGGCCTTGCTTGGGAGGGTCGACCCAGAACAAGTTCAGTAGGCGAGTGCGGCCCGGCGTGTTCGAGGTGTGAGCAAGCTTCTTACGGTTGCTGAGGGCATTCACCAGCGATGACTTGCCGACGTTCGAGCGGCCAACGATGGCCACCTCGGCGTTCGACTCCGGCAGCTTGGACACGTCGTCGCCAGACATCACGAACGTCATGGGAATGGGAGCCATCAGGCGTCTCCTGGATTGACTGCGGGGTCGAGTACCACGCTCAAGCCAACGGGGATGGGCTCGTCCATCTGATCGTACGTGCACTCTGCCGGCATCTTGTCTGGTCGCCAGCGCAAGAACCGGCCGACCTCGCGCAGCCGACCGTTCAGCGTTGCGTTGTACTTCACCTCGACGACCCTTTCGATTCGGAGCGGCACCCAGCTACTGTCCTTCTTGCCGCTCCAGCGGTTCGGAGCGCCCGGCATACGGCCCTCCTCGTGGGCGGCTGCGTTTGCCCAGTCCTTCCAGGGGTGAGCCTCGAGTGCACCGTGCGTCAGCGGCTCCAACTCTTCGATGAGCTCGGCCCGCCGCTTGGCCGTGAAGCTGGCGCACACGCCTACGGACTGAAGCTCACCCTTCTCGTTGTTGATACCGAGCAGAAGCGAGCCAACGCCCTTGCCGTCCTTGTGCCAGCGGTAGCCGGCCACGACACAATCGGCGGAGCGAACATGCTTCACCTTCAGCTGGGTGCGCTTGTTCTCGACGTACGGGTCACCTGCTGGTTTGGCGATGAGGCCGTCGAGACCAGCGCCCTCGAAGACCCGGAACCACTCGGCAGCCACCACGGTGTCGGTCGTGGTGCGAGTCAGGTGAATCGGAGGCTCAACGTCGACCAGTGCTGCCTCGAGCCGGGCTCGACGTTCCGAGTAGGGAGCGTCCGTGAGGTTCTCGTCGCCAATGGCCAGGAGATCGAAGGCCATGAACTGTGCGGGCGTCTTCTCGGCCAGCATGTTGACCCGGCTGTCGGCCGGATGGATGCGCTGCTGAAGCGCATCGAAGTCGAGCTTGTCTCCCGTGGCCACGATCAGCTCGCCGTCGACCACGCATCGCTCAGGCAAACTCGCCTTGATCGGTTCGATCATTTCCGGGAAGTAGCGGGTCAGCGGTCGCTCGTTGCGCGATCCCAGCTCGACCTCGTCCCCGTCGCGGAAGACGATGCAGCGGAAGCCGTCCCACTTCGGTTCGAAGACGAGATCGTCGCGTTCGGGGATCCCGTCGACAGCCTTGGCCAACATCGGTTTCACCGGAGGGTTCACGGGCAGATCCATGAGCCGAGGCTACGACATCCGGCTCACATGCCCAGTCGTTGCAGCACCCGCGAGTAGATCCAGCTCGCCAGCTCTCGGCCCCGATAGTCCACGCCGCTCCACTCAGAGAGCGTCGGGAGCGGGTGCTCGTCGGTCGATGTGTAGGCGACGGGGGTTCGAGTCACATTTGCGATCCCGAGCAGGTCTGCAGTTGAGAGGTTGATGGTCGTCAGCCCTTTGCGGGTCTGGTCGTTGATCTGGACCCAGTGCTGGTCCATCACGAGCTGGAAGTACCGCTGGACCGGCTTCTGTCGCTTGATCTTCCTGCCCATCAGGCCCGGATGCTCGATGCGGGAGATGCTGGCCTCGAATCGCTCAGGTGTGTCGACGACCAACGCATCCCCGGCCAGCTTGCCCGGAGGGGGGAGGGTGCGAGGAACGTAGAGCTCGCCTGTCGGTCGGACTCGTGAGCCCACCAACTCGTTGTCCTCGGTGAAGAATCGAACGCCAACCCTCAGCCGGCGTGCCGCTTGCATCGCCGTTCGATACCGGTCGCTGCTCACATCCT
This sequence comes from uncultured Acidimicrobiales bacterium, assembly GCA_937997485.1. Lineage (GTDB taxonomy): Bacteria > Actinomycetota > Acidimicrobiia > Acidimicrobiales > SZUA-35 > SZUA-35. The sequence goes on along the minus strand of CALKTH010000054.1, from coordinate 14,177 downwards.
TTCGTCCGGTCTCGAAGGTGCCAGCGACTCCCATTGGCCCAACCCAGGCGAACCGCAGGCAGAAGTCGGTGGGCGTCGAGCCGGGATCGCCGCCGTCGATGATCTGCTCGGCCACCTCGTCGAGCACGCCTCCAACAATGCGCCGTGCGGACCACGGCTTGCGCCAGATCGCTGTGGTGACATGGAGCTCGGTTGCGCCGTACGCAGGGGCGGCGAGGAACGAATCGAGATCTGGCGGCGGTGGTTGCGTGTGTCCGGCCGAACCGGTGTTGCCGAAGGGGCCGGTGGGTGGAGGCGGCACAGTCACCGTCTCCTCATCGGCAGAGTTGACTTCAGCCGTAGGCCTTGCCGGGGTTGGCATCGGTGCCGGCCATCGCGGTCAGCACCTCGGGAACAGGAATCTCCGAGCGCAGGTCCTCGTTTGTGATGGGCGTGCCCCACGTCGAGGTGAGTGGGACGACGCCGGCCCAATGCGGCCCGTCCATGTCGATGTCCTCATCGATGGCACCTTCGCCCCGAACCTTCGCCGACGCCTCGGCGAGAGGAAGTTCGAGAACGAGCGTTTGCTTCACGTCCAGCTCGCTGGGGGCGCGGGCGAGATCCCACGTCGGCACCACGTGGTCGTTGATGATCTTCAGCGTCTCGAGCATCCGTTCCGGCTCGACCGCGGTGGCCTCGCCTCGGATGACGACGCTGCGGTAGTTCATCGAGTTGTGGAACGGCGTGCGGGCAACGACGAGGCCATCCACGATCGTGACCGTGATGCACACCTCGACTGAGCGCCCGGCCCGCAACATGGCGTTCGCGACCGAGCCGTGAACGAAGATCGTGTCATCGTCCCGGCCGTACGCCATCGGCAGCACGATCGGCCCGTCGGGGGTGTTCACACCCACGTGGGCAATGGTGCCGGCATCGAGAATTGCCTTCACCTCTTCGCCCGCATACACCGCACGATTGGCGCCTCGCTTCACCGTGGTGCGAGCGCTGGGAGCGGTGGCCTGGTCCGTCGATTCCGTCATGTATCGGAACGTAGAACACGCATCAGGCCACTTCCAGCGAGTTCAGGCCACTTTGGTAAAGCGTTCGGGGTGAGTCACTTCGATCGCCATCTGAATCGTGCTGGATCGCTCAGTGAACGCTCCTAGTCTGCTGGTGTGAACGCACCCTTGAACGACATTCACAGCGTCTGTGTCTACTGCGCTTCATCTCCTGGATCGAACGACGCGATCACCGCGGCCACGATCGAACTCGGGCAACTCCTTGCCGCCGAGGGCATTGAGCTGGTGTACGGAGGCGGCGCGGTGGGCCTGATGGGCCTCGTTGCCGACACCGTCATGGAGGCTGGTGGTCGCGTCACCGGCATCATCCCCACCAGCTTGTTCCCCAGGGAAGTGGCGCATCAGGGGCTCACCGACCTCATACCTGTAGCCACCATGCACGAACGCAAGACGCTCATGTACGAGCGCTCCGACGCGTTCATCGCGCTGCCTGGAGGCCTTGGCACGATCGAGGAGGTGGCGGAACAAGCCACCTGGGGGCAGATCGGCATCCACACCAAACCGGTCGGCGTGCTCAACATCGATGGCTATTGGAACCCGTTCCTCGCCCAACTCGACCGGGCGATCGAAGACCAGCTCCTCAAGCCCCAGAACCGAGCCATTCTGAGCATTGCCGATTCGCCGTCAGAGATGCTTTCGGCGCTGCGCGCCTATGAGTCCCAAGTGGAGGCCAAGTGGCTCGATCCGGCGGTTGGTGCCGACTACGGCGGGGACACGGCCGGCAGCTGAGGGCGGTCCTGGCAGGTCGCTACGCGGGCACCGGATAACGACGGAGGAATCTCTCGGCTGCGTCGGCTGACCAGGCAGAACCCAGCGGCACCGGCAGCGACTGCCACTCGTTGCGGCACGGCGGGCCAGACGTGACATGGAACGTCAGCTGTTCTGCATCGAGGTGGAGAATGTACGAGTACACGGTGGTCAGCGCCGTGTGATTGCAGATCCCCGTGTCTGAGTTGTCGTGCGAGGACAACATTGCCTGCAGGTCTTCGACTGATTCGACCGAGCCGATTCTCTCGGCGGCAAAGATCTCGCGATCGGCTGAGCATGCATGCCCGTCGGGTGACTGAACCTCACCGAACGCGGGCTGGTGGTTGGTGCGGTAGACACGATCGGTGGAGCGTTCGACGACGGCGTCCGACCCGCGTACCTCCACGGCGGCGATGTCGGTCTTGTCCGCCAAGATGAGGTTGCCCCACCACGACGGCGTCGTCGCCAGCCGTTGCTCGAGTGCGGCGATCGCTTCCTCGACGCTGGAGCAATTTCGGACCGCTTGCTCGACGAGGCAGTCGTAGTTCGTGCCGTCAACACCGTCGGCCAGCACGTGGTTCACGCAGGCAAGGAGACCGTGTCGGTTCGCTCCGATGGACAGACCGGACCACACCTCGCCATCGGGCGAAGCATCATCGAAGGTTTCGAGCCCGAGCGGGCCGAACCAGTCGTGGGAGAGCTCGACTCGATCGGTGAACGTCGGCCGTGAGAAGTCCTTGTTCTTGAAGAGAACCACTGAGCCGTCGGGGAGGCGCACGGCGCCGATCGTGCACATCTCGCTCAGAGTACGGGGTAAGAACCGTCGGCGTCGTGAGTTTCGGTGCCGACGAGCGCCGGCGAGAAGACGCAGACGATCCGCAGATCGGTATGGGCCAAGAGCTCGTGGCGATCGTGCTGGTCGAGGGTGTACATCACGCCCGGAGCGAGATCGAAGGTGGTGCCGTCTGCCATGTCCGTCACGGTGCCTTCGCCCTCGATGATGAGGTTCGCTTCGATGTGGTTCTTGTACTCCATCAGCTGTTTGGTGCCAGCGGCCACCGTGGTCTGGGTGAGGGTGAAGCCCACGTTGTCGTCTCGGAGGAGGTAGCGAGAGGAGGTCCACGCCCCCGGCTTCTCGGCATAGCGACCCTGGGCCTTCAAGTCTTCGATAGAGCGAACGATCATGGCGAGAACGTAGCAGGCGCCAGTTGGACCAAATCGGTGTGGTTCGGCCCCCTCGCCGAGCTCTTGGTCGTGCGTTTTCGGGGCTTCACAAACCGGCGGCTACCCTCTCGCCCGTGGCTAACCAAACCAACGCGGAGCGTCTCGCCGATCTCGAGAAGCGCAAGGACGAAGCTCTTCATGCCGGACCCGAGCGGTCTGTTCAGCGTCAGCACGACAAGGGCAAGATGCTCGCCCGGGAACGCATCGAGTACTTGCTCGATGAGGGCTCCTTCAACGAGCTCGACATGCTGGCTCGTACCCGGAATCCCGACGCAACCGAGCGTCCCTACACCGACGGTGTGGTCACCGGTTGGGGCACGATCGACGGCCGCAAGGTCTTCCTGTTCAGCCAGGACTTTACGATCATGGGCGGCTCGCTTGGGGAGGTCTTTGCCGAGAAGATCCAGAAGGTCCAGGACCTTGCGCTTTCCGTTGGCGCACCGTTCATCGGGCTGAACGACGGCGCCGGCGCCCGCATCCCCGAGGGCGTGGTCAGCCTCGACGGATACGGCGGCATCTTCTACCGAAACGTGCAGGCATCAGGTGTCATCCCGCAGATCAGCGTGATCCTCGGTCCGTGCGCCGGCGGCGCCGTGTACAGCCCGGCCATGACCGACTTCATCTTCATGGTGAAAGAAACCTCGCACATGTTCATCACTGGCCCCGACGTGGTGAAGACGGTGACTGGCGAAGAGGTCACCCTTGAAGAGCTCGGTGGGGCGGGTAGTCACAGCTCCAAGTCTGGCGTGGCCATGTTCGTCGCCGAAGACGAAAAGGCCGTGCTCGACGACGTCCGTTACTTGCTCTCCTTCTTGCCGTCGAACAACCTCGAGGTGGCACCTTCCGGCGAGGTCGAAGACGATCCGGAGCGTCTCTGCCCTGAGCTCCTTGAGCTCATGCCGGAGAACCCGAACCAGCCCTACGACATGAAGAACGTCATCACGACGGTGGTCGACGACGGCGATTTCATGGAAGTGCACGCCAACTGGGCAAAAGCCATCGTGTGCGGTTTCGCCCGGCTCGATGGTCGTCCGGTCGGTGTCGTGGCCAACCAGCCCATGCAGCTCGCCGGTGTGCTCGACATCGAGAGCTCATCGAAGGCCGCACGGTTCGTTCGAACGTGCGATGCGTTCAACATTCCACTCGTCACCTTCGTCGATGTGCCGGGCTTCCTTCCCGGGGTGGATCAGGAGTACGGAGGCATCATCCGTCACGGCGCGAAGCTGCTCTACGCCTACTGCGAGGCCACAGTGCCTCGCATGCAAGTCATCACTCGCAAGGCCTACGGCGGTGCGTACGTGGTGATGGACTCCAAGAGCATCGGTTGCGACCTGTCGCTCGCATGGCCGTCCGCCGAGCTCGCCGTGATGGGTCCCGAAGGCGCCACCGACATCGTGTACCGCCGGGAGATCCAAGCCGCGGCCGACCCGGCAGCGCGTCGCACGGAGCTCATCGACGAGTACAAGTCGCAGTTCGCCAACCCGTGGATTGCGGCCGAGCGTGGCTACATCGATGACGTCATCGACCCTGCAGAGACCCGCCGCAAGCTGATCGCCGGGCTCCGGATGCTCGAATCCAAGACTGAGGACCTGCCGAAGCGCAAGCACGGCAATGTCCCGCTGTAGAAGAGAACCCTCGTGAACATCTCGCCCACACCCACCGACGAAGAAGCGGCAGCCATCGTTGCCGCGGTCGAAATGGCCTGGCCCCGACCGGCAGCTGAAGAGGGCCCCAAGGCCTCCACCTCCACCCGCTGGCGATTCAGTGGGCGATGGTGGAACCGCACCGGTCGGCCTTAGGGGGCCGAGAGGTTCCCGCTAGCTTCTCTGGTCAGGCTTCGGCGGTTGCCTTGAGCGCGGCGAGTGTTGTCTCCATCGAGCCCAGGGTCATGGCGATGCGGCCCTGGAGTTGTTCCTCTGTGGCGGCCTGAAGGGCGGGCGTCTTGTTCACGAACCACCAACGTTCGGTGAGCGTGGTGCCCCCGGTGTCACTGCCAGCCATCTCGTAGGACCACCAGGTGCAGTTGTCCTCGACGCCGCCGACCACGAAGGTGAACTCTGATCCGACCTTGGCGACGGCGATCTCCGCCTCACGGCTCCACTCACGTTCGCCGCTCTTGTTGTGGCCCAGAAACCAGTCGCCTGCTTGCCCGGTTCCGCCGTTCATCCATTCGCCGCCCTGATTCTCTGGGCTCCACTCGCCCATGCGTGGAAGGTCCGACACGAGCGCGTACACCGCTTGCGGGGAGGCGTCGATTTCGATCGAGACGGAGTGTGAGGCAACGGCGTTGTCAGGAGGGAGCATGCGGCTCAGCCTCGTCGCCCAGCGAGTCGCGCAGCAAGTTGGTCCGGTCTCGCAGCTCATGCAGTGGGTGGCTGATCTCACCTGCGTCCAGGGCTCGGCGGGCCAGCGCCTCACCTGACTTCGCCAGCTCGGCCAGCTCGAGTTCGATGCGCGCTGCTTCCTGCTCCATGATCGATCGCTCGATTGTCGCAGGTTCGTCGAGTCCACTGCCGGGACTGAGCGAGTGTTGGCCGCTCACGGGCGGCGCGGATCGTGCCATGTAGCCGAGGTGCTGGACGTAGTCGATGCCCGTGCGCCGCAACTCATCTAGATGGTCTCGCACCGCTCCCGGTGGTGTGGCGAGCATTGCGCTCTCGATCCGGCCCACCGATGCTGCGACTCGTTCGATCCGATCTTGCCACGGCCGGTCGAGCCCCCACGTGACGATGCGATCCCGACGTCGGATGCTGTGGAGCCATCGCAGCATTGGCAAGGTGGAGAGGCCGACAGCGGACACCACGATGGCGCCACCAAAGACGCTCCAGCGCCCCGCAACCAAGTCGGCGATCAGTAACCCGACGATGAGGGCAACCATCAGCATCAGGCCGGTGGAGAGCAGCGCGGCGAAGCGCTCACCCTTCGGATCCTGGTCGCTGACCTCGATGCTCACCCGCTTCACCGTAGAGCAGGCACTGGTGGAGGCCGAGTCGGCCGGGTGATCAGCGCCCGAAAGACATGACCGACGTCACCAACTTCGGGCTTGTTTCTTACGAAAAGTAACTTATGCTTCGTATGATCATTCAGATTTCAACGAATCGAGACCACCATGAAGATCCTCCGCATCAACAGCAGCACCAAGCCAGCCGAATCTGCCACCCGACAACTCGTCGATCGAGTGGTTTCCCGGATCGCTGGCCCGGATACCACCATCACCGACCGCGATCTGCGAGAAGGACTCCCGCTGCTGGACGGAGCCATCACGGCCGACCTCGCCGCCGCGCCGGAAGCACGGGCCGAGGCCTCCCGAGCCGCGTTGGCTGTCTCTGATGAGCTCATCTCGGAGCTCCAGGAGGCGGATGCCGTGGTGATTGGTGCGCCGATCTACAACTTCGGTGTTCCCGGAGCGCTGAAAGCGTGGGCCGACCTCGTCGCCCGAGCCGGCGTCACCTTCGCCTACACCGAGACCGGTCCGCAGGGCCTTCTCGCCGACCGGCCCGTCTACATCGTGGCCGCTGCCGGCGGCGTTCCCATCGGCTCACCGGTGGACTTCGCCACCCCGTGGCTTCGCACGTTCCTCGGCTTTGTCGGCATCTCCAACGTTCAGGTCATCTCGGCCGACGGGCTTGCCATGGATCCGCAGGCTGGCATCGACGCCGCCATTGAGCAGATCGCCGAGCTTCCCGCAGCCGCCTGAGCAGCTCGGCGAGCGGACGAGTCATCACCTACGCTCGCACCCATGACGGCGCCGAACTCCTGCGGCTCGGGCAACCGGGCCGAGTACTGCCCCGCCTTCCATCGCACGATCGAGATGATCGGTCGTCGGTGGACGGGTGTGGTGCTACTTCAGCTCGCTGGTGGCGAGCTGCAGTACGGCTCGATCAAGACGGGCATCCCCGGGATCAGCGACCGCTTGCTTTCCGAGCGCCTGAAGGAGCTCGAGGCGGCGCAGATTCTCGCCCGATCGAGGACCGGCCGCGACGTCACCTACGCGTTGACCGATCGTGGGCGAGATCTGCTCCCGATTCTCAACGCGGTCTTCGACTTCAACGAGACGTGGGAGTCCGGGTCGCCAGTGAGTGCAGCCGGCTGAGATCATCCTCGTCATAGAGCACGATCACATCGTCGATCGGCGCCACCGTGCCAGCTTCGAGGGCCTTCCCGTTGGGGGTGCCTGACTTCGGCCGAGCGGGTGTGAGCACGAGTACTCGCCGCTCCGGGGCCACCGCGTGGAGGAGATGCATGCGGCCCAGGAGCCGCCAGACGGCATCGCCCCGAACCAGGCCCGGGCGCACCGACGTGAAGGCGCCAGCCACATCGACCAGCCATTCCTCGCCGGACTCGTTGGTGACCAGGAAGTCGAACACCAGGCCGGCATCCCGCACCTTGACGTCCTTGGCCTTCTCGCTCAGTGCGAAGCCTGCGTCGACGAGCGTACGACGGGCGATGTCCTGGACCTTCTTGCCCTCGTCAACGGCTTGGGCCAGGTGCTGGTCCTGCGTTTCGTCGACGCTGAGTTCGCCCGGTTCCGGCGCATCGGCCCGCTCCACACGCTCGAGTTCGGCAGCCAGTCGCTGTTCCGCCAGCTCGACGTATTCGGGATCGAGGTCGTATCCCACGCCAATCCTGCCGGTTCGGGCCGCGGCCACGATGGTGGTGCCCGAACCGAGGAACGGGTCAAGTACGAGATCACCCTCGTAGGTGTAGAGATCGATCAATCGTCGAGGCAGATCGATCGGGAACGGTGCAGGGTGGCCGACACGCGTGGCGGACTCAGCGCCGATGTCCCAGACGTCTTTCGTCACGTCGACGAACTCATCGTTCGAGATCGACGAGACGTGAGGAAGGTTCTGTTTGCGGCGAGAGGGCGCGTCGAGGGCACGGTTGAACCTGCCCTTGCTGGCGATGATCACTCGTTCGGTGAGATCTCGTAGCACGGGATTCGACGCCTTGGCGAACGAACCCCACGCACATGACCCGCCCGAGGCCTCGGCCTTCTTCCAGATGACCTCGCCCCGAAGCAAGAGACCGAGGTCGTCCTGCAGGATCGTGATCACGTCGGTCGAGAGGCTGCGGTATGGCTTGCGGCCCAGATTTGCGACGTTCACGGCAATGCGCCCACCGGGCTCGAGCACTCGCTTGCACTCGGCGAACACGTCCCGCAGCATCGCCAGGAAGTCGACGTACGTTTCTGGAATCGTTCCCGGTGCGCCCGACGCTCCGGCAATGGCTAGCTCGTACTCCTTGCCAACGAAGTACGGCGGTGACGTGACGACGAGAGCCACGCTGTTGTCGGGCAGCTGTTGCATGTCGGCGCTCGTGCCGAGGAAACAGCGCCCTGGGCCGAGTTCGGTGATCAGCGATGCCGGACGATTGACGGTCTCGTCGTCAGACAGCTCGGGAGCCACGAAACGGTCGTAGAACGCGGAGGCGTCGTGGCCCTCGCGTTTCCCCGCGCCGAAGGCAGAGGTCTTGGTGGTCGCTCTGCGATCCGACATCGTGGGCAGCATACGCGCCCTCGTCGCGCGTGTGTTCGGTCTCACCTAACCACGGCGCCGCTCAACCCCGCTGTGGGTGCCTGACCCCCACCATCACTGGGTGCTTGCTGTGGGTGCCTGACCCCCATCATCACTGCGGCAGGCGGGTGGTGCGAAGGAGAGCAGCTAGTCGAGAGCTGCGGTGGCCACTTCGATGCGGTCTTGTCGCCATTCCTTGGCGGATTCGAGCGCTCGGTCGGCAGCCAGCATGATCTCATCGGTGCTGAAGGCGTGCGCCGGATAGCAAGCCACGCCGGCCCACAGTGTCAGGCCGGTTTGAAGGCCGAGCAACTGGCGTCGGATGCGCTCCACTGTCCAGATCGCGCCGTTCTCCGGCGTGTCTTCGAGCAGCAGTGCGAAGTTGCCATTGCGGAGTCGGCAGGCGGTGTCGGCTTCGCGAAGCGTGACGGTGATGCTCTCAGCCACGATGCTGGCCTCTGTCGCCTTGGGGTCGCCCTCGGCGAGTCCCTCGACCACATCGAGCAGGACGACGGCGACGGGTCGCAGATGGCGGCGAGCGGCGGCCACTCGTGACTCCAACGCGACATTGAAGAAGCTCTCGCTGAACAGTCCTGTGCGGGGATCGGTAAGGGTGTCTACCTCGACGGCGTCGTCGAATTCGCCGTCGAAACCATCGGGCCCGAGCTCATCCCGGAGTCGCTCTTCGTTCTCTTTGGCCTCAGAACGCACAGCCCGAAGTTCGTCCTCGACGAGACGCTGCACCGCAGCCTGCTCGCTGAGTTGCTGGGCGAGGCGAACGCCAGAAAAACCGGCAGCGAGCGCGAGCAATCCGGCGACAACACCGAACAAACCGTTCTCGGTGAAGTACGCCACCAAACCAGCGATGAGCCCAAGCACACCGGTGGCCAGTCCTGGGAGAGCGACTCGTCCATTCATCACGAACTCCATCGGCGGCAACGGGGGAGAAATCAAGCTCCGAGAGGGGACTGAGTCGTTCAGCCCACCGCTCGATTCGACTTACCGTACTGCCCCTCTTCGCCCAGGGCGTCCCGGCTCAGATCTCGCTACGGCTCGACGATTGCAAAGCCAGATTGGAAGACCTCGAGGTTGCCGAAGATCGTGAGCAGAGCGGCAGCGTCGCCATCGAGAGTGATGGTGCCGGCCTCGATCGCGGCGACGAAGGTCGTGCCTCCAGCGATGACGTCGCAGAGCACGGACTTTGCCAGCGAGAGACTCACGCTCGCATCGTCGGCGACGGCGTTTGCCCGATGATGCAGTGCTTGGTGTTCGAGCCCGAAGACCCAATCCTTGGGTTCGCCCCCTTCGGACCCGAGATCGGGGAAGTGCCAATTGGTGATCACGCGCTCGCCGACCACGTTCTCGGCCTGGAGGCGAGTGGAGAGCGTGTCGAAGATCTGCTCGACGGAGAGCGCATCGATCATGTTTCGCCGACGGACGTCCCGAGGTGGCGGCGTGCCCTGCCGGAGCTCCTGAGCCCCGGTCAGGTAGGCATTGCGGAAGGTGGCCGACTCGGTCTGGTAGCCGAGCTGTTCGAGCGCTCGCGCCTGTAGCTCGCGGGCCTCGGCGTTGGAGGGGTCGGCAAACACCAGGTGGTTCACGACCTCGGTGACCCACCGATAGTCGCCATCCTCGAATGCTGCCCGTGCGTTCGCCAGCAGCGCATCGGCGCCGCCGGCCAGGGCGACGTATCGCTTGCCCGCCTCGACGGGAGGATGCGGATGGAGCCGCGCTGGGTTGCCGTCGTACCAGCTGAGGTAGCGCTGGTAGACCGCCTTCACATTGTGGATCAGCGAGCCGTAGTAGCCCCGAGTGTGGCCTTCGGCCATGAACACCTCAGGCAATCCGAGGTCCTCGGCGATCTCCAGAGCGGTCATGCCTTGGTTGGCGCGACGCATCGTCTGGTCGTGAATGAACCGATACAGATCGCGCTGGCGGCGCAGGAACTCAGCAACGTCCTCCCGACCCCAACGAGGCCAATGGTGGCTGGCGAACATGAGGTCGGTGTTGCTGCCGTAGAGATCGATGGCCTCGTTGATGTACTTGCTCCAGTTGAGCGAGTCTCGAACGAGAGCGCCCCGGATCGGGACGAGGTTGTGCATGTTGTGGGTGCAGTTCTCGGCCATGCACAGCCAGCCCTTATCGGGGAAGAAGAAGTTCATCTCCGCCGGCGCCTCAGCGTCGGGCGTGCTTTGGAACACGATGCGGATGCCGTCGACCACGAGTTCTTGGCCGGTGTGGGTGATGTCTTCGGTGGGAGCGATGAGGCCGGGGGAGGCAAGCGGCACGGCCTGGCCGAGGCCGGCGTCGACGTGGCCCCGAGGTCCGGGTGTCAGGAGGGGACCGAATTGGTATGCAGCCCGTCGAGCCATCGCTGGACCGGCGATCACGTTCTCGGCCACCGCCTCTTCCAGGAACCCTTCGGGGGCAATGATGCGCACCTCGCCACGGTCGACAGCTTCCTTGGAGGTCACACCGAGCACGCCGCCGAAGTGATCGACGTGGCTGTGTGTGTAGATCACTGCCTTCACTGGACGTTCGCCGAGCGTGGCGTTCGCCAGCTCCAGACATGCCGCCGCTGTTTCGCCGGTGGTCAGCGGGTCGATGATGATCCAGCCCGTGTCCCCCTTGATGAACGTGACGTTGGAGAGGTCATAGCCCCGGGCCTGCCACATGCCCTCGGCCACTTCGAACAGGCCGTGGATCGAGTTGAGGCGAGCCTGTCGCCACAGGCTGGGGTTGACGCTGTCCGGAGCGGTCTCCTGCTCTCGAATGAAGTTGTATCGAGTGAGATCCCACACCGAGCCGTACTGTCCTTCGATCACCCCGGTGGGGTGCGTGGCGACGAGACCGCGGGTGGCGCGCTCGAAGTCGGCGCTGTCCAGCGAAAGCGCCTGCGCAACGGCCCGGTTCGCGGCAAGCGTGTGCTCGGTCGGCGGTTGTGGACTTGCAGAGAGGGAGGCGTCAGGCGTCGTCACGCAGAGATTGTCGACCACCATTGAGCCCACCGCCAGACGATCCCGCCTCGTGCCCACCACCACCCTCGTTCTGGTGAGTGTTTGGTGTCAGACACCCATCACCTACCAGTAGTCAGAAGCCTTGCTCGAGACGTGCCGCTCGCTCGATGGAACGGACGTAGCCGGCGGGTATCGCCTCTGTGGCGAGCTCCTCGAGAGTGAGCGACGCCACGTCGGTGTGCTCGTCGCTAAAGGTCAGTCGTTCGGGCCTGCTGGCGTGGCACAGATAGGTAACGATGAAGACCCGCTTGCCGGCAACGTCGTAGATCCACGTGTCGATGAGCGGGCCGACTTCGACCTCGATGCCCAGCTCTTCTTGGAACTCACGTCGAACCGCCGCTTCGGCAGAGCTGTCGGTGGGATCGAGGCGGCCACCGGGCAGCTCCCACTCGTTGCGCTCGTTTCGTAGCACAACCACGCTCTGGTCCCATGCCAGTACGCCCTTGACGGAGATCGGCCACTTCGAGGTCACTGTCTGAGTCTGGCCGCTCGGAGCGCGCCTGGTAGGTAGTGGGTGTCTGACACCAAACACTCATCAGTTCGGGCAACGACGTGGGGACCTCTCTCTGCCGATGAAGCAGACCGCAATCACCCGACGGACTTACACGGCAGCGGTGCGATGGGCGAGGGCGAGGTCGGCCAGCTCGCTGATGATCACGCCGAGCTCGAAGTCCTTCGGTGTGAACACCGCTGCAGCTCCGGCAGCGATGAGCGTGGGTCGATCGTCCTCGGGAATGATGCCGCCAACCACAACAGGTGCCGTCACGCCCTCGGCCCGGAGCAGGTCGATCGTGTCTGGCACGAGCTCGAGGTGGCTGCCGGACAAGATCGAGATGCCAACGGCGTCCACATCCTCGTCCCGAGCGACTGCTGCGATCTGGGCGGGGGTGATGCGGATGCCCTCATAGATGACTTCCATGCCCGCATCCCGAGCCGCAACGGCGATCTGCTCCGCACCGTTCGAATGCCCGTCGAGCCCGGGCTTCGCTACGAGAAGCCGGGGCGGCCCGCCTTCGACGGCCTTGAGGCGTTCCGCAATCTCCGCGAGCGCCACCGAGCCGCCTCCGGCACCCGCCGCCGCACTCACGCCCGTGGGCGCTCGGTACTCGCCAAAGATCTCTCGCAACAGCCCTGCCCACTCGCCGGTGGTACCACCCGCATGAGCCATCGCGATGGTCGATTCCATGATGTTCTCGCCGGAGTTTGCTGCAGCCGACACCGCTTCCATCGCCGCATCCACAGCGCTCTGATCTCGAGCCGCTTTCCACGCCTCGACGTCGGCCACCATTTCCTGCTGCACGGCCGGGTCGACCTTCATGATCGAGCCGTCGCCACCCAGAGGAGATTCCGCCGTCTCGATGAACTCGTTCATGCCGACGATCGTCTGCTCGCCTCGTTCGATACGACGCATCCGCTCGGCGTGCGAGCGGACCAGCCGGCCCTTGAGTTCACCGATTGCTTCGAAGGCGCCTCCAAGTTCAAGGACCTCCTCGAGCTCGGCCATCGAGGCTTCCTTGAGCTCGTTGGTCTTGCCCTCGATGACGTGCGACCCCTCGAAGATGTCGTCGTACTCGAGCAGGTCGGTCTCGAACGCGAGCACCTGCTGGATGCGAAGCGACCACTGCTGGTCCCATGGACGGGGCAGGCCAAGCGCCTCATTCCATGCAGGGAGCTGCAGCGAACGAGTCCGAGCGTCTCGAGAGAGCGTGACGCCGAGCGCTTCAAGCACGATGCGCTGCACGTTGTTCTCCGGCTGCGCCTCGGTCAGCCCGAGCGAGTTGACCTGCACGCCATACCGGAAGCGTCGAGCCTTCGGGTCGGTGATGTTGTAGCGGTCACTGAGGATCTGGTCCCACAACTGCGTGAAGGCCCGCATCTTGCAGGTTTCCTCAACGAAACGGATCCCAGCGTTCACGAAGAACGACACTGAGGCCACCACCCGAGTGAACTGGTCGTGATCCACCTGTCCGCTCTCCTTCACCGCGTCGAGCACGCCGATGGCGGTAGCGAGCGAGTAGGCGATCTCCTGCACCGGCGTCGCCCCAGCTTCCTGCAAGTGATACGAGCAGACGTTCATCGGGTTCCACTTCGGAACGTGCTCGCTGCAGTAGGCGAACATGTCGACGATGAGTCGACGGCTGGCCTCGGGCGGGAAGATGAAGGTCCCCCGGCTCAGGTACTCCTTGACGATGTCGTTCTGCGTGGTGCCGCGCAGTTGGGTGGTGGGCACACCCTGATCCTGAGCATTGGCTACGTACAGGCCGAGCATCCACGCCGCCGGGGCGTTGATCGTCATCGAGGTATTCATCTCACCCACGGGGATCTGGTCCAGCAGGGTTGCCATATGACCCTTATGCGCGACCGGGACTCCGACCTTGCCGACCTCGCCGCGAGACAGCACGTGATCGGGGTCGTAGCCAGTCTGGGTCGGAAGATCGAAGGCGATCGACAAGCCCGTCTGTCCCTTGGACAGATTCGTTCGGTAGAGCTCGTTCGAGGCCCGAGCCGTTGAGTGTCCCGAGTATGTACGCATCATCCAAGGACGATCCTTGGGGCGTGGGGTCGGCGCCTCGGCGGTGGTGTCAGTCATGGTGGCGAGCTTTCGAAGGGGGTGG
>CALKTH010000053.1 GCA_937997485.1 uncultured Acidimicrobiales bacterium | reverse complement strand
CGCACCGCGCACGCCCTCCCGAACGATGACCGCGGCCGCGGCGTCGAGAATCTGGTCGGGTGTCCCGAGGTCAGTCACGCTTGCCACCCTACGCGCCCGCGGGATCTCGCAGCCTCTCCTCCCTTGTCGCTCAAGGCCAAGCCCTGCCGAAACCAAGTCACGCGAATCACTGGACGATCGTTCAGTCGTGTTCTACGTTCCCGACGTGACTTCGACGTTCCTGCATCGATCGAGCGTCCTCGACGACATCGTCGACCTCGACCGGTTCCCCATTCACCGCCTCGCCAGCTCGGTGCGGTCTGAACTCGTCGCCGAGACAAGGGCGCAGATGGACGAGTTCGGGTGCTGCCGAATCTCTGACTTCATTCGCCCGGAGGCGATCGAACGAATGCGGCTGGAGGCCGTCTCGTTGCACGACCAGTCGCACTGGTCCGAGATGACCCACAACCCTTACGCGTCGCCCGACGACCCAGCGTTTCCGGCCGGGCACCCTCGGCGGTTCTTCCAGCATCGCGAGAGTGGGTTCATCAACTCCGATCTCCTGCCAGCAGATTCGATCCTCAATCGGATCTACGACGCAGATGTGATGACGCACTTCGTTTGGGAGTGCCTGGGAACGGGGCAACCCATCTACCGCTGGGCTGACCCACTCGGATGCAATCCCTACGGCGTCATGGAGCCGGGCCACGTGTTCCCATGGCACTTCGACGGCAACGAATTCACGGTCTCGATCCTGGTGCAGAAGGCGGAGCAGGGTGGCGTCTTCGAATACGTGCCCGACATTCGATCGCCCGGCCTCGAGAACTACGAGCGGGTGCAGTCCGTCCTCGAAGGAAGCCGGGAAGGCGTGCGTGAACTGGATCTGCAACCGGGCGACCTCCAGCTGTTCAAAGGACGATTCTCGATGCACCGGGTGACGCCCATCGTCGGTGCCACCACGCGCTACATCGCTCTGCCCACCTATGTGCACGATCCCTATCGAATGAACCGGCCCCACCACTCGACGAACTACTACGGACGGGCAACAGCACTCCACCACGATCGCGCGATGTCCCTCGTCGACGGCCTGGTCGACTGAAGATGGAGAACTCGACACTCGCGTTCGTGGGCCTAGGGAACATCGGTGGGGGAGCAGCTGCGAACCTGGCTCGCGCTGGCCACGACCTCATCGTGTTCGACCTCGACGAAGAGCGAACCTCGGCCGTCACGGCGCTCGGCGCCCGCGCTGCCGGCTCGCTGGCGGAGGTTGCCGCCGCCGATGTGCTCTTCACCTCGCTCCCGGGACCGAAGCAGATCGAGGCGGTTGGCCGAGAGGTGCTCCCCACGATGAAGACGGGCGCTCTGTGGATCGAGCTCTCGACGAACGATCTGGCAACGGCCCGAACGCTGCACGCTGCTGCGCAGGCGAACGGCATCGGCTATGTCGACGCTCCCGTCTCCGGGGGACCGGAGGGAGCCGCTGCTGGAACGCTCTCCATCTTCGTTGGGGGAGAGCCTGGAGCGGTGGAAGCGGCGCGTCCGCTCCTCGACGTCATCGGATCCAAAGTCGACCACGTCGGTCCGCTGGGAGCGGGCATCGTCGCCAAGATCGCCCAGGTCACGCTTTGCTACACCCAGACGGTCACCCTCATTGAGGCGCTGCTGCTCGGAGCGAAGGGCGGCGTTGAACCTGCGATGATGCTCGATCTGATTCAGCACAGCGCCGGGCGCTCCTACGTGGCCGATACCTACGGCCCCGAAATCTTGGCCGGGACGTACGACGCCTCGTTTCCCATCAGCCATGCAGCGAAGGACATGCGGCTCGCCATGGAACTTGCCGAGCAGGTGGGCGCTGACCTGCCCTTCATGGCTGACGTTGAACGGCTGTATGCCAAGACCGAAGCGACCTACGGTTCGGACGCAGCGCACTGCTTGGCGGCGCAACTCCTCGAACGCAAGAACGATGTGATCCTCAGTGAAAAGGTAGCGATATGACCGAAACGCAGAACCGCGAAGTCACCACCGAAGACTTCACCGCCGCCAACGACGGTGCGTATCGAGGTGAGGAGTGGCAGGCCCGAGTCGACCTGGCCGCCATGTATCGCCTCTCCGCTCACTTCGGTTACGACGACACTGTCTGGAACCACATCACGATGCGGGTGCCGGGAAGCGACCACGACTTCTTCCTCAACAAGTTCGGCTTGCTGTACGACGAGGTCACCGCGTCCAACATCATCAAGATCGACGCGAACGGGACCGTCCTCGAGGGGCCAGCGGATGTCAACACAGCGGGCTTCGTCATTCACTCGGCGATCCACAACGACTTTCCGAAGTGGAAGGTCGTGTTCCACGCCCACGTGCCCGACGCTCTCGCCGTCACTGCCCTCAAGGATGGCTTCCAGCACATCGTGCAGGACACCTCGATGCTCTACGGGGACATCGGCTACCACGACTGGGAGGGGCTCTCGCTCACCCTCGAGGAGCGCGAACGGCTCGCGGCAAACATGGAAGGCAAGCGGGCGCTGATTATGCGGAACCACGGTTTCCTCACCGTGGGTGAGACCCCGGGCGAAGCCTTCATGGTGATGCACTACCTGATTCGGGGCTGCCGGGCACTGCTCGCCGCGGCGGCCACAGGCCTCGAACTCGATCCCGGCCCCAAGGAAATCTGGGAGCTCTCCAAGCGCCAATACGACCACTTCCCACTGGGCGAGAACGAATGGCCAGCGTTGCGCCGCCTCTTGGATCGCAAAGATCCGTCGTACCAGCAGTGACCCACCAGCGATGAGGGTCACCTCGCTCGAGACGCAGCTCGTCGATCTCCCTCTCGACAAGCCAATTGGCACGGCCATTCACTCCATTCGTTCCGTGGGGTGCGTCCTCGTCCGGCTTCGCACCGACGTGGGGCCTCACGGCGAGGGCTATGTGTTCACGATCAACGGCGACCGCCTCGGTGCCTTCGATGAGATGGTGCGCGGCCTCGCGCCCTTCGTGGTGGGCCGAGACCCGCACGAGATTGAAGGGGTCTGGCTTGACGTCTGGGCTGCGATCAATCCCATGGGACACGCTGGCGTGACGATTGGTGCGCTCTCGGCCATCGACGTCGCACTTTGGGACTGTGTGGCCAAGGCGGCAGGGCTGCCACTCCACAAGATGTGGGGCTCCTGTCGAGACACGGTGGACACCTACGCCAGCTCAGGCCTCTGGCTCTCATCCTCGGTCCAAGAGCTGACCGAAGAAGCGAAACGCTTCGTCGCGCAAGGGTTCACGGCGATGAAGATTCGCCTTGGCTCAGAGCAAGCGGCCGATGATGTGGCTCGAGTTCGGGCCGTTCGAGACGCCATCGGACCAGACATCCGTCTGCTCGCTGACGCCAACCAGAAGTTCCAGCCGAAAGAGGCCATCAGGCTCGGTCGGCTGCTCGAAGCGTTTGACCTGACCTGGTTCGAAGAACCCGTCCCTACCTATGACCATGAGGGTCATCGTCGAGTGCGGGACTCGCTCGACATTCCCATTGCCTCCGGTGAAACCGAATACACCCGCCGTGGCATCCACGCCATGCTCGAGGCGGGCGCTGCCGACATCCTCATGCCTGATCTTCAGCGTGTTGGCGGCTTCTCCGAGTTCAAGAAGGCCTCCGCCGTTGCGTCGGCCCGAAATGTTCCGGTGTCGAGCCACATCTTCACCGAGCAGAGCCTCTCGTTGGGAGCGTCTCTGCACAATTGCATCAGCGTGGAGCACATGGACTGGTTCGCTCCGCTGTTCAACGAAGAGATGGAGCTTCGGGAGGGTCGTCTCGTCGTTCCGGATCGCCCCGGCACCGGCTTCACCTTCCGCTGAGGCGAACAGGCCGGCTGGGACGTCAGCACCGATCTTCCCCGGGCACGGCTCAGAGGGTGAGGACGATCGCTCCGACGTGCGCCTTCTCGACGAAGGCAGCCTGTGCCTCGTGGATTTGCTCGAGGGTGTAGGTGGCGCCCACGACGGGAGAAACCTCGCCCCGCTCGATGATCCCCACCAGGTCCTCGAAGACCGCTGGCTCATAGACCGTGGCGCCATGGAATTCGAGGTCGTTCAGGTAAAGGGTTCGAAGGTCGAGATCCACGATCGGTCCGGCAATGGCTCCGGCGGTGACGTAGCGACCACCTCGTCGAAGTGCCTCGAACCAGCCTGGCGTGGCATCGCCGCCGACCACATCAGCAACCACATGAAACGATCCGCCGTTGGCTTCGAGAGCTTCCTGATGTGGATCATCGGCAGTGCGGAACACGACGTGGTCGGCCCCGAGCGCTCGAACGCCAGCTTCCTTGGAGTCGCTGCAGATCGCTGTGACGACAGCGCCTCGCAACTTCGCCAGACTCACCAGTGCCGAGCCCACGCCGCCTGAGGCCCCGGTCACCACAATCGATTCACCCGCGCCGAGACGAATCCGGTGCAGCATGTGATTGGCCGTCGACCACGAGCACGGGAAGCTCGCGAGCTCGACGTCGGACAGCGAGGATTGGTGGGTGCGCACGTTGCGGGCAGGTACCGAGACGTACTCGGCGAAGCCTCCGTCGCGTTCGCTCCCGAGATATCCGGCAAGCTCTCGACGCATCGGCTCTGCCGCGTCTCGCAGGCAGCAATCGACGAGCGCTCGCTGGCCTACGAGCGCTGTGTCTTGATCGCTCCCGACGGCAACGATTCGACCGCTCGGATCGGCCCCCTGGATGCGGGGAAAGTCGATGTCGGTGCCGCCCCATGCCGCGTCTGCACCGTCGACGTCATCGATGCCGTCGCTGGTTGTCGCGCCCGTCACGGCCTTGCTGTACCAGCCCACACGCGTGTTGATGTCGGTGTTGTTCATTCCGCAGGCGGCGACCCGAATCAGCACCTCGTCCGGCCCAGGCCGGGGGACGGGAACATCGTCACGAACCTGAAGAACCTCGGGACCACCTCGGCCGGTGAGAAGAGCGGCGCGCATGGTTTCCGGAATCGGATCAGTCATGCCGCAAGGCTCGCATCCGACGAGCGGTTCCCGCCTGCTCAGCGTCTGCTTCTTTCTTGGAGAGACGTGTGCCCAGCTCTTCTAGCCGGAGTCCCTCGGCGGTGAGTGGGGTGACCCCAGCATCACGCATTCCCTCGTAGCGGGCGGCGAGTGCGACCTTCTTCCGAACCTGATGCGGCTGAAAGGCGTCGAACTCACGCGGCGCTATGGGATCGCCGAGCACCAGGTCTCCGCGATCAACGGCGTTGGCGACAAGGGCCTCGCCCACCTCCGACCGCACGATGATGCCGTTGAAGCCTGCGTCGTCGCCGGAGGGGGAGGCGTCCGGCCACACATCGGCGGCGCTCACGTCTGCTGCTTCGCCGAGAGGATCCGGGCACAGCTTGCACCGAGTCTCGAGGTCCCACGAGGCCTCGTCTTCCCAAAGTTCCTGATAGGTCTTCGTGAAGGTTCGCCCGTCCTTCGTCTCGATGACCGTGGGCCCGGGATTGCCATGGCCCCGGTAGCGGAACAGAGCAAGGTCGTCTTCGTCCAGGTCGAACGCTGCAAGGAGTGCCTGAGACTTGGTCAGTTTGGATTGTCCGCCGCACACCAGCGTCAATCGAAAGCGGCAGAGCGCATCGACACGATCGTCGGTGGTGCCCAACTGGTCCAGGGCACCGAGATCACATGGCTTGCCGATGAACGCGAACGGCTCGCCAAAGTCGAGCGCTTCGACAACGCGGGCGAGCGGAGCCGTTGGTCCGTATCTCGATCCAGCATTCGCTCGCGCTTCCGCCGAGGAGCGGGAGATGACGCCGCGACTGCGCATTGGCCGTTCCGGGTCGGGGCCGACGTGCAGCACGAAATCAACCTGCGCTGTCTCGAGAAGATGCACAGCGAGGGCAGTGAGGACGCCACCGGTCGCCGCCTCATACCGAATCTCCGGGTTGCCCGCCCAGGCATGAACCATCGAGCCGTGAAGTCCCCAGATGGGATCCGGTTCCCGGCCTTCGTCGATCCACGTTGGCTCCGGTCGCGGTCCAGCGCCAATGCCGGGGCAAGCTGAGGTCAGAATTGCCTCCTCCTCAGCGCTGAAGTCGTCGGTCGTTCCGGGACGGAGGGAGCCAGACGGCGTCAGCACCATCCCGACACGGCCGTGCGTGACGGCCGAGCACAGTCCGCATCCGATGCAAAGGTCGTTTTCGACAACATCGGCGATGCGAGTCTGGGCATGTTTTCCTTGCTCCTTCACGCCGCCGTCAGCCGATGTGCTCGCATGTGCTCGTAGTGCGGCAGCAGCGTGGCCACAACTTCCTGCACTCGCTCCGGGGCGTCAGCAAGATCGATCGACGTCTTTGGCTGAGGCTTCAACCCGTCCGAGTTCCGAAGATTGCTATGGAACGAGCCACCGTCCCACCAACTCACCTCGTGCCGCTCTCCCGGTTCCCACGTCAGCGCCTCGGGCAGAAAGGGGATGCCCACGGCGTCACACCACGCTTCGACCATGGCAGCAGGATCTTCCAAGAGGTCATCGCTATCGAGAACGGGGGGCGGGCTACCCAGAAGATTCGTGAGCCGATCGAAGAGTTCCCGTTGCTCTGCGAATCCGGTTTCCTTGATGTCGAAGTCAGGCCAGTGCTTGAACATCGAGGTCACGGTCTTGGCCGGGTGGCGGATGAGAAACGAATGGTTGAACTGCGCCCAGAACGCTGCTGAGCGCATCAGCTCGGTGGACGGTCGTTCGAGATACAGGGGGAAGTCCTTGATGAAGACCGGCCCTGCGGTGCGGGCGGCGGAGAGTTCCTCCCAGCGAGAGGCATAGGTGAGGCCCGGCGTCCGGACACTGTCTGCTTCGAGTCGTGGCCACTCCGGAGACTCACCCTGGTACCAAACCTCACCAAAGGGTTCGTGGAAACAATGCAGGTCCCCTCGCATTCGCATCATCCACTCGAACGCGGTCGACGTTGAACGGGGAACCGCCCAGAGCGCAAGGATCAGGGCTGGCTGTGTGGCATCCACGCTCGTCGTCACGCGCTTGCGGCCACGTGCGGGGCCCGATGAAGAGTGCGGGAGGCAGAGTCGTCGAGGGTGGAGAGCAGGTGGCCGTATCCCGGTGTCGCGGCCAGACCCAGCTCCCGGAGCATCGCCCAGTAGAGAGCGAAGTCGGAGCCGACGACGGGCGTTCCCGTCTCGGCCTCGACCGAGTCAACAACCTGCATCATCCGGAAACCGGCCCCGGTCTGGACGACGGCATCGGCGCGCGGTGCTCGACGATGGGCGTCGACGGCAGCGGCGCTCATCAAGTGGTCCGGATAGTCCCAGAGCGTGGCCGCTTCGATGCGCAACTTCTCATCGTGGTCAGCGACAAGGCCCTGGTCGATCAGATCGCCGGCCCACAGCACCTTGAAACCGGCCGCTTCGAGATAGCCGTTGATGCCATCGCTCCAGTCCTGCCGGTAGTACCCATTGGCGATCGTGATGCTTTCCGCTCCGATCGCTCGGAGGCCCTCAACCAAACAGTGACCGGCCATGAGGAAGGTCACCCCAGTCTCTTCCTTCGTCTGTGCGCAGAAGGCTTCAATCTCAGCCGGTCCTGTGGTGCCGCTGCAGTGCACCCAATTCGAGCCGACCTGGCCGATCACATCGCAGTGCGATTCCGCAAGGCAGCCGGCCGCCTCGCTGAGGAGGCCGAAGTTCCTCGCTCGCTGATCGAGCTGCCAGCCGTAGTCCGGTACGTGGAGGACACGCTGGAGGATGCCGGTTCCCCTGGGGGCCACATCGAGGAACTGTTGAGGTGAATCATCGAAGTACCGGGGCGTGGTCACGAACCCGGCATAGGAGTGATATCGGCGATGTGAGTCTGGAAGCTGAGGCACGGATGCGACGCTACTGGACGTTCGTCCAGTGCGCCCCTAGCGTGCCAGAATGAGGATCTCACTTGAGGGCAAACGAGCATTCGTCACCGCAGGAGGAGCAGGGATGGGGCGCTCCACCGTGCTTGCCCTGAGGGCTGCCGGTGCCGATGTGTTCACCTGCGACATCGACCCCGCCGCGTTGACCACGCTTCCGTCCGGCGTCACCAGCTGGGAGTGCGACGTGTCGAGCTCGACCAGTCTCAACGGCCTGTTCGACGAGATTCTCGCTGATGGACTCGACATCATGATCAACAACGCGGGCATCGCGGGCCCCACGAAGTACGTCGAGGATGTGACCGATGAGGAGTGGCGGCAGACATTCGCTGTGAACGTCGAGTCAGCCTTCTTCTGCACCCGACGAGTCGTACCCGTCTTCAAAGCACAGGGCCACGGGTGCCTGGTCAACCTGATCTCTGGGGCGGGCATTCTCGGCTACCCCACCCGAACACCGTACGCCGCCTCGAAATGGGCGCTCACGGGCATGACCCACACGCTCGCGATGGAGCTCGGCCCAGACAACATCAGGGTCAACGGTGTGGCTCCCGGAAACGTGAACGGCGATCGGATGGATCGCGTGGTGACCGCTCACGCCGAAACCGATGGCCTGACGGAGGAAGAAGTCCGACGGATGTACGCGATCGGCACCTCGATGCAGTGCTACGTCGACCCCGAAGAGATCGCCGAGCTCATCGTCTTCCTTTGCTCGGACTACGGCCGGCACATTTCGGGGCAGATCATTGCCGTCGACGGCAACACCGAAACGCTGTACCCCCGCCAGTAGAGGCCCTCAGCCTCCACGATCGCCGCCCACGCTGAGGCGGTGAGTGGGAGCATTCAGTAGTTCAGTGCGGTCTCCGTTGCCGGATCACCAGCGATCCGCGTGTGCCACATTCGCCTGGGTTGGGTCATGTCGTACGGGGTGGCCCGGTGCATGAGCCGACGGTTGTCCCACAGCACAGCATCACCGGGCGCCCACTGGTGATGATGCACTCGGTCGCCTTGGCAGGCGGCCTCGTTCAGGCGATCGAGCAACGTCTCAGATGCCGCGTCGTCGAGGCCAGACACGTTGTGAGCGTGCCGTCCGATGTTCAAGTTCGGCCGCCCAGTCGCAGGGTGCTCTTTGATCAGCGGCCGCCGGGGTGCCGGGCCCCCGTGATACCCATAGAACGAGTAGCCGCCTTCCTCGTTAGCGGTGGGGAGGTAGCCGGCTCGACCCATCGAGTACTCGAGGGAGTGGTCGGCTTGGAGTTCGGAGATGCGATCTCGATCTTCATCGCTCAGTGCTTCGTACGCCGCCCGCATGTCAGCCCACCCTGTGGCGCCGCCGGAGTCGGGAACGATCTCGGCGGTGAAGACGGCTCCCTTGGCTTGCACTGGCATGTAGGTGCTGTCGTGATGCCAACCCTCATTGCCTCGCAAGGACTTCACGACGTCATCGTCGACGTCACTTCGAGTGCTGCCGTCCCGTCGAAGGTTCGTGATAGCGGCTGCTTCGAACTCGAGGTCTCCAAACAACCGGCCGAAATCGTCCTGCTCGTCTCTGCTCAGGAACTGGCCGGGGAAAATGAGGAGTCCGAATTCGTGCCATGCGTCGCGAAGCTCGAAGAACTCCGGGCTGTCGCTACGGATCGATCGCAGCCGAACGCCGTCCACGATCGCGCCGAAGGACAGCGGTCCTGAGGGCGATCGGAGAGATTGGATGCGCACCGGCAGTTCCTAGATCGACAGGCCGTACACACGGGCCGCAGTGCCACTGAACATGGCCGTCTGCTCAGTCTCGGAGTAGTCGGCGGCAAGCTTCTTGCAGCCGTTCCAGAAGACGGCATACGAGAGCGAGAAGCGGTCAACCGGGAAGTTGCTCTCGAACATGCAACGGTCCGCTCCGAAGCACTCGATCGTGTGGTGGTAGTAGCGGGCCTGTTCTTCGACGAACTGATCGCTACTGACCGGAGCGTCTCCGGCGTGCCACCCGAATCCGTTGTCGGGCATGGCAAGGCCGCCGAGCTTGGCCACCACGTTGCTGTTCTCAGCGATGGCGGCGATGTCGTCTTTCCAAGCAGCGAAGATCTCATCGCGCTTGCCCTCAAAGCGGCCGACACCGAGTGGTGTACCGAAGTGGTCCAGCACCATCGTGGTGCTGGGGACGGCTGCGGCGAGCGCGGCGAACTCATGGTTCTGATGGTGGTAGTGCCACGTGTCGAACGTCAGACCTCGCTCGCCAAGCCGAGCAACGCCCGCTTGGAAGTTCTCGTCGAGGTACAGCTGGGCTGGGCCCCGACCAGGAATGGTCAGCGCCGCTGGGTCTTCATCGATCGCTCCGGCGTGCCGGATGCCCTTGAAGAGCTCACCGCCAGCCGCAACGTGCGCGTCCAAGACGTCCTCGAGCTGGGCTCCCAACCGCAGATCCGCATGCGCCACGATGCCAGCGATCGTCGCGCCATCGCCTGCCGCGCTCAGCGCAGCCTGCTCGGCGACAAACTCCGTCTCGCCTATAGGCATGAGGTGCTCAGGTCCGTCGGGCCGATAGCCAGCACCACACTCGATGAAGACCGTGGCCACGATGTTGTGGCCGGCCCCGGTGTCGTAGTGCAGGGCATCGAGGCCGTAGGGGAGGGAGCCGCCTTCAGGCCACAGATGATGGTGCGGGTCAACGATCGGCCGATCGGGATCGATGATCTCCTCGGCGATCATCACGGACCATTCCTGCATCTCTGGAGCGTCAGCCATGACGCACCGTGTCACAAAACTCTCGCAGTGTCACACGCTCCACGAAGGCCGAACCTTGCACGCCGGCAACTCGATGAGGCAGGGTCCAGGCATGGACATCGATCTGATGACGGGATCATCGAGCTGGGCCGAGTCTGCGGACTTGGCCCGAAAGCTCCAAGACGCAGGCTTCTCCGGAATGCTGTACACAGAAACCAGCCAGGTTCCGTGGATGCAGATCGCGGCGGCTGCAACGGCTGCGCCCGATCTCTTCTTCACCACAGGCATCGCCGTCGCCTTCCCTCGCAGCCCAATGGTGGCTGCGGCAACGGCCTATGAGCTGGCGGCGAACACGGGTGGCCGCTTCCGGCTGGGATTGGGCAGCCAAGTGAAGGCACATGTTCAGCGCCGCTACTCCTCTGACTTCGAGCGACCAGCTGCACGGTTGCGGGACTACGTGCTGGCGACGAAAGCCTGCTTCCGAGCGTTCAACCGGGAGGAACGCCTCTCGCACGAGGGCGAGTTCTACAACATGAGCTTGCTCCCTGAGGCGTGGGCCCCACCCGCCCACGACCACCCGATGAAGGTGGACATCTCTGCGGTTGGCCCTTACATGACGCGGGTGGCGGGCGAGGTCGCCGACGGCATTCACGTTCATCCGCTCCACTCGATGCACTACATCGAGAACCGGCTCCTTCCCGACGTGGTGAAGGGAGCGGCCCGAACCGGCCGTGACGCCCGCGAGGTCGACCTCATCATTCCTGTGTTCGCGTGTCCGGGCGACACACCGGAGGAGCGTGCTCCGTACGTGGCCCGGGCCCGTCAACAAATTGCGTTCTACGGCAGCACGCCGAACTATCACTTCCAGTTCGATGATCTGGGCTTCGAGGGGACCACCGCGAGGATCAGGGAGAAGATGAAGGCTGGCGACATGGCCGGCGTGGCCGACGAAGTCACCGACGAGATGCTCGAGCACTTCGCCCTCGTCTCGACGTGGGACGACATGGCTGGAGCGCTCCTTGATCGCTACGAAGGCACCGCCGCCCGAACGGTGATGTACCTGGGCGAGCAACAGATGCGTACCGATGAGCACGCGCTGGGCAAGTGGGGCGAGGTCGCCACCGCAGTGAGAGCCGGAACGGCATGAGCACGCCTGAGTCGCCCGAGCGAGTCGCCCTCGTCACCGGGGGCGGAAGCGGGATCGGCCGCGAGATTTGTCGAGCGCTTGCACGGGCTGGACGCAAGGTCGCCGTTGCCGACATCCAGAACGGGGGGATGGCCGAGACCGTCGCTCAGATCACGGCCGCCGACGGCGTGGCGCTCGCCGTGCCAATGGACATCACGAGCGCGGATGCCGTGGCTTCGGGCGTGGCGCGCATCAATGACGCCCTCGGGCCGGTCGACATCCTCGTGAACTGCGCGGGCTGGGACGAGCTCATGCCCTTTCTCTCCACCGACGAGGACTTCTGGGAGCGAGTGATCGACATCAACTTCAAGGGTGCACTTCGAACGACACACGCCTGCCTCCCGCCCATGATCGAGTCAGGGTGGGGACGGGTCATCAACATCAGCTCCGACGCCGCTCGCGTCGGCTCCTCGATGGAGGCCGTGTACTCCGGGGCGAAAGGTGCAGTGATCTCGTTCAGCAAGACCATGGCACGCGAGATGGCGAAGAAGGGCGTGACGGTGAACGTGGTGTGCCCCGGCCCCACGGCCACCCCGCTGCTCGATGGAATCGTCAACGCCAGCGACGACGGCGAGAAGGTCATCAACGCCATGGCTCGCGCCGTGCCAATGAAGCGCGTCGGTGAACCTCACGAAGTGGCGTCAGCGGTCGCCTACTTCGCCTCCGAAGAAGCGGGATATGTCACGGGACAGACGCTCTCCGTTTCCGGTGGCCTCACAATGAGCTAGCGGCAATGGGCGAGCTTGATGCTCTGCCCGCACGGTCCTCAGAACACACCGCTTTCCAGGACAGTCACGCGCTGGAGGCGCCGCCGCTGGCCCGGATAGTCGTTCATTGCGTAGTGCTGCACGGCTCGATTGTCCCAAATCGTCAACTGGTTGGGTCGCCAACTGACCCGCCCCTGAAACTCCGGCCGGACCTGATGCTCGAAAAGGAACTCGAGCAGCGGCCGGCTTTCCTCCGCGGTCATGCCGTCGAATCGCGAGACGAATGCCGGATTGACGAAGAGAGCGCGCCGCCCTGATCTCGGATGACGACGCACCACCGGATGGAGGGCGTGGGCCCGCGGGTCTTCTTCGGTCATCCCCGGGTAGGTGTGATGGGCGTCGAGCGTCTCAAGCAGCTCCTGCAGCCTGGGCGAGAGCCGCTCGAAGGCCAGGAACTGGTTTGCGAACAGCGTGTCCCCGCCGAGCGGAGGGATTTCGAGACCATGGAGAAGCGACACCGCTGCCGGAGGTGAGGTGAACGTGATGTCCGCGTGCCAGTACTCACCGCCGAACGTGGCCTCATCCGTTTCGTTCTTCAGGACCTCCAGGACGGCAGGTTGATCGGGATGGGCAGTCAGAAACGGGTGGAGGTACGGAGTACCGAAGAGCGATCCGAGCTCCACATGTGTGTCCTCGTTCAGCTCCTGATCGGGAAGGACGAGGACATGGTGCTGGGCCAAGAGGTCTCTGAGGCGCTCAACCTCGGCGCCAGCCAGCGAGGCGCTCAGAGAGAGCCCCTCGACGACGGCACCGAGCGCGGCGCTGACGGGCGTGACCTTCCACGAATCAGACACGAGATGCCACCTCCAGGCCTTCCAGCACAGCTTCCTCAACCGTCCGCGGTGCGACACAGTCACCAAGGGCATGGATCTCGATGTCGAGCTCACCAACTTGGTCTCCGCTCAAGGAGACGCCAAGCTCATCGTTGGCCACGTGCCCCTGACAGAACACAACCGAGTCGATTCCTTCCACGATGACCGGATCGCCGCTGGCCATGTGTTGCAGATACACCGTGTCGGCGTCGGCCCCGTAGAAGCGGGTCAAGGGTATGAGGTTGACGCCGAGACGGTGAAGCACGCCGAGCGAGTGATCCCTCACGTAGCGGGGCAGCGTTTCTCCCGCGACGTGGCCGGTGGAGGCCAGGGTCACCTCGTGTCTCTCCGTCGCCAACAGTTCGGCAATGCCGATACCGATCCAATCGCATCGCCAATCGGCGACCAAGACCCTGCGTCCCAACTCCACCTCACCCCGGA
>CALKTH010000052.1 GCA_937997485.1 uncultured Acidimicrobiales bacterium | reverse complement strand
GCGTCTCCGTCAGCCAACACTTGCTCGGCCTGCGCTGGCTGATTGATCCGCCCCACAGCGATGACCGGCTGGGTGACCACCGCCTTGATGCGCCTGGTCATGGGCGTCGAGATGCTCATCGGCGTACTCATGGGAGACACGATGTGCACCGCTCCGGCGACCTCGCGAGACGACCCGACGGGCACATTGAAGTAGTCGACCAGACCATCTGATCCGATTGCCTCGCACACTCGGAGCGCGAGGGCGGCATCAACGCCGTCGGTTGTCATCTCATCACCGGAGATGCGAACGCCGAGCGCGAGGGCCGGACCGATGCGAGTACGCACCTCAGCGATCGCTTCGCGCAGAAAACGCAGGCGGTGCTCGAAGCTTCCGCCGTACCCGTCCGTGCGCTGATTGATGTCGGGAGAGAGGAACTGGGCAACGAGGTAGCCATGGCTCGCAGCAATCTCCACCCCGTCGAAGCCAGACCGAGCCAGGCGCTCGGCCCCGTCGCCAAACGCCTTGACGATGCCCTCGATCTCGGCGATGGAGAGAGCTCGGCCCGCGGAGTGGTATCGCTCGGCCCGGCCGGCCGATGGACCGCCGGCAGCGACTCGCAGGCCGTCGATGGAATGCGACTGTTCGAGGCCCAGGTGGAGAAGCTGGCCGAACACTGCAGCGCCCTCTTCGTGAATCTCATTCGTGAGCTGTGTCAAGCTCGGCACGATGCTGTCGTCGACGTTCACGAGCTGGCTGTGTGAGTACGACGTCTCCCGGGTGACAAACGAAGCTTCGGTGATGATGAGTCCGGCACCGCCTGCGGCCCGGGCCCGGTGGTACGCACGAAAACGCTCTGAGGCAACCTGGCCATCGGCGAGCCGCGTTGCGTGGCCAGAGGACACAATCCGATTTCGTAGCGCGACCGGTCCCACGGCGACCGGCTCGAACAGTCGGGGATACAGCGCGCTCATCGGGTGAACCTACGCCAGATCGACATAGCAGCCCTGAAGGTGCCGTCCAGACGATGACGAGAAGGCGGTACGGGCGTGGAGCATTCGCCGGTTGTCGAAAGCGACAAGATCACCCGCAGCGAGCCTGATCTCGTAGGCGATCGCCTCGCACTCAGCACGCAGGGCGGAGTAGGCCGCGTAGAACGCATCCACGTTCAGACCCAACGGCGGCGCCTCCATGCTCCGGTGATTCAGGTTGATGGCGCGTATTCCGCCTGCGGCGTCCAGCTCGATCATCGAGCGACTGGTCGTCAGATGCACGGGCGGCGTGGCCTCTGCATCTCGGAACCGGAACGTCAGCGGTGTCGTCGACAGAAGAGCGAAGGCATCTGGATCCCGATGCCGCAACGCGTCTGCTGCGGCAAAGCCGTCACTGAAGCGTGAGGCGCCTCCCTCGTCGGCCGGTTTCAAGCAATGGAGAAGTTGCACAGAAGGGCAGGGATCTCGATACGGATTGTCCGTGTGGAGCGGAAGGCCAAGCGATGAGTAGGCCAGGTTGTTCGGCTGAGGTTCGGTGCGCACATCGAAGAGACGCCCGTAGTTCGTTTCCCTGACGAAACCGAAGTCCGCAGCCGTCTTGAGCACCTGCCCCGAAACAGTCGGCACGTTGTGCAGAACGACAATGCCCTCCGCCCTAACGGTGGCGGTAAGGCTGGCGGGGCCTCTCCCGACCGAGAGCGCGGGGCCCGTCGGAATCTCACAGCGGTGGGTTCGGCCATCGCGGTGCTCGAGGTTCACCACGAGCGTCCCGGATGTCTCCGTTGTCGATCCTGCGACCTGCCATCCCGTGAGGTCATCGATGTCCACGAGGTGTTGGCCACTCCGGGGGTCGCGACACTCGGGGCAACAACACGCGTCTCGGGCCCAGATCGGGGAAATCGGTGCGGCAACCCGATCAAGCATCCGTTCGATCACGTCCCGGTAGTCGTCGAGATCGGGCACCGTCGTGCCTTCGACCTTGCCCGCATCGTCGAACTGGCGAAGCGCGATCGCTTGCGCCGCCCATGGTCGTTGGGCGAACTCGCGGCTCTCGGCCGTACGAAACCTTCCTCCCTGCTGAGCAAGGGTTTGGCGCGATGCTTCACTCAGGTTTGCCTCGTATCCGTCGACAACGGCAACGAGGTGGCGTTTGGCTTCGACGTGCAGACGGATTGGTTCGGTGACCGCCATTGGCATCACCGCTTGCAGGAATCGAGCGCCAAAGGCGTCGTGCTCAGGAACGCCCCAATCGGTCAGCGTGCGCTCGTCCAGAACATGACCGAGATCGTGCAAGAGGGCAGCCACCACGAGCTCATCTGACGAGGACTCGCTTGCGGCGTGGGCCGCCGTCTGGAGAGAGTGCATCAGCATGTCGACGTTTTCGCCGTAGTGGTGTGACGCCATGCCTCCGATCATCTCCGTGAGCACGTCGATGGTGGGCCGCTCGGACCCAACGAGTGATCGGCCCTGCCACAACTCAGACGGAGGCAGATCGAGCAGCTCGGCGAGGGTCGGGGCGACGTCGAGAATTGAGGTCTCCGGGAGAAGCGAACCAGCGATGAAACCGGGGGAGCGAAGAACCAGGAATGTCTCCATGTCCTCGGGACGACTCTGTTGATGGTCTTGGTCGAGGCCACCGTGATCAGTCGTGATCAGGATGGTTCGATCCTCATCAATGGCATCCACGATGTGCCCGACCTGAGTATCCAAGCCCGCGAGTGCTTCGAGGTAGGGCTCGCTCATCCAGCCGTGGTCGTGTCCGGCAAGATCGGCCGCGGCGAGGTACATGTAGATGAGGTCCGCTCGTTGCGCGGCGATGAGGTCCAATGCGGCCCGTGTCGTGCGTTCGTCGTCCGCAGGGTCGTACCCCGAGTCGAAGAAGACGAGTTCGTCGACCGCGCTGCGCTCAGTCGCACTGCCCTCCAGCGTTCGGTGCATCTGCCGCCAGTTGTAGAGCGCCGCGGTCCGCAGGCCATGGTCACGAGCGACGCGAAGGATCGAGGGGGCGTTGCCCTGCGCCTCAACGGGGGTGTTGTCGAAGATGCCATGCACCGACGGGTCGACGCCGCGCAACAGCGAGGTGTGGGCCGGAAGCGTGATGGACGGCGACACGGTGCGGGCTGACCAGCAGGCCGCACCAGTCCGGGCAAGCGCCGTGAGCCGGGGCATCGTCGCAGTGGAGATGGCGCGGGCCGCAATGCCGTCAAGCGAAACGAGAATGGTCATCGCCGCGCACCGTAGTTTCTCCATCGATCCGATCAAGGCCTCTCGCACAGCGAGCGCCCGACCGTCTGTTGCGGCGTCAGGCGACGGAGTCGGCGAACCGCCTGATGTCGGCGATGGTTGCTGCGTACACGTCCGGCATCGCCGCCCGGAAGATGCAGTCACCAGCGTGAACCGTGCCGTTCACGGTCCGACTGATCGCTGGCACGCCAGCAGCGAGAAGCGTCTGGAAGAACGCGAGGCCCTCGTCGCGTAGCGGGTCCAGCTGGTTCACGGAGATGACATGAGGAGGCAACCCGGCAACGTCGTCAGTAGAGGCGTGCATGGGCCAGGCGAGGGGATTGGTGTCGTCCTCACCGGTTGGGCTGTACACGCGGGCCAGGCCGCCCATCATCGAGACGTCGAGAAAGTACCCGTCGTTCTCGACGAGCGAGGGCAGGCTCGGAATCGGGTTCGTATAGGCATTTGAGATGTAGGGGCACTGTGCGTACACACCGGCAATCTCGTCCAGCCAGCCTTCCTTTTTCGCCTTCATCGTCGTAGCGATCGCCAGGTTGCCGCCGCCGGATTCACCCGACATCACGATGTGCGAGATCCCGAGTTCATCCTTGTTTGCGGCAGCCCATTGGGCTGCGCTCGCGCAATCGTTGAGGCCGGCAGGAAACGGATGGTTTCCGAGAGCGCCGCCTCCGTTGCGGAACTCAACACCGATCACGACCATGCCCGTGGCCGCCAACTCGTCACGCCACCGCACGTAGTTCACATCGGCAGCAGTGAGGATGACCATGCCCCCGCCGTGGGTGTGGACGATGGCGGGAATGGGGCCGTCCATGTCCGCTGGTTGGTGAATGTAGAGCTTGATGTCGTTCCCGTCCGCGCCCTCGATCACTTCCGTTCGGGAGGTAACGCCTTCGACAGGCGGGAGGTCGGCGAAGATCACGTCGGACATCATCGTGTAGCCCGGTTCGGCGCCCAAGCAGAGCTCGAGCAGATGCTCGATGGGTGAGTTGCCGTCGACGCCCACGGGTTCGGGCCTGCCGTCCATGCCGAGCGCGGCCATGGCTGCAACCATGCGGGGATCAGCCCGCGGATCGTCTCGGAGCTCCATGTCGGGTGTTCCAAGGCGTCCAGGCAGAACAACGGGGTTGGTAGCAGTCATGGCAGTGCTCCTTCAGCGGATGGGGTTCTTGTAGGTGTCGAGGTAGGTGATCTCTTCAACAGGTGGCCGCTTGGCCGGCTTGAAGTCGGTGCCCTTCGTATATGCCACCGGAAGAAGCCCGGCCTGGCTCATGTGCGGTGGGATTCCCAGCAGTTCCGCCGCTTCTTGCTCCAGACCAAGGTGCAACGTCGTGTAGCAGCTTCCGAGGCCGCGACTCCGCAGCGCCATTTGAAAGCTCCACATCGCCGGCACGATCGAACCCATCAGCGCCGCAGCAGGACCGGTCAGGTTGGTCCCCTCCGGGACGTCGTCGAGCCGCCCAATGATGAGAGGAATGACGAAGACCGGAACCTTCTCCAAGTTCTGGGCCAGATAATTGGCAGAGTCCAACACTCGTCCGGTTTGGCTCCCGGTCTCGGCGTCGGCGGCTGCGGAGGCGAGATACTCGCCGCCGGCGCGACGGTACATGTCCGCGAGAGCAGCCTTCTTGTCTTTGTCCCGCACGATCATCCACCGCCAACCCTGGCGGTTCGATCCAGTGGGGGCTTGCACGGCAAGCTGAAGGCACTCAAGGAGTACCTCGTCGCCGACCTCTCTCTCGAGGTCAAGGCGCTTTCGGACCGCCCTCGTTGTGGACAGGAGCGCATCAGTCTGGGAGAGATCGAAATCCATGAGGAGTGTCTAGCTCACATGGGCCCGAGCTGCCTTGGCGAGATCGCGTAGTTCCTGCCGTTCGTCGTCGGTGAGGTGCTCGAAGTCCCTGGCGTGAAGTTGATCGGTCGCCGACTCGATGTTCGAGCGGGCCTCTGCCAGGGCCTCGACGTCGGGATAGGGCTTGGGCCAGCCGAAGAACTCGGCGTTCCACTCACCCGCAGGTCCGCTGAGGATCGCTTCCAGCGGGCCCATACCCGAGGCCTGGACTGCGACGCAGTGACGGCCGAAGCGCAGTTCTCGCATCACCTGACAGAGTTGAAAGGTGCGGGCCGGGCCCGCCTCCTGGGGGAGCGGCATGTCTCGCCAGCCGACAAAGGTCGGTGCACCATGCGGGTCGGCGCCTTGCACAACGGACTCGCACAGCTCGCCCAGGCGATTCACGCCCTCGAAGCCGGCGAGTCTTTCGGCGCCCCATTCCTGACAGATCCTGGCATAGACTGCTGCGCCCTCCGATGGCGACGCTCGTTTCCGTCCGGCTGACACGTGGGTTCGCACGACCTCAGGCTCCCAGAAGAAGGCAGCACCGACGACGTTGTCGGGCGGGCAGTCGCCCAAGACGCCAAGGCGGCCCACAAAGTACGCCCCCAGGCCTTCTGACAGGCCGGCCGCGGCCGCTTTCTCGTTCGTATCGGGAGCCATGAGCCACGACATTGCGAGCATGCCGATCGAGCCTCGCATGCTTCTTGCAACGCTGACACTGTCCATGGGCGAAGTCTGCAAGACTCTCCGCCGCTCGATCAATTCCGCTTTGTACCGAAAGACAAACAGGAGACCGAAATGAACCCGATGATCCAGGCCTGGAAGAACGTTGCTCAGGGCTTCGCCGACCAACTCGCCCACGTGACCCCCGACAACCTCGAAGCTCGCACGCCGTGCGATCAGTGGTGTGTCTCTGAGCTGATCGACCACGCCATGGGCGCGCAAGTCATGGTTCCGGGTGCGCTCGGAACCGAGCTCTCGACTGACTTGGGCGACGATCGAGCTGCAGGCTGGGCCGCACTCATGGGCCAGATCGAAGCGACGTTGAGCGCCGACGGTGCGATGGAGACGGTCATCCCCGGACCCATGGGCGAGGCACCGGCAGGACAGTCGATGGGCATCCCTACGATGGACCTGCTCGTTCACACCTGGGACCTCGGCAAGTCGCTCGGCAACGAACCAGTCTTGGACGAAGCGGCTGTGGCTCACGCTCTCGGAGCCCTGCAGCCCATGGATGCGATGATCCGTGGGACGGGCATGTTCGGTCCGAAGGTGGAGGTGCCCGAGGGAGCGTCGGTCCAGGATCAGCTGATCGCTTTCACCGGTCGTCAGCCCTAACCGGCTGATGTGATCTGTTCTGCGGCGAGCTCGAGAGCCGCCGTTGCGAAGGCCACCATGTTGCTGAGCCGGTCGTCTTGACCGGTGAGCACGTTGGTGGCCTTCTCGCGTTCCGACGGCCCGACAACGGCAACCCACGCATGGCCCGCGGGATCGCCGTAGGGATTCCCGGACGGCCCAGCGGCTCCGCCCTCACCGATGGCCCAGTCGGTTCCAACATGCGCTCGTGCGGCTCGAGCCAGATGCAACGCCCACTGTTCGGTCGCACCCCGCAACGGTGAGGGTCGCTCGACCAGCCCGGTCATCAAACCTTCGAGAGCGTTCCGGGTGTAGATCACGCTGCCACCCCGGTAGTAGGCGGAGGCGCCGGGAACTGCCAGCAGGGCGGTCGAGATCAGTCCACCACAGCTGCCTTCGCCAACGGAGATCGTCTCGTCCCTCGCCCGGAGAAGCTCCCCCACATCGGCGCCAGCCCGCAGCAACGCCGCAGGGAGGAGCGAGGCGGAACCAGCACTCTCGTCGGAGGAGGGATCGTCGGATGTCATCCGGACGAATGTAGAGAGCGCCGGACTGTGGGTCTAGCCAACGATCAGATCAAGAGCTGGTCGGTCGTGACTCCAGGTCTGCACGGTTCCTGTCGAATCGACTGCGTACGCTTCGATCCGATACGAACCAACGGAGAGCAGCGATTCGTGCGTCCAACGGGCGTTGCCGGCATCGTCGAGCGTCACCTGAGTGGGAAGCCAGGTGTTCGTCTCTTGGACCCATTCGCTGCCGGTCCAGTACTGCGGAAAGTCGTTCGACACATCAGTGATGCGGATACGGACCTCGCGGATTCTGGAGCCTTCAACGAGGGCTGCGGCTGTGCCCTTGACGAGGACGGGCCCAGGCGCGAAGCGATTCGTGTGGTCGTCGTCGAAGGCAGCCCGTGGCGCCGTTGTGAGCGCTTCGAGATTGACGAACGCCGAGTCTGCGCTTGGTGAAAGCTCGCCGTCTGATCCGCGGGCCCACACGGCGACCCAGACCGGTTCGTCGCCCAATCCGATCTCGTAGCTCCACGCTCCGTTGGCGTCGATTTCGAGCGCAATGCGGGCCTCGCCATCCACAAAGGCCACTCCATCCCACTGCTGATCGCCCTGCACCGAGCGAATGAGCAGCTGAACGGAGGACGCCTCGCTTGCGCCGGACGGGTTGGTGGTGGACCCGGTGATGACGAGTTGCTCGTCATCGAGCGAAGTCGAATCGATCGAGGCCGTCGGTGCAGCGAGGGCGTCACCCCCACGACACGACGCTCCGGAGCAACCCCTGAGCTGTGCCATCGCATCGGCAAGTTCGCTCGCTCGATCCGGGGAAAGACTGTCGTACACATTCTCGAGTTGATACGGATCCGCATCGAGGTCGTAGAACTCTCGAGCGCCGTCGGCGTACTCCACGTATGAGGTGCTGATCCCGCCGACGTCTTGGCGGAGCACCAGGGCCTCGAAGGTCAGGACCTGATCACGGACGGACTTTGGCCCGTTCGCTTCCACCAGGATTCCTGTCCGCTCTGGTGCATTGGCATCGCCGGTCAGCAGTGGGGCGAACGAGACGCCATCGAGAAGATCGGGCTGCTCTGCCGCAGCGAGGTCCAGGAGAGTGGCCGTGATGTCGATGTGGGCCAGCAGCGCGTCCGATGACGTGCCAGCGGGAACATTCGGCCCAGCGACGAGCAGGCCGACGCGGGTGGAGCGGTCGAATGGGGTCCGCTTCGCCGAGAGTCGGTTGTGCCCAAGCTGGTAGCCGTTGTCGGAGGTCAACATCACGACGGTGTTTTCCAGCATGTCCTCCGACTCGAGCTCGGCAAAGATCCGACCGATCATCTCATCGACGGCCATCATCGAGCGAAGGCGGTCTCGGTGTGATTCGTCGATCCGAGCCTCGTCTTCAGGTGTCAGGGGTGCGAGCTCGGCAAAGACGGGTGCCTTGTCCGTCATGTCGGCCTCGTTGAAGTCCGGCGTTCGCTCCACGGTCACGTCTGCGAAGAGATCGGCGTGTCTCGGAGCAAAGATCTCCGTGGAAGAGGATCCATGCGGCGCAAACGGAGCGACATAGAGAAAGAGCGGCTTTTGCGGATCAGAAGAGCGGATGATCTCAACAGCGTCGTCGGCCTCAGCATCGGTTCGGAACTCGCCCGGATCGAGTCTCAGCCGTTCACCATTGATCAACCGGTTCGTTTCGAAGTAGTGGTTCCCCGCGCTGGAACGGAAGTCAGCCCACCCTGCCGGGTGGAACGTGTTGTTTCGCGAGGCGGCGGGAAACTCGGTGTGGTGATACTTGCCGACAAGCGCCGTGTGATAGCCCGACCGGCTCATCCAGCTTCCGATTTCCTCGTCCGCGAAGCCCTGGTCGAGGAACAGCTGCCAGGATCCGTCTGGCTCGCCAACGACCGTTGCCAGATCGTTGTCTCGTATACCGGTGTTGTGGGCGTACTGGCCTCGAAAGAGCGAGGCCCGGGACGGTCCACAGAGGGGATTCACCACGTGCAGATTCTCGAAGCGACGCCCGCCCTCCTGGAGATGACGATGGATGTTGGGGAAGTAGCTCGCCACCGGCTCGGATCCGAGGAGCGTCAGGTCGGCATCATCGATGTTGATGAGGACGATGTTGGGCTGCGCAAGCTCCGGACGTGGCCCACTACGTTGATCGCTGCCGCCGCAGGCTGAAGCCAGCACGGCCACGAGGGCAACCCACAACCACTGCTTGCGCCACACCATGATCCGCCCTCCGCCGGAGACGAGAAGATAGCAGCCAGACAAGAATCGGTAGAGTCCGCTGGTGGCTGACGTCCCCGACGACCTCCGAACGCAACTCTTGGCCGCCACGGAGCTCTTGCAGCGGGTGGCGTCGTCGAAGGACCTGCTGGCGGACCTCTCGGTTGAGGAACGGACGGCGCTCCTGACCGCAGCAGGTGATGTCTTCTGCCGCGACCCGGATGAGCGGCGTCTTCGAGTGAAGGCCCGGCGGAACAAGCAACGAGCCGAGAAGCTCCAGCGCGACGAGGAGGTATTGAACAGCACCGGCATTCGAGTGCTGCGAGATAAGCCCGTCTTCACCACGCCGAACGTCTTTCCGCCCGAGGATTTCGCGCAGTCCGATGTCGAGGAGAGCGCCGACGCTGCCCCATTCCGGGAGACGGTTGAAGAGCAGCACTGCTACGTCTGCAAGGTGAAGTACCGCCAGGTTCACCACTTCTATGACCAACTCTGCCCCGACTGCGCGACCCTCAACTTCGCCAAGCGAGGGGAACTCGCGGACCTCTCCGGCACCGTTGCCCTCCTCACGGGCGGTCGAGTCAAGATTGGCTACCAGGCTGGCATCAAACTCTTGCGCTGTGGCGTCGAGTTGATCGTTGCCACGCGCTTTCCCCGCGACGCCGCAGCCCGGTACGCGGCCGAGGCCGACTTCGCTGAGTGGGGTCATCGCCTGGAGGTTTTTGGTCTCGACCTCCGGCATACGCCCAGCGTCGAGGCGTTCTGTACTCACGTCCTCGAGACGCGAGACCGACTGGACTTCATCGTGAACAACGCGTGCCAAACCGTTCGTCGGCCGCCGGACTTCTACCGGCACATGATGGAGGGCGAGACCGCAGCGCTCGACACGCTCGCTCCGGAGATTCTTGAGCTCGTCGGTGAGTATGAAGGCCTACGGGGCTACGACATGCTCCCGTCGGCGGAGCTCTCCCAGACGCCGCTTCTGCCTGAGGAAATCAAGGCGCTGGAGACCGGCGCCGCCCCACCGACGTCGGGCGGTCTGTTTCCCGCTGGACGGCTGGACCAGGATCTGCAGCAGGTCGACCTGCGCGATCGAAACTCGTGGCGCCTGCTGATGCACGAAGTCTCATCGGTCGAGCTACTCGAGACTCAGCTCGTGAATGCCGTCGCACCCTTTGTTATCAATGCTCGGTTGAAGTCACTGATGGAACGCACGGCCGGAGAACACAAACACATCGTGAACGTTTCCGCCGTTGAGGGGCAGTTCTACCGGCGCTACAAGACCACAAAGCATCCCCATACCAACATGGCGAAGGCAGCCCTGAACATGATGACGAGGACGTCGGCAACCGACTACCTCGACTCAGGGATCAATATGAATGCGGTGGACACAGGTTGGGTCAGCGACGAGGACCCGGTGGAGATCGCAAAGCAGAAAACCGCAGAACACCGCTTCCACCCTCCGCTCGACATCGTCGATGGGGCGGCTCGCATCGTGGACCCGATCATCGACGGGGTGAACACCGGCAATCACGTGGCCGGACTCTTTCTCAAGGACTATCGGCCGACGGATTGGTGATGCCTTTCACCACGAGCGGTCGTACTAGCGTCGAGTCCATGCGGTCCCGTGCGCGCTCCCACGTCTTCGTTCTTGGGTTCACAGTCCTTTTCGCCCTCTTTGCTGGGGCCTGCTCGGGCGCCGAGGATGCCGGAGCGCCACCCTCCGATCTTGGCGATGAAACAGCGGATGCCGCCCAAGAGGCCGACGTCCCGGGCTCTGAAGGCACCGTGGACACAAAGCCGGAGCAACAGACGGAGCCGGACGAGACGTCTTCGCTCGAGGAAGACGAACCACGCAGCGTTGATCTTCCGGCGGTCGACCCTGTCGTGTTTCAGGACGACTTCAGCGCGTCAATCATGCCGATCTTCGAAAACCGGTGTGCATCGTGTCATCAGGTCGGCGGCCCGGGCACCGCTCACTGGACGCTCGACACCGTCGCCGACATCACGGCCAATCAGGATCTGATCTGGGCGAACATTGAGGCGGGCGTGATGCCCCCATGGCCAGCCAGCAGCGAGAGCGTGCCGTTCCATGCAGACCGAAGTTTGCGGGACGACGAGGTCCAAGCGCTGATCGACTGGATGGCGGCTGATTCCGAGATCGACGTCGCCCCGGACACCCCTCTTACTGTTGGCACCGAGCTGCTGGCGCTGCCGAGGGTTGATCTCGAGGTTCCGCCCGAGACGCCCTATCAGGGCGTACCCGGCACCATCGACGACTACCGGTGCCTGGTCTACACACCGGAGATTTCGCAGCCGATGTACCTCACCGGGTACGAGTTCGTACCCGACCAGACTGAGGTGGTCCACCACGCCATTGGGTATCACGCCTCCTCCGTCGATCGGGAACGAGCGACCGGACTCGCAGCGGAAGACGACAAGGGCGGGTGGGAGTGCTTCGGCGGCTCTCGGATGCGGAACGACGACATGTTCCTTGGCTGGGCGCCTGGCCAGTCGGCCAGTGTGTACCCCGAGGGCTCTGGGCTGCTTCTGCAGCCGGGAGACTTCGTCGTGGTGCAGATCCACTACCACTATGAGACGGATGCTCCGGAGGACGCCTCTTTCCTTCGGCTCATGTTGGAGCCAGGCGATGTGGCCAACGGCGACGACGAGCTCGATGAGATCAACGTCACGCAGTACGTCGCTCCAGCCGAGATCCCCTGTTCGACCGACGAGAGTGGTCCGCTGTGTGACCGGAGGGCCGCCCTCGAATACGCCATTGAGCGGTTTGGCGACGAAGGCGTCCAGGCTGAACGAATCAACTTCATTTGCGGCGTGGCGCCCGACCGCTACGCCGGCATGACGGACGGGTCTGCCTCGTCCAGCTGCGAACTGCCGATCTACGGGTTCGGAGAGATCGTGAGCGTCCTTGGCCACATGCATGAGATCGGCCGCTCGTTCCGTATGACGCTCAATCCTGGTGAGTCGGACGAGCGTGTCCTTTTGGACATTCCTCGCTGGGACTTCGACTGGCAATACAACTACGAGCCGGTCGAGTCGATTCAGGTAGCGCCCGGTGACAACGTGCGCATCGAGTGCTCATGGGACCGCAGCCTGATCAAGCCGGGATCCGAGCCTCGGTACATCCTGTGGGCCGATGGTACGAACGACGAGATGTGTTTCTCCACGATCGTGACGCGTTCCTGATCTTTCCAACCGCTCGCGCGAAAGCGGGAAGTGAAACGGTCTTACTTGAGGGTGAAGCTGTCTAACATGAGTCGATGGCTCGTCACATTCTCACCCTGAAGTGTCCTGACCGTCCCGGCATCGTGCACACGGTGTCTGCTGCACTCCTCGACGTGGGCGGCAACATCGTTGAGAATGCTCAGTTCGGTGAGCCCGACACGGCGACCTTCTGCCTGCGGACCGATTTCATGACCGACGAGACGGATCCTTCGATCATTCAGGACGCAATTACGGCCCGACTGACGGAGCTGGATATCGATGTGGTTGACGGGGCGGCACACCTCTTGGTGCGGCCCGTCGACGCGAAGCCGAAGATCATGATTCTCGTTTCCAAGTTCGATCATTGTCTCGTCGATCTTCTCTACCGATGGCGCAATGGTGGCTTGCCGGTCGACATTCCCGTCATCGCTTCGAACCACCGTGACTGTGAGGAGGTGGCCGATCGCTACGGGATTCCGTTCGTCCATCTCCCGATCACGAAGGAGACCAAGCCAGAGCAGGAAGCCCAGATCAAGGCACTGGTCGAGCAGCACAAGATTGATCTCGTCGTGCTCGCCCGGTACATGCAGATCCTGAGTGACGACCTTTGCCAGTTCCTCGACGGACGCGCCATCAACATCCACCACTCGTTTCTGCCCGGCTTCAAGGGAGCAAAGCCCTATCACCAGGCTCATGCCCGGGGCGTGAAGCTGGTGGGTGCCACCGCACACTTCGTGACCGCGGACCTGGACGAGGGTCCGATCATCGAGCAGGACGTCGCCCGGGTTTCTCACGCCAAGACCGCACCTCAGCTCGTCGAATTGGGACAGGACACCGAACGCCTGGTTCTCTCCCGAGCGGTTCGCTTTTGGGCCGAGGATCGGGTGTTCATGGTGGGGGACAAGACGGTCGTTTTCGGCTGACACTTTCGTCGAGTCTTTGCGTCTGCGGTCTGGGTCCAGTAACAACGGCGGCATGACCACCATCAACGACGTCACAGAACTCACGAGGGACGGCGATGTCGCCATCATCACCCTCGACTCTCCACCGGTCAATGCGCTCAGCGCGGTGGTGCGAGACGGGCTGTGGGAGGCCTTCAACCAGGCGAACAAGAGCGACGCTGATGCGATCGTTCTGATCTGCGCGGGACGCACCTTC
Organism: uncultured Acidimicrobiales bacterium; assembly: GCA_937997485.1. Taxonomy (GTDB): domain Bacteria; phylum Actinomycetota; class Acidimicrobiia; order Acidimicrobiales; family SZUA-35; genus SZUA-35. The sequence goes on along the minus strand of CALKTH010000052.1, from coordinate 30,019 downwards.
ATCGCCGGTGCCGACATCACCGAGTTTGGTGGCGCAGCCAAGGGCAAGGGGCTCAACGAGGTGCAGGCGATGATGGAGGATGCGCCGAAGCCGGTGGTTGCGGCCATTCACGGCACGGCTCTCGGCGGCGGGCTCGAAGTGGCGCTTTGTGCGCACTACCGAATCGCCGTGCCCAGTGCGAAGTGTGGTCTGCCTGAGGTTCACCTTGGCTTGCTTCCGGGCGCCGGTGGAACACAGCGTCTGCCCCGCATCGTTGGTGCCCAGAAGGCACTGGAGTTCATGACCGCCGGTACCCACGTGCCAGCGTCTGCGTGCCTGGACATGGGCCTGATCGATGAGATGGCCGAGGAGGGGAATCTGCTTGCCGATGCCGTCGCCTTCGCCCGCCGTCTGGTCGATGAGGGACAGCCGCTCAAGAAAATCAGCGACAACGACGACAAGGTGCAGGCTGACCGCGGCAACGAGGAGCTCTTTGCCAACTTCCGTTCCTCGAAGGCCGCTCGCAAGTTCCGCGGCTTCCTGGCACCAGAAGCCATCATCCAGTGCGTCGAGGCAGCGGTGAACCTTCCGTTCGAGAAGGGCATTGCCGTGGAGCGCAAGCTCTTTGGCGGCCTCGTGACCAGCTCGGAATCGGCGGCACAGAGGCATGTTTTCTTCGCCGAGCGTCAGGTCTGGAAGATTCCAGACGTCCCGCGCGACACCCCGGTGCTCCCAGTTGCGTCGGTCGGGATTATCGGAGCGGGAACGATGGGTGGCGGTATCGCCATGAACTTCGTAAACGCCGGAGTCCCCGTCACGATCGTGGAAACGAAACAGGAGGCGCTCGACCGTGGACTCGGTGTCGTGCGGGCCAACTACGAGCGCAGCTCGCGAAACGGACGCTTCCCCATCGAAGAAGTCGATCGGCGAATGTCGATGATCACCGGCTCGCTGAGTCTGGAAGACCTTGCCGAGGTCGACATGGTGATCGAGGCCGTGTTCGAGAACATGGATGTCAAGAAGGACATCTTCGGAAACCTCGACCGCATCTGTAAGCCCGGCGCTGTTCTGGCCACCAACACGAGTGCCTTGAACATCGACGAGATCGCGTCGGCCACGACGCGGCCCGAGTCGGTGATCGGCATGCACTTCTTCTCGCCGGCGAACGTTATGCGGTGCCTCGAGGTCGTCCGGGCCGATCACACGTCGTTGGAAGTCATCAACACGGCCATGCAAACGGCAAAGAAGATCGGAAAGCTCGGCGCTCTCGTCGGCGTCTGCCCCGGCTTCGTCGGCAACCGCATGCTGTTCCAGCGCGGTGTTCAGGCCCAGGCCATGCTCGACGAAGGAGCGATGCCTTGGGAGGTCGACAAGGCGCTGTACGAGTTCGGCTTCGCCATGGGGCCCTTCCAGATGAGTGACCTTGCTGGACTCGACATTGGTTGGTCAGCCGAGAAGTCCAACGGTGCCACGATCCGAGACCGACTGTGCGAACTCGATCGGCGAGGCCAGAAGAACGGCGCCGGCTACTACGACTACGACGAGAACCGCACACCAACTCCTTCGCCAGTGACGGAGGAAATCGTGCGGGAGTTTGCGGCCAAGGCCGGCAAGGAGCCTCGCTCGTTCACCCAGGAGGAGATCATCGAGCGTCTCGTTCTTCCCATGGTGAACGAAGGCGCAAAGATCCTCCAGGAGAACAAGGCCATCCGCTCCTCTGACATCGACATGATCTGGATCACCGGTTACAACTGGCCCGCCTACCGCGGTGGGCCCATGTTCTACGGCGATCAAATGGGAATGTCGACGGTTCTGGAACGGCTGCAGGCACTGCAAGCCGAGCACGGCGACTTCTGGAAGCCGGCGGAGCTGATCGAACAGCTGGCCGCCGAAGGCAAGACATTCGCCCAAGTCCCTGCCTCGCCCATCGCTGTGGGGTGACACTTGATGGAGTGAAACGCTCCGACCTCGCCACGCTGGCGTTCACGTTCTTTGCACTAGGCGTGACCGTCAGCGCGGCCATGGTCGAGCGCGGCGTCTCGTCTGGCGTGACGCTCGCCGGCGCCGTCTTCATTCTGAGTGCCACCAGTCAGCTCGCTCATCTCGCTGTCACCGACGCCGGGGGCTCCGAGATCGTTGGCGTGCTGAGCGGCTCGCTTGTTGCTACCCGCTTTGGTCTCATGGCCATGTCGCTCAGCACCCGGTACGAAGGCTCGACGCTGGAACGGGCGGCCGCCGCGGTCGTCTCGTTTGATCCGAACGTGGCCCTGGCCATGCAGGAGAAGACGCCAGAGGCGGTCCGACGGACGTTCTGGTGGGCGATTGGCTCGATGCTCTTCGGCTGGATCCTGGGCACGGGAGTGGGCCTGTCCCTGGGAGACGTGATGGGCGACGGGGGAGCGTGGGGCCTCGATGCGGTGTTCCCGGCAGCGCTTCTCGCCATCATCGGCGGGCTCTTGCGGCGCCGCGACGGCATGCTCGCCGCACTCGTCGGCGCAGGCCTGTGTTTGGCACTCCTTCCCATTGCGCCAGGCGGTGTCCCGATCCTCGCCAGCGCGCTCGGCGCCATTGTCGCTGCGCTCTGGAGTCGGCAATGAGCAGGAGGAGGAGCACCTCATGAGCTGGGCGGTGGTTTTCTTCTTGACTCTTGGCGTGGCTGGCCAGCGGCTCCTTGGAATGTTCGTTGCCGGCCCAGTGCTGGCCAAGCGGCCAGCACTGCGCTCCGTTGCTGATCTGCTCCCTGCCGCTGTGGTCGCTGCCGTCATCCTCCAACTCACCGTGACCACGAAGGGCGCTCTCACGGTTGATGCCCGACTCATCGGGCTTGCCGTGGCGGGCGTGCTTGTGTGGCGGCGAGCTCCGTTGATTCTCGTGGTGCTGGCCGCGGCCGCGGTCACGGGCCTGTTCCGTCTGCTGACCTGAGATTCGGCTGGAATCCGACGTTCGACATGTCCTGCGGACGGGTGCCAAGATGCCCGGATGACGGCGACCGAGCTCGACAACGACCACATCGACCCTGCCTCCATCGACGTTCTCTCGAATGTTCCGTACCAGGCAGGTGCGCCTCACGCTGTCTTCGATTGGCTGAGAGAGCACCGGCCGCTCTTCCATCAGACCATTGACGACCCGGTGATGCAGACGGAGTCATGGGTGGTGACCCGCCACGCCGACGTCAAGGCCATCAGCAGCGATCTCGATCACTTTGGGAACTTTGAGGGCCACAACCTTCGCAACGATCACGACAAGTCGAAGATGACCCACCTCCTGCTCGAGGACCGGCCCAAGCACACCGACATGCGGCTGATGGCGAGTCGGAGGTTCACGCCACGAGTCGTGCGGCAGTACGCCGATCACTATCGGGGTCTCGCTGGTCGCTTGCTCGACTCAGCGCTGGCAAGAGCAGCGTCACAGGACGGGGCTTTCGACGTGGTGGCCGATCTCTCGGTGGAGTTCCCAATGGCGGCGATCGTTGAGCTCATGGGTACCTCCGTTGACGATCACGACCGCTTGTTGCGCTGGAGCAATGCCACGATTTCGAGCCTGGACCCGGACTACGCACCCACACCTGACGCCCGCGCCGCCGCGATGGAAGAGATGGCCGAGTACGCTCTCGAGCTCGCTGCGGATCGAAAGGCGAAGCCTCGCGATGACCTAGCGACGGTGCTGGCGGAGCAGCTGCACAGCGGTGCCCTCACGCCGCAGGAGTACGTCGGGTATGTGCTCCTTGTCTTTGTCGCTGGCAACGAGACCACTCGAAACAACATCTCGTGGGGTGTGCACGCTCTCGCCACGAACCCAGATCAATGGGAGCTGCTTCGATCCGACCCCGAGGTCCATCTAGACGCAGCAGTGGAGGAAATCACTCGTTGGGCTTCTCCGGTGAACTACATGAGTCGGACCGTTCACACGCCCATCGAGATCCACGGACACGTCCTGCAGCCGGGAGAAACGGTCGCGCTCATGTACCTGGCGGCGAACCGCGATCCCGAGGTCTTCGAGAATCCGCACCGCTTTGACATCACTCGATCGCCGAATCCGCAGATTGCCTTCGGATTTGGCGCTCACTTCTGCTTGGGGGCGCATCTGGCTCGCCTCGAGACGAAGGCATTCCTGTCGGAGCTGATCACGCGAGTCGAACGCATCGAGCTTCACAGCACAGACGACAACGGCGCACCAGGCACTGACCAGACAGAGTTCGTCTGGTCCAGCTTCATCAACGGGATCAAGCGATTGCCAGTGAAGATGACGCTCGCCAGCTGAATCCTGTTGAGACCGGGAGTCAGCTGAACTGCATGACGCCGTCGTCGACGTCGGCCTTGCCGATCAGCTTCTGCTCTTTGGAGACGCTCTGGCTGTTGATCCACGGTGCCCGATCACCTTGTCGTGGCATAAGGGGCATCATGCGCTGCATATAGCCAGACGAGAAGTCGTCGATCCAGGGCCGCTCGGGCATGAACTCGTCGATGTGGCGGAGTTTCGGAACGCATACCTTCGTTCCGGTCTCTGTCATGTGGTTGAGCAGACGACAAACGTATTCGCTCGTCAGGTCAGCCCGGATCGTCCATGAGGCGTTGATGTAGCCAAAGGTCGAGATCATGTTCGGAACATCGGAGTAGCCGAGCCCCTTGTACGTCCAGGTCTTCGAGAAGTCGACCTGCTCGCCATCAACCAAGAAGTCCATGTCACCCACGGTGACGAGCTGCAGGCCGGTGGCCGTCACGATGATGTCAGCGTCGAGGTGGTCGCCTGATGCGAGGAGAATGCCGGTCTCGTCGAAGCGTTCGATCTGATCGGTCACCACGCTCGCCTGGCCAGACTTCACGGCGTCAAAGAAATCGTTGTCCGGCACCAGGCACAGACGCTGATCCCACGGGTTGTAGGTCGGGGTGAAGTGCTTCTCAACATCGATCGACTCACCCAGCGCCTCTTTCACGCCGCCAAGGAGCATCTCGCGCACCTTCTCTGGCTTCGAGCGTGTCTGCTTGTAAAAGAACTCGCCTCGGACCATGTTCTTCTTGCGAGTGACTGCGTAGGCGGCCTTCTCGGGCAGAACTTTCCGAATCTTCTGGGCGATGGGATCGACCGCTGGTCGAGACACCATGTAAGTGGGTGAACGCTGGAGCATCGTGATGCTGGCCGCTGACTCCGCCATGGCAGGCACGAGCGTGACAGCGGTGGCACCCGACCCGATGACCACGACCCTCTTGCCCGCGTAGTCGAGCTCTTCAGGCCATTGCTGGGGATGGATGATCTGGCCACCGAAGTTCTCGGCACCAGGGAAGTCGGGCGTATAGCCGCCCTTGTACGAGTAGTAGCCCGAGCACATGAACAGGAAGCTGCACTGATATGTGCGTTGCTCTCCGTTGTTGTTGACCGTCAGCGTCCAGCGCTCGTCTTCTGTGGACCACGACGCCGTCGTGACCAGATGGTCGAACCGGATGTGTTTCTCGAGACTATTCTCGGCCACCGTCTCCCGCAGGTAGGACATGATCGAGGGGCCGTCAGCGATGGCCTTCTCGGCCTTCCATGGCTTGAACTTGTAGCCCAACGTGTGCATGTCGCTGTCCGATCGGACGCCGGGATACTTGAACAGGTCCCACGTTCCACCGATGTCGGAGCGACCCTCCAGGATCAGGAACGTGCGATCGGGGCACTCGTTCTGGAGGTGGTATCCGGCGCCGATGCCGGAGATCCCGGCACCCACAACGAGCACGTCGACGTATTCGGCTTTGAGGGCTTCAGCGGCTGCAGACATCGGAACGACCCTAGTTCTGGTGAAGCTGACGACGGAAAAGCGAGTGCATGCGAGCCCAGGCTCGTTCCGACGAAGGCTTGTCGTAGAGCGGACGCTCGGCGAACACGAATCCGTGCTCGGTCCCCGGATACCACTCGGTTCGACCCTTGGCGCCTCCATTGAGGGATGCCTCAGCGAGCGCTGACTCGAAGGCATCGATCATCTCGGGTGGCGCGTAGCTGTCCGTTTCGGCTGCACCGATGTAGACCTCGCCGTTGATGGCGCTCAGGTGTTTGTGCGGCGAGTCGACCCGGTCGGTCACGAGGGCGACGCCGTGGAAGGACGCGGCGGCCTTGACCTGGTCGGGGAGCGCCGCCGCGATCATCACGGTGAACGGACCGCTCATGCAGAAGCCAGCGGTGCCAATCCGCTCAGTCGACGCAGCAGGATCGGTTTCGGCGTGAGCGATCATGGCCTTGGCGTCTTCGACGACCATGGCGTTCGACAGGTTCGACATGAGCTCGAACATGCGGTCCCGGTCGCCCGTCTCGAAGAGGTTGTAGTGCTCCACGTCTCGGTAGTAGAGCTGACTCGCCATCACGTAGTACCCGGCCGAAGCGAGGCGGCGGGACATGTCCCGGATCTCTTCGCGCATGCCTGGTGCGTCCATCAGAAACAGAACCGTGGGCCACGGACCATCATCGAACCCTTCGGCTCCGTCTGGGTGAACGATGAAGGTGTTCATGGTTCCGTCTTCGGTCTGAATGTCGACGAAGTGCTCGTTCATCGGATCTCACATCCCTCGAGCTCGCCACTCGCCCGCCATTCATCGAGGATCCGGAAGAACTTGACCGGACCGGCGCCGTAGCTCGCGCTGAAGAAGCCGTTGGGGTTTCCAGCTTGCCCTTCGTTGTTGTAGTAGCCGGGTGTGCATTCGGCCCGGAAGCGGGCGCCGATGCGGCTCTTGCGTTCCATCTCTTCGACCCAGGCTTGCTCACCCTCAGGCGTTGCCTCAACAACGGACGCTCCGCGGGCGCGCACCTCGCTCAGAATGTGAGCGGCGTGCTTGGCCTGCTCGTTCAGCGTCTGTGGAATGTTGACGGTGACCGCACCCTGCACGAACCCGAGGAAGAAACAGTTGGGGAAGTCGGCGGTCTGAAGGCCGTGGAGCGACTTCACGCCATCCGCCCACTTCTCGCTGAGCTTGGTTCCTCCCTTTCCGACAACGTCGTAGCCCCGCCGCCGGGTCGGATCGGTGCCGACCTCGAAGCCGGTGGCAAAGATGATGCAGTCCAACTCGTAGAACGTGCCGTTGGCGACGATGCCGCTTGGCCGAATCTCGTCGACACCTTTGCCCTGTGTGTCGATGAGGTGGACGTTTGGCCGGTTGAACGTGGGCAGGTACTCGTCGTGGAAGCACGGCCGCTTGCAGAACTGCCGGTACCAGGGCTTGAGCGCCTCCGCAGTGGCCGGATCCTTGACGATCTCGTCGACCCGGTGCCGGACGCCCTCCATCTTGCGGTAGTCGGACATTTCCATCAGCTCGCCCTTCTCGGGGCCCGTCAGACGACGACCGAGCTTGCGGGACGCCGTCTTCGCCGCGATGCCGGTGAGATTGCGGAAGATGTCGGTCCATCCGTCGTGGACAAGATCCTCTTCCTGATCGCCTCCGGTGACGATGACGTTGAAGTTGTCCATCCGTCGTTCTTGCCAGCCTGGTTCAAGGCTCTCGGCCCATTCGGGATCGGTTTCCCGGTTGTTCCGAACGTCCACCGACGAAGGCGTGCGTTGGAAAACGAAGAGTTCCTGGGCGCTGGCGCCGAGATGGGGGATGGCCTGAACAGCGGTGGCGCCCGTGCCGATGATGCCCACGCGTTTGTCGGCGAGACCGTCGAGGCCCCCGGCGTTGTCACCGCCGGTGTAGTCATAGTCCCAACGGCTGGTGTGGAACGTGTGACCTTCAAACGAGTCGATACCGGGAATGCCGGGCAGCTTTGGGCGGTCGAGCGGGCCAGTTCCCATCGCCACGGCCCGTGCCGTCATCTTGTCGCCCCGATCCGTTTCGATCGTCCAACGCTCGGCGCTCTCGTCCCACTCCATGTGCGTGACACAGGTGGACAGCAAGGCGTTGTCGTACAGACGGAAGTGATCGGCGATGTTCTGGCTGTGTTCGGCGATCTCGGGGGCGAAGGAGTACTTGTGCTTGGGGACGTAACCGAGCTCCTCCAGCATCGGGAGGTAGCAGTAGGACTCGACGTCGCACATGGCACCGGGGTAGCGATTCCAGTACCAGGTCCCGCCGAAGTCACCCCCCTTCTCGATCATGCGAATGTCCTCGAAACCCGCCTCTCGCAAACGCCCGCCCATGAGAAGGCCTCCGAAGCCGCCGCCGATGACAACGACGTCCACGTGATCAAAGACAGGTTCCCGTTCTTCCCGCTCGACATAGGGATCGTCGACATAGGCCGAGAAGTCTCCCTTGACCTCGACGTACTGTTGGTTGCCGTCGGTCCGCAGGCGCTTGTCTCGCTCTTCGAGATACTTCGCCTTCAACGCCGCCGGATCGAAGTCGATGCCGCCCAGTGTCTCGTTCAGCACAGCCTCGAAGGGAACAGTTTCAGCCTCGCTCATCCGACGAGCCTGACATACTCCCCGTCATGGACGCACTTTCGGCTCTTCGCAACAAACGGGACACACGCACCTACACCGACCAGCCGGTGGCGGACGAGCTTCTCGACCGAGTGCTCGATGCAGCCCGGATGGCCGGGTCAGCCAAGAACATCCAACCCGTTCGCATGGTCGTGGTGACCGAGCTCGGAGCGAAGGTTGCACTCAAGGCAAGTGGCGATTTCGCCTCGTGGATCGATCAGGCCCCCGTCGTGATCGTGGCCACCGTTCCCGTCGATGGTGGCCCCCGTCGGCTCTTCGACGTTGGTCGCCACGCGCAGAACCTCATGGTGGCGGCCTACGCCGAGGGCTTGGGAAGCTGTCCCGTAACGATTCACCACCCCGACGTTGCCCGTGATGTGCTTTCGATCCCCGCTGATGTAGAACCGAGCATGATCGTCACGCTGGGCTGGCCGCAGGCGGGCGAGCAACCGCCGCCGCAAATCGCCAGCCCCCGTGTGGCCCTCGATGCGTACGCCCACCGAGGACGCTGGACTTCCTAGCGCCTCGACCTTGGGGCGACCGCTCGGCCTGCATGGCGAACGTCGTGCCCACGGCGAGAACAGCCGTTGCAAAGCACGGGCTCGTCTTGGCTACGGTTTGGGGTCTTGCGTCTCGTGTCCTATCTCACGCCTGGATTTCCCACCGAACTCTTCGAGCTCCTGGCCGAACGCTTGGGTGCAGAGTTGTTCTTCGAGTCCGAGATGTCTGGCCCTCCGCCCGGTGAAGACCCGTTCGCCGACGGTACGTATGACTTGGGCTGGGTCTGTTCCACCTCCTTTGTGGACCTTGCGCTCAGGTGCACAGTTCCGTCGGTACAGCTCGCTGGCGTTGCCTGGGTGCCGCAAGATCCTGGGAGTCAGGGTCGGCCGGTGTACTTCGGCGACATCGTCGTTCCGGCTGACTCACCGGTGAGGCGTTTCGAGGATCTGGCTGGCCTACGAATGGGGTGCAACGATCCTGTCAGTCTGAGCGGAAACTACGCCCTCACGTTTGCCCTTCGAGATCGCGACCTGGCCGACGACTTCTGTCAGATGGAGTTCACCGGGGGTCATCACGCATCGCTCGATGCGCTCACCACGGCTTCCGGGCCAGCGCTGGACGCAGCGGTTGTCGACTCGGTGGTGCGGATCGGTCGCGCCCGTCACGACGAGGAGGTTGCCAGCCTCAGAGTGGTGGAGCGACTTGGGCCGTGGCCTGTTCAGCCTCTGGTCGTTCGGAGCACAATGCCCTCCGAGGAGCGGGCCCGCCTCGCCGCCGTTCTGCTCGGCCTCAACGAGGATCCAACCGTGCGGGCCGCGCTGGCTGACGCCAGCCTCGAGCGTCTCGTGGCCGTGGGTCCTGACCACTACGCCGCGGTTCGATCTGCGATGACGGCCTCCGCCTGACACTCTTTGGCGATGAGCTCGCCGAACGTTCTCTTCATCATCACGGATCAGCACCGGGCTGCTGACGTCGGCTTCATGGGCAACGAGGTCGTCAGGACACCGGCGCTCGACTCCATCGCCGCTCGGGGAACCGTGTTCGAGAATGCGTGGGTTGCCAACCCGGTGTGTATGCCCAATCGCTCCACGCTGATGACCGGCCGAATGCCGAGCGCTCATGGGGTGATCTTCAATGATCGCTCGCTCGATTGGGGTGCAAACACATGGGTCCGCTCGCTTCGACAACAGGGATACCGGACGGCCTTGCTCGGCAAGTCACATCTTCAGCACGGACTCTCCCGCAACTCCATGAATCCGGCGCGTGCCGCCGCCGTTGCCGAAGACCCGTGGCCCGAAGGCTGGAATACGTGGGAAGACGACGAGCGATTCGACGTCGGCGCCGACGGCTCGGGACGGGATGACCGCGCCGACTTCCCGGATGACTTCTACGGCTTCGACCACGTCGAGCTCTCGATCGACCATGGCGCTCGAATCACTGGACACCATCTGCACTGGGCGCTGGACAAAGGTGCCCGCTACGAGGATCTCGTGGTGCCTATGTCAGCCGAGTCTCCCGCGACTCGGCGAAGCGATCACTGGTGGCAGATCTACCAGCCCCCGTACGCACCGGAGGTGCACAGCACCACGTTCGTGACCGAGCGGACCATCGCATTCATCGAGGAGGCGGCCTCGGAAGACACGCCGTGGGTGGCCTGGGCGTCGTACCCCGATCCCCATCACCCGATGACACCTCCGGGGGAGTGGTTCGACCGACACGATCCAGCCGACATGGTGCTGCCCGTCTCGTTCAACGATCCGATCGAGGGAGCGCCGGCGTACCTGAAGCGGGTGCAACAGGTCCCTCCGCACAAGCAACGGGGATGGGTGGGCATGTCCGGCCACGGAGGCAACGAAGCTCTCGTCCGGGAGTACATCGCTGCTACCTACGGAGCGATCGAGATGATCGACGACGGTGTCGCACGCCTGCTCAACTCGCTCGACCGCCTCGGCCAGCTGGACAACACCATCATCGTGTTCACCAGCGATCACGGCGACATGCAGGGCGAGCATGGCTTCCTCATGAAGGGGTTCATGCCGTACCGAGGAACGCTGCAGGTGCCACTGGTCATTGCTGACCCCCGACGAAAAGCAAACCGCACCGCGTCGTTGGCAGGCAGTCTCGACGTTCCGCAGACGCTCCTGGCATTGATCGGTCCTGCACCGTTTGACGGCATGCAGGGCACCTCGCTCGTGCCCTTGATGGACGGCGCTGCTGCGTCGGTTCGATCGCACGTGCTCATCGAAGACGATCTGCCGGTGGCGTCGGCCAAGCCAAGCGGCATTCCGGCCAAGTCCCGAACACTCATCGACGAGAACGGACGTAAGTACACGCGGCACAGCTCGGGCGAAGACATGCTGTTCGATCTGGCTGCGGACCCGCACGAACTATCGGACCTATCAGGCGTCGACTCGACAGGACGGACCCAGATGGTGGAACGTCTTGCCGATGCGCTCATCCAGAGCGCCGACGACGCACGAGGAGCTCCCGTCGCATGACCACATCAGAGCCGCGCCACCTGGATACTGGAACCGACGACCTCCTGGCCCACGTCGAAGGCCACGTCGGCGTCATCACGTTCAACCGGCCTGACCGTCGCAACGCGCTCTCCACCGCCATGTACCTCGCCTTCGAGAAGATCCTGCCCGAGCTCTCGATGGACCCCGACGTCAGGGTGCTGATGGTGACCGGGGCCGGCTCGGCCTTCTGCGCCGGTGGCGACGTCAAGGGCATGAACGAGGCCCACAAGACCGGAAGCCGCGACGGGCAGCCAGAGGCACTCGACGATCGAATCGCATGGCTCCGACATCGTCAGCGCTCGGTATCACTGGCCTTGCACAACTTTCCCAAGCCCGTCGTCGCCGCTGTGCCCGGTGCCGCTGCCGGTGCTGGACTCTCGATCGCCCTGGCGGCCGATCTCCGGCTGGCGGCCGAACGAGCACTCTTTGTCACGGCATTCGCAAACGTTGGCGCGTCTGGGGACTTCGGAGGCTCCTGGTTCCTCACCCAACTCGTGGGAACAGCCAAGGCGAAGGAGCTCTACTGGACCTCACCTCGGCTCTCGGCCGACGAGGCGCTGGCGTTGGGCATCGTCAACCAGGTGCTCGCCGACGACGGCTTCGCCGAGGCCGCCCTCGCGTGGTGTCACGACATGGCCAGCAGAGCTCCCATCGCAGCCCGGCTGATGAAGGAGAACCTCAACCGGGCCATCACGAGTGATCTGCCGACCGCCCTCGACGCGGAGGCGGCGAACATGGTGCGGGCGATGCAGACCGCTGATCACCGCGAAGCGGCGGCCGCCTTTGTTGAGAAGCGCACGCCGAACTTCATCGGGGAGTAGCAGCTTCCACAGCCTCCCAGATTCTCAGCGGCGTGCACGGCATCTCAACGTGCTCGACGCCGAGCGGCCGCAGTGCATCCACGATCGCGTTGTGCACTGCTGGCGTTGCCCCCACCGTGCCGGACTCGCCGACCCCCTTGAAGCCCAGCGGGTTGATCGACGATGCGGTGCTGACGGCCACAGTTTCGATGAGCGGAAACTGATCGATGGAGGCCACGGAGTAGTCGGCGAAGTTGGACGTGATCGGGTTTCCCGACTCGTCCCACTCCATGGTCTCGCCAAGAACTTGCGCCGCGCCCGACACAATCCCGCCGTGGAGCTGGCCCTCGATCACCATGGGGTTCACCCGGACGCCCGCATCATCCACAGCTACGTAGCGAACGATCGTGACACCGAAGGTCTCGGGGTCGATCTCGACAACAGCGATGTGACATCCCGATGGGAAGGTGGCCGCACCAGGGTCGAAGTGCTCGCCACAGGTGACGTCGCGCTCCTGCTCTGCGGCCAGCTTCGCTACCAACGCCCAACTGACTGCTCGGGCGGGTGTGCCGGCGACATGCAGCTCGGTTCCTGCCTCGCTCACCACGATGTCCGCCGCTGAGGCCTCCATGTGGTCTGCGGCGATGTCCTTCGCCCGGGCCAACAACTCGGTGGCTGAACCGTGCACGGCCAGGCCTGCGGTTTGGAGTGATCGCGAGCCCACCGCTCCCGTTCCGGTGTTGATCCGATCGGTATCGCCTTCCACAACTCGGATGGCCTTCAGCGGCACACCCATCGCATCGGCGGTGATTTGCGCCCACGTCAGGGCATGACTGTGGCCCTGCGAGGTGCTTCCCGTCGTCACGGTGATGGAACCATCGAGCTCTAGGGCGACCGTCGCGGCCTCGCCGCCTTCTCCCGCCGTCATGTGCGTGTAGCTGGCGATCCCGATGCCCAGCAAGGATCCCTTCTCGCCGTTGCCCTGCCTCGATCGAAGCTCCTCGTAGCCGACTGCGTCGAGTGCGAGAGCGAGTGCAGCCAGGTGGTCTGCCTCGTCGTATCGAGCACCAGTGGGCGTCTGATACGGCATGAACTCCGGCCGAATCAGGTTGATGCGGCGCACCTCGGCCGGATCCATGCCGATGGTCTGGGCGTACCGATCCACCATGCGCTCCAGCGCGGCGATCGACGGGCCGCGTCCAGCGCCCCGGAATGCTGAGGTGGGTGGACGATTCGTGAGGACGGATTCGCAGGAGAACGTCACGTGCTCAATGTCGTAACAGCCATTCGTCACGTATCGGCTGTAGGCGGCGGGAAGCACCGCTCCGACAAGGCCGTACGCACCACAATCCTTCGTGAGATGAACGTTCAACGCCGTGATCCGACCCTCGGCGGTGCCGGCCAGCGTGACGTCAATGTGCTCGCCCCGTCCTTGAGGAGCGGTGAGAAAGTTCTCCGACCGAGTTTCGTTCCAGCGAACGGGCCGTTCAATCATTCGGGCGAGCAGCGGCACGAGATGTTCTTCAGCGGAACGGTTGGTCTTGCCGCCGAAGCCACCACCGACCGCTGGCGTCACGACTCTGATCTGCGCTTCAGGCAGGTCGAACTGCTTGGAAAGCGACGATCGGAAGGCATGTGGTGTCTGCGTGGCCGACCACGCTGTGAGTCGGCCATCAGCGGCCGACCAGGCGGCAGCGATACTTCGTGCCTCCATGGGAGCGGGCATCTGCCGTGGATTCCAAAGCCGGTCGCGCACGACAATCTCGGCGGCAGCGATGGCCTCACTCGTCCTCGCGTTTGGCGAGCCTGCCGAAACCGCGGTGCCGCTCGACGCCGGCAATGACTGAGCCTCGTCGAGGTCGAGGACCGGCCTGAGCGGCTCGTACTCCACATCGACCATCTCGATCGCATCGGCCGCCAGGGCCGCGTTCTCGGCCACCACTGCCGCAACCACCTCGCCGGCATACCGCACAGTCTCGGTCGGAAGCAGTTGCTGCGCAGCCTCAGGAACGCCAAGAGGCGTTGAATAGACGCCTTGGATGACGCCATCGAGGCCGTCGGCGGTGAGCACAAGCAACACGCCATCCATTGTCTCCGCAGCCGACGAGTCGATGGACAGGATGCGAGCGTGGGCGAACGGTGACCGCACGAAGGCGACAAACGCTGCCCCTTCCAGCTCAGGCAGCTGAAGATCTGCAGTGAAGAGCGTGTCGCCTCGGAGGAGCCCGACGTCCTCGGCACGCAGCGGCGAGGTTCCGATGTGGGTCGCAATGTCGTTCGATGTGGTCACGAGTTCCATTCGAGTGGTGGGCAGCGGGCTTCACCCGTCATACCAAAGGGTTCGGACTGTTGCGGCGGAGATTCGGAGATATCGGAAGCGAACGGCTCGACCGCTGGGGCGTCAGGACAGGCACGATCCCTTGGTCAGCAGCAGCAACGTGATCAGCGAGAGCGAAGCGTGAAGGGCAAGACGGTTGGCACTCCCGCACCCGTGAGCAGCCAGGCGGCCGTGGTGAGTGTCCAGCGGGAATCGGTTTCGTCGTCGATCAACAGCACCGGCCCGGCACCTGTTACCTCGTCGGGCAGCTGAGCCGGGTCGATCTCGAAGCGCGTCCACACGTTGCTCACTTGGTGAGCGGAGTTCTCCTGGTCCGATTGAAAGGATCCGGGCGCATCTGAGCGAGTGACGAGTGCGTGCTGCACGGGGAGCTTCCCGAGGCTGCCGAGCGCCTCCGCGAACGCTTGGATGAGTGGGTCGTGTCGACGGGACGGCATCGGGCAGATCCAGGTTGGCCTGGCGGGCCAATCCCATCGTTTGAGAACCGCGGCAGCAGCGTTCAAGAGCTCGATCGGAAGAGCGTCAGTCCCCGTCAGAAGGAGCTGCTCCACGACCGGATTCCAACCGCCGTCGCCGAGCCGAGCCAGCGCCCGACCGGGCTGAGCTTGGCGTTCAGGCTTGATCCGGCCTTTCGGCTCGCCGAGGCCGGGCGGCCATTGACGACGCGGCTCGATGATCACGTCGCCCCCTCGAAGGAGATCTTGTGCTTGAGCGATCGCCAGGGCGTCAGGTTGTCGATCCCACGGGCGGGTGCCGAGGCAGCGATCGCAACGCCCACAGTCTTCTGCGCCAGGGTCATCGAGCGACTCCCGGAGATATCGAAGACGACACGAGTCGAGAGCCGCCCAATCGACCATCTGTTGTGACTCGGCTCGACGGAGCTCCTTCAGGGATGCGGCCAGTTCGTGGTTGTACGACCAGTTGGCATCGGTCCGAATCCAACCCCCACCCACGCGATCGACGGCTCCGTCGACCTCGAGAATGTTCATCAGCGTGCCGAGCCGGGTGCGGCCGAGATTGACGTACTGCTCCAGCACGTTGATCGAGGTGCTCTCGATCGGATGCAATTGGTCGAGAGCTTCGCGGCAGACCGCTTCGGACGGCAGCGAGACGGACTCGAACCATCGCCAGACCGAAGCGTCCTCGTTGGGCCGGGGGAGCGCGATGACTTCGGCCCGATCAAGTGCGCGGCCGGCTCGCCCGATCTGTTGGTAGTACGCCACGGGTGAGGGCGGCAGGCCCAGGTGCACGCAAAACGCTAGGTCCCCCTTGTCGTAGCCCATGCCCAGGGCCGAGGTGGCGACCAGCGCCTTCAGGCGGTTGTCGCGCAGGCCGGTCTCCAACTCGAGACGATGCTCTGGCTCCACAGCTCCGTTGTACGCCTCCACGGCATGGCCTCGACTCTTCAACCAATTCGCCGTTGTCTGGGCCTGCTCCACGGTGAGTGCGTACACGATCCCCGAACCGGGAAGGTCCGGCAGCACGTCGTCGAGCCACGCCAAGCGATGGGCGTCATCCGGCAGATCAACCACGGACAGGTGAAGCGAGGCCCGATCGAGAGTGGTGCGCAGAACCAAGGTGTCGCTGCCCAGCTGTGCCGCCACATCGTCGGTCACTCGTTGGTTGGCTGTTGCGGTGGTGGCAAGCACGGGAGTCCACGCTGGTAGATCAGCAAGCAGCTGACGAAGGCGCCGATAGTCCGGCCGGAAGTCGTGGCCCCAGTCCGAAATGCAGTGGGCCTCGTCACAGACCAGAGCGAAGGCCCGGCTTCGCATCGTGTCGAACACTCGGCGCCGGAACCCGGGATTCGCCAGCCGTTCAGGCGCTATGAGAAGAAGATCGACCTCGTCACGGCCAATCCGTTCTTCCATCTCGCTCCACTGGTCGACGTTCGACGAGTTGATCGTGACGGCGCTGAGGCCCAGCTTCTCTGCCGCCGAGACCTGATCACGCATCAAGGCGAGCAACGGGGACACCACCACTGTGGGACCCCAGCCTCGGTCTCGAAGCATGCGTGTGGCCGAGAAGTAGACGGCTGACTTCCCGAAGCCGGTGCGAGCGACCAAGAGGGTGCGCCGTCGCTCGGCCACCACTGCTGAAACGGCCGCGACTTGCTCCTCGCGAGGTACTGCGTCAGGTCCGGCGAGAGCCTGGACATGTTGCGTCAGCTCCGCCCGAACCTCGTCCACCGTGGGACGAGGGGGTTCGTGGAGCGTCGACTGGCCGGGCGGGGTCATGGTCACGCAGCACACCGTACTGAACAGGTGTGACGGCCTTCCGGAGAGCGGCGGGTAGTGTCGGCCGCGATGAGAATGGCCGCCCTCCTTCTGCTTGCGCTGGTCGCCGTCGCGTGCGCTGGCACGAGCGGTAACGCCGGCGATGACGGCGGCCCACCCCTCGAGATCTTCGCCGCCGCTTCCCTCGCTGACGCGTTCAATGACATGGCAACAGCGTTCGAGGCGGAGACCGGCTCGAACATCGACATCGCACTGAACCTCGCCGGAAGCTCGACACTTCGAGAGCAAATTCTGGAAGGGGCTCCGGCCGACGTTTTCGCATCGGCAAATAGCGAGAACATGGACCGAGTGCGTCACCTACTCGTCGGCCCGCCCCACGCGTTTGCATCCAACTCGCTCACGATTGCCGTACCGCCCGGCAACCCGGCGGGGCTCGTCGGCCTCAGCTCATTCGAGGACGACTCGCTTCTGCTCGGGGCCTGCCAACCGGCAGTCCCTTGCGGCGCTCTGGCGCGTGAGGCGTTCGACGCATCCGGCATCGATGCCCGTCTCGACACCGAGGAAGTGGACGTTGGGGCGCTCCTCACCAAGATCGAAGCTGGCGAGCTCGACGGTGGCCTCGTCTACACATCCGACCTCCGACGAGCCGACGTCGAGGGGATCAGCCTGACGGCCACCTTTGCTGAGACCGTTCGCTATCCGATCGGTGTCCTGGCCGACAGCGACAACGCCACCGAGGCCGAAGCCTTCGTGGACTTCGTGCGGTCATCTCGGGGCCAGGCGATCCTCGCCGATCACGGATTCGGGTCACCGTGACCAGCCGCCGCCCCGACTCCACCCGCTCGATCCGTAGCGCTCCGCCGGTTCTTGTCGTGCTTGCATTCGCGGGTTCTCTACTTTTCATCCTGCCGCTGATTGGTTTGATGGCCGAAGCTCCCTGGTCGGAGATTCCCTCGCTCATGAGCAGCGAAATCGTCGTGGACGCGCTGATCCTGTCGCTCATCACGTCGATCGCCGCCGCTGTCCTGTCGCTCCTGTTCGGCCTGCCGATCGCCTGGATTCTGGCCAGGGTCGATGTGCCTGGGAAGTCGATGATTCGATCGATGGTCACCCTGCCCATGGTGCTCCCTCCCGTCGTCGGCGGCATTGCCTTGCTCTTCGCGATCGGGCGTCGAGGCCTGCTCGGCCAACCTCTTGAGGAGGCCACCGGGATCGTGCTCCCGTTCTCGATATGGGGAGTGATCATCGCCAACACGTTTGTGGCCATGCCCTTCCTCGTTGTCTCCATCGAGGGCGCGCTCGACGGACTCGACGAACGTATCGAACACGCCGCAGCATCGATGGGCGCAACACCTCTGACCGTCTTCCGCCGAATCACCTTGCCCCTCATCGCTCCATCCATTCGAGCGGGCGTCGTGCTCGCCTGGGCCCGCGCTCTCGGAGAGTTCGGGGCGACGATCACCTTCGCCGGCAATCTCCAGGGCCGAACGCAGACACTCCCGCTCGCTGCGTTCATCGCTCTTGAATCTGACCGTGGGGCTGCCATCACCATCAGCCTGATGCTGGTGATGATCTCGCTGATGGTCCTCGTCAGCCTTCGAGGTCGCTGGTGGACACGGTCATGAGCGGAACTGACATGACCATGGGCCTGGAGGCAGACCTCGTCGTTCGACGCGATGGCTTTGAGCTCGACGTTCAATTCGACGTGCCCCCCGGTCGGACACTCGCGCTGCTCGGGCCGAACGGAGCGGGCAAGTCAACCGCCGTTGATGCTCTTGCTGGCATCCGGCCTCTCGACGAAGGGGAGCTCCATCTCGGCGGCCGCACCCTCGACGACCCCGTGCAGCGGATCTTCGTCCCGCCCGCTTCGCGAAACATCGGGGTGGTGTTCCAGCAATATCTGCTCTTCCCGCACCTCTCCGTGCTCGAGAACGCTGCCTTCGGCCTGCGTTCGCAAGGTGTGGACCGAGTGTCTGCACGCGACTCAGCCGCCAAGTGGCTCGCCCGGCTCGAGATCGCCGACCTCAGTACTCGCAAGCCCGGAGATCTTTCCGGGGGGCAAGCACAGCGAGTCGCAGTCGCCAGAGCCCTCGCGGGGGAACCGCGCCTGCTCCTGCTTGACGAACCCCTTGCCGCACTCGATGTAAAGACTCGTTCCGTCCTCCGCCGTCTACTTGCCACCCACCTCAGCGAGTTCGAGGGCCCTCGTCTCCTCATCACCCATGACCCGACCGACGCCTTTCTTCTCGCCGACGACATCGCCATCGTTGAGGGCGGGAGGGTCACCCAGCGCGGGACACCCGATGAGATTCGCCGGCACCCGCGGACCCCGTACGTCGCAGCCGTGGCCGGAACAAATCTCCTGTTCGGCAGCAATCGCGGGGGCCGCCTGACCCTCACCGACTCGGATCAGTCGTTGAGCACCGATGACACTCAGACCGTTGGATCGGTCCTCATCACGATCCATCCACGAGCCATCGCGCTGCACCCGGAACAACCTCACGGCAGTCCTCGCAACACCTGGCAGACCAGCGTGACGGCGGTCGAGCCGCTAGGAGACACCACCCGCATCGAGGTGGGCACGCCCCTTCCGCTGACCGTGGACATCACCCCGTCCGCAGCCTCCTCGCTCGCCTTGGAGCCGGGAAGCCCTATCTGGGTCGCGATCAAGGCCACCGAAATCTCCGTTTCGCCGGCCTGAGCTCACCTCCCGGCGAAAATCGCGGCTCGACCCTAGGCCGCTGTGGTGAACTCAGGGATGGATCACGCCATCCGGGTCGACCGATTGACCCGCTCGTTCACCACCGGACCTCGCAGGAGTCGACGCACCGTCAATGCCGTTCGTGGCATCTCCTTCTCCGTAGAGCGCGGGGAACGCCTCGCCTTCATTGGTCCGAACGGAGCAGGCAAGTCCACTTCGATCAAGATGCTCACGGGCATTCTCCGCCCCACAAACGGCACAGCGGCGGTGTTGGGTCTGGAGCCGTGGTCGAAGCGTCGCGACCTGGCCCGGCGCATCGGCACCTTGTTCGGCCAGCGCTCCCAACTCTGGAGCGAACTCGCACCGCGGGCATCTCTCGAGATGCTCGGTGCCATCCACGGAATGAGCGATGCCGCGATCGCGGAGCGGATCGACGAGTTGAGCGAGCTTCTCGACGCGGGCGAGATCATGGATCAACCCGTGCGGAGCCAATCACTGGGTCAGCGAATGCGGGGAGAGCTCGCCGCCTGCATGCTCCACCAACCGGAAATGCTGTTCCTTGACGAGCCAACGATCGGACTCGACCTCGTGACGAAGCAGCGGTTTCGCCAGCTTCTCGTACGGTTGAATGAGGAGTCTGGCACCACGATCTTTCTCACGAGTCACGACGTCACCGACATCGAACAGGTTGCTGATCGAGCCATCATCGTGAATCACGGCGACATCATCCATGACGGATCGGTTCGCGATCTCCAGGCCATGGATGCGTCGTTGGAGAACGTCATCACCGACATCTTCGAGCGTCCGGCATGACGGCGATCCATGCATTGCGCCGCACGGCCACGACAGCCAGTGCCACGGTCACCGCCCAGCCCGCGGGTCTCTTTGTCGCGGGCGGCCTCTACCTGATGGTCACGAGCGTGCTGTCGGGCCTCTGGCGCGTGGCAGCGGAAGTGAACGGGGGAGAGGTGGTTGGCTACTCAGCGGTCGCGCTCGTTTGGTACATCGCGACCACCGAGGCCGCGACCATCGCCATGCCGCAACGGCTGATCGAGGAGGTTGGCGACGACATCGGCTCCGGCCTCGTGCTCGTGGAGCTCCTTCGCCCTGCGTCAGTGCTCGCAATCCGAGTGGCGACCGAGGCGGGCCGGATGGCGCCGCGCCTGGCTGTGTGCATGACACTCGGGGTGAGCTTCTCGCTCTTGGTCGGTGGCCCCCCGGTGCAACCACGCACCCTGCTCTTGGCGGGGCCGTCGCTGATCCTGGCCGTCCTCATCAACCTGGTGGCCCAGTTCTCGTTCGCCAGCATCGCCTTCTGGATCCTTGACGCGAAGAGCGCATGGTTCATCTATCAGAAGTTCGTCTTCGTCACCGGCGGCATGCTGCTGCCACTTGAGGTGCTGCCCAGCGGTCTGGAGACTGCCGCACGCATCATGCCGTTCAGTGCGATGGCGTATGCCCCGGCCCGCCTTGCCAGTGGTCACTGGGAGCCTCACCTTTTGGGCATCCAGGTGGCCTGGCTCCTCGTGTTTTCCGTCGTCGCCTCGCGCCTGTTCGCGAAGGGCGAACGACACCTGATGGAGACCGGCGCATGATGGGCCAGCGTCTCTCGACACTCCGGGCTGTGCGGCGTACGTGGCGCTCCGCCTGGATGGAGGCATGGGCGCACCGAGCGGGCTTCTGGTTTCAGATTCTGATCATGCTCGTGAACGATGTCGTCTGGGTCATCTTCTGGTGGCTCTTCTTTCGTCGGGTAGGCGCCATACGTGGCTGGGACATCGACCAGGTCATGATCCTGTTCGCTGTCCTCACCACGTCTGCTGGCATCGTCCTCGGGATGTTCAACAACGTCCGTCGCATCGGCGAGCTCGCGTCATCTGGTGGTCTCGATGCGGTGCTGGCCCTTCCCACACCGCCACTCGCTCACCTGCTGGCCCGCCGCATCGAAACGGTGAATGTCGGCGATCTCGTGTTCGGCGTGCTGTTGTTCTTCACCTTCGGAAACCCGACACCAGCCCGGTTCGCGATCTTCGTCTTCGGCGTCACGTGCTCGGTGTTGGTCACCGGAGGCTTCCTCGTGATGGCCGGTTCACTGAGCTTCTTCACGAGCCGCAACGAGGCGGGAGACCTGGGCTTCCACGCGATCATGCTGTTCTCCAACTATCCGGTCGACATCTTCACCGGGTTCACTCGCTTCATGTTGTACGGCGTCGTGCCTGCGGCCTTCGTTTCCACAGTGCCCACCAAGCTGGTCGATGCCTTCGACCTTGGTTGGGCGGCGCTCCTGCTCGGCGTCGCCGTCTTCGTCGCCATGCTGGGTTGGGCCACGTTCACGCTCGGGCTTCGGCGCTACACCAGCGGCGCCGTCTGGACCTCTGCCTGAGCGCCGGGCTGCCTTGGCCCATGAGTTCTACCTGACGGGTTCCATTCGCAGGTATGGCCAAGGGTTCGCCACCTCACCCATCTCGCAAACGATGAGATTTGGGCCGTCATGAGCGATCGCCCGCCGCAGTGCGTCGCGGAATGCTTCTGGGCCGTCGGCCCGTTCACTGGCCACGCCAAAGCTCTTGCCGAAAGCGACGAAATCCGGGTTCTGAAGGGTGGAAGCGATCGTTCGATCCGGTCCGAATCGTTGCTCCTGGATTCGCTTCACGTTCCCGAAGGCGCCGTTGTCATGCACCACGAGGGTGACGGGAATGTTGAACTGCGCCGCCGTCGCCAGCTCGGTGGCGGTGAAGAGAAAGCCGCCGTCGCCGATCAAGCCGACGACCGGGTTCGCCGTTGCCGTTTGGGCCCCAATCGCGTGGGCGACGCCGGCGCCGAGCGTTCCTCCCACGCTTGTCGTGAGGAACGTTCGAGGCTTGCGGAACTCGAAGAACAGGTGGGCAGCAAAGCCCATCTGTGTCACGTCCTCGACGATGATCCCCTCGTCGGGAAGTTCGTCTCGCAGAATCTCCAGGGTTTCGCGCTGAGGGAAGTGGGCCGTCTCCGCATCGAATGCGGCTCGAGCCGCTGCCACCTCTTGATGACGATTCGCTCGATCTCCCGGTGCGACGCTGAACGCACCCCGCAGGGCCTCGGTGATGGCGTGGGTGGCCTCCGCGGCGTCAGCAAGCACGCCGATCGTGGGCACGTCATGGCGAGTCAACGCTCCAGGATCAGTGTTCACCTGGATGACGTTCAGTCCATCGAGTCCCCAATGCAGCATCGGGAACTCGCCCCGCGTGCCGATGGCAACAACGACATCCGCTTCACGCCAGAATTCTCGACCAACGGGAAGCGGACACGAGAGCGGGTGCCGGGTGTCGAGCACGCCGTGGCCCTGACGTCGAGTGAAGACCGGGGCCTGCATCAGCTCGGCCAAGGCCCGAACCTCCTTCGCCGCATCTTGGGCGCCGCCACCAACGAGGATGAGCGGCCGCTCGGACTCCGCGAGGGCTTTGGCTGCCTCCTCGATCTTGTCGATGTCGACCAGTGGGTTCCGGCGTACCACCGGAGCGAGACGACCGTCCGCCTTCGCGCTCCAAACGTCAACCGGCACCTCGATACTGACCGGGCGTGCCTCGTTGGCCATGAGCTCGTCGAGTGAGGCCTGAATGGCCTCGACTGCGATGTCTCCGTCCTCTACGTACGTGGCGAGCTTGGTCACCTGCTCCAGCACGGCCGTTTGGTCGGGGAGCTCATGAAGCACGCCGAATCCCTTGCCCTTGTAGTCGTGCGGGATCGCTCCGATGAGCGCCAGCACCCGTCCGCCGGCCCAGTAGGCACTCGTCAATGCAGCCGTCGCATTGAGCATCCCGGGCCCGGGCACCACGATAAAGGCGGAGGCTCGGCCCGTGACCTGTGAGGCGCCCATGGCCATGTACGCCGCCCCCTGCTCGTGGCGAGTGACGATGGGAGTGATGTCGCGAGCATCGACCAACTCATTGAAGAAGTCGTCGTTCTGGATCCCCGGCAAACAGAAGAGTGTGGAGATCCCGAGCTCCCTGAGACCTTCGATGATGACGTTCGCGACGCTGGGCATGCGGATGTTCTAGCCGCCGGCGGGACCATCCGATGGCGGACCAGCAAAGCATTGGGCCTTGACCATCCAGTCGCGAGCGGCGCCTGGTGTGAGCTGCAGCTCGGTGTCGTCCACGTGTCGGCGTTGCGTGACGACGAGGCAGAAGTCCTCTGCGCCGCCGATCACCGACTCGGTGGCATCATCCGGCCCGAACTTCCAGGTCTCACCCGATGGAGCGGCGAGCTGGACTCGGACAGCCTCAGCCGGTGGCTCGGTGCCTCGGTTGATGTACGTCCAGCCTCGGGTGATGAAGCCGAGCTGGGCGATGTGTCGGAGCCGGTCGGACGCGGGCCGAGAGGCACCGACGGCATCGCAGATGTCCTGACCGTGAGCCCACACCTCCATCAGTCGAGCAGTGAGAAAGGACTTCGAACCCATCGATGGTCCGTACCAGATCACGCGATCCTCGTTCGTCAGCTGACGGCCGGCGGCAGCCAGAACCTCGCGATTGGTGCGCCAAGCTGACAGCTGACCCTCGCTGTCAAGCGCTCGAAACTCACGCAGGGAGTAGTCGTCGCCCGCCGCAGGATCCGGATTGCCCACACCCGCAGACATCATTTCAGCCACGGACTCCTTGAACGCCTCAGGGTCGGTGATGGCCAGTGCCGCCGTGTTGTCGAAGAAGGTGAGGTGGCCAATCTGGTCGGCCACCGTCCAACGAGGACTGGCGGTATCGGTCTGCCACTGTTCAGGGGTCAGCCCCGCCATCACCACATCGAGGGCGGTCTGCTCGTCAATCAGGTCCTGCAACACATCGGCCACGTTCATGATCGGCACACTATTCCCCTAGGGTCGCCGGAGTGAAAGCGCTGCTCCGAGCCTGGCCGTGGATCCGGCCCCACCGCCGCTACGGCGCCGCCGCCATCGTGTGCACGTTGGCATCGGTGTTGATCAACTTGAGCATCCCGTTCCTCACCGCACGAGTCATCGACTTGGGTATCACCGAACGGGACACGGGCTTTGTGTGGCGGACCGTGCTGATCATGCTGCTCCTGATCGTTCTCGGGATGGGCGTCTCCGCCGTGGCCGCCGCCATGTCGGTGCGGTTCGCCTTTCACTCCGTCACGGACCTTCGGCGAGACCTCTACGCCCACACGCAAGCGCTGTCCTTTGGCAACCTCGACACGATGTCCTCCGGTGAGATCCTCACGCGGCTGACCAGCGACATGACCAAGGTGCAGAGCGCGCTGATGATCGGCATGGTCTTCGCTACGCAGATCCCGATCATGTTCTTCGGTGCCTTGATCGCCATTGTCGCCCTGGACCTTTCGCTCTCGGTCATTCCGCTGGCCATGGTGCCGATCATCGCTCTGCTGGTTGGCTACACGCTGAGCAAGTCCGAGGCGCTGTATGACGCAGTGCAGCGGCGCCTGGACCGGCTGAACACGGTCGTGCAGGAGAACATCGAGGGAGCGGAGGTCGTGAAGGCGTTCGTACGCCAGGATCACGAGATCGATCGTTTCGACGCGGTCTCCGACGACCTGGCCGACCAAGCCACCATCGTGAATCAACTCGTGGCATCGCTCCAGCCGACGCTGATTGCGGTGTCGAGCCTGGGTATCGCTGCTGTTCTGTGGCTCGGCGGTGCGAACGTGATTGCCGGGGACCTCTCGGACGGCAAGCTCGTGGCCTTCATCAGCTATATGGCGCTGGTCTCGATGCCCATGATCATGTTCTCGTTCCTCCAGCCACTCCTGTCTGCGGCCGGGGCATCCATGCTCCGTATCGATGAGGTGCTGCGACAGATCCCCGACGTCCCGGATCACGAGGCCGGCATCGATGTGGCGACCTGCGAACGGCCGGGCGACATCACGTTCGAGAACGTGTCCTTCAGTTACCAGACCGGTGGCTTGGCTCTCTGCGAGGTGAACCTGCAGATCCCACAGGGCAAGACCGTGGCCATTCTCGGAGCAACGGGATCGGGCAAGAGCACGCTGGTGAACCTGATTCCCCGCTTCTACGACGCAAGTACGGGGCGAGTCCTCATCGGGGGCGTCGACGTTCGCAACCTGACCAAGCGGTCGCTCCGCCGCAGCATCGGCATCGCCCTCCAGGAGCCCCAACTGTTCTCCGGCAGCATCATGGAGAACCTTCGCTACGGGCGACCGGACGCGTCGGACGCCGATGTCATTACCGCTGCGAAGATTGCGCAAGCCCACGACTTCATCACGAATCTGGGAGAGGGCTACGACGCCCCAGTTGCGCAGGGCGGAGCGAACCTCTCCGGTGGACAGCGTCAACGTCTCTCGATCGCCAGAACCCTGGTGGTCGATCCTTCGATCCTGATCCTCGACGACTCCACCAGTGCCGTGGACCTCGAGACCGAGGCGCGGATCCAAGACGCACTGGCTGCCCTGGCCAGAGAGAGCGGGCGGGAGCGAACCATCGTGCTCGTCGCCCAGCGCATCAGCTCAGCTCTTGGGGCCGATGAGATCGTGGTGCTCGACGCGGGGCGAGTCTCCGCCCACGGAACGCATGCCGAGCTGATGGAGACGAGCTCCGTCTACCAGGAGATCTACCGCTCTCAGTTGGGAGAGCCCGTTGGCTGACAATCGACGCGGCTTCTCTGCCACGCCACAGGGCGGTGTCGGGACCGCCATCGAACGAGATGCGACGACAGGCGCCACCTTCAAGCGGTTGATGGGCTACCTCCAGCCGCACCGCGTGAAGTTGTGGGGGAGCGGCGTGCTCGTGGTTGGCGCTTCACTGCTCCAGCTGATCGGCCCGTGGCTTCAAGGTGTCGCCATCGACGACTACATCGTGACCGGAGACAAGCCTGGCTTGCAGCGGCTCGTGTTGCTGCTCGTGGCGATCTATCTCGGAGCCTGGATCATGTCCGTGATCTTCGGACGGGCTGTTGCCGCGATCGGACAGCGGGTCATGGCGGAGATGCGCCAGGAGATCTTCCGCAAGCTGCAGACGCTCTCCATGCGGTTCTTCGACCGGAATCGCACAGGCGATCTGATGAGCCGAGTCACAAACGATGTCGATGCCGTCGATCAGATGCTCAGCCAGAACCTGCTGCAGGTCGTGGTCTCACTGATCCAAATCGTGAGCCTGATCACGGTCATGACAATCCTCGACTGGCGTCTGACGTTGGCTGCGCTCGTGCCGGTTCCACTGATCATGTTCATTGTGAGCCGAATCGGGAAGCGCTCTCGACCTGCCTTCGGCGCGTATCAAAAGTCGATTGGTGGCCTGAATGCCGTCGCTCAAGAACGGTTGAGCGGACAACGAGCCGTCATCTCCCTCGATCGACAGGAAGACGCGCGGACCGAGTTCGCAGAGGTGAACGAGTCCACTCGGTCCAAGGGCATCCGAGCGCAAACGCTCACGCTGATGCTGATGCCGATCATGTTCGGCATGGGCAACCTCAGCTCTGTCTCGGTTGTTGGAGTGGGGGCTGTGCTCGCCGTGTCGGGCGACGGCAACGGCGTCACTGTCGGTCTCATTGCCTCGTTCGTGACCTATGCCGCTCGCGTCGGCCAACCGCTCGGCCGGATCGCCAACACCGTCACCTCGGTGTTCGCCGCGCTCGCCGGCGCCACCCGTGTTTTCGAATTGCTGGATGAGGAGTCAGACCTCACCGACGCTGACGCTGCGCCCTTGCTGCCCAGCGTTGATGGTCGAGTCGACTTCAACGACGTCGACTTCACCTACGACGGCGAGACCAAGATCCTCGACGACATCGACTTCGAGGCCCGTCCCGGACAGATGATCGGGTTGGTCGGCCCCACGGGTGCCGGCAAGTCCACGATCATCAATGTGCTCAATCGCTTTTACGACATCGAGTCCGGCTCGGTCACGATCGACGATCATGATCTGCGAGATGTTCAACAGGACTCGTTGCGGGACCAGCTGGGCATCGTGTTGCAACGAACGTTCCTCTTCACCGACACGGTGCGAGAGAACCTCCGCTTCGGTCGGCTTGACGCCACCGACGCCGAGGTCGAAGAAGCTGCCCGGCTGGCCAATGCGGATCACTTCATTCGCGCTCTGCCCCATGGCTATGACACAGTCGTGTCGGAGGGCGGCAACAACCTCTCCCTCGGTCAGCGCCAACTCATTGCGATCGCCCGGGCCGCACTGGCCGAGCCTCGATTGCTCGTGCTCGATGAAGCCACCAGTTCGGTCGACACTCGAACAGAACGAGACATCCAGGCAGCGCTCCTCACCCTCATGGAGGATCGAACCAGCTTCGTGATCGCTCACCGTCTCTCAACGGTGCGAGATGCGGATCAGATCTTGGTCATCGATGGCGGTCGCATCGTCGAGCAGGGCACGCACGACGAGCTGCTGGAGCTCAAGGGGTTCTACGAGCACCTGTATCTCACCCAGTTCCGAGGAACGGCGGCATGAGGGACTTCGCATGGCGTTGATGGACGATCTCCCGGGTATCGAAGACCTCGAGCGCAGGGCCAAGCGCCGCATGCCCCACTTCAGCTGGGAATACCTCGCCAGCGGCACAGGAGTCGAGGCCGCCGTTCGTCGGAACCTCGATGCGATGAATGCGGTGACCTTCCGACCGCAACTTCTGAAGGGTCCGCTCGCGCCATCCACTGAGACCGAGCTCTTCGGCGTCCGCTACGCCGCTCCTATCGGCATCGCCCCTGTTGGTCTGACCGGCCTGATCTGGCCCGGCGCTGACGCTGCCCTGGCTCAGGCGGCTGCCGATCGACGGATTCCCTACACGCTGTCGACGGTGGCGACCGAGTCACTCGAAGTCGCCGGACCGATGGCCAGAGGGATGGGCTGGTTCCAGCTCTACCCGCCTCGGGAGCCTGACTTGCGGGCTGACCTGATCGAGCGAGCCAAGGCGGCCGGCTTCACCACCTTGGTGGTCACAGCGGATGTGCCCATGGCGTCTCGACGTGAGCGCCAACGCAAAGCGCGGGTTCGGGTACCTCCGGTGATCGGGCCGCGGCTCGTCCTTCAGTCTGCGATTCGACCCCAGTGGACCAGAGGTGTGCTGCGGCACGGCCTGCCCCGGTTCAAGACGCTGGAGCCGTATCTCGACAGCGCAACCATGCAGAACACGGCGGGATTCGTCGGCGCCAAACTCGGCGGTACGCTCTCGTGGGACTACCTCTCCGAGGTTCGCGCCCTGTGGGACGGCCCGTTGGTGGTGAAGGGAATTCTCGACAGCGACGACGCTCAGCGGTGTGTCGACACCGGCGCTGACGCCGTGCAAGTCTCGAACCATGGTGGTCGCCAGCTCGACGGATCGGTGGCCGCGATCGATGTCCTCCCCGACATTGTCGAACGAATCGGTGACCAGGTCCCCGTGCTGTTCGACAGCGGTGTTCGTTCCGGTCTCGATGTGGCGCGAGCTCTGGCCAGGGGAGCCAGCTTCGTCTTCTGCGGGCGCGCCTTCCTCTTCGGTGTCGCCGCACTGGGCGAGGGTGGCGCCCACCATGCGTACGACATCCTGCACGAGGGCTTGGTCAACACCATGGGCCAGACCGGCTGCGCCCACCTCTCCGACCTCCCCTCCCGCCTCGCCTAGCCGAAATTTCGTGCCCAGCCCACCGTTCCGGTGGGCTGACGCTGCGGAAAGAAAGGAAAGGTCTTCCTCCGCTGCAGTTTCTGGCCGAGGCGAGTGTGGCCGCTCCTTGAGATCGAAGGCGAGGCGTGACTTCGACGGCGGTCTCGTCTTACGAGGGGTGCGGCCCCCTCGGTGACGTGCGGTCTTTCGTGAGGTGCGGCGAGACCTGCCCGCCGCCGTCGTTCAGGGCCCGCACGGCCTGTCCACTCTGTGGATTCAGCACTTGTGGATTCAACACTCTCGTTCTCGCAACCGAGGATCGACAGGTCATCTCTTGCGCATCGCAGGCTTCACGTCGATCGAAACTGCAGCACTCGACGACCTTCCACATCTTTTTGCAGCGTCAGTCCACCGTTTTGGTGGGCTGGACACGATTTTTCGGCAAGGGCACAGCGCTAGTTGACGTTGCGGGACTGGCCTTCCCAGTAGGGCTTGCGGAGCTCGGTCTTGAGAATCTTGCCCGAGGGATTTCGGGGAATGGTCTCCATCCAGGTGATCTCCCGGGGGCACTTGTAGCCAGCGAGGTTCTCTCGGCAGAAGGCCACAATGGCCTCCTCGGTGAGCGACTCGTCGGACCGGGTGATCACCGCCATGACCGACTCACCCCACTGCTCGGATGGCACACCAATGACCGCCGCATCAGCAATGCCTTCGTGCCGCATCAGGGCGTTCTCGATCTCGGCCGGATAGATGTTCTCGCCGCCACTCACGATCATGTCCTTCACCCGATCGTGAATGAACAGGTAGCCGTCCTGCATGTACCCGGCATCCCCGGTGCGGAACCACTCGCCGACGAAGGCATCCGCCGTCGCCTTCTCGTTCCGCCAATAGCCCTTCATGTTCTGCTTGCTCTTCACCCAGACCTCGCCCACGTCGCCGTCGCCAGGCACGTCTTCGAGGGTCGCTGAATCCACGATCCGCAGCTCAACATCGCCCCACGGCTTGCCCGCCGC
>CALKTH010000051.1 GCA_937997485.1 uncultured Acidimicrobiales bacterium | reverse complement strand
GAGACCACGTGGTTCACTGCGCCGCCTGGTGTGCCAAAACCGCTGGGCGTCGAGCCGCAGCAGGTCGCCGCCGCCCTGGCCCGTCAGGAGTTCATGCCGTGGGTGCAGATCGATCTCCCGGGCGTGGAGAACGTGCCCGTCGATGGCGGAACACTGCTGGCGATGAACCATCGCAGCTATCTGGATCCGCTCATTGTCGGCTACGCCGCGGGCAAGATCGGTCGCCCGGCGCGCTTCCTTTCCAAGAAGGAAGTCACTGACGCTCCGATCGTGGGGCAGATCACGAAGTCGCTGGGCGCGATTCGCGTTGATCGCGAAACCAAGTCGGGTGCTCCGATGAAGGAGGCGGCCCGCGCGCTGCGCGCCGGCGAGCTCATCGCCGTCTTCCCTCAGGGCACGATCCCCAGAGGAGAGGCGTTCTTCGAGCCGGAGTTGCAGGGGCGCTACGGAGCTGTGCGTCTGGCGATGGAGACCGGTGCCCCTCTTGTCCCCGTTGGATTGTGGGGCACCGAGAAGGTCTGGCCTCGCAACCGGAAGCTGCCGTATGTGCTCAACCTCGCCAATCCGCCCAGCGTGCAGATTCGCATCGGTGAGCCCTATCTGCCGAGTTCTGACGATCTCGCCGAGGCCACGACGGAACTGATGACCAAGATCAGAGATCTCCTGCCCGCAGTGGCGCAGGAGCGACGTGTTCCGACCGCTGCAGAGCTTGCGAAGACGCTGCCTTCTGGGTGAGGTCGATATGAGAAGTGGGCAGCTCGCTGAGGTGATCGGCGAGGCGGTACGCCAGCTGCATGATCGTGAAGGTCGGGTTCGCGTAGCCAACGCTGGTCGGGAACACCGAGCTGCCCGCGATGTAGAGGTTGTCCAATTCGTGCATTCGGCAATTCTCATCCACGACGCCCTCGGTTGGGTCGCTGTGCATCCGTGTGCCGCCCATGTGGTGGAGACCCGTGCCAGCTCGAGGAATGACACCGTCGCCCAGCTCGCGCATCGTCGTGAGCGGACCGAGACCGGCAGCAACGAAGGCTTCGGAGGTCACGGCTGCGGCGTGACGGATCGACTCCACTTCGCTCTGGCTGAATGACCACTGAAGCGTGGGCTGCCGTGCGCCGTAACGATCAGTTCCGGTGCCAAGACGGATGCGGTTGTCCCAACTCGGCCGCTGCTCGAACATCGACTCGACCGAAGCGACACCAATGGAGTGGAGCCGAGCGTCCGCGTCGGACCAGCCGCCGAGGCCGGTGTGGTGCACGCCAGCACCGCGAGCGGCCTTCGCCAGCTCCAGCGTCTTGAGCGGATGCATCGCAGCGCGAGCCAAGTGGCGGGGGAGTCCGGCGTAGTTCTTCCGGCGCACTTCGTCCATTGCCGCAGCCATGGCGTAGCCGGTTGGCGTTCCGTCGACGGGGTGTCGACCGACGAGATCGATCGAGAAACGCAGCATGTCGTTGCTCTCGGCAAAGCTCGGCTGAATGCCATGGCCTCGCAGGATCGGCGTGCCTCGAACGTCTTGGAAGTCGTAGTACGCAAGTTCAGCCGGATCAGCCTGATGGAGGTAGCCGAGGCGAATGTGCGGATGGTCCATGAAATAGCGACCGAGCAGGTCATGCGGGTTCGGAATCGACCCTGCGTCGGCCCCGAGGAGCAGCTGCCTCGAGTTCTCGACGCCTCCTGCTGACAGCACGATGCGGTCCGGCGTGAGCCGAGTCTTCTCGCCATGATCATTGGTGAACAACACCGCAGTGATCCGGTGTCCCACGCGTTCGAAGCCGACGAGATGAAGGCCGGTCCGCATGTCGATCAACGGATGGGCGGCCGCTTCGGCGGTGCGAACCTTCCGGAACGTGTCGGACTTCGGGAAGTGGAACAGCTTCGAATAGAAGCGATCGGCTGGGAGGTTGGCCTCCTCCATGCCGTCGTTGTAGTCGGCGATGTCGAAGGAGTGTCCGGCGAGATCGATGAAGGACAGAACGTCGTCTTGGTAGCGCAGGATGTCCTGTGCTGGCACCGGGAAGCCGGGAATGTCGAAGGCGGCACGGGCTTCGAAGTCGACCGGTGCCCCCTGGACCATGCGAACCGCAGGCGGACCGTTCGGGCGGCCCCGAGCTCCCCATCGCCAGCTTGATCCGCCAGGGTGACGGAAACGAGTCGCCATGAGATGGTTGGCGCGGTAGAGGTTTCCGCCGACGAGTTGCCTGTCCGTGCGGTCCGCCGCAGCGATAGCCGGCAGTACCTCCCCACCGTGGAGATCGTCGCCCGTGGTATCGACGTTCTTGCCGCCGGCGTCGACGAGCGTGACCTCTTGTCCGTTGGCCGCTAGGCGCATCGCAAGTGCAAGCCCTGCTGGGCCCGCACCGATGACGCAAAGCGCCGGTGAATCGGTCTTCATGGTTCCCTCGCTTGTATGCCCGAGCCGATTCGGCAAAATCGCCCGCTGCACCATTCTTCACGAGAATCACCCGACCTGTCGTGGGTAACGCGTCCCTTTTGCCTTCCCCGACGGCTCATACCCAGACGCGACAACGCCGCTGGCAGGGCCCGCTCGGGCCCTGCCAGCGGCAGTTGCGTTGGGATCTATCTGCGTGACTAGGCGTTCAAGTTCTGACGAATCACGTTGAGTGCCGAACCCGCCTTGAACCACTCGATCTGATCGGGACTGAACGTGTGGTTGGTGGCGAACTGCCAGGTCTCACCTGCTGGTGTCTTGACCTCGACCGTGATCTGCTCATCTGGAGCCAGGCCATCCAGGCCCAGAATGGACAGGCGATCGTCCTCGCCGATGCGGTCGTAGTCGGCCGGGTCGGCGAAGGTCAGGGGCACCATGCCCTGCTTCTTCAGGTTCGTCTCATGGATCCGAGCAAAGCTGCGGGCGATGGCCACCAAGCCCATGCGGAAGCGAGGTTCCATGGCGGCGTGCTCGCGACTCGAGCCCTCACCCATGTTCTCGTCGCCGATGACGACCCACGGCTGATCGGCCTCGTGGTACGCCTTCGCCATCTCGGGGAAGCTTTGCATCTCGCCGGTCAGCTGGTTCTTGCCCATGCCCACGATGTTGTCGTTGTAGGCGCTGACCGCTCCCAGGTAGAGATTGCCTGAAATGTTCTCGAGGTGACCGCGGTACTTGAGCCACGGGCCGGCCATTGAAATGTGGTCGGTCGTGAACTTGCCGTGCGCCTTCACCAAGACGGGGAGGTCCTGGTAACGCTCGAGTGGCTGGGGCTCGAAGGGCTTGAGGAGCTGGAGACGGTCTGAGCTCGGGGACACGACAACGTCGATGCCGGAGCCATCAGCCGGGGGAGCGAGGAAGGTTTCCTCGCCGGGATCGAAGCCCTCGGGTGGAAGCTCGATGCCGACGGGGACCGAAAGGCTGACTTCTTCGCCCGCATCGTTCGTCAGGGTGCCGTTGATCGGGTCGAAGTCGACCCGGCCGGCGAGAGCGAGAGCCATGACGGTCTCGGGGCTTGTGACGAAGGCAAGCGTGGCGGCATCGCCGTCGTTGCGCTTCGGGAAGTTGCGGTTGTAGGAGGTGACGATCACATTGGTTTCACCGGGCTCGCGCTCGCCGCTGCGATCCCACTGACCGATGCAAGGCCCGCACGCGTTGGCCAGGACCTGAGCACCGAGTGCCTCGAAGTCGGCCAGGAGTCCGTCTCGCTCGATCGTGGCTCGAACCTGCTCGGAACCGGGGGTGATGAGGAGCTGGGTCTTGCAGGTCAGGCCCTTGGCAGCGGCCTCACGAGCAATGGAGGCCGCACGGGTGATGTCCTCGTAGGAGCTGTTGGTGCAGCTGCCGATGAGAGCGGCGCTGATCTCCATCGGCCAGCCCTTCTCGGCCGCCTCGGCGCCGAGGTCTTTCACTTCACGGGCGAGGTCGGGAGTGTGCGGGCCGTTGATGTGCGGCGTCAGCGTCGAAAGGTCGATCTCGATGACCTGGTCGTAGTAGTCCGCCGGGTTGGCGAGGACCTCGTCGTCGGGACGCAGGTGATGCGCCACGGCATTGGCGGCATCGGCGGTCGCTTCGCGGCCGGTGCTCTTGAGGTAGCGGGCGATGGCGTCGTCGTACGCGAACACTGACGTGGTGGCGCCGATCTCGGCTCCCATGTTGCAGATGGTGGCTTTGCCGGTGGCGCTGAGGCTGTTGGCCCCCTCGCCGACGTATTCGACAATGGCGCCAGTGCCGCCCTTCACGGTGAGGATCTCGGCCACCTTCAAGATGACGTCCTTCGGGGCGCTCCAGCCGCTGAGCTCGCCCTTGAGTACGACGCCGATGAGCTTGGGGAACTTCACGTTCCAGGGGAAGCCGGTCATCACGTCGACGGCGTCGGCACCGCCAACACCGATGGCGATCATGCCGAGGCCGCCACCGTTCGGGGTGTGGCTGTCGGTCCCGATCATCATGCCGCCGGGGAAGGCGTAGTTCTCGAGCACGACCTGGTGGATGATGCCGCTACCGGGCTTCCAGAAGCCGCCGCCGTACTTGGCGCTGATGCTCTCGAGGAAGTTGTAGACCTCTTCGTTGGTGTCGACAGCGCGGAGGAGATCTTGCTTGGCCTCGACCTTGGCCTGGATGAGGTGATCGCAATGGGTGGTGGTGGGCACCTGCACCTCGGTGAGGCCGGCAGTGTCGAACTGGAGCCACGCCATCTGCGCCGTGGCGTCCTGCATGGCGACACGATCGGGCCGGAAGTCGACGTAGCTCTCGCCCCGCTCGGTTTCAGCGTTCGGGTCGTCGAGGTGGTTGGCGAGGATCTTCTCGGTCAGCGTGAGTGCTCGGCCCTGCTTGGCTCGGAAGGCGGCGACACGCTCATCAAGCGTGCTGTACACACCGTTGATGAGTTCGATGGGTGTTTCGGGTCCGACGGCCATGAGGGCTCCTGTCGCTCGTGCGAGTCTTCGTGGTGCTCGCGTGTGAAGGGGATGCGTTCCCTTTGCAGCGGGATTCGCATGTGATACAACCTTAATACAAGTGAGGACGATCCGCTACCAGCAAATCGCAGACGATCTGCGCAACCGATTGGCCGATGGCGAGTTCGCCGCCGGTCGGATCCTTCCGTCCGAGGCTTCCCTCGGGGCGCACT
Organism: uncultured Acidimicrobiales bacterium; assembly: GCA_937997485.1. Classification (GTDB taxonomy): domain Bacteria; phylum Actinomycetota; class Acidimicrobiia; order Acidimicrobiales; family SZUA-35; genus SZUA-35. The sequence goes on along the minus strand of CALKTH010000051.1, from coordinate 695 downwards.
ACGCCGCGTCTCGAGTGACGGTCCGTAAGTCCCTCGAAGTCTTGCGGGGTGAGGGCCTCGTCGATGCTCGTCAAGGTTTCGGCTGGTTCGCGGCTGCCGACCGGCTGCCCCAGACATTGAGCACGCTGGCCACGATCGAAGGTCAGCTTGCGGATTCGGGCCAAACGTCCCAGCGGCGCATCATCGACTTCCAATTCGTGGCCGCGCTTCCCGACGTCGCGGCCGTGCTCGGCCCGAAGGTGCTGGAGACCCGACGGCTGAACCTGGCCGACGGGCACCCCTTTGCTCGGGTCACCGTGTGGTGCCGCGACGATCTTGGTGCCGAGCTGTCCAAGGCCGATGTCGAGCGGGCGAGTTTTTACGAATTGCTTCCCGTCGAGGTCGGCGGGGCAACCCAAAGCATCGGGGCGGCCATCATCGACCCTGTTGATGCCGAGCTGCTCGATGTTCCCGAGGGCAGCGCCGTCTTGGTTGTGAAGCGCACCACTCACGACACCGCGGGCCGAGCGGTCCTTGTGGCCGAGCACGTGTTCCCTGGCCACCTCACCGAGTTCGTGGCAGACCTCTCGGCCGCCACTGCCGCCGCCGGATCCGACGACGAGTCTCCCACCGGCCTCCGCCTCGTCGACTAGCGGGCACAAACCCCCCACCACCCTCAGAATTGCCGCGGTCATGTACCGGAGAGGTACATGAAC
>CALKTH010000050.1 GCA_937997485.1 uncultured Acidimicrobiales bacterium | reverse complement strand
GCCGTCTTCGTGTCGCCGATCGCTCGCACGGTCAGGACGCCGACGCCAATCCAGGTGAGGATCGGCACGAAGGACGGACCTCGCCCGTACGCAGACAGCACGACCAGGCCGGCGAACACAGCCAGGGCAACGGCGACCAGCAACGTGAGCCCGGGGCCGGGCATCGTGCCCCTGCCATCGAGCCCATCTCCGGGAATCGCAGCGTCGAGCATCCACTCCCCTCCTGTGGCCCAGTACACGTGGAGCAGTGCTGCGCCGCCCAGCGCAATGGCGCCAACGATCGCACCCAACTGCAATGTGCCCACCCCCAACCAACCCTCGGCTCGAGCAGCCGCCAACCCTGCAAGCAGAAAGAGCGGCCAGGCAAGGTGGCCTCGCAACATCACGAACACCAGCGCCGCCGACGCCAATGACATCACCGCCACCGTGGGGAGGAGATCGACCTCAAGCAGCGCCGCGGCCAAGGCCAACCACGCAAACGAGGTCAGATGCCAGGCGAAGCGGATGATTCGCTCGACGGCCCACCGTGGTTCATCCACCTGCCACTCCTGGGCAAGAAGCGGCCGCACGATCCCCACCTCTCCCAATCCCGAGTGGACCACAGCGATGAGGGCCAACAGCCCAGCGGCAAGAACTGATCCGGTCATGTGCATGTCTCCTCACTTCCATACGGTGCCGTATGGTCGCTACTTACCGTACGCCTCCGTATGGTTGATGTCCATGTCAAAGCGGTCACACCAAGACTGGGTCGACGGTGCGCTCTCGCTTCTCTGCGAGGGCGGCATCGAAGCTGTCCGTGTCGAGCCCCTCGCTAAGCAACTCGGCGTCAGCAAGGGCAGCTTCTACTGGCACTTCGAGAATCGGCGAGCCCTCCATCTGGCGATCCTCGATCGCTGGGAAGAGTTCGGCACCTCAAAGGTGATCAAGACGGTGGAGGCGGCGGCGTCCGATCCGGCTGGGCAATTGCACGTTCTGATTCGCGCCTCATTCGGGGTCGACGAGGTGGGTGATGCGGTGGAAGTTGCCATTCGATCCTGGGCTCAGACCGACTCCATCGCGGGGGAAGCGGCAGCAAGGGTCGACGCTCGCCGCCTCGCCTACGTCGTCGACCTTCTGGTCGCCACAGGCCTTCCTCGACCCCTGGCGAAGCGCCGCTCCAACTTGCTCTACCGGGCGTTAATCGGGGCGACGACATGGCGGATGGCGGGCGGCCCCACCAGCACCAAGCGGGAGATGGACGAGCTCACCGACTTGCTGTTGCAGCCCGGCTGACAGCGGACCACTACGGTCGGGCGATGATCACACTCATCACCGGCACCTCCTCCGGCATCGGCCTGGCCACCTCCGTCGCCCTGGCCAAGGCGGGCCACACCGTCATTGCGACCATGCGCAACACGGGGAAGTCAGGACCGCTGGAGGATGCAGCGGCAGCCGCGGGCGTGCAGGTACATATTGCGCCCCTCGACGTGACCGATCCCGAAGCGATCTTGGCCACCGTTGTTGCCGTGATCGCTGAACACGGACGGCTGGACGTTCTGATCAACAACGCTGGGGCACCCTATGTCGGCACGCTCGAGCAGATCAGCGACGAAGACCTCGACTGGATGATGAACCTGAACTTCACCGGCGTCGCCCGCCTCACCCGAGCGGCCCTACCGCACATGCGGGCCCAAGGGGGCGGGCGAATCGTCACCGTGACGAGTGTTGGCGGCGTGCTCGGGCAGCCGTTCAACGACGTCTACTGCGCCGCCAAGTTCGCCGTGGAGGGACTGATGCAGAGCCTCCATCCCATCGCTTCCGCTCACGGCATCCATGTCTCCGTCGTCGAGCCTGGCGCGGTGGCAACCGAGTTCGTCGCCAACGCCGGCAGTTCACTCACCGAACGAGAGGGTGCGGAAGACGCCTACTCCACGCAGCTTGCGAACTACCTCGAGCGAACGGCTGGTGCGTACGACGCGGCGCAAACCCCGGACGAGCTTGCGGCGGTGATTCGAGATGTTGTCGATTCCGATGCTCCTGCCTTCCGCTATCAGACGTCGGAGCGCTCCACCATGATCGCCGGCATGAGCCTGAGTGACCTCGATGGCAGCGTCGTGACCTCGGCAACGAGCACCTGGGTCAACTGAGGCCGGCGGGCAGCCGCACAGTGAAGGTGCTGCCTTCGCCAACGGCGCTCGCGACCTCGATCGTGCCGCCGTGGGCTTCCACCAACTGTCGACAGATCGACAAGCCCAGGCCGGCCCCGCCGGTGTGCCGGTTGCGAGAGTCGTCGGCGCGCCAGAATCGATCGAACACCCGCTGCTGCTGTTCGGCAGACAGCCCAGGCCCCGTGTCGGCAACGATGAGCTCCACCCTCGAGCCCCGGTCCTCCGAAGCAGCCACTCGGTTCGACACCACGACGTCCACCCGACCGCCCTCGGGTGTGTACGTCACAGCGTTGGTGACGAGGTTGAGGATGACTTGGCGGATTCGGGTCGGGTCGGCGGAAAGGGGAGCATCCTCGCCCTCGAGCCGCAGCTCCACCTTCGCCTCAGCGGCGACCGGCTGATGCCGAGACACGATCTGCTCGGCCAGCTCGAAGAGGTCGGTTGACTCCGGCCGGATCGAAAGCGTGCCGGCGTCCGCCAACGCGAGTTGCTGGAGGTCTTCGACAAGCGCCGAGAGATGCACGGTTTCGTCGTGCAGCATGGCAAGCATCTCCTCGTCCGCTTCAAAGATGCCATCTTGGGCTGCCTCGAGATTGCCTTGAAGCACGCCGATCGGGTTGCGCAGTTCGTGAGCAACGTCTCGCACCATCCGCTGGCGGGTGTGTTCACCCTCCTCGAGATCGGCGGCCATCGTGTTGAACGCCTGGGCGAGCGCACCGATCTCGCCGGTCGCTTTGGTGTCAGCCCTCGCCGTGAGATCACCCGCGCCGAGTTGACCTACTGCGCTCGTGAGCGATCGCACGGGCGTGGAGATGCGGCGAGCAAGCAGTGTCGCAGCAACGGCCGCGGCTGCCGCCACGGCCAGGCCGATGAGTAACAGCGCAACGAAGTCGATGGAACCGAAGTCAACAAGCTCATCCGCTGGAAGGCCGAGGTAGAGCAGAGCTGGCTCGG
>CALKTH010000049.1 GCA_937997485.1 uncultured Acidimicrobiales bacterium | reverse complement strand
GCTCATGTACCTGAGAGGTACATGAGCGCGGCAATTCTGAGGTGCGGGCCGGCCTTTTGGTGGGGTTCGGTGAGGTTTGGTGGGGTCAGAGGCTGATGGGTTCGTCCCAGCGGCCGAAGTGGACCTCGAGCGCGGCGACGATCTCGCCGACGGTGGCGTAGGCCCTCACGGCGTCGAGGATCACCGGCATCGTGTTGATGCTCGGGTCCGCTGCTGCTGCGGTCACCGCGGCCAGCGTGTCGATCACCGCACTGTCGTTGCGATCGTGCTTGACGTTGGCCAGACGCTTGAGTTGGCGCTCCTCAACCTCGGGGCCGATGTAGAGGATGTTTTTCTCACCCTCGTCGCCATCGGTGAACTGGTTGACGCCCACAACGATGCGATCACCGCTGTTGATCTTGCGTTCGAAAGTGTACGCCGAGTCGGCGATACGCCCTTGGAACCAAGCGTCGTCGATGCCCCGATAGCAGCCCTCGAGGATCGAGCCGTTTCCGAATTCGTCGAGCTTGGCGAAGATCTCTTCGGCCTGGCGCTCCATCTCGTCGGTCATGGCCTCGACGAAGTGGCTACCACCCAGCGGGTCAGCGACGTCAACAACACCGGTCTCGTACGCCACGATCTGCTGGGTGCGAAGAGCGATACGGGCGGCCTTCTCGGTCGGCAGTGCGAGCGCTTCGTCGTAAGAGTCGGTGTGGAGACTCTGGGTTCCGCCGAGTGCACCCGCCAGGGCCTGGATCGCCACGCGGGCGATGTTGTTCTCCGGCTGCTGCGCGGTCAGCGACACGCCAGCGGTCTGGGTATGGAAACGCAGTTTCCACGACCGCTCACTCTTTGCCCCGAAGCGATCCTTCATCCAGCGAGCCCAGATACGTCGAGCAGCCCGGAGCTTGCCGATCTCTTCGAAGAAGTCGATGTGTGAGTTGAAGAAGAAGGAGAGCCGGGGAGCGAACTCATCGACATCGAGACCGGCGGCCACCGCCGCTTCCACATAGGCGAAGCCGTTGGCGAGGGTGAACGCCAGCTCCTCTGCGGCCGTCGAGCCGGCCTCCCGAATGTGGTAGCCCGAGATCGAGATTGGGTTCCACTTCGGCATCTCCGCCGAGGTGAACTGAACGAGATCAGTTACCAGCCGCATCGAAGGGCGGGGCGGGAAGATGAACTCTTTCTGCGCCTGGTACTCCTTCAGAATGTCGTTCTGCAGCGTGCCGGCGAGTGCGACACGAGGCGTGCCGTTCTTCTCGGCCACCGCCACGTACATCGCGAGCAGGATCGAGGCCGGCGAGTTGATCGTCATCGAGGTCGAGACGGCACCGAGGTCGATGTCGGCGTAGAGATCTTCCATGTCGGCGAGCGTGTCGACCGCGACTCCCGCCTTGCCGACCTCCCCGAGGGAGAAGTCGTCGTCGGAGTCTCGACCCATCAGCGTGGGGAGATCGAAGGCGGTGGAGAGCCCTCCGCCGCCGTTTGCGAGAATCTGCTTGAAGCGATCGTTGGTGTCTTCTGCGGTGCCGAACCCGGCGAACATTCGCATGGTCCACAAACGGCTGCGATACATCGAGGCGTGGATGCCTCGGGTGTACGGATACACGCCGGGGTACTCGCCGCTGCCGTCCTCGGGGCCGTACACGGGCTCGACCGGGACTCCCGACATCGTCTCGAAGGTCTCTTTGCGCATCGGAGCCGACTCGTAGAGCCGGCCCCATTCGTCACGTGCAGCCATGGCAGGCATCTTCTCAGATTTGGAGCACGAACCGTCAAGCGAACCGGAACCGACGTCGATAACTGGTCATGAGCCTTTACGACATGCACCAGCGGCAGCAGATCCGCGGCGCCAACGTGCGCGCCTCCGGCCTCGAGCATTCGCTGCAGGCAACGAAGCGGCGTACGGACAACGAGTTCGAGGAGCTCCACACTCGTTTGGAGAAGCTCACGGCCCTGACCGAGAGCATGTGGCTGCTGCTCACCGAAGTGAGTGGGCTCACGGATGAGCACCTGGCCTACAAGCTGTACGAGCTCGACGTGAAGGACGGAACCCGCGACGAGAAGAAGTCCGTCATGTCGATGCCCTGTGCCTCGGCCAGGTGCGACGCGATGGTGAATCCCCGGGCTCGGATCTGCCAGTTCTGCGGAACCGACGCTCCGGCTCGTTCACCGTTCGACAAGATCTAACGGTCCCGGCTTGGCAAGGGACAGGGAAGTCCCCGAGGCGAAGGGGACACGGCGGTTGGATAGCGTGAAGGAATGGACGCGGCCGCTCTCTCCAAGTACATCGATCACACGATCCTGACCCCGACCGCAACCGACGCCGACGTCGCCGCCTTGTGTGCCGTGGCCAATCGCTTCGAAGTGATAGCGATCTGCGTCTCGCCCTCTCGCCTTCCACTGGCCGCCGGGCTCCTCGATGACGGAATCGGGATCGCAACGGTGTGTGGGTTCCCCTCCGGCTCCCACCGTCCTGCAGCAAAGGCCGCCGAGGCTGCTCGCTCGATCGACGAAGGAGCGAACGAAATCGACATGGTGCTCGACCTCGGGCTTGTCAAAGCCGGTGACTGGGCCGGAGTGGCGGCCGATATCGCCGCAGTGCGAGATGCGGTTGATGCACCACACGCGTTGAAGGTCATCATCGAGTCAGCGGCGCTGACCGACACCGAGATCGTTGCCTGCTGCGAGGCAGCAGAGGCGTCCGGTGCCGACTTCGTGAAGACATCGACCGGGTTCCATCCTGCTGGTGGCGCCTCGCTCGATGCCGTTCGGTTGATGGCCGACACGGTTGGCGGACGCCTCGGTGTGAAAGCCAGCGGCGGCATCCGAGATCGAGCGGCGGCTCTGGCCATGATCGAAGCGGGCGCAACACGCATCGGCGCTTCAGCGACCGAAGCGATTCTCACCGGAGGCTGAATGAGCTTCTCGTTGACGGGGCAGCTCCTCGTTTCCCGGCCGATTCTCAAGGATCCGAATTTCGACGGGACGATCACGCTCCTGCTGGAACACAGCGCAGATGGAGCGATCGGCGTGATCCTCAACCGGCCGTCGGAGTTGACGATTGCCGAGACCTTTGCACCGTGGTCCAGCCACGTGTCCGAGCCCTCAGTGGTGTTTGCCGGGGGCCCGGTCGAACGTTCAGCACTCGTGGCCCTTGGGGCAACCCCTGACGCCGATGGCGACTTGGTATTCGGCCTCCACAGCGTGGACTTTGCCGAGCAGGCCCCGGAAGAAGCACTCGGAAACATCGATCGCCTGCGAGTGTTCGGTGGGTACGCCGGCTGGAGCGGCGGTCAGCTCGAAGGCGAGATCGCCAACGATGCCTGGTGGGTGGTCGACGGCTTCGTGGGCGACCTCTTCACCGATCGTCCAGATCGGCTGTGGGCCGACGTGCTCCGCCGCAACGGTGGCGAGATGGCGTGGTTCGCTCACTTCCCCGAGGACGCTTCGCTGAACTAGCGGCGGCGATGTCTGGGCTCGTTTCTCGCCACCGGAGCGACATCGGTGTGCTGTGATGTCGTGATGAGCGATGTAGCCAAGCGGCCCACAACCGATGTGTCTGACGTGATTCTGCATTCGATGGACGGCATGGTCGGCCAGCTCACGGGGCGCCTGGCTGGGTTGGGTCGGCTCGAGTATCTGTGGGAGCCCGTTGCCGGCATGTGGTCGATTCGTCCGTCGTCGGATGGCGGGCCCCCGGTGGTCGAGGGGGCGGGGATTCGAGCGATCGACCCGGCGCCGATGACAACGATTGCGTGGCGCCTCTGGCACCTGAGCCTCGACTGCTTTGACGACTACACCCGCCGCTTCGCGGGGGACCTCAGCGACGCCTCCGCCGAATGGACGTTCGAACCAGGCGAAGCGCTGGCGACGCTCGACGAGAAGTGGGCGGCCTTCCGCTCCACTCTTGCCGCACGCGATTGGTGGAAGGAGCTTGGTGCAGACTGGGGCCCCTTCTCATCGCACTGTGTTGCCGACATTGCCATGCATGCCAGCAACGAGCTCGTGCACCACGCGGCCGAGATCGCTCTGCTCCGGGACCTCTACGCCAACCAAGCGTGAGGGCTCCGGGCGCGTGGCGCGTCGATCGCCCGCACAGGATGGGGTGCGGGTGAGTGCGGGGATCTGTTTCTGTAGCGTCGGCGCATGACGCTGGACGCCGAGCTGGACATTGAACGGATTCGGGCAGAAACGCCGGGGATCCCGCACACGAATCATCTTCTTGCCAGTGGCTCAGCGCTGATGCCGCAGCCGGTGATCGATGCGGTGATCGGTCATCTCCAGCTGGAGGCCGAGGTGGGTGGCTACGAGGCGGCGGCCGACCGGAGGGCCGAGCTCGACGCAACGTACGACAGCGTTGCGAGGCTCATCGGGGCTCAGTCCCATGAGATCGCGCTCGTCGAGAACGCAACCGCAGCCTGGTGCCACGCGTTCTACTCGCTCCCGCTCTCGGCTGGCGACCGAGTGCTCACTTGCGAGGCCGAGTACGGCGCGAACTATGTGGCGTTCCTTCAGCGGGCCAAACGTGATGGCATCGTGATCGACGTCGTGCCCAGCACGGAAACAGGAGAGATGGACGTGGAGGCGCTGCGATCCATGATCGACGAGCGGGTGGCACTGATCGCCGCCACATGGGTGCCAACGAACGGTGGCCTGGTCAATCCCGCTGCTGCCATCGGTGCGGTCGCCGCCGAGCACGGGATCACCTACCTCCTCGACGGATGCCAAGCAGTTGGCCAGATGCCGGTCGATGTGGCTGCACTCGGGTGTCACTACTTCTCGGCCACGGGCCGGAAGTTCCTTCGAGGGCCAAGGGGCACCGGGTTTCTCTACGTGCAGGAAGACCACATCGAGCGCCATGAGCCAGCGATGATCGATCACTTCGCTGCCGAGTGGACGGCCACCAACGAGTACACGCTCCGAACCGACGCCCGCCGTTTCGAGAACTGGGAGAACGCTTACGCGTTGCGAGTCGGGCTCAAGGCCGCAGCTGACTACGCACTCGATCTCGGGCTCGAGGCCATCCAAAATCGGAGTTGGTCGCTGGCCCGTCGGCTTCGTTCGAACCTTCACTCGATCGCGGGCGCAGAAGTGCGAGATATCGGAACGGAGCAGTGCGCCATCGTGAGCTTCACCGTCGAAGGGCTCGATCCCCGTCCCACCGTTGCGGCGCTGCGAGAACGCGGCATCACGATCGGAGCCTCCTCGCCGGCCAGTACCCGTCTCGATGCCGAGGCCCGCCGCTTGCCAACGCTGATGCGTGCTGCGCCGCATTGCTACAACACCGAGGCAGAGATCGACGCCCTCACTAGCGCACTCGCCTCGCTCGCACCAGGCTGATCGAGGTCGGCCGCCGTCGGCGCAACCACTTAGCTGAGGAGGGCGATGAGCTCGGGGGCCTTGGCGTCGGCGCGGCGTGCGGCGCGGTTGGTGGTCAGCATCCAGACTGCGGCCCCATAGAGCGGAGCCAGCCCCGCAACGAGTCCGCCCGTGAGTGCGCTGTCGCGGGTGTAGGCCAGCCCAACGAGAATGGGAGCGCTCAGCAAGAGCCCGGTCACCACACCCGTCATGGTGAACACGGCGGTGAGGCAACCGGCGCCGGGCGAGGCGGTGGCGAATGGGTTGGGCGAGTTGTCTTCGGGGAACGGGCTGGGAGCAAAGACGGACGTGATCGTCCCCACCCCGGATCCAGTGAAGGCCATGCCGATCGCCGCCCCGATTGCGGCGGGTGCGAAGCGCCAGCCACCGGTCCACGCTGCGGCACCGATCGTCACGACCAGGGCGCTGGCGAGGCCGAGCGCAGCAAAGGCAATGGAGCGTCCGCGCAGCACTGGCCGCAGCGTCGGCAACACCATCCACTCCGCCCAAAGGGAGCGTCCGTCGGGTCCCAGCAAGTTCGAGCCGGTGACGCCAGCGGTGAGGCCTGGGATGCAACCGAAGAGCACTGCTTCGGGATTCTGCTGAATGATCGCTCCGATGAACGGCGCCCCACCGATCAGGAGGACGGTGGCCTGGCTCACAACCTGCACCCGATAGCGAGGGTGGCGTTGGAAGTACCGCAGCTCCTTGGCCAAGACGGAGAAGCCCGGTCGAGCTGGTGCGGTGTCGCCGTCGGATCGGCCGATCGTTGATCCTCGTCCAGCCCCGGTTCGGGCGTCGAGCCAGCGGACGAGCCAACTGCCACGTGCGGCCTCTTCGTCGGCGACGTGTTCGGTCACCTCGGTCAGTGAGCGGGCGAGCAGGCGACCCCAGAGGGCAACAAGCAGAGCGAGGAACGCTGCCGCGCCCAAGACCTGCACCGCCGGGACGACGAGCTCGCCGCGGGATGCCCGGCCGAGCGCATCGCCGGCCCAACCCACGGGCAGCCAGCGAAGCACATGAGCAAGCGAAGTGAGCGCAGATCGATCCAGCCGTCCACCAAGCGAAGAGATGGCTTGCAGACCGAGCGCAAGAACTGCGATGCCGAAGCCGGTGGCGAACGTGGCCAGGTCCCTCGTACGTCGCTGCCGCAGCGTGGTGCCAAGGAACGTGAGTAGCAGCTTGGATGACGTGGCCGCGATGGCCACGACGAGCAGCGCGGCGATCGCAGCCAGTGGAAGCGTGGCCGGCTGCTCGGCGGCCGCGAGGATGCCTCCGCCGACGACAAGACCTGCGGTGAGGGGGCCCGGCCCCAAGAGCGCAGCGACGGTCATGCCCATGGCAAGACGGCGGGTATCCAGCGGGTAGAGAGCGAGCCGCGTCGTGTCGATGGTCTCGTCGCTGGCGCCGAAGAGGACCGGGCCGAACGTCCAACCGATCGTGAGCACCGTCGCCAGGATGGGAAGCACAAATGACCGGTCGGCGTCGCTGATCCGGGCGATCGTCAATCCAAGTGAACTGCCACCGATCGTGCCGAGAATCGTGAACAGCACAAGACCGAGCCCCGCAGAGGTGCGAAGGCTGTTGCGCAGCAGGCGGAGCTTGAGCCGAGCGAAGAGCGTGATCACGAGGCTGTGGGGGCTGGTGCTGCCGATGGCGATGGTGGGCTGGTTGACGCCGACGCCTCGGGGTCGGGTGCTGCGGGGGTGGCGAGCCAGTCGAGTTCTCGACGATCCGGACGAGCCCCGACGACATCGACGAAGACGTCCTCCAAGCGGCGACCATCGCACAACGCTGCGGTCTCACCGGAAGCAACCACCTTGCCGGCGTGAACGATGGCGACGTGATCACACAACCGTTCCACCACCTCCATCACATGGCTGGAGAACACCACCGTCGCACCGCCGGCCACGAGCTGCTCGAGGAGATCGCGCAGGACCCGAACCGAGAGTGGATCGACGGACTCGAACGGTTCATCGAGGAACAGCACCTTCGGACGGTGGAGGACGGCGGCGCCGAGGGCCGTCTTCTTCCGCATCCCTGCTGAGTAGTCGATGACGAGTCGATTCGCCGCTTCTTCAAGATCGAGGAAACGGAGAAGCTCTTCGGCCCGATGTTTGGCCTCGCTGCGATCGAGGCCGCGCAGAAGCCCGACGTAGCGCAGGAGTTCCCGCCCGGTGAGCCGTTCGAAGAGACGGAGATCCTCTGGTACGACGCCGATGCGACGCTTGACCTCGGCTGGATCGGTCCAGACGTCGACGCCGTCGACGACGGCCCGGCCTGCATCAGGGCGGAGCAAGCCAGTGGCGATCTTCAACGTCGTGGACTTGCCCGCTCCGTTCGGGCCAACCAGTCCGAAGAACGTGCCTTTGGGAACGACGAGTTGAAGGTGATCAACAGCGACCTTCTGCCCGAATGACTTCTGGAGGTCGTGCAGTTCGACCGCAGTCTCCTGACTCATGGCGAGCGGAGGGCAGCGGGTAGGTCGCCGATACGCGCCAGCTCGATCCAGGGGGTTGGCTCGCCGTTCGTGGGAGCGGCGACGACCTCGTGATCCCACGTGTGCTGGTAGGGAATGTGAACGGCTCGACCGCCGAGTTCGATGATCGGAAGCACGTCGGAGCGAACCGAGTTACCGATCATGCAGAACTCACTCGCCACCACGCCGATGCTGTCGATGGCTCGTTGATAAGAGACAGCGTCTTTCTCGGCCAGCACGTCGACGGATTCGAACAGGTCAGCCAATCCGCTCTCGGCGATCTTGGATTCCTGGTGGAAGAGGTCTCCCTTGGTGATCAGCGCAAGCCGATAGTGCGGCCGCAGTGACTCGAGCGTCTCTCGGACGCCGGGCAACAACTCCACGGGATGGCTGAGCATTTCCTTGCCCCACCGAATGATCTGCTCGATGGCAGCGGAAGGAATCGCTCCCTCGCTGGCTTCGATCGCGGTTTCGATCATGGAGAGCGTGAAGCCCTTGATGCCGTAGCCGAAGACGCGCAGGTTCTCCCGTTCCCGGTCGAGCAGCCGACTCCCGACCTCGTCTGCGGCGCACCACGGGGCAAGTAGGGCGCGAAACCGCTCCTCGGTCACGACGAAATAGCTCTCGGAGTGCCAGAGCGTGTCGTCGGCATCGAAGCCCAGGACAGAAATGCCCTCGAACGCAGAATCAGGATCAGTCACAGGCATTAACCTTCGGCATGGCTGAAGTAACACATGAGCACATCCGGCAAGCTCCCAAGGTTCTACTTCACGATCATCTCGATGGTGGCATGCGCCCGCAGACCGTGATCGACCTTGCCCAGGAGTTCGGATACGACGGACTCCCCACGACGGACGAGGCCGATCTTGCGGCGTGGGTGCGGCGGGGCGCCGACCGCAACAAGCTCGAGTTGTATCTCGAGACCTTCGCTCACACGGTGGGTGTCACCCAGCATGCCGATGCCCTCGAACGGGCGGCTCACGAAGCTGTCGAGGACCTGGCTGCCGACGGCGTGGTCTACGCCGAGCTCCGCTTCGCGCCTGAGCAGCACATGGAAGCGGGCTTGTCGCTCGACGAGGTTGTCGAGGCGGTGCTGCGAGGAGTGCGTTCGGGGGCGGAGGGAACGGACATCACTGTTGGCATTCTCTGCTCCGCCATGCGCCAGCTGGCCCGTTCTCGAGACATCGCCGAGCTGGCCGTCCGTCACCGCGATGCTGGCGTGGTTGGCTTCGACATCGCCGGCCCCGAAGCGGGCTTCCCTCCCACTCGCCATCTCGATGCGTTTCAGTACTGCCTGCGGGAGAATTTCCACATCACGATCCACGCGGGCGAGGCCTTTGGTCTGCCGTCGATCCATGAGGCGCTCAGCTATTGCGGTGCCGAGCGCCTTGGTCATGGCGTGCGAATCATGGACGACATCGAGATCGACGCTGACGGCAAGGCCACGCTCGGCCGGCTTGCGTCGTACGTGCGTGACACCCGGGTGCCGCTCGAGATGTGCCCGACCTCCAACGTCAACACTGGCGCGGCAGCATCCATCGAAACGCACCCCATCGGCACGCTCCGCAAGCTCCGCTTCCGGGTCACGGTCAACACCGACAACCGATTGATGAGCAACGTCACGCTCAGTGACGAGTTCATCAAGCTTCACGACGCCTTCGGCTACGGGTTGGGCGATATGGAGTGGCTCACCCTCAACGCCATGAAGTCGGCGTTCTGGCCCTTCGAACAGCGGCTGCGGATCATCAACGAGATCATCAAGCCCCGTTTCGCCAGCCTCCGAGACGCCAACCTCTAGCGACTAGGAGATTCGTTCGATGACCGGGTCGGGGATCTCGCTCGGCTCGGGTGCGATGGTGGTGGCGTCAGCCAAGACGTCGGCCGCCACCTCGAACGTCGACGCATCATCGGACATGAGGCGAAGGATCGGCTGACCGGCGCTCACCGGCGAGCCTGGCTTGACCAGCAGCTCGATACCGGCACCGAAGCTGATGTCGTCACCCTTGCGGGCCCGCCCCGCGCCGAGTCGCACAGCAGCGATACCGAAGTCGAGGGCTCGGTAGTCGGCCAGGTACCCGTCGCTCGGTGCCTCCACGATCTGTTCGTGAGCGGCAACGGGGCGAGGAGCGGAGAGGTCGCCCCCTTGGGCCGCCACCATGCCTTCCCACACCGGCAGCGCAGCACCGCTTGCGAGCACGGCGGCTGGGTCGGCGTCGATGCCGGCCATGTCGAGCATCTCGACGGCCAGTGCGAGGGTGACATCGGCCAAGTCCTGTGAGCGAGGAGCGATGTCGCCGCCCTCGAGCAACTCGATGGACTCGTTGACCTCAACGGTGTTGCCGATCATCGAACCAAGCGGCTGATCCATGCGAGTGAGCAGCGCCACGGTCTTCACTCCCGCCCGCTGTCCGATGCCAACCATCGTCTCGGCCAGCTCACGAGCCTGCCCCACGTTGGTCATGAACGCACCACGCCCAATCTTCACGTCGAGCACGAGGTTCTGGGTACCGCCGGCGATCTTCTTGCTCATGATCGACGACGCGATCAGGGGAATGGAAGCAACGGTGCCGGTGGTGTCTCGAAGGGCGTAGAGCTTCTTGTCGGCCGGGGCGATGTTGCCGCTGGCCGAGGCGATCATCGCCCCGACGTCGAGCAGCATCGCCTTCATCTCGGCCGCGGTGAGCTCAGGCCGCCAGCCGGGGATGGACTCCATCTTGTCGATCGTGCCGCCGGTGTGACCGAGTCCCCGTCCGGCCAACTGCGGCACGGCGAGTTCGCGGCTGCATGCCGCAACCAGCGGGCAGAGGATGAGCGAGACCTTGTCGCCCACACCTCCGGTCGAGTGCTTGTCGACCGTGATGCGGCCGAGCGCTGAGTGATCGACGCGATCGCCGGTGTCGATCATGGCCTCGGTCCACGTCGCCAACTCCGGTGGGGTGAGACCGTTCAAAAACACAGCCATCGCCAGAGCCGAGGCTTGCTCGTCGGCCACGGTGCCCTCGGTGTAGGCGTTGATGAACCAGCGGATGGCGTCATCGGGAAGCACCTCGCCGTCCCGCTTGGCGATGATCACCGAGACGGCGTCCCAGTGTTTCGTCGAGGAGGGCTTTGGTGAGGAAGCAGTGGTCATGGCAATGGGTTCAACCTTCGGCGAGACGGTCGGTGTCGAAGCCGCCAGGGAGGAGTTCGGCGACCGTGCGAATGGTGCCGTCGCCATCCACGAGGCATTCGGGACCGCCCTGTTCGAGGAGCAGTTGGCGGCAACGACCGCATGGGACCACCGGAGCGCCCGAGCCGGACACGGTCACAACAGCGACGAGGCGGCCACCGCCGGTCGCGTGAAGCGCCGACACGAGCCCGCACTCAGCGCAGAGCCCCAGGCCGTAGGAGACGTTCTCCACGTTGCAGCCGGTGATGATGCGGCCGTCGTCCACCAGACCGGCGGCACCGACGTGGAAGTTGGAGTAGGGGGCATAGGCCCGGGTCGTGGCTTCGACGGCCGCCGCTCGCAAGTCATCCCAGGGAATCTCGCTCGGCGTGCTCATGGCTTCAGCCCACGTTGTGGCATGTCAGTTCGTCCCATGTGCGTCTCGCTACACGTCGTTTTGAGCCTGGTCATTGGTGCCATGTCATTTCGTGCCATGTCATTCTTGTGCCATGTCATTTCGTGCCATAGATGCGGTCGCCGGCGTCGCCTAGTCCGGGGACGATGTAGGCGTGGTCGTTGAGCTTCTCATCGAGTGCGGCCACGGTGATCGGCACGTCCGGGTGAGCCGCTTGCACAGCAGCCACTCCCTCGGGGCAGCCGATGATGGCAAGAAAGCGGATGTTGTCCGCGCCTGCAGCCTTGACGGCGTCGATGGCAGCGACCGTGCTTCCGCCGGTGGCAAGCATGGGATCCACGAGAATCACTTCGCGCTGGGCGATGTCGTCAGGGAACTTCTTGTAGTACTCGACGGGCTGATGGGTCTCTGGGTCTCGGAACAGGCCGAGGTGACCGACTCGAGCGTTGGGGATCAGCGTGAGGATGGCCTCGACCATGATCAGCCCGGCCCGGAGGATGCCAACGACCACGGGTGCGTGGCCGGCAAGTTGGGACGCCTCCGTGGTGGTGATCGGCGTCTCCACCTCGACTCGTTCGGTCGGGAGATCGCGCAGTGCCTCGTAGGCCGTGAGCAGCGTGACTTCCTGGCAGAGCGCCCGGAAGTCGCCAGGTCCGGTGTCGACGTTGCGGAGCAGGGTGATCTTGTGGTCGACCAATGGGTGATCGATCACGTTGAGCACGGGTGAACTGGCGGGTGTGGAACTCATGGACGCTTCCCCATCAATGCGGCTTCGGCTCGGCGAGCCATGTCTCGAGCTTGTTCGATGTCATCGCCCATGGCGGTGACGTGGCCGAGTTTGACCCCACGGCCCGGGCTCTTCCCGTAGAGGTGCACGTGCACGCCCTCCACCGCCAGGGCGTCGGCGAGGTGATCGGCGGGATCGGTGCCCTCGTAGTTGCCGATCACGTTGACGGTGACCGTCGCCGGAGCGTTGGCCCACGTTGGGCCGAGTGGGAGATCGAGCACGCCCCGTACGTGGTTCTCGAATTGTGAGGTGGGCGAGCCCTCGATTGTCACGTGCCCCGCATTGTGGGGGCGGGCGGCGACCTCGTTGATGATCAGACCCTCGTTCGTGAGGAAGAGCTCCACCGCAAGCACGCCGACGGCGTCCAGCTCATCAGCCAGTCGCATTGCCAGATCCTTTGCTTCGGCCGCGATCTTCGGGCCGATCTCGGCGGGAGAGCGAACCTCTCGAACGGCACCATCGGTGTGGAGGATCTCCGTGACGGGGTAGCAGCGGGCGTGCCCGCCAGGCCGCCGCACCACGAGAACGACGAGCTCTTTCACGATGTGCTGGAAGCTCTCGGCCATGAGCTGGCGGTGCGACTGCTCCGACATGACTCGCATGGCCTGCTCTTGCGTCTCGACGATCCAGACGCTGCGCTCTTCCCGCCGGCTGGCGCGAGCGGCCTTGATGACCACCGGCCAGTCGAACACGCCGGTGAAGTCCATCAGATCGTCGGGTCCCCGAAGCTCGGCGAAGACCGGGACGGGGTAACTCCGGTTCAGCAGCACGCGACGCTGGTGGATCTTGTCGAAGGAGGCCCGGAGGGTGGTGGTGCCGGGCCGGATGATCACCCCCGACTCTTCCAAACGTTCAAGGAGGCCGATGTCGATCCGCTCATGCTCCAGCGTGAGAACGCCGCACGATTCGGCGAAGGCCGAGAGCGCATCGGGATGGCCGTAGACCGCATCGGGAGCCACGAGCGCTGCGGAGTCATCGCCAGCCTCGGCCATCAGCCGAGGTGTGATGCCGAGCTTCAGGCACGCAAGGTGGGTCATACGAGCGATCTGGCCCGCACCGATGATGCCGAGGGGATACAGAACGGGGAGGTCGCTGGACACGGTGCGACTGTAGTGCCCCGCAGTGCTAGCTGAGTGGGAGGCGAGCCTCGGTTTCGCCGTCGTCGATCACACCCGTCGGTTCGAAGCCAAGGCCGAGATACAGGGGGCCGGGGCCGCCTCGTTCTTCCACGTACGAAACGCGGAGCGACGCTGCTCCCCGGGCTCGACATTCATCAGCCACCAGATCCACGGCCCGGGTTCCGAGGCCACGGCGCTGATGGCGACGATCGACGAGGAGACGCCAGAGGTAGGGCTCGCCGATCTCGCCTTCGGCCGAAGGCTCCGGGAACGCCACCATCACGAAGCCGGCCATCTCACCGTCGGCTTCGATGCCTCGCATCCACACCTCAAACGTCGTCGTGGGATCGAGGATCGCAAACAGCGCGTCGCTGAACGAGTGCAACGTCGGAGCGACCAGACCCTCCTGCGAATGATGGGTCTTGAGATCCTCGACTGAGCGGTTGTTCTGGCGATCGATCTCGACCAGGCGCACCTGATCGGCTGGCTCGCGAGGTCGTTGCAGCCAACCCGCTCGCATCTCGCGGGTCATCCCGTAGAGCAGGTCGTCGCTGTTGTCGTCGCCGACCCAGTACGAGAGCTTGGTCCGCCCCTCGTACTGGAAGCCGGTGCGCTCGAGGACCCGTTCGGACGCCGTGTTGTCGGGATGGAGCATGGCACTCAGTCTGCTCACCTCTGGCCGTTCGAACAGTCGATCGACCAGGGCATCAACCGCCTCCACCGCGTACCCGTGTCCCCAATAGTCCGGATGGAACGTGTAGCCGATCTCGATGGAGCGCAACCCGAAGGTGGGATGGATCGCGAGGTCACCCATGACGGCTCCGTCCGCACGGTTCTCGACTGTGAGCATCCACCACGCCTCGTCGACGAGATCCTGCTCGCGCAGCATGTTCTCGATCATCGCCGTGGCGCGCTCCAGCGGGAAGGGAGGTTCCCAACTCTGCAATGCCGCCACCTCTGGGTGGCTGCGTCGGTCCGCCAGCGGCGCTGCGTCACTCGCCCGCACGGGTCGCAGGACCATGCGCTCGGTCTCAATCGGCTGAAAGGACATGCCTGTCAGTCTGCCGGAGCCAGCCTCATCAGGCGTTGGGATTTCGTTCGCTAGTGATCGAGCTGGGCGCCCATCGAGCCCCGCACCTGGTCGACGTAGTGCTGATGGCACCGTCCCTCGGCGCTGAGTCCGTCGACGAACGACTGCACGAGGTGCATGGTAAACCCGGTGTGTCGGGCGTGATCCTCGGCGGAGAGCCGCGCCTGCACCGACGATGAGTGCACGATGCGATCCAGACCGTGGAGGAGGTACTCCGCCTTCTCGACGTCGACATCGCCGCTCCACCGGAACTCAGGAGCACCCATGGCGGCGTCGTGTTCCCACCGATCGATCATGGTGGTCCAGCCGCTGAGTAGATCGGCCGTGGCAATGCCCTCGAGATCCGCAGGATCGGTGCGGAGTTCGCACACCACACGTCGAGCGAAGCGAGACCACTGCTGCACGTCGCCCGCTGGGAGCGGACCGAGTTCAAGATGCATTGAAGGCGATGGTAATCACGGACCCGAACGTCGACCATGTCGAAGGCATTGCAGTTCGCCGTCGTCTCGGTCAGTGATCCATCCTGCAGTGAGAGTCGATGAGAACAGCACTCAGCGCTGTCGCACGTGTGCGATGAGTGGCAGCTGACCCTTGTGCAGCTTGTGAGCGGCTGTCTCGACGTCGAACCAGGCAGCCCGGTCGACCTCGGGGAAGGACTGCTGCTGGCCCGACCGCGGCGGCCACTCCATCTCGAAGGTGTTGCTGGTGATGTCGTCCGCATCGAACGCAGCAGCCTCTGCCGTCTCCAGAACAAACGAGTGGATCCATTTCGATCCGGCCCGGAAGGCGGGGATTGGCGTGGCATCGCCGGCCGGGCACACCGATCCGAGCTCCTCGTGGAACTCGCGACGAGCGGCGACAAGGGCGTCCTCTTCGTCCGGATCGAACTCGCCTTTGGGGATCGACCAGCCGTGCTGGTCTTTCTTGGCCCAGAACGGACCGCCCGGGTGGACAAGCAGGATCTCCAGCTGATCCGGATCGTTCGGCGGGGTTCGGAGCAGAACGATGCCTGCGCTGTGAGTGACGGCCACGGTCCACGATTCTGCCGCCGTGCGGTGCGTGCAGCGACATACTGCTGGCATGCCCTGGGTCGAGGTCGATGAGCCGTATGCGAAGCCGCCTCGGTTGCCCCGACCCGCGGCACGGCTCGAATCTGTCCCAGAAGTCATCGATGGGTGGCTCGAGGCGACGGAGCCGCGTGCTCACCTCCAGCCTCGTGGCCGCCCGATTGGAGCGAGTGCGCTTCGAGCGGTGCGTCCTCGATGATCTCGATCTTCGTGACGCGCAACTTGGTGACGTCTCTGCCCCGGGCACCGAGCTCACGGAGCTGGACATCGTTGGTGCGGCCTACGAGCGCGTCGATCTTCGAGACGCCGCCCGTCTGGGATTTCGGTTCCTTCCGGTGTTGCAAGGAATCCTGATCTCCGAAGCTCAGACGTTGGAGCTGGCAGCGTTGGCCACCCACTCGCTTGGCTTCGACATCGAACGAACGGACTGACGAAGCAGCGGAGGCTCCCCGCTAACGTCGGAGCATGACTGCTCCTCTTCGTATTGGTGTTTTCGGTGCTGCTGGTATCTCGGCGAAGGCACTCCTTCAACCAGCGTTGGACACCGACGGCGTCGAAGTCTCCGTGATCGCCGCCCGCGACCGGAGCCGGGCTCAGGCTCAGGCCGACGACTTCGGTATCGCCAACGTCGTCGATACCTATGACGACGTGCTGGCCAGCGATGTCGACGCCATCTACAACCCGCTGCCGATCAACCTTCATCACGAGTGGACGATCAAGGCACTCCGGGCAGGCAAGCACGTGCTGTGCGAGAAGCCGTTCGCTTCCAACGCAGGAGAAGCGGCGGAGATGATTGCGGTCGGCGAAGAGACCGGGCTTGTCCTGATGGAGGCGTTCCACTGGCGCTACCACCCGCTCGCCGATCGCATTGGTGAGATCATGGCCTCCGGCGCTTTGGGCGACGTGAAGCGCATCGACGCAACGTTCAACGTCGAGATTCCCCCCGAGAACCGGGTGCGTCAGGCGTATGAGCTGTCGGGCGGCGCACTGATGGATCTGGGTTGCTACCCAGTCCAGTGGGCGCGGTTTGCATCGGGAGAGCAGCCCGAAGTGGTGTCGTCGACGATGGCGCAAGGCGAAGCGAATGTGGACATCACCACCGACATCGATGTCCGCTATCCGAACCTCGGGGCGACCGGCCACTTGCAAACAGCGATGCATCCGGGCGCACAGTTTGAAGCGTGGCTCGAGGTTGAAGGTGCGAACGGATTGCTGCGAGTGGAGAACCCCCTTGCTCCACATTCCGGCCACTCCGTCGCGCTGACCGTTGACGGTCAAACATCGAAGGAGACGGTCGAGGGGCGAACGACCTACCATCACCAGCTGGAGGCGTTCCGCGATGCAGTGGTGGACGGCGCTCCTTTCCCCACCGGAGGCGCAGATTCCATCGAGACGATGGAGTTCATCGATGCCTCCTACACCGCAGCTGGGCTCACACCGCGCGGCACCTGAACCGCGGTCCATGGGCCGCGAGCGAACGTTCTTCTCGTCCGTGATCGCGATCACGGACAAACGTTGGGAGTCCGTTTCACACTCTCCGAAATGAGCCAGCGCAGCCATCCAGGTCTGCGGGCGAATCGAGAGGGAACAAGATGAGCGATCGAAGTGGTGCGGTGCAGCGGGTTGCGGCAGTAGGGGTGGGCCTTCTCGCTATCGCCAGCACGGCGTTGGGGGCCGGACCGGCTGGCGCAGCATCGGTGGAGACGTCCGGTGTTGTCAGCGGCGGCACGCTTCGGGTCACTGGGGTGGACGCAATCGATGCTCCGCAAGAATCTGTCGAGCTCCGGGTCATGGGCGGCGGCGTCGTATTCATGGCATGGGAGCACCGAAACGCAAGCGGTCAGACAATGAATGCCGGGCAGGAGACCTTCACCGGAGTGTTTCAGAATGTCGTCCTCAATCTTGGAACCGGCGACCACGACGTCTTCGTGACCAGCGCCGGCGGCGACATCCGTGGAGACCTGATCGTTGATACCGACGGTCAACGCAACGATGTGCGCGTGTCGGATCTCGAGATCGGGGACGATGCGGTGTTCCACGCAGCGCTGCCGTCGCACGAGTCGCTGATCGACCTCGAGGAGATGGTCGTCGGAGACGATCTCGTCATCGACGGATTTGGCGCTCTCGGACTCTCCCGCCTGGCGACGAAGAATGACCTTGTTGTCGACGGCGGAGGTCCGGCCGATCTGATCATGGACGTGGACCGCGTTGAGGTCGGCGATGACCTGGTGGTCGCTACTCGTGCGGGTAATGACGAGGTCTCGATTGATCGGACGGAGGTCGGAGGCGATCTCGTCATGGACATGAGCGAAGGCAAGGATCTCCTCGTGATCGTGCGCAGCACCGTCGTCGAAGACTTGGTTGTTGACTTCGGACCTGCGGATGACCAGGCCTTCATCTTCGATGTCGTGGTGAGCGCTGCCTTTGCCCTTGACGGTGGCGACGACTTCGACCGGCTGGAAACCAACCTCCCGGGTCTGGACCCGACGAACGTGCACGATTTCGAGCAGGTCTACAACTGACCGGCGGTGAGGCAGGGGCGATCGGACTGGGCCGTCTACGAACGGGCTCGGGCCAGTCCCGCACCGATGATCAAGAGCCCGAGGCACGCCGCGCCGACGAGAGCGCCGAGGTTCAACACGTCGTCGAGATCCGTCTTCGTTCCGAGAACGAGCAGCAGGGTGCCGTAGGCACCCCGACCGGCGAGGCTGCCGATGGACAGGAACGTCGCTCGTTGGTTCCGGGCCAGAAGTGGCGCGGCGCCAGCGGCGACCAGTACCGGTCCAGCTGCGGCCTGGGTGCTTCGCAAGGCGAGCAGCGGCAGGATCCAGAAGCTGCGAGTCGACGCCAGCGCAATGAGAATCACCGCTTCGATCGTGGCCAGCAGCGTCAGGGCGCCTCGAAGCCCGAGCCATTGCCGAAGCTGGTCGCTCTTGGCTGCGGTCGCTGCACCGACCAGCGAGATCACCGCCAACAGGAGGCCGCTGGTGAGGGGCGCATTGCCGGCCTCGCTCAGGGACGAACCAACGGTCTCAGCCAGCCACGGCTGCATCATGTCGATGGCCAGGCTCTCCAACGGCTGCTGGACGGTGAGGAACAACAGCAGCCAAGCCAGGGCCGGCGTTTTCATTCGTCGCCCCAGTGAACGGACGGGCGGCTCGGTCTCGGCGATCTCTCCTGCGCCGTGGAGCTCGGGTTCGACCATGCGCAGCGAGTTCAGAAGCTGGAGCATCGCCGCCGCAAGTGAGGCCACGAACGGCAGCCGGAGATCGACCCAGCCAAGCGCTCCACCGATCAGTGCGGCCGCCATCGTGGCGATGAACGCGTCACGACTGGCCGAAGCCTCCCGTTTACCGAACTCGGAGGCCCGCCCGAGGGCCTCGAGCGAGTCGTAGTGAAACGACGTATCGGTTCCCGACATCGCCGACATGGCCAGGGCAAGAAAGAGCTGGGCAGCGAACAGGGCGGCGACGGAGCTACCTGCCAGCAGGAAGAGTGCATGGGTGGCGACGAGGGACGCAGCCCCGATGCGGAGCGTAAGGACTCGGCTGTATCGATCGCTGAACCATCCCGAGGGCACTTCCAGCACCACGACACCAAGGAAATACGCGGCGCCCAGGCGGAGCGTGGTGCTCAGATCCACTCGCTCGAGAAAGAAGAGAATCGAGGTCGGGAACCAGAACAGCAGTCCGGCTAGGACGCGCTGGAGTCGGTAGCGACGGAGGTTGTCGAGCAGTCCGCGCTCGATGCTGGGTGAGGTCACCTCAGTCGACGATCTGGGCTCGAAGCCCCGTGGCGTCGATCTCGTTGCCGTGGCGAATCTCGCGACCAAGGGCGACGCGTTCGGCCGCCGTCACGAGTGCAAGCGCATCGAGCAGATCCGTGGCTGGCGCGACCCGTGACTCGCCGACGTGCGCCGTTTCCGCGGCGCCAAAAACGTCGGCCAGAATCGAACGGCGAAGGGCGTGCCCCTCGGGCGTTGACTTGTTGTTTGCCAGCGGTGCGCCGCGAAGTCGAGCGAACGTTCGCTCGGGGTGGGACTCAACGATGCGGTCCTGATCGGGGGGAGTGAGCAGATCGTCGAGCTCCCGGATCTTCGGCAGGAGGAACCACGCCTGTTTCGACAGCGCCTTTCCGCACGCGGCGCGAGACAGCTCGCATGCCTCGGCGTACGTCTCCGCTTCAAGCGTGACCCGGAGCGGCGTGGGGAAGACGGACGACTTCCTTGGGCCGAGCCCGACGCGAGCGGCGACATCCGCTGGCCGAGGATGGGTGTCGAGCAGACCGATCGGCATGTCGATGGCGACGGCGTCGAGATCTCCAGCCCGCACTCGTGCCACTACCTCATCCATGCTGGCGGCGAAGGCTGCCGTCAGCTCCCTTTCGCCGCCCATCGTGCTGAGCTCTACGACCGCCCAGCCACCGGGGCAGCCGTCGACGCCGGCAACTCGAAGCCCCACGAACGGCCTACAGGTCGTCGATCAGCTTGAAGATCTCGGCGACGTCGAAACCGGAGGCCGCACCGGCCGCCTCGAGCTTGCCCAACACCCGTGCTCTGAAGACATTGAGTTCGTCGTCGTTCGTGGCCTTCATCGTGGACTCGAATTGGCTTTCGTGAGCGAGGAGAGCGTCGTACTTCTTCTGGACGAAGCCCTGCACGTCTTCGGCATGATCCGGCTCGTCGGCTTCCCACAAGAGGAGAGCATCGGGGCGATGGTGCGGGAACTCTTGGTCGGGGAAGAACTTGGGATCACGGGCGGCGACGATGCCCTCGCAGGCCAGGAGCCCGGCGTTTCGATGGTCCGGGTGGAGGCGGTAGCGCTTCCAGGGATCGTGGCCGAGCACGACGTTTGGTCGCAGCTTGCGAATCCAGTGGGCGACCTGGGCTCGTTGCACCAATGTGGATTCGAGCTCGCCATCGACCTGGCGCAAGAATCCGACCTCGCCCGTCGCTCCGAACGCCCGAGCGGCGGCTTCCTGCTCTCGTTCCCGGGTGGCAATGAGGTCGGCTTGATCGGCGTCGGGGTCCCACGTTCCCTTCGATCCATCGGTGCACACCAGCACACTCACCTCGCATCCGTCCGCTGCCCACTTGGCCAGGGTGGCGGAAGCGAAAAAGTCGACGTCGTCGGGATGGGCACCGATCGCCAGCGCCCGCTCGGGAGTCGGCAGGTTGCTCGTGCCGTGCGTGAACCGCACGGCGGCGGGAGTGAGCGGGTTCTGGGCAGCAGTCATGGAGGTCGCTTTCGGTGCGGGTTCGGTCGGGGGATACGTCGTGGCGTTGGTGATGGAGATGAGAGAACGGATGTCAGGGGCCAGATCTTCCGGCGTGTCGACGTCCCACCCGAGATCGGCGTCGATTCGCTGTTCGAACCGAAGTCCGAGTCGATGGGCCTCCGCTTCATGAGCTGCCGCCGAGCCAACGCCGTACGCGAACACAAAGTCGGCGCTCGTCGGCAGGCACATCACGTTGCTGCCGTCGTTGCGACGGTCTGGCACGAGCACCACACCATCGATGACGTCGGCAGCCTTGGCCACCCAGGCCAGCGAAGTCGCCCGAGGAAGATCAGCATGAGCGATGATCACGCGCTCGACGCCCTCGCCTCGAAGATGCTCCACGCCGTCAGTGACCGCGGCGTTGAGCCCCCTCGGCTCTCGCCAGATCACGCGGGCTCCCAGGCGCTCAGCGAAGGCGCGCACCGATTCATCCCCGCACACGATGAACACCGGAAGGGGAGCGGCCGCTCGGACGACCCGTTCGGCCATCCGCTCGGCGAGCACAGCCCGCTCAGCCGGCTCGAGGGCGTCGGTCAGTCGACCCTTGGCGACGTCGAAGGACTTGATCGGAATCAGCACCGCAGCGGTAGCCACGGTTCGGAGGTTAGGCGGGCCACATCGCAGTCGGACTACGTTCGACCCATGGCTGCCGACAGTGACACCTCGTTCAAGATCAGAGTGACTGTGCTCGGAGGCGGCTCGTGGGGAACCACGGTTGCCCATCTGTGCGCCCACAATGCGCCGACCACGATCTGGGCCCGGGATGAGGCGACGGTTGAGAGCATCAACAGTCACCACATCAACAGCAAGTATCTGCCGGACTACACGCTTCACGAGGACCTGACGGCCACCACTGACTTCGAGCAAGCGGTAGCCGAAACTGACCTGCTCATCATGGGCGTGCCGACCAGCGCCTTTCGGGCCACGGCCCAGCGGGTAGCCCAGACCATTCGGCCGTGGGTTCCGGTTGTGTCTCTGGCCAAGGGATTCGAAGAAGGCAGCGCGCTTCGGATGACCCAGATTCTCCAAGAGGAACTGCCGAGCCGCCCCGTCGGTGTTCTCACCGGCCCGAACCTGGCCAAGGAGATCCTGGCCGGCAACCCGACTGGCGCGGTCATCGCCATGACCGAGTTCCACATTGCTGAGCGTTTGCAGTCCGTCTTCACCACGCCCGGCTTCCGAGTCTTCACCCACCACGACGTTGTCGGCTGCGAACTCGGCGGTGCGTTGAAGAACGTGTACGCCCTTGCTGCAGGTGCGATCGAAGGCCGCAAGCAGGGCGACAACGCCCGGGCAGCGATGATCACGCGAGGTCTGGCTGAGCTGATCGAGTTGGGAACCAAGCTCGGCGGAGAGCCGCTGACACTGGCCGGACTTGCCGGGATGGGCGACCTGCTCGCCACATGCATCAGTCCGCAGAGTCGTAACTCACATGTGGGCCGCCAACTCGGCGAAGGCAAGCCAATCGCGCAGATCCTCGAGGAGATGGACCAGGTGGCCGAGGGTGTCAAGGCAGCCAAAGTGGTGAAGGGGCTGGCGGATGAGCACGGCGTATGGATGCCGATCGCAGCCCAGGTCTACGCCGTGTGCTGGGAAGGGAAAGATCCTGATTGGGCGCAAGACTCCCTCATGCGCGGTCGTGTCGGGCACGAAGCTGGTGTGCTCGCCACGAATCACACGCACTCGTCCTCTCCCTGGAGCTGAGTCTGCGGGCCACTGGGGCTGAAGTCCCGCAAGGCGGGAGATAGGCGACGCGGACCGGCCGCCGTACATTGAGGCGATGAACGGTGGACTCAACCTCGGATCGCGTTCGGTCGAACGCCCTGCCGATGCTGGTTTCACGCTCGTGGGCACGCTCGACGCCGTGGATCCTGCCTTCGTCGACGGCGGTGGCCTCGTTCAGCCGAACGGTGCTGCATGGTCGGTGGATTGGCACATCGGCGCCGACGATCGTTGGTACTTCCCAGCCCGAGAAAGCACGGTACGCCAGCGGCGAATCGGCGCTGGCGCCGTCCTCGAAACCTCGATGCGTATCCCGTCCGGCGATGCCATTCAGCGGGTCTACGGCGTCAAGGCGCCGGGTGGCGAAGTCACGGTGGTCGAGATCGAGAACGACTCACCAACGCCGGTTGCCGTTGCCCTTTCCATCCGCCCCTACGGCGTGGAGCGCCCGGGAACCACCGGGCCGGTGCAGGTCTTCGAGGACCGCGTCACCGTGGGGGAGCGCATCGCCGTCTTCCTGCCTCGCCCGGCTAGCGAGTTCGACACGTCGGAAACCGACAACCTGCTCGACCGACTGAACGCCCGAAACACACTGGCCAAGCGGCCGGCGGCCCACGGAGCCGACGCCACTGCCGTGGTGCTCTACCCCGTGCCGCATCGCACGACCTTGCGATTCCTCGTGCCCTCCGACGTCGTGCAGAACGATCCCGGACCGCTTCCGGACGCCGACGCCGTTGCTCGCGGCTGGTCCGCTGTTGTCGAAGCTGGCGGCCGCTTCTCCTTCCCTGATCCCGGCGTGACCGACCAGGCGCTCGCCGCTCGTGCTCGTCTGCTCGGCGAAGCGAACCGCTTGCCTCGTCGTGTGGCCGAGCTCGAACCCGGTGCTGGCCGCATTCTCGAAGCGCTCGCCCTCAGTGGGGCAGTGGGCGAGATCATGGCATCACTTGGATCGCTGGCGGGCACGTTCCCCACCAAGCTGCCTGGTGACCCAGTCGACGCCGCCGCCATCGTTGGTGGCGTCGGTCGAGCCGCCCGCCTGGCCGACGACGTTGCCGTGGCCGACGCCCTCCTCGAACCCGTCGCCCAGCTGACCTACTTGGTTGAGAAGACCAAGGATCGTGCGGCGAGTGACGAGGCGTTGATCGGCCTTTGCCGGCTGCTGATCGTGGCTGGCCAGCGGGAGACCGGACTCAAGCTGCTGGATCGAGTGAGCACCCTGGCTCCAGCTGAGGACCTGCCCGGCAACCTCGATGCACTCTCTGCGCTCTCGGAGAAGGCCAGCCCGGCCGGAAGCTGGGGCGCCGACGAGCCCGTGGCGGCCGCCCGATTTTGGCTCGGTGCTCGTCGCCTCATCCTCGGTGGCGACCCTCGCCGACTGCTCTTGCTTCCACAGTTCCCGTCAGCCTGGCTCGGCGGGGATGTCGAGGTGCACAACGGCGCGACCACGCACGGCCTCATCTCGTTTGCCATTCGCTGGCACGGCTACCGGCCGGCGCTCCTGTGGGAGCTCGAGACCGACGGCCCGATCGAGATCCGTTGCCCCGGCCTCGACCCCGACTGGGTCACGAACGAAGCCAGTGGCGAAACGCTCCTCGCCGGCACACCGGACGGTCTGCAGGCGCCGCCCACCGAGGGCGAGTCGTTCGCCTAGTCGGTTGTTCGGAGCGGCCTGCCCGCTCCCTCAGATCCGATCCATGGCGGCGTGAGGCTCGGGTGGAAGCGTGGCCACGATCGCATCGCCGGGGTTCACCGTTCCCCCTTCGAGCACGACGCTCATCACGCCGCCAAGCCGGACTGTGTTGCCGTCCTCATCGTTGTAGACGAGCTCCTTCATCAGCCCGTGCTTCACGTTGTTCAGCTGGGGGCAGGGATTGCGGAGACCGGTGAGCTCCACCACGGCCTCGGGCCCCAACTGCACCTTGGTTCCGACGGGCAGCACGTTCATGTCGATGCCTTCAGTGGTGATGTTCTCGCCCATCACACCGGGGCTGACTTCGTAGTCCCGCTCGACGAGTTCGGCATGAAGCTCGGTTGGGATGAAGTGGACCTGTCGCAGATTGGGCTGATCGGGGTTCTGCTTCACCCGAGAACGGTGCTTCACCTTCACGCCTCGATGGGCGTCGCCCTCGACCCCTTCGCCCGGAATCAGGACGATGGACGTCTGGGGGGCCTTTGCGAAGGTGTGATCGGCACTTCGATTCACGCTGAGGACACGGCCGCTGATCTCGGTCATGGCCTCCAACATAGAAGCGAGAATGGCGAGCGCCATGGTCGGGTCAGGGTGCTGCGCTACCGGTCGCGATGTTCGGCCGGTGAAGATTCACCGACCGAACGCCGCCCGTCTCTGGGGCTTGGGGCCCGCGGCCTCAGTCTCGTGGGGCTCGACCCGGCTGGCCCATGAACGCTGGCGGGCTCGAACCGCAGGTTGCTCCTGGCACGTTCTCTGGCGTGGCGATGAGCACGCCGTCGTAGGCGTGGTCGGCCACGGCCGCATCGGTGACAAACGATTCGCCGATGCGGATGCCGGTATGGCCGAAGAGTTCCTGATGGCACGGGAATGCGTTGCCGCCCGTCACGGCTGGGTCGAGAACCTCGAGGCCCCAGGTATCGGAGGCAACCATGGCCACCTTGCGGTCGGTGAAATAGCGAGCCTCAGCCAGGTAGATGCCAGGCTCCTGGGTGAGATAGCGGTTCGGATCGTCTCTCACCAGATGGGTCCATCCGGTGTGGAGGATCGGCACGTCGCCCGGGCCGATCGCCTTGCGCACTCGCTGGCGCCTCAGGGCGTTCTCGATGTCGTCGATCGTGATGCGATAGTTGTCCCGCAGCACGGGTTGGCCGTTCGGTGCCACGAAGAAGTCATCGGTGGCGCCGGCCGCCACCTTCATGCCGACCACGTCGATGATCACGCCGCGGGTGACCATCGGGCCCATCGTCTCGTTGCCGAGCTTGGTCGTGCCCGTCGGTGTGATGAGGTCGTCGGCGTAGATGTCGTTGTAGAAACGCCCGCCTCGCTCGTCGCCGGTTCCGATTCCGACGTGACCGAGCCCGTCGATCTGTGAGCCGATCTGGAGCGTGAAGTTCTCGGCGAAGCGCTCCTCGTGGCCGATGACCAGGTTCGGTCCGAGCGCATCAAAGCCGGACTGGATGCCGCCTCCCGCCACAAAATCGGCGCCAGCGTCGTACCCGAACGCCAGAAGGAACATGTCGTGAAGGCGAGGTGGTGCGCTGGGGAACGCCGGGAAGCCGTTGAACATCTCCTCGCCGAGTTGGTAGGTCTTCACGTCCAGACCCTTGCGAAGCTGACGAAGTGCTCGGCCAGTTCGCTCGGCGGTGAGCTCGTTGAACGTGCCCCGCTGATCGTCTGGCCCGTAGGGGCTGACCCAGTAGCCCCCAGCAGCGGCAGCGGCAACGTCGAACATTTCGTCGCTGTAGCTCTGGCCGCGAACGCTCTGAGCGAGTGCTTCGGCTTCGCGGTCGACGAGCTCCTCCTCGTCTTGCCCGAGCGCTGGCGCAGCGCTGAGCAGGGTCGTGGTGGTCACCGCTGCAGCGCTGGCACCTCCGAGCTTGAGCGCATCTCGGCGCGACAGATGGTGGTGTGCATGGTCGAAACGCATGTCTCGTCCCCCTATGTGTTGAAGCTCGCCCCTCGTTGGCGAAGCTAGCAATCGCTTCTCGGAGAAGCCATTGCCACCGCCGGCGCCGGGGACTTGCCGTTCGCTCTCGGGTGCGCACATTGGGTGCCGATCTCCAACGGTTTTGATGGCAGCGTGCACCCAATAGCTGCGGACGGGCCGGGCGGCAGGCTCGGCCGTCGGCCGGTAGGTTGCGGGGATGCCTGCGGGGACCGCCACGAAGAAGAGCGTGCCGAAGCTCCGCAAAGCGTTGAAGGCCAAGCCGCCTGGGCTCTCGGTGGAGAAGGAACTCTGGGCCGGGGGCGCCGAGTACGTCGTGGGGATTGATGAAGTGGGTCGAGGGGCGTGGGCGGGCCCGCTCACCATCGGTGCCGCGGTCGTGCCGAAGGACAAGCGCCTGAACAAGGTGCGGGATTCGAAGATGCTCACCGAGCCCGAGCGGGAGGCCATGTTCAGCCGGCTCGAAGACTGGGTCGAGGCTTACGGCATCGGCCACGCAACCCACGACGAGTGTGATGAGCTCGGCATGTCAGCGGCCCAACGCTTGGCCGCCAAGCGAGCCATTGATGCTCTAGGCGTCCGGGTCGACGGCGTGATCCTGGATGGCAAGTGGGATTTTGTTGGACATCCGAACACTCGCAAGCTGATCAAGGCCGACGCGAAGTGTCTCTCGGTTGCGGCGGCCTCGATCCTCGCGAAGGTCACCCGAGACCGCATGATGCGAGCGGACGCTGAGGCGTTCCCCGGCTTCGATTTCGAGAACAACAAGGGCTACCCGTGCCCTCGCCATCGAACGGCGATCCAGGCCTACGGACCAACCTCGATCCACCGTCGCTCGTGGGTCTTCATGGACACGATGCCGTGGACGGGGGTTCACCGAGTGAACCCACCCGACCCGACGCAAATCCCCGGCCAGACCTCCCTTCTCCCTGAGTGAAGGCCGGTACCACGTCTCGGTCCGTTAGTGACTGAGGCGCGAGCCGAGGGAACGGCAACGGCGACTAGTTGATCTTGATGTCTTTGAAGGGGCTCGTGGTGTCGATGCCGGGTTCCTTGGGAAGACCAAGGACTCGCTCGCCCAGGATGTTGCGCAGCACCTGATCGGAACCACCGGCGATGGCCATACCCGGCATACCCAGCACGTACCCGGCCCAGGAGAACGTGCCCCACTCTCCAGTGTCGGCCGTGAGCCGAGGCCCGATCACCCGGCCGATGAAGGCCGAGGTGCGTCGCATGTTCTCGGTGAGCGCCAGCTTGGCTCCACTCATCTCTGCGCCCGGCAATTCGCCCGCCTTGATCTTGTCCATCGCTCGCATGTTGTTGAACCGCAGCGCCTGGCCTCGGATGTAGAGGTCCATCAGCTCCTGGCGGATCAGTGGATCATCGGCCAGACCGAAGTGGCGGACCATCTCGATCAGCTTCGTCATCGCGCCACCGCCACCGGTGCCGCCACCGATCGCCGCCCGCTCGTTCATCAGCGTGGTGAGCGCGACTCGCCAACCGTCGTTGACCTCGCCGAGGCGGTGGGAGTCGGGCACCCGAACTTCTTCGAAGAACACTTCGTTGAAGCTCGCTCCGCCAGTCATCTGGACGAGCGGGCGAATCTCCACTCCGGGGGCCTTCATGTCCACGATGAATCCGGTCAGCCCCTTGTGCTTTGGTAGATCCGGATCGGTCCGGCAGATCACTTCTCCGATGTCGGAGTAGTGCGCACCGGAGGTCCACACCTTCTGCCCGGTGATGATCCACTCGTCGCCATCGCGCTCGGCCTTCATGGTCAGGCTGGCCAAGTCGGATCCGGCGCCTGGCTCGGAGAAGAGTTGGGCTCCGACGATGTCGCCTCGATACATCTTCGGGACGATCTCCGCCGCCACCTCTTCGCTGGCATGGCTGGCGATGGTGGGAGCCACCATGCCGAGCCCGATCGTGAAGAAGCCCTGGTCAGGAACCTCGTACTTCGCCTCGAGGTTGGCGTACGCCTGGTCGAAGGCACGCGGCAGGCCCCGACCGCCCATCGCTTCGGCGCCGCTGATGTAGCCGAAACCAGCATCGAACCGCTTGGCTCGCCACGCCTGCGCCTTGGCCAGTTCCACCTTCTCGAGTTCCCGGTCCACCTCTTCGAACAGTGAGGCGTCGTCTGGCCCTTCGCCCCACACGAATTCCTTCGCGGCCGCCTTCTTGGTGGCGTTGGCGTCAAGGAAGGCCGTGGCGTCGGCGATGAACTGCTCGAGGGTGATGTCAGACATCGGGCCAACGTAGTTGCCGACATCGGGACGAGTGAGATTCGGCGTACCGTCTCCATCGATGTTTCGCCGCCCCCGGACCGCCGAACGAAGCGCACGTGCGATCGCTGTTGGCTTCACCGGGCTCTTGATCCTGGCTTCCTGTTCATCGGGGGCGCCAGAGGACCCAACGGCGGCCTTCTGCTCCTTGGCGGATGACTTCGAATCGTTCCAGTCCGGGCTGTCCACGGCACTGTTCGACCAGGCTGAGACCAAGGACTTCTTCGAGGGCTCACTCGATCGGCTCAACCGACTCGTCGAGGCTGCTCCGCCAACGATCGAAGACGACGTGATGACCGTGCGAGATGCGTTCGTTGAGCTGGACGAAGCGATGGCCGAGGTCGATCACAACATCCTCGAAGTCGACGAACGGGCGCTCGACAACAGCAGCAGTGCTGAGGCGTCTGACCGGCTCGACCGTTTCCTTCTCGCCAACTGTCGAGACGAAGGCGATCCCTTCGTCAGTCCCGAAGACCCCAACGCTCCCCGCCCGTTCTCCGACAGTGAGCTCGCCGGTCTTGCTCCCGAAGGTGAGGACGACGCCGTTGTCGCGGCCACGATCGCCTCGCAGCTGGCCGAGGAGCTGGGCTTAGCGCCGGCCGATGCTCGTTGTGTGGTGGACGAGATGGACCTGTCAACCCTCGCCGCCCTGGCTGACGGCGAGGCAGTGACCGACGATGATGCGGCCGCCTTCGCGGCTGCACTGGAGACCTGCGACGTGAGGCTCGACGGATGACCCAGACCGAAAGCGCGAACTCCGAGCGATCCGCAACACGGCCATGGGCCGGCATTGGCTTGGTCGCATGGACGGCCTTTGTTTGGGGTTCTCGAGTGCGCAACATCCTTGACGATGTTGAGCTCACCGGTGGCGGCCGTGCTTGGCGGCTCGCAGTGGCCGTTGGCTTCGTGGCTTTGGCGCTTGCCGGGGGTATCGAGCTCGCCCGGCGAGTCCGTCCTCGGATCTTGCTGGCCCTTGCGGTGATCGGTCCGATCTGGTGGTTCGTGCGAGGTGGGCAGATCCTGCTCGGCGACTGGAGCGCGGGGTTCAAAGCCGTTCACACAATCTTGGCGCTCGTCGTGTTCGCCTTCAGCTGGATGGTGCTCCGCTCGATGCGGCTACGCTCGGCCCACTATGGGTGAGCCAGTCACTGTGATCGAGAAGCCGTCCACCAACCAC
Source organism: uncultured Acidimicrobiales bacterium (assembly GCA_937997485.1). GTDB lineage: Bacteria > Actinomycetota > Acidimicrobiia > Acidimicrobiales > SZUA-35 > SZUA-35. Next base: position 37,614 of record CALKTH010000049.1, on the reverse strand, counting down.
GGGTTGGTGCGATTCGAGACCAACCGTTCCCTCACGGGCATGGGTCACGAGCGGTACACCAAGGACCAAGAGGTCATTGGCGACCGCCCGCCAGACGTCGTGGCCCGCCAGTTGCTGGCCACCGGTCGAGTGGATCAGGTCCATGTGTACGCACAGACCATCACGGTGCGCCTCTCCGCCGGGCAGGAGCCTGAAGGGCTGAAGCAGATCGTGGAAGATCTCTTCATCCACTACAAGCCTGGTGTTGAGATCCCCGACGAGGCGTCCTTCAGCTGAGGCTGGTCTCGATGATCGAGCAGACCGCACCGGCACGGGTCGGTCTTCTCGGCAATCCCTCTGATGGTTACGGAGGGCGCACCCTTGGCCTTGCCGTACCCCTCTATTCGGCCACGGTCACGCTCGAACCAGCCGAAGGCATCTCGATCGAGCCCCTTCCTTCTGATGTGCCGAGTTGGCCTTCCGCTGGCCAGCTTGCTCTCTCGGTCGACGGGTTCGGCTACGGCACGGGTCCCCAGCTCCTCACGGCGGTGATTCGTACGTTCATCGATGTGGCTGACTCCGTCGGCGCCCCACGGCCGGAGGACTTTCGCCTCTCATATCGAACGAACATTCCGCGGCAGGTCGGCCTTGCCGGATCCTCGGCCTTGGTCGTTGCCGCACTCCGATGCCTGGCGGAGCACACGGGCCTCGAGATCCCTCGCGAAGTCCTGCCCACGATTGCGTTGAGCGTGGAGACTGAGCAGCTCGGAATAACCGCCGGCCTGCAAGATCGTGTGGTTCAGGTCTACGGCGGGCTCGTGGCCATGGACTTCGGTTCGATGCAGACCGATGCCCGTTTCGGCGTGGCCCACGGCTCGTACGAAGAGCTCGATCCGATCGGTCTGCCGGCGCTGTTCATTGCCCACCGTGTCTCGTCGGCCGAGCCCAGCGCCACGTATCACACGTCGCTGCGGAACCGATTCGAAGCAGGCGACCCCGTGGTGCGAGAGGCGATGCGAGCACTGGCCGCCCTCGTCACTGAAGGGCGAGCGGCCATGCGGTGGAACGATGCCGCCCGGGTCGGCGATCTGATGCGGCAGAACATGATGCTCCGTCGCCAGCTCGGTCCGGTGAACGAGTCGCAGTACGAATTGGTCGAAGTGGCGGCCGAAGTGGGTTGTGGTGCCACCTTCACCGGGTCCGGTGGTGCGATCGTCGGCTCGTACGCCGACGAGGCCCAGTTCGCTGAACTCTCCGCGGCGCTGTCCGCCATCGGCGCCGACGTCCTCCGCATCAACTGACCAGCTCTGCGAGGCGGTTGAGTCAGCGGCCGGTCGCATCGCGATAGGCCGACCAGATGTCGGGGCGAAGCTTTCCCCGGTCCGGAACAGAGAGGCCTTCGTTGCGGGCCCATGCCCGAACTTCCTTCGTCGTCGGCTCGGGACGAGGAATGCGTCCGCCGGTCGGGAGCTTCTCGACCTTGGCCCGAGCGGCGTCGTCATTGAGATGGTGGGTGACAGCGGCGCCGAAGAACCGGTAGGTCCATTCCTGAGCGAGCTGGCGTGATTCACAAAAGAGAATCGGCGTCATGGGATAGCGGACCGCCATCTCGGCCAATCCTTCAGCAACGACTCTCGGGCGCACGAAGTCGAGCTTGAAGATGGCTGAGTAGCGATCTTCCACCACGAGTGCGGACCGCCCCACGGCCGAGAGATCGGCGAGCAGATACGGAAGCTTGCCGGTCGTGAGGGTCGAAACGAGGTCGGCCAAACTCTTGCGCTCCACAGCGGCGAGAAGCTTGCCGTCGAGTTCGACGGCGTAGTCTCCGGCAGGCAGGGCTCGCTTGGTTGTGGCTGCCTGCTGCTCGGTGAACTTCCAGGCGTAGCGTTCGTGCGAGTCAACGAGGATCTCGAGGGCGTGGCCAGATGCTTTGGCGGTCGGGACCGTGACGGGTCGTGCCTTCTTGGTCGTGCGGGGCGACTGCCAGAAGATCATTTCCCGGCCACGAGCCCGGGCGAAGACGAACTGGCTCCGGTTCTCTCGCCCTCGCTCGAGCACGAGATCGATCGCAGCCCCGCGTCGGCGGCACGTTCGCACGGCGATGCGTTCGACGACGTCTGGATCGGACGGCCAGTCCTCGGACGGATGGCAATAGATCTTTGCTGTGCGGGGCCACGTGTCCTTCACTTTGAGAATGACCGGGCCCGTCGGGAGTGGGATGCGAACGAGGTAGGGAAGGGTCGACCCATCGTCGGGGTTGCGGGCGATCACGAACTCAGAGTCCACGGCACTCACCGTAGGCCGATCGAGGTGCGACGTCAGCTGCTTGCGGGACCACCCGGCCTCACCGGGAAGGCATGCACCCGCTGCCGCCAAGCATGGCAACCGAGGGCGCACGACGAGCAGTGCTACCAGTTGGCGGAGATGAAGCCCGTTCCGAGGTCGCCGGTCAGCCCCGCTCCTTGCCACGTCACTCGGCCCTCGCCGTCGACGGAGATGAGGTAGGTGCCCGAGGCGTCGTAGTCGATGTCTTCCGTGCCCTCGGCGAGGGGGAACTCCGCCAGAAGCTCAGCGGTCTCGATGTCGTAGACCTGTCCGATGGTCTCGTCCGATCCAAAGGCGGAAGAGACAACGACGATGTTGCCGGCGGCGTTGACCACGACGGCGCTTGCCGGACCCTGCGTCTCAAAGCTCCGACGACTGATGGGCTGGAAGTCCGCCTTCAGCTCGATGATCTCGACCACGCCGTTCGTGTTGCCCCGGTGGAGATACACCACTCCCAGGCGGTCACGGAGCCATGCAACATCGGGGTTGGCACCGTTGCTTGATCCAAGCTGGATGGCTCCCAACCCGGCAATGCCGTCGGTGATGAGCTGCTCGGGTTCGACCTGAAGGTCGACGATCTGGCGTGTGTAGCCGCTGATGGCGATCCACCGGCCGTTCTCTGTCGCTGCCGTTTCCCAACCGGCAAAGGCCGCTTGCTCAGTTCGTTCGGCGTCGGGGCCCGGTTCTGATGCAAGCGAGGGCGCGAAACGCAGGAGACCGGCAGCTGGCTCGCAGCACTCATTGAGCAGCACGAGCGGTCCGAATGCCGTGGCCTCATCGATGCCGTTGAATCCCTCGGCGAGATCGTCCGCATCGGCAATCGGGTCGGCAAGCCGTCGGAGGACATCGCCGGTCTCGGTGGACACCTCTACCGCCACTCCGTCGGAGGTCACGCCAACGAAGGAACTCGGCACACCGTCGGGCCCCGCTTCCTGTTCCAGGGCAGGGCCAGGGGGGCGGCCGCGCATCTGGTTCGTGGCGATCTCGAGGGCGAAACGAAGATCGGGCTCGTCGTATTCGGTGCCCGATTGGTTGAACGGTCGGATGCGGGAGAGCACCGCCCCGTTCAGGTCGATCACGATGGCCGTGGGGCGGTCTCGGCCGGAGAAGGCTCGTGCCGCCTTGTCGTCGACGATCACGGTCCACGCTGGATCGATGGCGCCTGTCGGCTCGTCGTTGGTCAGGAGCACAGCCTGGGCCCCGAACTCCTCGGCGAGGGGAGCGAGCGCTGAGGCTGCGCCGGCACAGTCGGCGCAGGAGCCAACGACGGTGAGGAGCAGTGTCGGGACCTGAGCCGGAATGGCGATGTCGCCGAACTCGAGACCAGGGGCAATGGTGCCAACGACTGGTTCACCCTCCTGGTGGCGCTGCTGCGCGGGTGGCAACGAATCGCCGACGAGCAACATCCCGATTGTCGACCCGTCGGATTCGAGCTCCATTGCCTCTTCGCTGTCGTCCTCTTCGAATTCCTCGGTGGTCAGCTCGGTGGTGGCGGGTGCGGGTTCGGTTTCCTCGCCGGAGGGAGGATCGTCGGCCGAGGTGCACGCTGCGGTGATGAGAGCAGCGGCGAGGAGCAGGGCAACGGAGCGCATGGGCTCGAACCGTAGGCGGCGTCAGTCCAGTTGGCGGACCAAGGTCGCCGGAGCTTTCAGCCGGTACGAATCCTCGAGCCATTCGTCGAGGTCGTCGAGGTCAGCATCGGCCAGCCGCACCAGCATGGCTCCGTAGTTCTCGTAGTGAGGCGTGGAGAACAGCACGTCGGGATGAGCATCGAGCAAGAGGGGCTTGGCTTCGAGCTCGCAGAACACAACGAGAACCTCGGTGTCGTGCACGCCGTCGCGCTTGTGCTCTCGCTCACCCCACAGGCGGCAGAAGCCCTTCTTCCGAACCTGAAGACCCGGCGTTCCGTAGAACGTGCCGACGGTGACCTCGGGAAGTGCCGAGCCGAGCTCGCAGACGTCATCAAAGGTGGCCATGCGTCAACCCTAGGCTTGCAGCAAGCCGTAAGCCGCGAGCACAGTTGCGTTGGTGTTGGCTACACGCGGATGTCGAAGTGCTCGGCGAGTTTCGCCTTGCCGGTTTCGGAGACGGTCAGCACACGCTTGTCGGTCCGGCGTCTCAGCCACTTCTCCTCGAGCATGAGGGTCATCAGTTCCGCGGCCACCGCCCCGGCCAGGTGGTTGCGACGTTCTGTCCAGTCGATGTCGATGCGCAACATCGGGCGACGACTGCGGGTGGCGAGGGCGGCCACATCGATGCCCAGCGCCTGGGAGAGGAAGCGATCACCCGCATCGGTCAGGCTGACGCCGTGGTGGTTCGGATCGCTTTCGTCGAGCTCAACCCAGCCACGGTCGACGAACGTGTCGTGGATCTCGACGCCAAGCTGGCCGGCCACATGGTCGTAGCAACTGCGGGCGTAGCTCAGGTCTCGGCCTGGTGATGGGCGGCGAGGGGTCGCCGTTTCGGGCAGGTCGACCTCGTCGATTCGCTCGAGAAGATCGGCCACTTCACGGGAGGCAATGCGGTAGTGCCGATAGCGGCCGGCCGCCTCGACCCGGACGAGTCCGCTGTCCACCAGCTTGCCGAGATGACTGCTCATCGTGGACGCAGCGACGCCGCAGGCCCGAGCCAGCTCGCCGCTGGTGTGCGCCGTTCCGGACAGCAGCGCAGCAAGGGCCGCCGCTCGTGTTGGATCGGCCAGCGCCGACCCGAGTGTGCTGATGCGGCTGCCGCTCATTCGGCAACCTTACGACGCTCACGTTTCGCTCCGGGTCGAAATGACGCCGTCCTACGTTCCCCTTCATGTCCGAGAACACCACATCGACCGCCGGAACGTTGCACGTACTTGATGGGTTGGACCTTGCTTCCACGGTGCTCGAACTCGAATGGCTGATCACGATCGATACGCCGGTTGCCGGTGTCGAACAGGTGACCAAGGCGTTGGGGCTCAACATCCCTCTCCTGCAAGGTCCCTACGACAACTGCTTGTTCGTAAGAGGGGCCGGCTACCAGCAATTCCGGTCACTCGAGGGCTCGCATGGAGGGGACGAGGGCACGATCCAGCGGACCGCAGCGGCCCAGATCGAATGCTCGATCCCGGTCGATCCTGCGCTTCTGGCTCAGGTCTTCGATGTCGTGTTTGCGGCTCACGTGAACGAGGAGCCAACGATCCGGGTCTCCGAGGCCATCGGAAGTCGATCCAAGCTGCTGGATGACGCCGACAACCCGAACCGCTACTGGAACCGACCCGACGCGGCGGCGATCCACGGTGAGGTCGTTCGCGACTGATGATCTCGAGCTTCGAGGTTGCCAGTATCGAACAAGTGTTCGATACTGGGTGAATGGCGGATCTGGCCTCTGCGGCACGAGTGCGACACCGTCCTGAACTCTCGCAGGACATCATCAACAAGATTCAGCCCGTCACGTTGGCGGGGCAGCGAATCATGCCGGTGCCCGAGGTGTTGGCGCCACTGTTTCCTTGGGGTGGCCTGCAGCGAGGCACGAGCCTTGGTGTGGCTGGTCATGGAGCGTGGACGCTCTCCCTTGCCCTCATGGCGGAGGCGCTGGGAGAGGAGGGGTGGCTTGCGGTGGTTGGCGTTCCTGATCTCGGACTGGCTGCGGCAGCAGATCTTGGTGTTCGCCTGGATCGAGTGCTGTTGGTCGAGACGCCAAGCCTGGATCAGTGGCCCACCGTGGTTGCCGCGCTCTTGGAGGCCGTGGATGTTGTGGCAGTGGCGCCCTCGGCGCGGATAGGGCCGAGAGATGCTCGTCGGCTCCAGGCCCGGGCTCGGGAACAGGAATCGATGCTGTTGCACCTCGACGGTGGACGCACCTGGCCGAACGGTCTCGATCTCACCTTGAGCACTGAGGTCGATCGCTGGGAGGGGCTCGGTGAGGGCCACGGACATCTCACGGGGCGACGAGTGTCGATCAGTGCGGCAGGTCGGCGAGGTGCTGGCGGGGGCTCCTCGGTTGAGGTGTGGCTCCCCGGTCCTGACGGCCGACTCGCTGCTGCTCCCAAGGAAGCTGACGTGCTCGAGTTCCGGCCACTACGGGAATCGGTGAATAGGGAATCGCCGGTAAGTGAAAAAGCGGACAGCCAAGAAGTGGTCGGGCAGAGCGTGTGAGAAGCAATGTCACGCGCATGTGTGTCGTGTGGTGCCCGGATTGGCCGGTGGTGGCCTGGGGTGTGCCACTCGATGAGCCGGCGATCGTGGTGGTTGGCAACCGAGTGGTTGCCTCCTCGCCCGCTGCTCGGGCCGAAGGTGTGGCACTCGGTCAGCGACGGCGAGAAGCGCAGGGACGCTGCCCGGATGTGGCGGTGCTGGAACGAGACATCGACCGCGAAGCTCGCCTGTTCGAGCCAGTAGCTGTCGCGCTGGAAGGCATCACCCCGCGAGTCGAGATTGCTGGTCCGGGCCTCGTTGGCTTCCCCACACTTGGTCCCTCCAAGTTCTTCGGCGGCGATCATGATCTCTCACTCAAGGTGGTGGAAGACGTTGCCCCGGTCCTCGCCGGTCGAGGCCACATTCGAGTGGGCATCGCTGATGGTGTGTTCGCAGCTCGCCTCGCCGCTCGCTCCACTGCTGCCCGAACGGGCCCAATCGTGGTCACGACGGGGGAGAGCGCTGAGTTTCTTTCTGGGGTTGCCATCACGGCGCTCGAGCAGCCCGAGCTCACCGGTGTGTTGGCCCGGCTCGGCCTCACCACCCTTGGGGCCTTCGCCGCCCTGAACCCGGCCGACGTGGTTGGCCGCTTCGGGGCCGAGGGACAGCTCGCCCACCGGTTGGCCCGAGGAGAAGATGAGCATCCGCCCGACCTGCGTCGGCCGGCACCCGACATGGCAGTCACCTGGATGTTCGAACCAGCGGCAGAGCAGATTGACCGATGCGCCTTTGCCGCCAAGGCACTGGCCGACGAACTGCACGCCATGCTCTCCTCCGACGGGCTGGCGTGTGTGCGGGTAGCGATCGAAGCCGAGACCGACGCCGGCGAAGAACATGTCCGCCTCTGGAGGCACGAGGGGGCGCTCTCCGCTGCGGCCTTGGCCGAGCGGGCCCGCTGGCAACTCGACGCCTGGCTTGGATCCATCGCCCGCCGGGCGCTCATCACCTCAGCAGCAACCTCCTCTGATGAGATGGAGAACGCCACGTCCGGCTCGGGTATCCGCAGGCTCACGCTGGTGCCCGATGAAGTGGTGCCAGCGGTTGGCCGACAGTTGGGATTCTGGGGCGGTCGGGCTGAACGAGCCGACGACGTCACCCGAGTCGTCGCTCGCATCCAGGGTTTGATGGGGCCAGAGGCAGTGCAGGTGCCCGAGCGGCGAGGCGGGCGTGGGCCAGCAGAACAGATCGTCCTCATCCCCGCCGCCGCTGTCGATCTAGGGGAGGAGCGCATCGCCACTGCGGCGGAATGGGTGTCCGAGCCTTGGCCGGGTCGCATGCCGAAGCCCGAGCCGGTGCAGGTGCGGTTTGATCCGCTGCCAATCGAGCTGATGGATGATGCTCGGCGTCCGGTCACGGTCTCGGGTCGCGGAGAACTCTCCGCATCACCGGCGCTGGTGGAGGGGAGCGTGCCGAGCGGGCGCACGAAACAGCGGTGGATCACCGGTTGGGCGGGGCCGTGGCCAGCTGAGGAGCGATGGTGGGATCCGGTGAGTGTGCGTCGACGAGCTCGAATGCAGGTCACTCTCAACGACGGCTCGGCTCACCTTCTGGTTCTCGAAGAAGGTGCCTGGTCCATCGAGGCCACCTACTGACGCCTCGTCTCGTCCGGTCCGAACTGCCACCTCAGAGTCCGGCTGGAGCCGGACTCTGAGGTGGCAGTTGAGAATGTGGGACTCAGCACACCGGCAAATGTGCGGCCGAGCGTCAGTTGAACACTGCGACTGGGTCGGGCCAGTTGGCGAGATCGGGCTCGATGCCGAGGCCCGGGCCGGTGGGCACGGCGATGTGGCCGTCTTCGCACACAACCTCGGGTGTGAGTGTGGGGTAACCCCGCTCGGTATAGGGCTGGGAGATCCAGGTCGCCTCGTAGAGATCGGGGCGAACGGTGGCCCCCATATGGACAGTGGCGGCGGCCGTGAGGTCGCCGCCCCACGTGTCATCGATCGTGGAGGGGATGCCTTTGGCTTCGCAGATGTCTCGCACGGCGCGCAACTTCGTGAGGCCGCCAACTCGGCTCAGCTTCATGCCGAAGCCCTGGGCCAGACCATCGGTGATGGCGGTAATGACGGTGGCGATGTCCGCGGTTGACTCATCGAGGAAGACTGGGTGACTGACCCGGCCCACAAGTTGACGGTGCTCTTCGAGGGTTGAGCACGGCTGCTCGAGGGCGAGGGGAATGTCTCGACAGGCAATGCTGAACTCGAGCGCCTCCCGTACGTTCCACCCCCGGTTCGCGTCCGCCAGCAACGGAACGCCCGGCGGGAGCACCTCGGCCACCGCCCGCACACAGGCGACGTCCTCATGGAGTGGGCGACCGCCCGTCTTCACCTGGATCCGGCGGTAGCCATCGGCCATGAGTGCTTCGGCCTTGGCCGCACTGGCCTCTGGCGTGTCGGGCATGATGCCCCAGTAGCTCAGGACCCGGTCCGTATAGGCGCCACCGAGCAGATCGTGCACTGGCATGCCGGTGGCCTTGCCGAGAAGATCCCAGCAGGCGACGTCGATGGCGGTCTTTGCACTACTGCTGCCCATGAGCACCGCGTCCATGCGGTGATAGACGAGGTTCGTGAGCCGGGGATCGAGGCCGATGAGGTGAGGCGCCATCTCCCCAATCGCCGCACGGTCACCGGCGGCGAACTGCGGCTGGTACCCAGATCCGAGCGGACACGTCTCGCCGAACCCACTGATGCCCTCGTCCGTGCGGATCTCGACCACGGTCGTATCGAGGGCGGAAACCTGCGACGTGGACATCTGGTAGAGCCCACCCTTCACCGGAAGATCGTGTTGGTACATCCGGATCTCGGTGATGCGCATCGGCAGAATCTACATCGTCGCCGAAGACCCGGTGTGACCCATTGCCGCCTCTCGAATGCGGAGACTCGGGTAGCGACCGGTTAAGTTTGAGAGCCGAAGTAGTTCGCGTCGCTCGAAAGGGACCATGAGCGCTCAGAAGACCACACTCAGCCAGGCGTTTGTCTCGCTCAAGATCCCTGAGTACCGCACCCTCTGGTGGGCGGGTGTGTTTTCGTTCATGTCGGTACAGATGCAGTTCGTGCTGCGAGGCATTCTCGCCTGGGACCTCACCGAACGTGAGGGTGCGCTCGGGCTGGTCTACTTCTTCTTCGGACTTTCGATGCTCATCGCCACGCCGTTCGGTGGCGTTGTTGCTGACCGCTTCCCCCGCCGCTCCACACTGCTGGTGACGCAAGGCATGATCTTCGTTGGCGCTGCGCTGATGGGCCTTGCTGTGATCACCGATGCCATCCAGTTCTGGATGGTGCTCGTTGCCGGCGTGATTCAGGGTGTGGCCTTCGGCTTCTACGGCCCCGCTCGTGTCGCCTTTGCCTCCGACCTCGTTGGCCGAGAGAACCTCGGCAACGCCATCACACTCTCGCTGTTCAGCATGAGCTTCACCCGGGTGTTCGCCCCCTCCCTGGCTGGCGCTCTGGCCGGCGTCGCCTTCTTCGGAATCGGCGGCGCCTACCTCATCTCCGCCGCGTTCTCGTTCTGCAGCCTCGTCGCTATCTGGCGACTGCCGTCCATCCCCATCTCGAACCCCTCGACCCGCAAGCCCGTGGCCGACATCGTCGAAGGCCTTCGCTACGTCCGCAGCAAACCATCGCTGCGCCGCCTCGTGTTCGCTTCGATCGCCATCATCATGTTCGGCTTCAACTATGTGGCGTTCATTCCAGCGTTGGTGAAGGACGTGTTCGGCTTCTCCGATGATGGGGGCAACACCTGGATCGGACTGCTGAGCATGGCGTCGGCGATCGGCGCTGTGGCCATCTCGATCCCGCTCGCCAGCCGGGCGGACAGCGACCGAGCGAAGTGGATCATGGCCGTCTCCGGGTTCGCTTTCGGTGGAGCCGTCATCGCCCTGGCCGCCACGCCGAATATCGCCGTTGCGTTTGCCGTGATCATCGTGATCGGCGCTGCGACCACTGCCTACCAATCACTGTCCAACACGCTGGCCCTCCAGATGTCGGAAGACGCCTACCAGGGCCGAGTGCAATCGATCATGCAGCTCTCCTTCGCTGGATTCGGCATGATGGCGTTCCCGCTGGGCGCGCTGGCGGAAGTGATCACGCTCCGCTGGACCATGGTGGTGATGGGAGGCGTCGCTGTTGCCGCCTCGGCGATCTACTGGCTGCTCGAGATGACCGCCGGAAACCAAGTGGCCAAGCTCCACGACTACACCGCAGATGCAGCCGAAGAGGCAGAAGCCAAAGCACCCGAGGGCCAAGCAACGGCCAGCGCCGATTCCCCCGAGCCCGACGTCAGCGCTTCTGCAAGACCCTGAGTGTCGGATCCGCGACTGAGCTTCTTGCTGTTGCCAGTCCGGTCGCCACATCGACACGCAGTCGGGCAGGAGAGGCTCTAGTCGAAGGTGATGACGGACCGGGCGACGTTGCCGGCCTTCATGTCGGCGAAGCCTTCGTTGATCTCGTCGAGCGTGATGGTCTTGGAGACCATTTCGTCGAGCATGAGCTTGCCGCTCATGTACATCTCCACGAAGCGAGGCATGTCCGTGCGGAACTGATTCGAGCCCATGTTCGAGCCCGTCAGCATCTTCTCGTCGAGCAGCTCCACGCCGTGGATCGAGATATTCGTGCCGACGGGAATGAGGCCGATCACGGTGGCCTGGCCACGACGGCGCAGCATCTTGAACGCTTGCTCGGCGGTGGGTGCGAGGCCGACGGCTTCGAAGCTGTAGTGGACGCCGCCACCGGTGAGTTCTTGCACAGCGGCGACGGGGTCGTCGCTGGAAGCATCGATGACGTGGGTGGCGCCGAGCGACTGTGCGAGCTCGAGCTTGGTCGGGTTGGTGTCGATGGCGATCACCTTGTTGGCGCCGGCGATCCGGGCGCCCTGGATGGCCGAGAGACCGATGCCGCCACAGCCGATGACGGCCACGTTGGTGCCTGCCTGCACGCGAGCGGTCCGGAACACCGCACCGAGGCCGGTGGTCACGCCACAACCGATGAGTGCGGCCTTGTCGAGCGGCATGTCGGGGTCGATCTTCACCAGCGCGTGCTCGTGGATGAGCATCTTCTCAGCGAACGAGGAGAGGTGGAGGAACTGGTGCACATCCTCACCGCCGCGGGTGATGCGGGACGGTTCACCCTTGCGGCGCACGAGCTCGGTGGCCTTCAGTTCGCAGGTGCTCATGTGCCCGCTCAGGCACTGTTCGCAGTGTCCGCAGAAGGCCGAGAGGCAGGTGATCACGTGGTCGCCAGGCTTCACGTAGTCGACAGCAGAGCCGACTTCCTCGACGATGCCAGCGGACTCATGCCCCAGCACGGCAGGACACGGATGCGGGTAGAGACCCTCCATGAAGTGGAGATCGCTGTGGCAAACACCGGCGGCCATGGTCTTCACGAGCACTTCGCGAGGGCCGGGTGAGGCGAGCTCGATGTCTTCGATGTCGAGCTGACCGGGGATCGAGTTGAGTACTGCAGCCTTCATGGTTGTCTCCGTGGGTTTTGCTGTGCGCGAATGAGGTTCGAAGAGAAAGTGATGGTCGAGGCGAACAAGCCGTCAGGCTTCGTCGCCAGCGTGGTCCTGGCTGTCGACGTAGTGGTCAACGGCCTGGGTGAAGCGTTCGAGCATCTCGGCCAGGAGGAGCTGCTCGTCGTCGCTGAACTCGGACAGGATCTGCGTGAGGCCCACTTGGACTCGGCCGGTGATCACTTCGTAGCGATCGCGGCCAGCTGGTGTGAGCGACACCTCGATCGATCGTTGATCAGACTCGGCCCGCACTCGTTCCACGAAGCCTCGATCCACGAGACAGCCGACGGCGCGAGTGGTGGACGCCGGGGTGATGCGCAGCGCTTCGGCGAGTTCGCCCATCCGCATCGAGCCGTTCTGGCCGAGCACGCTGAGTGCGTCGGCCAGGGCCATGTCGAGGCCTTCTTCGCCCATGCCGTAGAAGAGATCTTTGATTCTTCCGGCGGCTGCGCCCCGTCGAATCTCCCGCCAGGCGCGACCGACGCGGCGCCGGGTTGCGATCGCCGGCGCCTCGACGGCTTGGGTGCCGGAGGTGTCGCCAGTGACGGCGTCGGGGCTTGGGGTGGAAGTCATTGGCGGTAAGTGTGGCCCGGCGGGTGCCGCGTGTCACATTTCTGGCAGCGAAGCGTCGCTCCAGGTCTGAAGCGCTCGTGTGCGGAGCAGGCGAATGGGTTCGCCGGTTGCATCGCTCATGGCCACGAGATCGTCGTACTCCGGTTTGGCCCCGTGCGGTCCGATCTTCACCCGAATGGTCCACCCGTCGAGCTCGACGGCTTCCATTCTCCGCGGCAGGACGTGCTTGTCAGCCGTCTGCGTCCGGCAGCCCAAGGCGCCAGTCTCGGCCAGCAACACCGAGCGAAGATGATCGGCCCGAGCTGGTTCGCAGAGCACACGAACCTCGTGAGCGGGCCGGGACTTCTTCATGACGATGGGCACGATCCAGGCATCGCTCGCCCCCTCGGCCAGCAGACGATCGATGGTTCGCCCGAGATCCTCGCCGGTCCGGTCGTCCACGTTGCAAGACAGCACCGTTGCGCTCTCGACCGCTGCTCCGCCGTTGGTGGCCGCCACGTTCGCCACCTCGATCACGGTCACCACGTTGGGATGGTCGGCTGGGTTCCACGTGCCAGCCCCTCGGGTGCTCCGACCGAGCGTGCCACTAGGCAGCGGCCCCCAGGCATCAGCGAGGGAGACGAGGAGCGCTGCGCCCGTTGGTGTGCAAGTCTCGCCCTCGACATCGAGTGACCGAACGGGGTGACCTCGAAGCAAGCGAGTTGTCGCCGGTGCTGGGAGTGGCAACACGCCGTGGGCGGCCTTGACGGTGCCGTGGCCGAGGCCCACAGGCCCGACGGTGATGGTCTCTGGACTGAGCGAGTCGATCAGCAGCCACACGCCGACGATGTCAACCAGGGCGTCGACGGCCCCAACCTCGTGAAAGTGGACCTCATCGATCGGCACCGCGTGTTGCTCTGCCTCGACCTCGCCGAGAAGGCGGAAGGTGCGGCGAGCTCCGGTCGTCGCCCGTTCCGGCAGGTCGGCCCCGGCCAGCAACTCGTCGATGTCGGACCATTGTCGATGGCCGTGTCCGGCGTGCTCCGCTCCTGAAGTGAGCTCGACGCTCAGGTGATGGGCACTCAGACCGCATCGGGTCACCTCGCTGGAAGCAAGGTGGAAACCGAGGTCTCCCAGCGCCTGGAGTCCTTCGAGTGGGTCGGGTTCGCCCGCTGGGATGAGGGCTCCGAGCGCGGCCAGCAGCATGTTGCCGCTGGCTCCGAACGTTGGATCGATCCAGAGCTTCACGAACCCGACCGAAGAATGCGATGGGCCGCGCAGGCTGCGCCGTAGCCGTTGTCGATACCGACCACCGCGATGCCGGGAGCACACGAAGCCATCATTCCCATCATTGCGGTGACGCCATCGAAGGAGCTGCCGTAGCCAACGCTGGTCGGCACAGCGATGATCGGTTGGGCCACCAGCCCGGCCATGACCGTGGGGAGCGCTCCCTCCATACCGGCACACGCCACGATCACTTCGCCGCCCTCGAACTCGGGCAGCGCATCGAGCAGGCGGTGCAAGCCGGCAACTCCGATGTCAGTGATAACGGTGGCCCGGTGGCCCAAGGCTTGCAGGGTGAGCCGACACTCGTCAGCAACGGGCAGATCTGAGGTGCCGGCGGCGGCGATGATGGCCGTGCGCCCCGTTGTCGGACGGTGCCGCCACGAGAGCACACCGTGCCCAGAGGCCAGCGGCTCGAGTGCGCTCAGCGCTTCGAACTGTTCCTGCGTGGCCCGCGTGGCGATCACGGCATCGGTGCCGGTGGCGAGGAACTCCTCCACGATCTCGACGCACTGCTGCACCGTCTTGCCTTGGCAATAGACCGCCTCGGGAAGATCGATGCGCTGGCCTCGCTGATGATCGAGCCGGGCATGATCGAGTGGCTGTTCGCTCACGAGGCCGTGTCTGCCGAGGTGTTGGTGGCGAGCGCTCGGTTGAGGTTTCCGGACCGAAGGCCGGCGAGATCGAGTGTGACGTACTGATACCCAACGTCGGTCACCGCGGCCACGATCGCCTCGGCGTTCGCTGCCGCATGGCCGAAGTCGGCAGCAGGCACCTCGATGCGAGCCGTTTGCTCGTAGTGGCGCACCCGCACATCGGCGAAGCCCAACGCTCGGAGGGCGGCCTCGGCCCGGTCGATCTTCGAGATCAACGGCACGGTCACCGGCGTGCCGTAGGGGATTCGCGAGGACAGGCAGGGCATTGCGGGGCGATCCCAGACTTCGAGGTCCCACGCTTTGGCCAGCGTACGGACATCCGCCTTGGTGAATTCGGCGGTCACGAGCGGGAAGGCGGCGCCTCGCTCCCGAGCCGCCTCCTGGCCGGGACGATGATCGCCGAGATCATCCAGATTCACGCCAAGCACAACGGTGGCGGCCCGCTCATTGGCGATCGGCTCGAGCTGATCCATGAGTGCTGTTTTGCACCAGAAGCAGCGGTCGCCGTCGTTTGCTAGATAGCGGGGATCGTTGAATTCTTGGGTTGCCGGCCCCACCCACTCGGCGCCGAGCGAGGCAGCCATTGAACGGCACGTCTCGAGCTCGCCGGTCGCCAGCGAAGCGGAGTCGGCTGTCGCAGCGACCACATCGGAGGCTGGGAGATTTCGAGTTGCGGCCGCCAGCACGAGAGCAGAGTCCACGCCACCGGAGAAGGCAACGACCATCGGGCCGACCTCTCGGACAGCGTCGCCGAGGCGGGCCTCGAGCGTGGCGATGGCGGAATCCTGCGTTGGCATTCCGACAGGCTAGGAGAAGTCGAACCGCGTTCGAATCCAGAGAAATCGCTTCGGTTTCATCGCCGATCGCCCGATCATCATCTTGGCGTTGCGGCAAGTGGTGTTGCGGCGCGTGTCTGAGAGGAACCTGATGTCCGTACTTCGACGTGCTGCCACCGCAGCACTTGCCCTGGGATTCGTTGCCACCGCTTGCTCGGCGGCCGACTCCGATGAGACCACGAGAGACGAGAACGGCGCTGTGGTCGAGAGCGGCGACGTCGGTGTTTTCGCCATTCAGGTCGGCGATTGCTTCGGCGATCTTGGAACCGGTGAGATTTCCGCCGCCACTGCCGTGCCCTGCGCCGATCCTCACCTGAATGAGGTCTACGCCCTGTTCGACATGCCCGATGGCGACTTCCCGGGCGACGCAGCGATCACCACTGCATGGCAGGAAGGTTGCCTCGAGCGGTTCGATGCGTTCGTCGGCCTTGACTTCGCTTCGTCGATCTACGACATCACTCCGCTGACGCCGACGGCAACGTCTTGGGCTCAAGGCGATCGCGAGATCGTGTGCATGGTGCAGCCCGTGAGTGGTGAAAACACCACCGGAACAGCCAAGGGCTCTGGTCTCTAGGCCCACCGTGTTCTTGCGGCGAGTCTCGGCTCACAAGACCGAGTTGCCGCATTCCGGTCGGAGCCCGGGCAGGAGCAATATCCTGCCCGGGTGACCACCGACGCTTCCAACGACGCCACCTCCGGGCCCGACACGGCCCGCATCGAGGCTGCAGTTCGCGAGATCCTTGCCGCCATCGGCGAAGACCCGAACCGCGACGGCTTGCTCGACACACCAAAGCGAGTAGCCAAGTCCTACGGAGAGATCCTCGGCGGCTACCACGAGGATCCGGCGGCGCATCTCGAGCGTCAGTTCGAAGTTGATCACGACGAGCTCGTGATCGTGAAGGACATTCCCTTCAGCTCGCTGTGCGAGCACCACATGCTGCCCTTCATCGGTACCGCTCACATCGGCTACATCCCGTCCGCCGAGGGAAAGGTGTGCGGGCTTTCGAAGCTGGCTCGCCTCGTTGATGGTTACGCCCGGCGGCTGCAAGTGCAGGAGCGCCTCACCGTGCAGGTGGCCGACGCGCTGGTGGAACGCCTCGGTGCCGCTGGTGTGGTTGTGGTCATGGAGGCCGAGCATTTGTGCATGACGATGCGCGGCGTCCGCAAACCGGGAGCGATGACCACCACCTCGGCAGTGCGCGGACTGCTGAAGGAAAACGCCACCACTCGGGCCGAAGCGCTTGGTCTCATCCGAGCCTGATCGAAGTTTCTCGGTCCTGGATGCAAGGATTCTCCGGTCTCAACCGTGGAACCACATGTGAGATCGCAGCCCTCAATCACGGAGCCTTCCGTTTCAGAGCATCCGATCACGGAGGCGCCGCAGCTCCTCTCAGTGGATGAGGAGTTCGCCGCGTTCTATCGGCGGGAGCACGAGGGCCAGGTGCGGCGAGCCTTCCTGATGGTGGGTTCGGCAGCCACGGCTCACGACGTCGTCTCTGATGCATTCACCGCCGTCTTCCGGCGTTGGGATTCGATCGCCGAGCCGGGTGGCTACCTCAATCGATGCGTGCTCAACGGCTGCCGAGATGTTCACCGCCGTCGTAAGCGCAACGAAACGCTGACGGCCGATCCCGAGGTCGGGGGAGTGACGGACCCTGTCGACGAGATGGCCGAAATCTTGCTCACGCTGCCCTTCCGGCAGCGAGCGGCCATCGTCATGCGTTTCTACGGCGGCCTGTCCGAGAAGGAGATCGCCGAGGCGCTCAAGTGCCGGCCGGGCACCGTCGCCTCCTCGATCCATCGGGGCCTCGCCGCGCTCCGCACCTCCATGCAAGCCGATCCCGAAGGGGGCTGGTCATGACTGAATTCGAAGACCGACTGTCGATGATGCTCACCGAGCGGGCCAACCAGATCGATGTGATTCCCGATGCGGCCTTTGGTGACGGCGAGTCGGCTGAAGGCGTGCACGCCGATGTTGCCTTCCTCACCCCGGTCCATCGCGAGCCCTTACGAGCGGGCCAAGGCCCGGGCAGGGGCGGTTTCGGAGACCGAGGACGCTGGCTTTCTGCGGCGGCCGCCGTGGCCGTGGTCCTGGGCCTGGGTGCCTTCCTGATCCGACCGGGAGGAACCTCGGGCGAGGGTGGCGAGGGCGCAGTGACGCCCGCTTCCGAGTCCGCCGCTGCTGCGAGCGCCGCAGAGGGAAGCCTGGAGGACTGGCTGCCCTCGCGAGACGCCGTGGTGTGGATGGACGTCGATGTCTCGGCTGAAGAACGGGCCGCTGTGGCTGAGTGGCTGGCGGACAGCCCAGAGGTTGAAGTGATCGAATACCTGGGCCCGGAGGCGACCTATGCGGAATTCGTCTTCTTCTGGAGAGACAGCCCGGAGATCATCGATTCCGTCGAGCCCGAATTGCTGCCCACCTCGTACCGCATTCGCGGCGTGAAGGACCTCGAGCCGTCCTTCATCAGTGCCATCAGTGCGCTCCGTGGCGTGCAAAGTGTCAACCTCGGGGAGTTCGCTCAGGATGTCCAGCCCGTGAACTCTGGGCTGCCCGACTCGACCGACGCCATCGTGTGGGTTGATCGGAACGCGTCGGCTGCCGAGCACGCTGAGGTTGTCGCTTGGCTGTTCGAGTCCGGGGCGACTCGGGTGCTCCCAACCACCGATGCGTGGGGGCCAGATCACCTCATCGGCGCATCGAACGGCGACCTTGCCGTCGCCGAGGCGTTGAACAACACGCTGCTCCCCCGACCGCTTCTCGTGGAGACATCGGCCGGCGCGATGGTTCGCCTGCAAGACTTGCAGGAGCGACCCTCCTCGTCACCTCAGGCTGCTCGGGATGTCGTACACGTCGACATCCTCTCCGGTGAGAATCGGTTAGAACCGACGGACATCGCGTACCTTGCCCCCAGATTCGACGTGCTCGCTCTTGGCAATGGGATCGAGTTCAACGTCGAGGAAGGGCGCGATATCTCCGACGCTGGTTCAGGCCTTGTGCTCGGTCGTCCGGTCGAGGGTGGAATCGAAGACCTGGTGTCAGTCCGCATCGTTGATTGGACCGAGGCCGCATCCGGTGGCTCGTACGACCCGGTCGAATTCGACGGCGTAGAGTTCCGAGCCAACCAGAACTGGCCGGGGCAGATCGCACGAAGTCTTGTCGGTGGTGGTTGGTTGGAGATCTCAGCGACCGAGACACTCCTTCCGTCGTTGGTCTCAGCCACAACGGTGACTGGCCAGGGTCTCACCGACGCCCGAGTCGATGTCGATCTCGACAAGCTCGACGACGGATTCGTGGTCCTTCGGCGGCTTGATGATCTCGAACCCTTCTCGTCGTCAACCTTCTTCGCCTCCAACGAAGGCGACGTTGACTTCGAGGAGGTCGACAACGCGACGCTTCCTCCCGGACTCGTCTTCGTCGCCGTCGGGGCCGCAGCGACCACCGAACCCGACGATGTGTTTTTGTTCAATGCTGGAACGGACATGGAAAGCGTGGAGATTCGAGGACACGCCGGCTACTTCACCGACAGCTTCCCGCCGCTCTCTGGCGGTTCGATGGTTGCCTGGTGGGAGCCATCCGGTCACGCCTTCGTCTTGTGGTCCTCGCTCGAGCGGGACGAGGCCCTCGCGTTTGCCAACTCGCTCGAAGAGGTGGATCGAGACCAGTGGTACGAGCGGGCCCGGCTCCTGACGTTGCTGGCGCTCGACGAGTAGTTCGGCAGCTGTTCTCGCCCGTTGTTCTTGTGAGGTTTTTGCGAGACCCGGGTTTGGCAGAAACCTCACGAGAATCAGATCGCGAGGGGCTGCTCGCCGTTGATGAAGCGCTTGGCCATCACGGCGAGCGTGACCCAGTAGCCGGAGCTGCCTTCGACAAGATCGTCACGGCGCATCGTCCCCTTGGCAACGACGGCCTGCTCGTCCTCGTCCTCGTCCCCGCACTCGCCCTCGGCCGGCGTGAAGACCGTGGCCGGTCGAGCGAGGGTGGGATCGCCCAGGATCTCGAGCAGGTGATCCGCCTGTATCTCAATGAGGGCGCTCACCTCGTCGGCTGGCGGGTTGAAGGCGTCGAGCGGGCGGTCGTCGTCCATGAAGAAGACGTGCACGAGCTCACGGTTCTGTCCTTCGCCGTTGTCGTCGGCGAGGAGGCGGGTGCCGACCTTGACCAGATTCGTCGGGTCGATACGAACGCCCAGCTCTTCCTCGGCTTCACGGACACCGTCGAGCGGCGTCTCGCCGGCACTGAGGTGTCCGGTCACGGAAAGGTCGAGCTTGCCCGGGAAGGCCGCCTTGTTCTCTGACCGGCGCTGAAACACGATCGTGCCCGCCTCGCGGCGAATGACGAGGCAGTGAAACACCTGATGCCAATGTCCCTCGGCGTGAACCTCGGCCCGCGAGACCGTGTCTTCGACGATGCCGGTCGCAGGGTTGATCACGTCGATCTGTTCGGCCATGACCGCTGAATCTACTTCCGTACACTCACCCCGTGACTGCCCCCGACGACGCGTGGATGGACGAGTTGGATCTGCGAGCCAGCATCCCGTGGCTTCGTATGGGTACCGGTTCGCTGAAGGGCGAGCCGTGGTTGGTCGTCGACGCGAAGCGGGACGCAGAGCTGGCGTTGCGGGCCGAGCTGATCGACGAGCGCCGAGCGGCGGTGATCGCTGAGCCGCCGGAGAGCCGGGCGGCGGCCGATGAGCTGCTGGCAATGGTTGAGACCGAGGGCTTCGAGGTTTCGGGAAGCGCTGTGCAGTTGCCCCTCGAACGCCTCGGCCGTTCCGTGCAGGAAGATCTCTGCCTCTTGCAACGCGGTGCGGACGAGTGGGAACTGGCTGCCGCCGTGCTCTGCTTTCCGTCCCGCTGGCGGTTGGCCGACAAGATCGGCCGTCCGTTGACGGAAGTGCACGGTCCTGTAGAGGGCTATGACCCGGCGCTTCGTCATCGCATCACGAACTTGCTTGACCGGCTCGGAACCCAAACGGTGAGACGTCGCAACTGGTTCGTGCATCCAGATGGAGCGCTCTTCCAGCCCACACGCCCCGACCTCGAGCCGGTGATCCCTGCTGCCAGGTGCCGTGATGAGTTGTTCGTTCGTAGTGAGCGGCAAACCCTTCGCGTGCTGCCGCGGAGCGAGTGGATCGTGTTCACCATCCGAATTCAACAGGCGACGCTCGGCGAGTTCATGTCCTCGGCGGAACGGGCGAGCACGTTCGTGGCTTTCCTGGCCGAAGCCGATGCTGCTGACATCCGACATCGTGGAATCTCAGGCGAGCAGGCAAACGAGCTTGCCGCGATGGACTCAGCGCCCTGAATCTCGGGCCGACCCCACCGTGGACCCGCTCGCTGGGGTGAGCAAGCAGATGTAGTCGCGATCACCTTGGCGCCAGCTGAGACTCGTTGGCGAGATGACGGAGAAGTAGAAGCTGGAGTTCTCGTACGACGTCCCGACGTAGCCAGCGAACGCTTCGATGCAGCCCGCATCTGTCACATCGAACATGACGTCCTCCGCCGGGAAGCTGCTGAAGCCCATGAGGGTGCCTCGGTGGAACACCTCGAGTTCATGCGGTTCGTCGCAGGCAAGTTCCTCGACCGTGGTGATCTCGCCCAGGCCCGGATCGGCGAAGCACTCACCGACATTCATTCGGTCGATCGTCTTGGTGGAGTCGGTGGCCGCGCTCACGGCGACAAAGCCCAGCAGCCCGAAGACAGCCAACATCACGAAGGCACCGGGTCGTTTGAAGAACGAGGAGCCGGGATCGAGCGAACTGCTATTGGGATTCGCTGGCAGCGCTGCTGCCCTTCGGAGCCCAACTGCGTTCATGGGGATGACACCCAAGTTGATGACGGCGGCGAGGAAGCCGAACCAGCCGGTCGTCGCGGTCCGGCTTTGCGCTGCTCGGCCGAGTGACTGCGCGCAGGGTCCGCAGAACGTGCCCTCCGTCGTCTTCATCTTCCACGTGAAGAAGCCGCCGGCCACCTCTCGAAACGTGAAAGTGTCCGTCGGGGTGGCGGCGCATGTGCGGCAGCCGGTGGGAGGAGGAGGGGATGCCAGCGTTGCCTGGCGTTGGCCCACTTGCATGTGGCCCGAAGATGGCGGAACGGGAGGCGTGAGGGCGACGATCTCGGGGGCAGGGGGCAGCGATCCGAGAGTGGGGTCGAAGCCTTGTTCGTGCTGGCTCATCACGTGGTATCGACGCCGCTGAGATTCACTTGAGCTGCGTGCCTAGCCGAGGGGCTCGGACAGAACCGAGGATGTCAGCTGTTGATCCGGGTGGAACGCGATGCACCAGAAGTGACCGGGACCCTGTTCGACGTCAAAGTCTTCGTAGGTGAACAGCGTGACGCCTTCGGCACGAAACTCGGCGGCGACGGTGGTGCGGAACGCGGCCTCACACATGGAGAAGTTGGCCGACGGGCTGGTTCCGAACGTGTCGAGCGCCTTGGTGGTGGGGTCGGTTAAGGCGTCACTGGGTCCGCCGTTCTCGACGACGGTGGTCTCTGCCGAGCCCGTCTCTTCTGCGGGACCGGTGCTCGTCGCATCGTTGTTCGGATCGTGAGCGGCGGAATCGAACGTTGCGTCGGTAGCGAACACCTGAGCGTCGTGCGGCTGGTCGCAGTCGACGAGTTCGATCGTCGGATCAGTGGCGTCTTCGGACTCGTTGAAGCACTGCCCCACCTCGAGGTTGTCGATGTAGCGCAGCGGTGAGCGGGCGAGAGTGATGACCGTGGTCCCGCCGAGGATCACCACGGCCGCGGCAACGATCAAGACCGGCAGGCGCTCCCACGCTCCGCCGTCGTCGGCGTCGGGTGCGATCGGACGGTTCACGTGTGTGAAATCGACGGACTGAGGCTCGGATCTTGACGTTTTGGGGAGGTCCGCCCGTCCTGGCGGTCCCATCGAATCGGTTTGGGGCCTCGGGACGTGACGTGTGCCACGAAGAAGACCGTTGACCCCCTTGATGATTTGAGCGTACGCTCAAGAAATCGAAAGTTGAGCAAATGCTCAACTCTACGGCGAAGCGCCGGAAAGGTATGGATGCAGATGATTCCGCAACTGGCAATGGAGACGATCACCGACGGCCGAGCAGTGCAGCTCTACCTCGTGTACGCCGTCATCGCTCTGACGATGGTGGTGTGGCTGGCTCGCACGCTCCACAAGAACGGTGCGCTGTTCCTGCACGATGTGTTCGAAGACGAGCGCCTCGCCGGAGCGGTGAATCACCTGCTGGTCGTCGGGTTCTACCTGCTGAACCTCGGCTACGCCCTCCTGCTCTACAAGGTGCAGGAACAGGCCACGCTCACCCTCGCCGTGAACAGCCTGGTGCAACGCCTCGGGGCCCTGATGCTGAGCCTCGGTGTGATTCACCTGACGAACATGTTCGTGTTCTGGCGCATCCGCACCTACCGAGATCGCAAGGGTGGCATGAACATTCCGAACCCCACGGCCTTCCGTCCCCCGCCTCCGGCGCCGGGCAGCATGCCGACCCCACCCGCAATGCCGGCTCGATGATTGAGGGTCAACCGAGCGCACGCTCGCCGTTGGGCTGGCTTGATGCCAACGGCGAGCCGCTCGCGTTCCTGACCGTCGTGTACGACGATCGATGCGAGGTCTGTCGGCGCTGCCGAAGCTGGCTCACCTCTCAGGAGCAGCTGGTCCCGCTCCGTTTCCTGGCGGCCTCGGACCCCGTCGTGGCCGAGTGGGCGGGCGACATGGTGCCCACAGGTGACGAGCTCGTGGTGGTCGACCCCGTGGGCGCCACCTGGGTGGGGCCCGACGCTTTCATCGTCTGTCTCGCCGCTCTTCGTCGCTATGCATCTCTCGCCCAGCGGCTCCAGAAACCGGGCCTTCGCCCGATCGCTCAGCGTGTGTTCCACGCCGTCTCGGCCGGGCGGGGCGTGGCCAACGGCTTCCTGTCGGATCGTGAGCTCCACGATGTTGCAGCAGCCGTCGAGCCCGGATCGTGCGAGGTTTCCTTTGCCTCGCCCGTCTGAGCAAAGCGGGTGCTCCTCGGCCAGACTCCTTGCCGTGGCCACCCGCAAGACCAGCCGAGCTGGTGAGGAAACCAAGAACAAGATCCTCGACGCCGCACTGGAAACGGTGCGGCTCGAAGGTTTGATCAACACCAGCGCTCGTGCCATCGCCCGGGTTGGCGACTTCAACCAGGCACTCGTCTTCTACCACTTCGGTTCGGTCGAGGAGCTCCTGCTCTCTGCTCTCGAGCGGGCGAACGTGCGCCGCATGGCCCGATTCGAAGAACGGCTCAAAGACGTGGAGGACCTTGCCGGCCTCGTGCGAATCGCCTCGGAGCTGCATGCCGGCGACGACGACCCCGACGCCTCGGCACTCGCCGCCATCGCCGGTGGGTGGGCGGCAAACAGCGACTTCGGCCCTCGCGTGATTGCCACGCTCGAACCGTGGAACGTTCTCGTGGCCGATGCACTCCGGCGCATCATGGCCGACTGGCCCATCGGGCCGTTCATCCCCGTCGACGACTTCGCGTACGCGATGGCCGCACTGTTCTTGGGGATCGAGACGATGTCCCGACTGGAAGGCAACGACGACCGGGCCACCCGCCTGTTTGCGGCGCTTGAGGGGCTCAGTCGCCTCTCGGCTCCGTTCGTGGATCAGCTCGGAGCGCAGTTCACCGTCGATCCTGGCTGAGAAATCTTGGCCCTGTGTGTTCTGGATCACTGAGGCGACGTCGACTCCCGTCGTACGTTGCCAACACATCGATTCGGAGGAAGTCCCATGAAGAAGTCATTCGCCCTTGTGCTTGCTGTGTTGGCCCTCGTTGCCAGCGCCTGCTCGTTTACTCGTGAAGACGGCATCGCCGATCTGGTTGAGGCTGGCATGAGCGAAGAGGCCGCAGCCTGCACGATGGACAAGTTCATCGCCGCCGGTTTCGAGCCCCAGGACGCCACCGGCACGCCCGAAGCTGATGCTCAAGCCGCATTCACCGACGCCACGCTCGAGTGTTCGAGCGGTGACGATCTTGCCGGCCTCATCGAGGGTGAGGGTCTTGACGCTCGCCAGGAGTTCATCGACGGCATGACCGGTGATGGCACAATCACCGAAGAGCAGGCCAACTGCATCGTTGATGGCATGGAAGCTGAAGGCGTTTCGGTCACCGACTTCGCCGTGGACACTGAAGCTCCCGCCTCGCAAGCCGCTCTCGAAGCCGCTATCGCCGCCTGCATCTGATGCGCCACATGGTCGGCCATAACCGCTGATCACCGCCGTCGGCGGCAGGCCGATTGAACATCGCCGTCAGGCACAAGACCGAGCCGTCGTCCCTCTCCCCGGACGACGGCTCGCTCGCGCCCAGCCGAAATTTCGTGCCCAGCCCACCGTTCCGGTGGGCTGACGCTGCAAGAACCGAGTCGAGGGCGTCCAGCACTGCGATTTCGGACCGCGGAGGCGAGGTGGCCGCAATGCCGGCGAGGCCAGCGTTGGCGAAGCGGACGGAGTCGCAGTCGAGGCCGGCCCAGCCGAGGCGAGATGGCTAGCGATCGACTCGGCCGAGGCGAGGCGAGATTGACTCAGGACGAGTGCGGTTCTGAGGTCGGCTTTGACGCTGGTGGCAGACACTGATCGGGCGCCGCCCAGTGGGTGTGAGTGTTCCCCGGCCCGTCGCGACTGTTGCCTCGCTTGTGAGGGCTCCTCTCGATGGTCGTTCCCCTCGGCGCCCTCGAGAGTTCGCCGAAACTGCAGCGGAAGCCGACCTTTCGTCTCTTCTCGCAGCGTCAGCCCACCGGAACGGTGGGCTGGACACGAAATTTCGGAGATGGCGCGAGCGAACAAGTGTTCGATAACGTGGTTGGATGGGATGGGGTAATCCGCCGGTTCCGTGGAAGGAGATCGAGAAGGCACTCTCGGATCGACGTCCACCCGATGGAGCTGATCCTCGGCGCGGAAAGAAGGTGAGTGGCTCCGGTTGGCAGGCGCCGGGAACCGGTGAGACCTCGATCGAGAGCGGCCGTTCGCCGAGTTCGAAGTCCGGTGGGGAAACCTTCGCTGGGAGCCGGCCGAGCCTCGACGACCACGTGCCGCCAGGTGGCGACGGGGGAGACTCGCCCGCTTGGTCGGCCAAGCGAGGGGCGTACGAGCCGCCGGCGGTGATCCGTCGAACGAGCACGATTCCTTACGCTGAGCTGCACTGTCACTCCAGTTTCAGTTTCCTCGACGGCGCCTCGTCCCCCGAAGAGCTGGCCGAAGAGGCGGCCCGCCTCGATCTCCAAGCCCTCGCCGTCACCGATCATGACGGTTTCTACGGCGTGGTTCGCTTCTCCGAGGCAGCCCGAGAAGTCGGCATGCCCACGGTCTTCGGTGCCGAGCTGACCATCGACAAGCTCGACATCAGCCCCGGCCAACCAGACCCCGACGGCGGCCATCTCCTCGTCCTTGCCAGAAACCCAAAGGGCTACGCCGCCCTCGCTCGAGTCATCAGCGAAGCGCAGCTGGCGGGCGAGAAGGGTGCGCCCCGCATGTCGATGTCGAGCCTCGACCGCTGGCTTGAGCCGGGAGAGGCGGATCACTGGCTTGTCCTCACCGGCTGCCGTAAAGGCTCGGTGCCCCGCACCTTGGAGCGAGAGGGTCCGGCGGCAGCCGAACGTGAGTTGCGCAAGCTGATCGAACGCTTTGGCCGACAGAACGTCGTGGTCGAGCTGTGGGATCACGGCGCTCCGCTCGACAGCGCCCGCAACGACGCCATGGTCACCTTGGCTATGAAGGCTGGCGTTGAGATCATCGCCACCAACAACGTGCATTATGCGTTCCCTGCCCGCCGCCGGCTGGCCACAGCGATGGCGGCCGTCCGTTCCCGTCGCAGCCTTGATGAAGTAGAGGGCTGGCTCCCCGCCGCAGCGGGAGCCCACCTTCGATCCGGCGACGAGCAAGCCCGGCGCTTCGCTCGCTACCCCGGTGTGGTGGAGCGAGCCGCCGAGATGGGCTTGGCCTGCGCGTTCGATCTCAGCCTCATGGCCCCCAGCCTCCCGCCGTTCCCTTGCCCGCTCGGGCCTGACGGCACACCGCTCAGCGAGATGGCCTACCTCCGGCAGCTCGTCGAGGTGGCGGGCGTCCCTCGCTACGGCACCCGTGATGCCCCCTTTGTGCCCGGAGCGTGGGAGCAGCTCGATCACGAACTCGACCTGATCGAACACCTCGGTTTCCCCGGCTACTTCCTCGTGGTGTGGGACATCGTCGACTTCTGTCGCCGCTCCGACATCCTCTGCCAGGGCCGCGGCAGCGCTGCGAATTCTGCTGTTTGCTACGTGCTCGGCATCACCAAGGCCGATGCGGTGAGCTTGGGCCTCCTTTTTGAACGGTTCCTGGCCCCGGAGCGAGACGGACCGCCCGACATCGATCTCGACATCGAATCCGATCGTCGCGAAGAGGCAATCCAGTACGTGTACGAACGACACGGTCGCCGGCATGCAGCGCAGGTGGCGAACGTGATCACGTACCGGGCGAAGTCCTCAGTCCGAGACGCGGCCAAGGCACTGGGTTACGCCACCGGCCAGCAAGATGCCTTCGCCAAATCGATCGATCGTTGGAGTGGCTTGAAGCGCCAAGTCGAGCCCGTCCGCGGTCCCGGTCGCATCATTGTTGACGACCCAACTGCGGCCCGAGGCGGAGGCGCCAGCTTCAACAACCCGAGCATTTCTTCTCCTGCCGCCCCGGCCGCCGTCGTGGAATCGAGTGGCCGCCAACGAGGCCGCGGGCGTGAGGTGACAACAACCAAGAGCGGCATCGATGTCCCCCTCTACGACGGACCCACCAGTCTTCCAGCCTCGGAGCCGCGTCAGGCTGTCTTCGGCCACCACTCGGCCAGCAACCCTGCGCCAGATGGCGTAAACGGAGAACTTCCCGACGACGTGATTGAGCTCGCCGTGCAGTTCGAAGATCTGCCTCGCCACCTCGGCATTCACTCCGGCGGCATGGTGATGTGTGATCGCCCGGTGATCGAGGTGTGCCCGGTGGAGTGGGGGCGGATGGCGAACCGCACGGTCCTCCAATGGGACAAGGACGACTGCGCTGCTGCCGGCCTCGTGAAGTTCGATCTGCTCGGGCTCGGCATGCTCTCGGCGTTGCACTACAGCGTCGATCTCATCGAGCAACACCACCCGCAGTCGCTCACTGATCTGTTCGGCGAACCGAAGCTCGATCTCGCAGCGCTGCAACAGGAAGACGCGGTGTACGACATGCTCTGTCACGCCGACTCCATCGGTGTGTTCCAGGTGGAGAGCCGAGCCCAGATGAGCACGCTGCCTCGGCTCCGCCCGCGCACGTTCTACGACCTCGTTGTCGAGATCGCCCTCATCCGCCCGGGCCCCATTCAGGGCGGGTCGGTCCACCCCTACATCCGCCGCCGCAACGGACAGGAAGAGGTCACCTACCTCCATCCGCTGCTGCGGAACTCGTTGGAGAAGACGCTCGGCATTCCGCTCTTCCAGGAGCAGCTGATGCAGATGGCGATCGACGTGGCTGGCTTCACCCCCGCCGAGGC
Source organism: uncultured Acidimicrobiales bacterium (assembly GCA_937997485.1). Lineage (GTDB taxonomy): Bacteria > Actinomycetota > Acidimicrobiia > Acidimicrobiales > SZUA-35 > SZUA-35. Next base: position 9,808 of record CALKTH010000049.1, on the reverse strand, counting down.
CGACGAGCTCCGGCGAGCGATGGGCTCGAAGCGAAGCCGGGCTCGGATGGAGCGGTTGAAGGAGCGTTTGTTCGTTGGGATGATCCGCAACGGGATCGATGAGGAGATCGGCGAGGAGATCTGGCACAAGCTCGTGGCGTTTGCGAACTACGGGTTCCCCGAGAGCCACTCGATCAGCTTCGCGTACCTCGTCTACTCCTCGTCGTGGATCAAGCTGCACTATCCAGCGGCGTTCTGCGCTGCGCTCCTCAACGCCCAGCCCATGGGCTTCTATTCACCTCACTCACTCGTGCAAGACGCTCGTCGTCATGGCGTGCCGACGCTCCCGCCGTGCGTGAATGCCTCAGGCGGCGGAGCGATTCTCGAACCGACGGCGGAGGGCGTGATCGAACCGCCGATCTTGGTCAAAGGTGCGGAGGAGATCGCTCGAGAACGTTGGGACAAGGGGTGGTCGGTCCGCCTTGGGCTTCGTTCGGTTCGCCACATCGGAACAGAGGTGGCCGACGCCATCGCTGAACACGCTCCCTATGCCTCGATCGAAGACGTGGCCCGCCGAGGTAGTCCCGACAAGCCACTGAACAAAGAACAACTCGAAGCCCTCGCCACCGCTGGGGCCTTCGACTGCTTCCAGTCCCTCATTGTTCCTTTCCCATCCGAACTGCCACCTCAGAGTCCGGTTGGGGCCGGACTCCCAGGTGGCAGTTCGAGCGGTGGCAGCTCGAGAGGGTCGAAGGATTCGGGGAGCTGGCGGCGGGAGGCGTTGTGGACGGCGGGGGCGGTGGTGCAAGGAGGCGACGACAAGCTGGCAGGCATCGTCACCGGCATGGTGGCACCTCAACTTCCGGGGATGAGCGAGCGGGAGGAAGCGTTGGCGGACCTGTGGGCCACCGGGGTGGCGGCCGACGGGCATCCCACACGATTCGTGCGAGACGCTCTCGACGAGCTGGGCGTGATCTCGGCCATTGGTCTGCAAGAGATCGAACACAAGTCGAAGGTGATCGTGGCTGGAGTGGTCACTCATCGCCAGCGACCGGCCACCGCATCTGGCACCACCTTCATGGGGCTCGAGGATGAGACGGGCCTGATCAATGTGGTGGTGAGCGTGGGGTGCTGGGCTCGATACCGGAAGGTGGCGCGCAACGCCGTGGCCCTGATGGTGCGGGGACGCTGTGAGCGCCAGGGCGAGGTGGTGAACATCGTGGCGGAGAAGATCGAGCCGCTCCCGCTGGCCGCCAGTTCGATGTCTCGAGACTTCCGCTGAGCAGACAGACCGCTGCAGCAGTAGCTAGCCTTCCGAGCAGTGAGGACCCGGTATTGCCGTACTGGTGCCTTGGCGGCAATGGCTGTCTTGAGTGCGCTGAGTCTTCTTTTTGTCGCGCCAGCAACAGCCCAGCTTCAAGACCTGCTCGACGAACCCCTGAACTCGACCAACGCAAACGGCCCGTCGTGCAGCGCCATCGACGACCGAGAAGGCGGTGGCCCGCAACGCGCTGGCGGGTTCCACATCACTTGGACCGAATCCGACAGCGCTGTTGAACACGCCGCTGTTGAACAGGTCGTTATTGAGCGCAGGGTCCGTTCACTCAGCGGTAGCTCGGTGAGCGAGTGGTTCTGGCGGGCCCGAGTCGACACTGCAGCGGGCGGTCAGGAAGCCGCCTCCAGCTTCGACGATGCCGGTGTTCCTGACGGCTTCGAACTCGATGGCTATCGAATCCGGTTCGCACTGCGCGACGGGACCGAAACAACCGTGCCCTGCAACCCTGCGGAGACCGGGGGAGCGTTCCGGTGCATGGTCGACTTCGATGCCGACGGCTACCGCGTCTCATGGAAGGGCGGTCCGGTGATCGCCCCTGGTGAAACCAGAAGCCACGTCGTGGAGCGAGACGTCAACGATGAGGACGAGTTCTTCTGGCGGGGACGAACCGAGAGCGGTTTCTTCCTCGACACCTACAATCGCAATCTTCCCGTGTACCGCGTGACGATCCGAACCGATGTGGCGGGCAAGATGCCGATCTGGGGCGACTCGACTACCTGCGAACTCGAGATGGCGCCGATCGGTGAGCGACGGCCAACCGCCCTCGGGGCGATGGTGTGCCCCGTCCCCGACGGCAACTTCGTTGACACGTGGGGTGCACCTCGCGGTGGCGGTTCGCGCCAGCATCAGGGTGTCGACATCTTCGCTCCGCGAGGAACCATCGTCCTTGCCCCGGCCAGCGGCGAGATCTCGTTCGGCTTCGGTGATCTGGGCGGCAAGGTGTATCGCCTCGAGGGCGACAACGGCGTCTACTACTACGGAGCCCATCTCGATGCGTTCGTGGGTGCGAACCGAAGGGTTGAGGCGGGCGAGCCGGTTGGCACCGTGGGAACCACGGGCAATGCGGCCACCACACCACCGCATCTGCACTTCCAGATCCACCCCAACGGTCGGCTCACCAATCCCGTGAACCCCACACCGGCAACCCGCGAAGCCTGTCGCTGATCCTCCAGCTTGGCCGTTCTTCGGTATCGGACAAGCGTGATGTCGATCACAGACGTGGGTGCCACCGGCTCTCTACCTTCGTCGGAAACGACCGATGAGGAACCAATGAAACGCTCTCTGCCTACCTTGCTTGCCCTTGCTCTTGCCGCTGCTGCCTGCGGTGGCGGCGATGAGGCAACCACGGCCACCACGGTCGCTCCGACCGAAGCGTCCAGCACCACTGCCGCACCAACGACCGAGGCCCCAACAACGGAGGCGCCAACGACCACCGTTGCTGAGGTCGAAGAGGTTTCCGAGCTCTCTGGTGTCGGCACCGACTACTGCAACGCTTCGATGGAAGCTGAGGTGCTGAACGAAGCGTGGAATCCGACGGATCCCGAAAGCACCGAGATCACCCTCACACGTACCGTCGAGTTGTTGAGCAGCGTGGAGCCGCCAGCGGAGATCGCCGACACCTTCTTCCGCTTCCGTGATGGTTACTTCGAGCTCGTCGATGCCGCCTTCGACGCCGACTACAACATGCTGGCCATCCCCGAGGATCTGCCGATTCTGAACGATCCGACGATGGATCAAGCCGCAGATGATCTCGAAGACTTCGACGAGTTCTACTGCGGCGCCCAGGACGTTGAGAACGACATCGTCATCGAGGAGGCTGACGGCGAGGCCGCGGGCGACATCGATGAGCTGCTCGACGGAGCTGACAACGACGCGATGGTGGAGCTTCTCCAAACCGAGATCGGCCGAAAGGCGTTCATCGACGAGATGATCTCCGACGGTTCGGTGGACCTGAGCGAAGCACAGGCGACGTGCATGGTCGACACCTTGGACGGCGATCTCCTCGCAGCGCTGCTGGCCGCGGCCGAGGGTGCCGAACCTTCGGACGACGACGCCTTCGCTTTCCTCGCCGTGCTCCAGGACTGCGATATCCCGCTCTCCGCCTTCAGCGGCTGAGGTCAGCCCCGCTACCACCTGCGGCGTTCCCAGCCGCGGACCACCGTATGGGTCGAGTGACTCAGCCTGGTTCAGAGGTGCGCTGTCTCTGCCGAGGGAATTCAGAACGACGATTCGATCAAGCGGAGGAGACCACTGTCATGAGAAGGCCTGGAAAGAAGAGCATCGCCATCTCCGCAGCGGATCTCGACCGAGCGCTGGTACCTCCACCGGCGGCCGGCTCGACGATCACGAGTCGCTCGCTCGACGAGACCATCGAGGCGAACGCCTTGCCCCCCGAAGGTGACAAGATCATTCGCTCGGCCGAGAAGCGCCTCGGCTGCCAAGTGCTCTATGCCTCGGCGTATGGACGTGAAGATTCATCCCCAGCGCTGATGAGCGCATTGCGAAACAGCGAACCGAAGCTGGCGGCGGGAATCCCCAAGGCTGGTTGGCTGATCGCCACCGAACACCACCTGTGTGTCTACGCGAAGTCGGTTGCGGGAGGCATTGGCAAGAAGAAGGGCCACATCCCCGTCGAACTGGTGCGGGGTCTGAAGGTCGATCATCAAAAGAACGACAAAAAGTCGGTTGTTCTGGAATTCACCGATGGATCAACGGCCGCCTTAGTCTTCACCACCAAGGCGACGGCGGGAGCTTGCTCGCCTTGGCTGCGGGTCCTCTCGGGTGAGAAGGCGGCAAGCCCTGCCTCCCGCCGAGCGCAGCGCGAGCAGAAGTTCGACGCCGACCTCCTCTTCGAGATGAGCTCCGTCAGTCACTGATCTCGGCGCGCTACAGACGCCTTCGAGTTCGACACGTGCCTTGAAACGACAGCGGCCACCGACCCAAACAGGTCGATGGCCGTTGTCAGTTCTGATCGGGAGTCACCCCGGGAAGGTTCACGCCTTGGCTTGCGCCGCAGCCTTGCGGGCCTTGATCACTCGGGCTCGGGCGATGGGATCGAGCTCCACCTTGCGAAGTCGGGTGAATGAGGGGGTGACCTCGACACACTCGTCATCGGCGATGAACTCGAGTGCTTGCTCGAGGCTGAGCACCTTCGGCGGCGTCAGCTTCACCGTGGCATCGGAAGCAGCAGCACGGTGGTTCGTGAGCTGCTTCTCCTTGCACACGTTGACTTCCATGTCCTCTGAGCGGCTGTTCTCGCCCACGATCATGCCGTTGTAGACATCTACGGTCGGCGCCACCATCATCTGCGCCCGCTCCTGCAAACCGATGAGGGCGTAGGCGGTGACCGGGCCCTGGCGATCGGCCACGAGGGAGCCGGTGCGGCGGGTGCGCAACTCGCCGAACCACGGCTCGAAGTCTTCGAAGGTGTGGTTCAGCACGCCGGTGCCACGGGTTTCGGTGAGGAATTCGGTCCGGAAACCGATGAGGCCACGGGACGGCACGAGGTAGTCGAGGCGGACCCAACCGGTGCCGTGATTGACCATGTTCTCCATGCGGCCCTTGCGGGCAGCGAGCAGCTGGGTCACCGCACCAAGGTGATCCTCGGGTACATCGATCGTGACTCGCTCCACCGGCTCGTGGATTTTGCCGTCGATCTCCTTGGTCACGACCTGGGGCTTGCCGACGGTGAGCTCGAAGCCTTCGCGGCGCATCTGCTCCACGAGAATGGCGAGCTGCAGTTCGCCTCGAGCTTGGACTTCCCACGCATCCGGGCGCTCGGTGTTGAGCACACGGAGGCTCATGTTGCCGACGAGCTCGCGGTCGATGCGGTCCTTGACCATTCGGGCGGTCAGCTTGTTGCCGTCCTTGCCGGCCAGTGGCGAGGTGTTCGTGCCGATGGTCATGGACAGCGCGGGCTCGTCCACGTCGATCACGGGCATGGGGCGAGGATCTTCGGGGTCGACGAGGGTCTCGCCGATGAGGATGTCTTCAACACCCGCGATGGCTACGAGGTCGCCGGGCCCCGCGGAGTCGGCGGGCACGCGTTCGAGGTGCTTGGTGAGGTAGAGCTCGGAGATCTTGATGCGATCGACGGTGCCGTCGACCCGACTCAGCGCCAGCGACTGGCCCTTGGTGAAGGTGCCATTCATGATGCGGCACATGGCCAGGCGGCCGACGTACGGAGAAGCATCGAGGTTGGTTACCCAGGCCTGCAGAGGGTGGCCCTCTTCGTAGGTGGGGGCCGGGATGTGATCCTTGAGCAGCTCGAAGAACGGCTCGAGGTTCTCGCCCTTGACCTCGGCATCAGCGGAGGCCCATCCATCACGGGCGGCGCAGTACATGATCGGGAACTCGATCTGATCGTCCCGAGCATCGATGTCGAGGAACAGTTCGTAGACCTCGTCGACGACGGCTTCGATGCGAGCATCGGGTCGATCCACCTTGTTGATCACGAGGATCACGGGCAGGTCGCGGGCCAGTGCCTTGCGAAGCACGAAGCGGGTTTGGGGGAGGGGGCCCTCGGCCGCATCGACGAGGAGCACCACGCCGTCGACCATGGTCAGCGCACGCTCGACCTCGCCACCGAAGTCGGCGTGACCGGGGGTGTCCACGATGTTCATCGTGATACCGCCCCACTCCACCGACGTGTTCTTGGCGAGGATGGTGATGCCCTTCTCGCGCTCGAGGTCACCGGAGTCCATGACCCGTTCGGTGACCTCCTCGTTGGCCCGGAACGCGCCGGTCTGCTGGAGCATCGCATCGACCAGGGTGGTCTTGCCGTGGTCCACGTGCGCCACAATGGCGACGTTTCGGATGTCGGTGCGCGTAGCGCGGGCGGTATCAGTCACCCGGAGAGGCTATTGACACATCGGGCCAACCTCTCGTATGAGACCGAGTTCACTCCGTATTGCCTGGTGCCGATTCGGGCTTCCTGGCAGGCAGCAGTGCCTCTGGCGGGTCGTGTGTAGGTCAAAAGACCTACGAATTCCTTGAATTCCTTTCGTCGGTGCCGATCCAAGGGGGTGGAGTTGTTGTTCCCCTAAGGGATTCGCATGTTTGCTGTACCTGTTGCCGCGTTGGGTCTTCTGGCCTCGATACCGCTTGGCGTCGTGCTGCCCGCACAGGTGGGCAACGCCGATCCAGTCGCCTACTTCGATGAGTCGGCGATCGGACTTGAAGACACGCCGTTGCTGATCGACGTCATTGCCAATGACCAGGACGCAGACAGCGATCCGCTCTTCATCGATCCCGCATCTCTGAGAATCGAGAGCATCGTCATCGGGGAAGGTTCGCCGGATGCCGAGCGAGGCGATCTCGTTCTTTCCGTTGTGGACGGCACCATCGAGGTCCTACCCCCAGCGGACTTCCACGGCTCCTTCGTTGGCAGCTATCGAGTGACGGACCGTGCACCGGGCACGCCGGGCGCCGGGTTCTCCGCCACCACGACCTTCGAGGGTGCTTTCGCTCCGGTGAACGACGCACCTCGCCTCGCCGACGTTGGTTCGCCGACCCAACCGATCATCGGCCGGGAAGAGTCTCGGCTGACGCTCGCATCGCCGCTGGCTGGCGCCACGGATCCGGAAGGCGATCCCGTTTCGCTCGTCGCCGCCTCGCTCGTCAACAACGAGCTGGGTGTCGTGACGCTCAGCGAGACGGTGCCGGGAGGCATCGATTTCATCCCGGCCATCAACGTGACCGGACCCGTGCAGCTGACCTACACCGCAGCCGACGACTCTGGGGCAGAGGCATCGGCATCGATTTGGGTCTCGCTGCTCAACGTCAACGATGCTCCTCGTGCGGAGGACACCTCGATCAGGCTCAGCAGCGGTGATGTCAGCGTGCTCTCCATTCCTTCCTCGGATCCCGATGGCGATGAACTCACGCTCGTGATCCTGACCGATCCAGCCAAGGGTCGAGCCGAAGTGCTCGGCGACAGCATTCGCTACACGGCCAGCCGGCAAGAGAGTGGTGCTGACTCGTTCATCGTCGCCGTTGCTGACAGCGGGGGCTTGACCGCCCAGAGCGTCGTGTCCGTCGATATCGAGCGCAAGGTCGTGGCCGTGTCTTCGACCACCGGGTGCCAAGCTCTCGAAGCCACCCGCGGGCAGACCCTCACCGTCACGGCCGATGCCTGTGCCGAGGCCGCTGATGGCGCCCCGCTCACCGTCTCGTCATCTGATGCTCGGAGCGCCGCTGGCGGGAGGTTGGTCGTCACCAACGCTGGAACGCTTCGTTACACCGCGCCGTCCGACTTCTCCGGCGTCGACTCGTTCACGTTCATCGCCGATGACGGCTTGGGGAACACGGCGAGCGTGATCGCCTCCGTCGATGTCACTCGCTGGGGCAGCTCTTACCACGGAGCTTCTGGCCGGGATGGTGAGATCGTGCGGACGTACGCCGCAGTGCTCGACCGGGCGCCAGACGCTGGCGGCTTCGAGTTCTGGCGCAACACCACTGCGGAGGAGTTCTCGGTTCAGACGCTGGCCCGCCAGTTCTTGACCTCGAGCGAGTTCATCGACCGTTTCGGTGATCAGCTCCGCACGGCAACGGACCGGCAATGGGTTGAGCTCGTCTACAACCGAGTCTTCGAGCGTCGACCCGACGCCGGCGGCGCCCAGTTCTGGGAAGGGCAGCTCCGCTCCGGAGCAATCGACCGGGTCGATCTCATCGTCTGGTTCGCCCACTCCACCGAATTCAAAGCGATCACCCAAACCTCCTAACTGTGGGTGCCTGACCCCCACCATCACTGCAGGCTCTGTTCCGCGAGTTGTGAGCGCAGCGAGCAACTCGGTGAGTGACCGAGGCCCCAGCCCAGGGCACGGCTCTGCCCCCACCGTCACTGCTTCCGTGAGCGCGACTCCTGGATCGCGATCCGGCCGTGCGATCATGTGAGGCTTGACCGCTCGACTCTTGCTCCTCGTCACGGTGTTGGCGCTCATCTCTGCGGCCTGTTCGTCCACGCCTCGAGCGCAGCCCGCGCCGTCGGCGGTGCGCAGCGAGACCAGCAGCGTGTGGTTTGGTGCCGAATGGATGCCAGCGGCCGAGCCCGTTCTCAACAACCCCACGCTTGCTTGGTCTCGCCCGGTCCGTTTCGATCGGCACGGGGATGCAGCACGCGTTGGTGATGTCGTCCTGCTTGCCGAGCGAGTCGATGTCAACGCCACCGACGGCGAAGTTCTCTTGCATCGCGTCGACCCGTCGACAGGGGAGAATCTGTGGACCCGAAATTGGACGCTGCCCGGCTCCGTCAACGTCCATCTTCTGCCTACGCATGAGACTGCGGTCTTCAGTTTGGTGGCGGACGGCGCGATCCAACAGTTCCTCATCGATACTGCGAACGGCGACACAATCTGGAGCGAGGGCGGGCCGAGCGAGCGAGTCGGACCTCGCCTGCTTGATGACGTCGTCGTGTTCGACACCGCAGACGGCACGGCGATCGTCGCCAACCGCAGCGACGGCGTGGAGCGCTGGCGGACCGAACGAGATGTTCGGCTCATCGTGAGAGACGGCTGGCTGATGGCGCTTGATGTACCCGCCGGCCGGTTGAGCTCACGTGATCCGCTCACTGGCGACGAACTCTGGACCGCCGAACTCGGTGGCCGTCCCGCTGCTCCCACGATCTCCGACGGTCGCATCATCGTCTCGGTCGGCTCGGGTGATGGCGAGGGCGATCGCCTCATGTCATTCGATCTTGCGACCGGCAACGAGCAGTGGATCGTTGAAGAAGACGAGATCGGCAACGCCCTGAAGGTCCCGACTCGAGACGTGCTTATCGTGAGCGATCTCAACTCGCCGGCGTCCAAGCTCTACGGCATCCGACTCGCCGACGGCGAAGTGCTGTGGCAGTTGGAGACCGAACGCCCGGCCATTGCCCTACAAACGATTCGCATCGACGGGCGGGCCTTTGTTGTGGCGCCAGACGCCGGTGTCGACGGGCTGATTGATGTGGCGACGGGCGAGATCTTGGCGTCGAGTGACGCGCCGAGCGGCCAATCCGCAGCGGCAGCGGGAGCGATCTATCAGTCGGATCCACAGAGCTCGGGGCTGATCCGGGGACTTCGATTGCATGACCTCGAGACCATGTGGGAACTCGAGTTGGGAAGTCGAGCGTGGGTTTTCGCTGCGGCAGGTGACGCCGTGCTCATCATGGAAGATGACCGACCCGGCGAGGGCTCGGGCACCGTCGGAACCATGACCGCCTACGTCGAAGGCGACGCCGGACCCGAATAGACGCCGCCCTCGGCTACTCACCGAGTTGCTCGCTGCGCTCACGACTCGCGGAACAGAGCCTGCAGTGATGGTGGGGGTCAGGGCCGTGCCCTCGGCTGGGGCCTCGGTCACTCACCGAGTTGCTCGCTGCGCTCACGACTCGCGGAACAGAGCCTGCAGTGATGGTGGGGGATGCTCCTATGTTTGTCCAGGGTGGTTTTCGAGTTGTTTGAACAGTTGTCGTGTGACGGCTCGTTTGAGGCAGCGGCGGGTGTGGCGTGT
>CALKTH010000048.1 GCA_937997485.1 uncultured Acidimicrobiales bacterium | reverse complement strand
CGGTGGAGCCCAGCACGAACTCGCCGGGATGCAGGATGAATGGGTCCTCGTCGGAAGCTTCGACGAGCTCGGTGAGCTCCTCGAGATTGGCCTTCACATCGATGTGGCTCAACGTGTGGTTACGGAAAACCCGGAAGTAAGAATCGAGGCGGAGATCGACCGATGACGGCTGGACGGCAGCGTCGGCGAACGGCTCGATGATGATTCGGCCGGCGGCGACCTCTTCGCGGATGGTGCGGTCAGAAAGAATCACGGCCGCAGACTACTCGCCGTGCCGGTGGTCAGCTCCAGGACTGGAGCCACTCTTCGAGACCGAAGAATGGATCGTTGCTGCCGAGCATGATCGGGGCAGCGAAGACCGGAGGCTCGCTCACGAGCGTCGACAGCGGAGCGAAGTCGGAGAAGGTGGCTGGCTGCACCCCGCGAACCGAGAGTTCGTCGTTCTCGGTGGCCCAATCAAACTCCATGGGGCTGCGGGCGAACCGCTCGACGAGACCCCAAGTGGTGAAGCGCAGCAGCGCACCGTCGTGATGAAGCACGCCACGAATCGGGGCATCGCCCTCGGCACGAGCCTTGGCTCGGAACTCGCCGTTGGCCGCGACGGCCCAGACGGTGATGGCAGGGAGTGCGGCCAGAACGTCGGTGTAGAACGAGTCGACAACGGCTGGCTTTGCCTCCGCCTGACGGCGTCGCTGGAGGATTCCCATGGCCGCCTATCGGCAGATTCGATCGGAACTTGAGGAATTTCTTGCCAATCAGTTTCGCGCCTCGCCGGACTCGTGGTGCTGCCACTCGACGGTGACGCCGTCGGTGGTGAATCCCATCACGGGCTCGATGCGCACTTGAACCCCGCCGTCGGAGCGCCAGATGGTCCGACGGGTGATGGTGAGCGAGGCCAGGGACATGTGCGACTCGAAGCGTTCGCCTGACCGGCTTGTGAAGAACTGGGCGGGTGGGCCAGGCAGCCCATCGGCCCAGATTCGTTCGCGGTGTGTGTCCAGTATGAAGGCCGCAATGAGGTCGATCGTGTGGACCTGTCGTTGGTCGGAACGAGAAGCGTCGAGCTCGCCTTCCATCTTCTCGATGTCCGCCCACGTCTCCGCCGTTTCGATCAGCTCGAAGCGCTCCTCGCTCACCGCGCCATAACCAGCGGCGAGCGGCGGAGTCGGGCCCAGGTCCAGCCGGCCGAACGCGAAGGGCCCATCGTCTGGGGCGAGGTCGGTGCTGAAGAGCACGACGTCTTCGCCGTCGGTGGTGACACCGTCGAAGTCATAGGCATAGACGAGGTTCCCGTCGTACCAGGAGAACACGGGTGGCTGGAAAACGTTGCGACCGAACAGCGCAGCAGCAAGAACGATGAGCACGGGCAACGTGCGGAAGACAGGCTCGGACCACGCCCGGCCTCGTTCGCTGAGAAGGAGAAGGAGCACGCCCGCCTCGACCAGGATCCACTCGGCGAACACAAAGCCGTAGCCGGCAAAGACGAAGAGATGGAAACCAATCCACGCAACGAGAGCGGCCATGAAGGAACGCCGCTTCAGGACGAGGAAGATGGCTCCGGCTTCGAGGATGACGGTGACCACGACGATGGGCCAGCGGGCGAAGCTCAACGCGTCGGACAATGCACGAGCGAAGCCGCCATCGCTGGTGCCGAGCCAGCCCTGGGCATAGCCATTGAGCGGGACGTTGGCGACGTCGTTTTCCGTCAGCCAGTTGGAGCGCACCTTGGACAAGCCAGGAGTGAAGAAGTGAGCGGCGAGCCCGGCGGCTGCGATCGACAGGAAGGCGTGGGTGGACGGGCTCTTCAGAGCGATCGATGCGATCACTGTCGCGGCAAGGGCCGTGAGCGTGATGAGTGCCAGCCCGTCGATGGTTTGATCTGGGCTGAAGCCCTGGAACGTGAGCTCCATCGGGGCCGTAAGCAGCCGAGCCTGGATGATGAAGGGAACGAGAGCGATGGGTCGGATCCAGCAGGCGGCAGCAAGACCGACGAGCGCGATCCGATCCGCGGTGTACCACGCGGTGAAGAAGTAGTTGTACTCATTCGTTGCGTAGCGCCACGTCAGCAGGACGACGAGAACTGTGGCGAAGGCGCGCAACTCGTGGCCCCGGTCGAGCTCCGACCAAGGGGTGAGGAGCCTTCTTCCTGTCGCTGCGAGCGCGACCGCAGCAATCGCCACCACGGCGAGAGCCAGTGGGTTGGTTTTCACCGCCTCGGCGAGCAGCCAGGGCGACCCGGCCTCCTCGAGACCCAGCCGCGTGAGGCGTCGCAGACCGAGCGCGACAAACACGAAAGCGCCGAACGCAACGATCACCTGCACTGTGGACTGAGCGAACGCTTCTTCGCTCAACCGACGACGCACGGCATTCGCCGCACTCCCTCCTTGCCAGGCCGAAGCCATGAGCAAGGTTGTCACACCAACGTCGGTCGAGCGCCCAGAACGCTCGATGACGTCTGATGAGCGGGCCCTCACGGCTCGCCACCGGCTACAGTCGGCCCCTCCAGCGGGTGTAGTTCAATGGTAGAACATCAGCTTCCCAAGCTGAATACGCGGGTTCGATTCCCGTCACCCGCTCCATACGAAATCCCTGGTCAGAGCCTCAAGTAGGCACTTCCACCCTGGACTCAAACAGTCTCTGTGCCTAGAGTGT
>CALKTH010000047.1 GCA_937997485.1 uncultured Acidimicrobiales bacterium | reverse complement strand
GCCCGGACTGAACTGGATCTCCCAATCGGGAAGCCGATCGCGCCAGGGATAGTCAATGCGCTCGAGCGCTTCGAAGCCCCGCTCTTCGTACTGGTTGGCTGGCACCGGTTTCGGTGTCTCGGTGCTGGAGCGGCCGGGGTGGACTGCAATGTCGATGAAGGTGCCGGGCACCGTTGTCGGCGTGACGAGCGCTCCATCCGTCTCGGAGGCGCGATCGTCCCCGGCCAGTGCCGCTGGAGTGTCCGGCGGTGCCGTCGCCAAGGTCGATTGGGCTGCCGTCGTTGTGGTTGACGTTTCGGTTGTCGTGGAGCTGGAGGAGGGCAGGCTCGCAGCGCCCGAGCTCTGGTTGTTGCCTCCGTCGACGGTGATGGTTGGGGCCGAGAGCGACTCGACTCGACGATCAGGAAGCGCGAGTTCGTCGTCGTGAACGTGGCGACGCTCGACCACCAGGGTGGTGCCGCTGTCGGGCTCGGCCGATTCCGCCGGAGCGGTGGTTCCTGGTGTGCCTGCGGCGCCAAGCGCGTCGAGTGGCGAGACGTCGTCGAGGTCCAGGTCGTCGTCCAGAAGGCCGGGTGTGACAGCGAGCGCCGTGGTCGGCACGACAAGAGCGGTAGCGGTCATCAGGGCGCGACGAATCAGCACGAAGAAGGGCCTCGATCGGACAAGCGAATGAAAATCGCCCTGGCCGGGCGACGGGCCAGGGCGAGCGGGAGAGGGAGACTCCACCCGCAAGGAGAAGGTACGACGGACCCGGCCTCAGGCGTATGGGCAGAACATCCCGGCGGGAGGTCCGCCCGGCCCTCATCGTGGCAGCGCGCCCGTGGCCGTTCGGCGCCCGATTCGTCCTGCCTGCGGGCGGGCCTCCACAATGGCCGGTATCACTGGTCAGACTTTATGCAAACTGTCACACTAGAAAAGTTGATAATACCCCACTCAAGTTTGTAGGATCTGTCTCACGTCACGGCTAGAACCCGTGGAACACATCTCCCCCCACCCCTTCCACAGACCCTGAAAGAGGTTTGCAACATGGCAAAGGCCGTCGGTATCGATCTCGGTACCACCAACTCCGTCGTCGCTGTTCTCGAGGCTGGCGAACCCGTCGTCATCGCCAACGCAGAAGGCGCTCGTACCACCCCCTCCGTCGTCGCCTTTGCCAAAGATGGTGGCGAAGTCCTCGTTGGCGAGGTCGCCAAGCGTCAGGCCATCACGAACCCCGATCGCACCATCCGTTCGGTGAAGCGCCACATGGGCACCAAGTGGACCACTGACGTGGACGGCAAGAAGTACACCTCACAAGAGGTGAGCGCTCGCACGCTGATGAAGCTCAAGCGCGACGCCGAGGCGTACCTGGGCGACACGGTCACCCAGGCCGTCATCACCGTTCCCGCCTACTTCGACGACGCACAGCGCACCGCCACCAAGGAAGCCGGCACCATCGCCGGCCTCGAAGTGCTCCGCATCATCAACGAGCCCACTGCAGCCGCCCTGGCCTACGGCCTCGACAAGGACACCGAGGATCAGACCATCCTCGTGTTCGACCTCGGCGGCGGCACCTTCGACGTGTCCGTCCTCGAGATCGGCGATGGCGTCTTCGAAGTGAAGAGCACCTCCGGTGACACCGAGCTCGGTGGCGACGATTGGGACGAAGCGATCATCGACTGGATGGTTGCTCAGTTCAAGAACGCCCATGGCGTTGATTTGGGAGCCGACAAGATGGCCGCCCAGCGTCTCAAGGAAGCCGCTGAGAAGGCCAAGATCGAACTCAGCCAGACGCAGAGCACTTCCATCAACCTGCCCTTCATCACCGCAACGGCCGACGGTCCGCTCCACCTGGAAGAGACCCTCACCCGGGCCAAGTTCCAGGAGCTCACCTCCGATCTCCTCGCTCGTGTGAAGAAGCCCTTCGATGCCGCGATCAAGGACGCTGGTCTCAAGCAGGCCGACATCGACCACGTCGTCATGGTCGGAGGCTCCACCCGCATGCCTGCCGTGGTGGAACTCGTCGAGTCCATCACCGGCAAGGAAGCCAACAAGACCGTGAACCCGGACGAGGTCGTCGCCGTCGGTGCCGCCGTTCAGGCTGGCGTGCTCAAGGGCGACGTCAAGGACATCCTCCTGCTCGACGTCACCCCACTGTCCCTCGGTATCGAGACCAAGGGCTCGGTCATGCACAAGCTGATCGAGCGCAACACCACGATCCCGACCCGTCGCACCGAGACCTTCACCACGGCTGACGACAACCAGCCCTCCGTGGAGATCCACGTGCTCCAGGGTGAGCGTGAGATGGCGTCGTACAACAAGACCCTCGGCAAGTTCGAGCTCGTTGATCTGCCGCCCGCCCCTCGCGGCATCCCACAGATCGAGGTCACCTTCGACATCGACGCCAACGGCATCGTCGCCGTGTCCGCCAAGGACCGAGCAACGAACAAGGAACAGTCGATCACCATCACGGGTCAGTCCACAATCAGCAAGGACGACATCGAGCAAATGGTGAAGGACGCCGAGGCGCACGCCGAGGAAGACGCCCAGCGCCGTGAAGAAGCCGAGGTTCGCAACCAGGCCGACTCGCTCGTGTACCAGGCCGAGAAGATGCTGAAGGACAACGCCGACAGCATCAGCGACGAGGACAAGACCTCCATGGAGGAACCCCTCGCGGAGCTCAAGGAAGCCATCGCCGGCGACGAGACCGAGAGCATCAAGGACGCCACCGACAAGGTCATGGAAGCCATGCAGGCCGTTGGCGCCAAGATGTACGAGCAGGCAGCGGCAGCCGCCGACGGTGGTGAGGCCGCAGCCGACGCTCCCGACGACGACGATGTGGTCGACGCCGAGATCATCGAGGATGACGAGGACGACGCCTGATGTCCGAGCCGACTGATCCGGGTTCCGGCTCCTCAGCGGAAAACGCTGAAGCCGAGAACTCGAGTTCTTCTTCGGGCGACGAAGCATCACAGGCTGAGCCATCCATGGAAGAGATCGTCGGAGAAGAGCTCACGCTCTCTGTCGAGGACCTCGTGGCCGACCTCGAGAAGGTCACCGCCGAGCGCGATGACTACCTCGATCGGCTCCTGCGGCTCCAAGCCGAGTTTGAGAACTATCGAAAGGCCGTCGTCAAGCGTGAGGCAGACGCGAAGGAGCGGGCCAACGACAAGATCGTCGGCGAACTCCTGACCGTCATCGATGCGTGCGACGGCGCCGTGGCCAACGGTTCCGAGGATGTCATTCCCGTGCGGAATGCCATTGTGGAAACGCTGGCCAAGCAGGGGCTGGAGCGGCTCGAGCCGACCGACGCCCCATTCGATCCAGAGCAGCACGACGCCGTGATGCACGAGCCCGCCGACGACGTCGACGGACCCGTGGTGGCCGAGGTGCTGCGAGTTGGCTACGGCTGGAACGGCCGTGTCATCCGACCCGCCATGGTGCGAGTCAAAGGCTGAACGCTCCCCGATCCGTCCTGTCGGCCCTGCCGCAGGCCGGATCGGGTCAGCCGCACTGCGAAGGAGGTGAGCAGCGATGTCACAACATGAGTGGTTGGAGAAGGACTTCTACAAGACGCTCGGCGTCAAGAAGGACGTCTCGGAGAAGGACCTGACCAAGGCCTACCGCAAGCTCGCTCGGAAGTATCACCCCGACGCGAACCCCGGCGATGTGAAGGCCGAGGAACGCTTCAAAGAGATCTCTGCCGCCTACGACGTCGTCGGCGACGAGGCACGGCGCAAGGAATACGACGAGATCCGACGCCTCGGTCCGGCCGCTGGCTTCGGCGGTTTCGGCGGAGGCGGCCGCGGTACTGCCGGTGGCGCCTACGGGAGCCGAGACGCAACGCAAGGATTCAACTTCGACGGTGTCGATCTGGGCGATCTGCTCGGCGGCGTCTTCGGACGAGGCGGTGGCGGGCAACAGGCCGGCGGTCGCGCTCGTCAGGCTGCGCAAGCTGAGAAGGGCTCCGATCTCGAAACCCACCTGCACCTGAGTTTCGATGACGCCATCGCTGGCGTCACCACCTCGGTGCACCTCACGAGCGACGCTGCCTGCAGTACCTGCAAGGGCAACGGCGCCAAGCCGGGAACCCGCCCTGAAGCATGCTCCCGCTGCGGCGGCCGTGGTGTGCTCGACGACAACCAAGGCATGTTCTCGTTCAGCCAGCCCTGCCCTCAGTGCGGCGGCCGGGGACGGGTCGTGACCGATCCCTGCACGACCTGTCGCGGGAGTGGCATGGAGCGCCGACCTCGCCAGGTCAAGGTCCGCGTGCCCGCCGGCGTAAAGGACGGCCAGAAGATCAAGCTCAAGGGTCGAGGCGCACCCGGTCGCAACGGTGGACCGCATGGCGATCTCTTCGTGAAGATCGCCGTTGCGCCCCATGAACTGTTCGGGCGCGACGGGCTGAATCTCACGCTCGACTTCCCGATCACCTACCCCGACGCCGCACTCGGCACCAAGATTTCCGTGCCCACGATGTCCGGAAAGAATGTGACCCTCAAGGTTCCCGCCGGAACGCCTTCGGGTAAGACCTTCCGGGTGAAGGGCCGAGGTGTCACCTCGGGCACCAAGACGGGCGACCTGCTTGTCACGGTCGATGTGAAGGTTCCCACCTCGCTCACCGACGCTGAGCGGGAAGCGATCGAAGCGCTCCGTGATGCCGAGCCCGTTGATCCCCCGACCGCAGCAACGGCGAACGAAGGAGCGACGAGTGAAGGAGGCGATGCCTGATGGACATCGATCCCACGCGCGCCGTCTACGTCATCTCGGTCGCCGCTGAACTCGCCGGCGTCCACCCCCAGACGCTGCGCATCTATGAACGCAAGGGCCTGGTCAACCCGGCCCGCACCGGCGGTGGAAGCCGCCGCTACTCCGAACACGACATCGAAGCGCTGCGCCGAGTGGTGGACCTCACGAACGAGGGCCTGACGCTCGTCGGCGTGAAGAAGGTGCTGGCACTCGAGAAGGAGCTTGCGGCAACCCGCAAGAAACTTGCCGAAGCGGCCCAGAAGGTCGAACAGGCAGTGAGCGACGGGCAACGCGCCGTCGCCGAAGCACGACGAGAGAACAGAAGAGATCTGGTCCCGGTGAGCAAATCCGTCACCGTGTACCGACGCAAGCGCTGAAGAAGAAGGAGGCGCACCCCATGGCAACCCTCAACCCCGATCGCTGGACGATCAAGACCCAAGAAGCCATCAAGACCGCCATCGATCGCGCCAAGGAAGAATCTCACCCCGAGGTCACGCCCGATCACATCTTCGTGGCGCTCCTCGGACAGCCCGAAGGTGTGGTCCTTCCGGTGCTGAGCCGGGTGGGTAAGAAGCCCGCCGAGCTGCGAGCCGCAACCGAGGCGGCGCTCGAAGAGCTGCCGAAGGCCTACGGCGCGGAGCCGCGCTTCGCCAAGAACACCAACCGAGTCATGGCCGACGCTGACAGCGTGCGGGTCGATTTGGGTGACGACTATCTGAGCACCGAGCACCTCTTGCTCGCCTTGGCCAACCCGGATCCGGCAGGATCCACCGCCAAGCGAATCGACATGACCCGCGAGGTGCTGCTTGCTGCGCTCCAGAGCGTGCGCGGCTCGCACCGGGTCACCAGCCAGAATCCGGAAGAGCAGTTCCAGGCTCTGGAGAAGTACGGCCGAGATCTCACCGAGGCGGCTCGAGCCGGCAAGCTCGATCCCGTCATCGGGCGAGACGACGAGATCCGCCGCGTGATCCAAGTGCTGAGCCGGCGAACCAAGAACAACCCCGTGTTGATTGGGGAGCCCGGCGTCGGCAAGACCGCCATCGTCGAGGGCCTGGCGCAGCGCGTGGTCGAAGGCGACGTGCCCGAGAGCCTCCGCAACCGCCGAGTGATCTCACTCGACATCTCCTCGATGCTGGCCGGTGCCAAGTATCGAGGCGAGTTCGAGGAGCGGCTCAAGGCTGTGCTGAAGGAGATCACCGACGCCGATGGCGAAGTCATCACCTTCATCGATGAGATGCACACGGTCGTCGGCGCTGGCGCCGGCGGCGACTCCGCCATGGACGCTGGCAACATGCTCAAGCCCATGCTGGCCCGAGGCGAGCTCCGGATGGTCGGCGCCACCACGCTCGACGAGTTTCGCAAGTACATCGAGAAGGACCCCGCTCTCGAACGGCGCTTCCAGCAGGTCTTCGTTGGTGAGCCTTCCGTCGAGGACTCCATTGCCATCCTGCGCGGGCTCAAGGAACGCTATGAGGTGCACCACGGGGTGCGCATCCAGGACGTTGCGCTCATCGCTGCCGCCACACTCTCCGACCGCTACCTGACCGGCCGCTTCCTGCCCGACAAGGCCATCGACCTTGTCGATGAGGCCGCATCGAAACTGCGCATCGAGATCGACTCCCTGCCGACCGAGATCGATGTTGTCGAGCGGCGCGTGCGTCAGCTCGAAATGGAGCAGGTCGCACTCGGAAAGGAAACCGACTCTGCATCGAAGGAGCGGCTGGCCGAGCTCGAGCAGGAACTCGCCGACCTCGACGAGAAGAGTGCGGGGATGCGGGCGCACTGGCAGAACGAGAAGGACGCCATCTCGCGGATCCAGATCCTCAAGGAGGAGCAGGGCGAACTCCATCGCGAAGTCGATCGCGAAAGCAATCTCGAAAAGGCAGCGGAGATTCGCTACGGCCGGTTGCCTCAGGTCGAGCAAGACATTGAAGCTGCCACGGCCGCTCTTGCTGAGCTTCAGTCTGAGAAGACGATGCTGAAGGAAGAGGTCGACGAGGAAGATGTCGCCGAAGTTGTAAGCCGCTGGACCGGTGTTCCGGTGAACCGGCTGATCGAGGCCGAGAGCCGCAAACTGCTCCGCCTCGAAGGCGAACTGCATGAGCGAGTCATCGGCCAGAACGCTGCGGTTGATGCGGTCAGCGCCGCCATTCGTCGCAGCCGGGCCGGACTCTCCGATCCCCACCGGCCCATTGGCAGCTTCCTGTTTCTCGGGCCGACCGGTGTGGGCAAGACCGAACTTGCCCGTGCGCTGGCCGACTTCCTCTTCGACGACGAGCGGGCCATGACCCGC